>JBOGHW010000059.1:0-83041 GCA_050744865.1 Acidimicrobiales bacterium | reverse complement strand
GCGGCTGCTGCCGCGGCTCGGGCGGCGGCCTGGCGGCGCTGCAGCGAAGCGACGGCCTCGGCGAGCTGTCCCTTCACCGACGCGAGGGTCGCCTGAAGAGAGGTGGCAGTCGCCGAGGCCGCCCGCCGGTCTTGGCCGATCAGCCTCACGGCCGCCCGCGCCGAGAGCTCGGCCTCCTGCAGGCGGCCCTGGCGGACCTTCAGCAGATGGCCGGTCCACTGCACGGCGGCTGCGGCATCCGAGATGTTCCCCGAGGCGGCCTGGAGGTAGGTCTGCTGCTCGGGGACCTGCGACGTCGACCCGTTCTCGAGGAGGGCGAGCCCGCCGCTCGTCCCGTCCGTCACGTACGCCTCGATGGCGTCACTTCGCAGGTGCGCCTCGTCGGCCAAAAGTGCCCTCTTTGCCCCCGCGATCGCCCGCTCGAGGTCGGCGACCCGGCGGTCGAGGTCGGCGACTTTGATGCGGGCGTTGTCGTACTCCTCGTCGAGCACGTCGAGGCGGGTGTACTCGGCGGTGAGCTCGCCCGAGACGACTACGGCTCTGGCCCGAAGGCCGGCGATGGAGGAGGCACCGGCTTGGGACTGGCCGAGGGTGGGTACAAGAACCCCGCCGAGCACGACGGCGGTCGCGAGGACCGTGGCGAGGAGACCACGACACCGGTTGTGGCGTCGCCACGAGCGGGTCGGCCCGGACGTGCGCGCGGCGTCGCCGCGTACCTCCTCAGGTGTCACAACGGGCCCTCAACCTAGCCAACGACCCCTGGGGGCGCAACAACCGCCGCCGCCGGGGGCTGGAGCAACATGGCCGTGGCCTGCGTCGTTCGCCCGTAGGACCGTTACGCCGTCGCGGCGGTGCTCGGACGCTACCTTGGCTCACGTGGCCCAGGACCGCCGGGAGGGGAGGGAGGCAGAAGAGGGGGGCTTTCGCATCGAGCATGACTCCATGGGAGAGGTACGGGTGCCCTCCGGCGCCCGGTGGGGGGCACAGACGCAGCGGGCGGTCGAGAATTTCCCGATCTCGGGGCTCCGGGTCGAGCCGTCCCTCATCACCGCCCTGGCGCTCATAAAAAAGGCCGCCGCCGCCGTCAACGCCGAGCTCGGCGTCATCGGACCGGACGTCGCCGAGGCCGTCGTCGCCGCCGCCGCCGAGGTCGCAGAGGGACTCCACCACGACCAGTTCCCGATCGACGTCTACCAGACGGGCTCGGGCACCTCGACCAACATGAACATGAACGAGGTGCTCGCCCACCTCGCCTCGGAGCGCCTCGGCCGCGAGGTCCGGCCGAACGACGAGCCCAACGCCTCGCAGTCCTCGAACGACGTCTTCCCCTCGGCGATGCATCTCGCCGCCGCCCTCTCGATCGTGACGGACCTGGTCCCCGCCCTCTCGCATCTCGCCGCGGAGCTGTCGTCCAAGGCCGGCGAGCTCGCCGGAGTCGTGAAGTCGGGACGAACCCATCTCATGGACGCCACCCCGGTCACCCTCGGACAGGAGCTCGGCGGCCACGCCGCCGCCGTCGAGCACGGCGTCGAGCGACTCGAGAGCGCCCTGCCCCGCGTCGCCGAGCTGCCCCTTGGGGGGACGGCGGTCGGGACGGGGCTGAACGCGCCGCCGGGGTTCGCTCCCGCCGTCATCGCGCGCCTGGCGGGCGAGACGGGGCTACCTCTCCGAGAGGCGCGGGACCACTTCGAGGCACAGGGCGCCCGCGACGGCCTCGTCGAGGCTTCCGGAGTGTGCCGCACGATCGCCGTCTCGCTCTACAAGGTCGCCAACGACCTGCGGTGGATGTCGTCGGGGCCGCGCTGCGGCCTCGGCGAGATCCACCTGCCGGACCTCCAGCCGGGCTCGTCGATCATGCCGGGGAAGGTGAACCCGGTCGTGCCCGAGGCCGTCTGCCAGGTCGTGGCGCAGGTGATCGGCAACGACGCAGCAGTCGCCTTCGGGGGTTCGGCAGGGAATTTCGAGCTGAACGTGATGCTGCCCGTGATCGCCCGCAACCTGCTCGAGTCGATCCGGCTGCTCGCCTCCGTCTCGCGTGCGCTCGCCGACAGGTGCGTGGCAGGAATCGAGGCCGACGTCGAGCGGTGCAGGAGCTATGCGCTCTCGTCGCCCTCGATCGTGACGGCGCTCAACCCCTACATCGGCTACGAGGCGGCCGCCAAGGTAGTGAAGCAGGCGATGGCCGAGGGAAAGGACCTCCGCACTGTCGTGCTCGAGCTCGGTCTCCTCGGCGAGGAGGAGGTGGACAAGGCGCTCGACGTGCTCGCCATGACGAAGGGCGGAGTCGTCTCCTGAGCCTGGGGCGCCCGGCTCAGCCGCGCCGGCCTCTTGTGCGCGACGTTCGGAAGGGCCGCGGGGGGCCGTAGAACGGCAGGGATGCACCCGATCGAACGGCTCAGGTACATCGCCCGGGTGCAGGGCGAGTCCGGGCCGACAATCGCGATCGAGGCGGCCTGGACCCTGGCAGAGCTCGCCACCATCGAGCCGTCCGCCCTCGTGACGGCGTGCAGGCGCCTCATCGAGCACCACCCCGAGTGCGGGCCGCTTTGGTGGGTGAGCGCCCACCTGGTGGTGGCCGACGACGCCTTGGCCGCTTCACGGCGCCTTGTCGCCGAGCTCTGCGCCGATCCGGTGCCCGGCCTGTTGGCGGCCGCGATGGACCGCCGCCTTCAGCCCGGCTCCGGCGTGGCGACGGCACCGCCGGTCGACCTTTTGCGCGACGCCCTCGAGCTCGGCAGAGGCCTGAGCATAAGAGTGCTCGCCGATCCCTCGGAGCAGCGCTTCCCCATCTCGCTTTTGGCCGCGGGCGCCTCCGACGTGGCCGGGTTCGGCCCACCCGAGGCCGAGGCGGCCGCCGCCGGGGCCGCCGTGGTGGTCGAGGCCCTCGCCGCCGGCCCCTCGGCGGTCCTCGTCAGCCCGTCCGCAGCCGCCCTTGCCCACGAGGCGGTGCGATCGGGGGCGCCCTGCTGGATCGTCGTGGGGGCCGGCCGCGCCCTCAGCGCCTCCCTCGTGGCGGCGGCGGCCAGTGCCGCCACGGCGGCGGGGACGGCGGAGGTGCTCTCCCCCGACGAGTTCCAGCTCGGGATCGGCGAAGCCGGCGAAGGCGACCCCGCCGCCGTGATGTCCAGGACGAGCTGCCCGCCCGCCTCCGAGCTCCTTGCGCGCTGGCACTGAGCGCTGGCCGCTCTGCGGGGCTCCTCGCAGCCTCGATGCGGGCCGCCGCTGCCCTCGAGCGGCCGCGGTAGCCTCCGCGCGATGAGCGAGATGATCGAGTTCCCGAGCAACGGCGCCACCGGCGAGGGCTATCTCGCCATGCCCGAGCCAGGCGGTCCCGGCCCCAACGGGCCCGGCGTGGTCGTGATCCAGGAGTGGTGGGGGCTCGTCGACCACATCAAAGATGTCTGTGACCGCTTTGCCCGTGCCGGCTTCGCGGCCCTGGCCCCGGACCTGTACCACGGCGAGAAGACGGCCGAGCCCGACGAGGCCGGCAAGAAGATGATGGCGATGGAGCTCGGGCGCGCCGCCAGGGACATGAGCGGCGCAGTCGACGCCGTGGCGGCGCGGGCGTCGGCCTCGGCCAAGGGCGTCGGCGTCGTCGGCTTCTGCATGGGTGGGGGCCTGGCCCTTCTTTTGGCCGCCGAGCGCCCCGACAAGGTGAGGGCGGTCGTGCCCTTCTACGGGGCCCTTCCCTGGGAAGCGGCGGCTCCCGACTACTCGAAGATCTCTGGCGCTCTTCTCGGTCACTACGCCGAGAAGGACGATTGGGCGAGCCCCGAGGTCGCCCGGCGGCTCGAGGCGGACGTCAGGAGCGGCGGGAACAGTGACGTGACGGTGCACATCTACCCGGGCACCGATCATGCCTTTTTCAACGACACCCGCCCCGAGGTCTACGACGAGGCGGCGTCGAGCCTCGCCTTTGACCGCACCGTCGAGTTCCTCCGCTCCCGGCTCGGCTGAGGGCGAGAAAGGGCCGAGGCCCGGCCGATGTCCGCCCGCACCCGCGCGATGCCGCGGCGTTCGTGCCTGTCGGTACCCGGCTCGAGCGAGCGGTTCCTGCAAAAGGCGCCATCTGTGCCGGCGGACATGACCTTCCTCGACCTCGAGGACTCCGTCGCCCCGCTCGAGAAACACAGCGCGCGAGCACTCGTGGCCAAGGCGATCCGCGAGCTGGCCTGGGACGACCGCGTCATCTGTGTCCGCGTCAATGCCTGGGACACCCAGTGGACCTATGGCGACGTCATCGACGTGGTGACCGGAGCAGGTGAGCGGCTCGACGAGATCATGCTGCCCAAGGTGGAGTCCGCCTCCGAAGTGGTGGCACTCGATCTTCTGCTCACCCAGATCGAGAAGAACGCCGGGCTGCCGGAGAACCACATCGGCATCGAGGCTCAGATCGAGACGACTCGCGGCCTCATCAACGTCGAAGAGATTTGTGCGGCTTCGCGGCGTCTCGAAACCATCATCTTCGGTCCTGCCGACTTCGCCGCTTCGATGGAAATGCCGGTCTTGACAGGTGGGGTGCAGATTCCCGAGTACCCGGGCGACCACTTCCACTACGTCTTCTCGAAGATACTGATGGCAGGCAGGGCGAACGGGCTGCAGGTGATCGACGGACCCTTTCTCCGGGTACGCGAGCCGGACTCGTTCCGGGACTACTGCCGGCGAACGAGGACGCTCGGCTACGACGGCAAGTGGGCGCTGCACCCCGACCAGGTCGCCATCCTCAACGAGATCTTCTCACCGACACAGGAGCAGTTCGACAGGGCCTGGGCGATCCTGGACGCCTACAAGGAAGCCACCGAGGGCGAGCGGAAGGGCGCTGTCATGTTCGGGGAGGAGATGATCGACGAGGCAAGCCGCAAGATGGCCGACAAGTTCGTGTCCCGAGGCGAGAGGGCGGGCCTCAAGCGTTCGGAGGGCTAGGGACCGGCACAGCGTCCCGTGCCGGAGGGTCAGTCACGAAGGAACCGGCGTAGGCCCTTCCTGCCGTCGACTGGCTTGACCGGGATCGGGCCAGCCGAGATGAGCCGCCGGAATCCCATCCTGATCTCCGGGCCCTGCCACGGTCCCCCGAACATCGGGTCGACTCCGAAGGGACCGCCCGGCAAAGTCTCGTCGTGGACCTGGCTGGCGCCCTCGTCCGCGCCTTGGAACTCGTCCCAGCCGCTCGACCGCGGTGGCCGTGGCTCAGGCTCGGCATAGCCGGCGGCTGTCGTAGCGGTGAGCCCTTCCCCTGCGGGCTCCTCTGCGGGGTAGTCGGGTGGAGCGCCGAAGTAATCCACCGGCTCGCTCTCGCCAGGCTGAGGGACCGTGCCCAGCGCGGGCTCGTGAGCCGTGGCTATGAGCGGTTCTGCGGCGAAGAAGACCGGCAACTCCCCAGGGTCTGGGTCTGTCCCGACCGGGCCAGGCGCCGCCTCGCCCGTCTGCAACTCCTCCCCGAACTCGCCGAGGCTGTCGTCGGCTGCGTCGTCGCCCCGTGAGGCGGCGTCGTCGCTCAATTGGGCGTCCGGATGTAGCTCGGGCGGGTACCAGTGGCCGTCGGTGGCGATCCACCAGCCGGGGTGTGGCGGCTCCCCGTCGTCGTCTTCCACCAGGTCCGCGGCCAGCGAGTGGTCCGGAACCATGGCGTGCTCGCCAAAGTGCTCGTCGAAGTCCGCCGTCTCGTCATCGGCGGCGACGGTCAGCTCGTCGTCCGGAGGCTCCTCCTCGAGAGGTGCGACCAGGTGGAGGCCGCCGCGCTCGGCCGACGGTGTCGGTTCCGCCGTGGCGTCGGGATGTAGCTCGGGCGGGTACCACTTGCCGTCCGAAGCCATCCACCAGCCCAGCTCACGAGTAACCCTGCTCACCACGTCATCCCCCCCGATGCTGCTGGCCGCGTAGCTTAGCCGGGAGAAAGCGGCTATCTATACGCCGAGTAAGAAAGCTTGTCGCTTGTGAACCGAGCCGCAACCGGGCGGCGGCGGCACGAGCCCGTGGGCGGCATCAGGACCCGGCCAAGACCCGAAGAAACGACCTGGCGAACAAGTACGCGTCCCCTGGCCAGCGGGCCGAGAGGTAGTTGCCGTCCCGTAGGACGAACGCCGGCCGGTCATCGACGTCGGTGCCTCGCCGGCTGATCGTGCGCGGACCACGAACGAACCTCCGCTGGTCGTCGAGCACACTCCTTACCTCGTCCTCGACATACGACGGGTACGTCCGGTAGTAACGACCGAGCTTCCAGGCCGTCAGTGCGTAGGCGCTGCGCTCCATGTGCTTGGGGAGGCACGTCGTGAAGCGCTTGGCGATCACGCTGCTCCCCGTGCTCGGGTCGATCGTCCTGGCCAGTACCAGCACACCATGGCAGATGGCACCGACGGGGCGGTCGAGGCGCCAGAACTCTGCAACCTTGTCACGGAGCAGGGAGCTGCCGAGATACTGCCGCATGCCCGGTGCGTGGCCGCCGGCCAGGATAAGGCCGTCGAAGGCCGCGACGTCCAAGTCTGCCCAGGCTGCCGGTGCGGCGTATTCGGCGGATGCCGCCATCTGCCTGTGCATACGGAGCGGCTCCGGCCGCGCGCCGAGCCGGCCGAAGAGGACGCCGCTCAGCAGGCGGGGGTCGGTGGCGGGGGAGGCGCCACCGCCTTCGGTGGCGAACACGACCTCGTGGCCGTCCTGGGTCAGGTAGTGCCAGGGCACGGCGACCTCAGTCGTGTCGAAGTCAGCATCGGGAAGCGGGATGAGTACTTTCATCCTTTGTCTTGACCGGTCGGGGCGTCCCCGCTCGACGCCTGCTGGACGAGACGGCGGGCGATCACTTTGAGACAGAGCGTCTCGTCGGCTCCCTCGAAGATCGACAGGACGCGGGCGTCGACGAACAAGCGGCTGACGGCGAACTCTTCGGCGTAGCCCATGCCGCCGTGAATCTGGAGCGCTTCCCGGCTCACCCACTCGGCTGCCCGGCACACATACGCCTTCACCATTGAGGCTTCCATGGAGCCCTCGCCCCGAGCCATCATTCCTGCCACCTCGTAAGCGAACTGGCGGCTGGCCTGTGTCATAGCCGCCATCCGCCCGAGCTTGGCGCGGGTCAGCTGGTACTCGATGACGGGTTGGCCGAAGACGCTGCGCGCCCTGGCGTAGGCGAGCCCCGCCTCGTAGGCGGCCTGCATCACGCCGATCGCCCTGGCTGCTGTCTGCAGGCGGCCGTTCTCGAACCCCGCCATCTGAAGGTAGAAACCCCGTCCCAAGCCGGCCGGCCCACCGATCTGGTTCGCCTCGGGTACCCACCAGTTCTCGAAGGCGAGCTCGTAGGAGTGCATGCCCCGGTAGCCGATCGTGTCGATCGGCCTGCCTTCGAGCCGCCCAGACGGGAGGCCCTGCGGGCGCTCGTCGTCGCCACTGACCGGCTGCTCGAAGACGAAGCCGTGTGCTTCGCCCCGCGGCTTTTCGACGACGAACAGCGACAGGCCGCGGTGCGCCTTGGAGCGGTCTTTGTCCGTCCTGGCGAGCAGCATTAGGATGTCCGCCCTGGCCGCGAAGGTGCACCAAGTCTTGACGCCGTTCACGAGCCAACCGCCTCCTTCGGCCGGGGTGGCGGTTACCGCCAGGCCCGCGACGTCGGAGCCGAAATCGGGTTCTGTCACTGCAACAGCCACCATCAGCTCGCCCGTTGCGATCTTGGGGAGGAGGTGTCGCCGTTGCTCTTCGGTGCCTCCGTTGACGATCGCGCGCGCCAGGATCTCCGGACGGGTCACGAGGGATCCGCCGGCGCCGAGCGAGGCGCGCGAAAGCTCCTCGGTGGCCACGACCATGCCGAGATAGTCGTGCTCGCCTCCGGTTGCGTACCCCCCGTACTCTTCCGGCACGGACAGGCCGAAGCCGCCCATCGCCGCCAGGCCGTCGACGATGTCTTCGGGTATGTCCGCATTTGCACGGTGTATGTGCTCGGCGCTTGGGGCGATCTGCTCGGTTGCAAAGCGCCGGAAGCTGTCGCGCACCAGCTCGAAGTCCGGGTCGAGGTGTGAGTCGCCTGGCGTCTCGGCGAGGCTGGCGAGAAGACCTGGCGCCCGAGCTGCCTCCAGCCACGGCGAGAGGCCGGCGTGCCAGCCCGGCTCGGTCCCCCAGGTTGTCTCCCTACCCGCTGTGCGGCTCACGAGATCGGCCACGACATCGCCTGCGAAAGCGGTGGCGAGCATGGCCTCTGTGGTCCCGTGCTCGCCATAGCGCAATGCGGCTTCGGCGGTGTGCACGCCAGCCGTTGCGTGGGCCAAGTCGTAAGCCAGGACCTGGTGGTCGTCGAGGTCCCTCCCGTTGCTGCTCGCTCGAGCGAGCTGTTCGGCTGCTCGGTCGACCAACGCCCTGGCGGCTTGGAGGGCAGCTTTGGAGCTGGGGAGGCCGGGCGCTGGCCCGGCGTTGGGCGGCATGCCCTGAGGGTAGTTGGGCGCCGGGGGCTACCCGCTCGGCGCCGGCAGGGGTCGCCATACCGCGCGACCTGCCCGTTGCGGGCTGTGGCCCTGCGGGGCGGCCGAGGCAGCCGTCGAAGCGACGCGGCTCGCCCGGCTACGGTGGCGGCGATGCGAGTGACCATGATGTTGTGCGACTCCGCCCAGTGTGCGGACGGGAAGCTCTACATACTCGGCGGCGGCTGGAGCGTGTGCGGTCCTGATGCCATGCCGTCGGCCATCGCCCTCAAGTTCGACGTCGACTGGACCGAGGCCGGGTCCCACCACTGGGAGCTGTATCTCGTCGACGAGGACGGCCAACCGGTGATCATCGAGACGCCGAACGGGCGTCACCCGATGGAGGTCCAGGCTGACATCAATGTGGAGCGTCCCACCAACATCCCCGAGGGCAGCCCGATCGACTTCTCGGCGGCCGTGAACTTTGCGCCGCTGCCGTTGGAGGCGGGGCGGCGTTTCACTTGGAGGCTGACGATCGACGGTGAGACGCGCCCCGACTGGGTGCTCTCCTTCTCCACGCGCGAGCGCGTCTCGTGACGGTCCACGAGCGCCCCTTCGGCCGGGCTCTTGAGGACTTCGTCCCAGGCGACGTGTTCCGGCACTGGCCGGGCAAGACGGTCACCGAGTCCGACGACCACCTCTTCTGCCTTGTGACCATGAACCACCACCCGCTGCACTTGGACGAGTGGTACGCCGAGAACGACGCCCCGCACGGGCGCAACGTCGTGGTCGGCAACCTGGTGTACTCCCTCGTGCTGGGTATGAGCGTTCCCGACGTGTCCGGCTCGTGCATCGCCAACCTCGAAGTCGAGACGCTGCAACACAAGAGCCCGACGTTTCACGGCGACACGATCTATGCCGAGACGAGAGTGCTCGACGTCGTCGAGTCGAAGTCCAAGCCGGACCGGGGCGTCGTGACCGTCGAGACGAAGGCCTTCAACCAGCGCGGCGAAGAGGTCTGCTACTTCCGCCGCAAGCTCCTTGTCTGGAAGCGGGCATCTCTACCGGCGCGGCGCCGTCCCTACGAGGATGCCTGGCCTGGGTAGAGGGCGGCCGGTCGCCGGCGCGGGCGAGGTGGGCCGCCGGACGTACGTTTCTGTGGCGGCCAACTAGGCGCGTGGAACGGCCGACCTTGGTTCTGGGCGCCGTTCTAGGCGCCGCGGTGACCTGGAGGCAAGCGGGACGACCTCAGCGGCCGGCCGTCACCCAGTCGACTATCCGCGGGTTGACCACGTCGGGTCGCTCGAGGTGGGCGAAGTGGCCGGCGCCCTCGACCATCAAGAGCTCGGAACCTGGTCCGAGGTAACCCAGGATCTCCGGCGTGATGGCCTCAGCTCCGAGGCACCCGTCGGCGGTCCCGTGGTAGTACAGCGTCGGTTGCGGCGCCGGCGTCATCGGTGACGCCTGCTGGGCCTCCAGGCCGGGGATCTCCTGAGACGGGTCGAACATAGACCGGTAGTAGGACAGTGCAGCTGCGACTCGGGCCGGGTCGGCGAGCGACTCCTTGACGTGGGCAAGGTCCTCAGCGCAGTCGTAGCCGGGCGACCAGTCCGCCCAGAGCCCGTCCACAAGAGCTAGATGGTCGGCCGCGACAGCTCCATCTGCCAGCGGCGTCTGGAAGAAGAAGATGTACCAGCTGCGTTTCAACTGCCGGTACGTGAACATTGCCTGCATGAACACCAGCGGTGGCGGGACGGCTCCGGTCACGACCCGCCGGAAGCGCTCGGGTGCGAACGATGCCGCCCCGTAAGCCGCGACGGCTCCCCAGTCGTGGCCGATCAGGACCGAGTCGCCATCACCCCCGAGGACCTCGTGGAGGGAGACGAGGTCGGCGACGAGTGCTCCGAGCGGGTAGCGGTTGTCGGGCGCCAGCGACGACGGGCCGTAGCCGCGCATGAACGGTGCTACGGCATGGAACCCGGCGTCAGCCAAGGCAGGCAACAGGTACCGCCACGTCCAAGCCGAGTCAGGGAACCCATGGGCGCACAGCGCCAGCTCACCGGCGGCGGGACCGGCTTCCAGGTAGGAGAAGGAGATCCCGTTTGCCTCGACCTGGCAGCGCCGCAACGCCCTGTCGGTCACTTGGGGGCGAGGGTGACTATCGAGACGGGGGAGGAGGCTGTGTTCTTCAAGGTGGTGGGAAAGGCGACCTTGCCAAGCAGGTCGAAGTGGGCAGCGAGGGCGTGGCCGGCCGGGCTGGAAAGGTTGGCGGCGTAGGCGGTCTCGGTGACACTGGACTTCTTTCCGCCTGTCGTGCACGGCAGAGAGAAGCTGAACTCCTGGGATCCCGAGAGCGTCGCCGATCCCGTGATCAGACCAGAGGTGGAGGCCGCGACGCTGAGCGTGGACGTCGACTTGTCCCACTTGGCCGGGGCGGCCTCGAGGTAAGCCAGGGCGAGCCGGGTCGCCCCGGCCGGCTTGGCGAGCTTGGCGCTGCTCGAGATGGTCACCAAGTCGTAGACCTTACCGTTGAGCGGTCCGGAGGCGCCTTCGAGAAACAAGGGCGACGTCCCAGACGGCACCGCAGAGAACGTCACGTCCGTCGTGGCCGGGCAGTCGAGGGCAAGCGAGCAGTCCTTGTCGACGGTCACCGTGGGCTTGGATCCTGCGTTGCTGACCGTGAACTTGAGGGACTTGCCGCCTACCGTGCCGCCGCCGGTCAGGCCGGTGACGAGTTCGGCCTCGCCGCTCAGGGTCCCGGTGTAGCTCGTCTCGCTGCCGGAGCTGCACACGTCGGCTTTGTGGGCAGTCGCCTTGAAGGTGACGTCAACAGTCGCCAGTGGGACTGCCTTGGTGCCGGTGTTGACTGTGCCGACGCCTGTGCTGGTCGAGAACTTGAGGTCGCCGACAGTAGCTGTCCCGAGGTCCCAGGAGTAGATCTCGTCGCCGGTGCCGCCCTTGGTGTCGAGGCGCTCCAGCACAAGTTCTACGGCGCCAGTGCTGCTGGCGTCGACGGTCAGGCTCCAGGACACGCCGTTGGACGTCTTGACGGTCGCTCCGTCGAGGTCGAGGCTGGCGATCGCCGCGGTGGTCGATATGCCGGCCAGATCCGGTAGCCCAGACCGGGCGGCCTCACCCTGGCGCACTTCAAGACCAGGGCGAGCAGCGGCTGATGCAGCTGTGGAAGTGCCGACCTGAACAGCCGCCAGCAGGGCCAGTAGCAGCGCTATGAGCGCAGTTGCGACGACCGGCAAGCCCGCCTGCTTGACCGGCCGCGATGTTGAGAACTTGGACATTTCGGCCTCCCGCCTCCGCCAACACGACAAGTTGTACTGTCATTTTCTCACGTCTGACTTGAGCTGTCGAGAGACTCAGCGTTGCCCGTCGCGGCGAGCCTGTATCGTCAAGGCCCTGACGTAGCAGGGTCCTAAGTCGAACAACGGGGGTGGCGGTGCCTAGCGTGGGCTTTTATGGAGTGAGGGGGTCTTGCCCGTGCTCCGACCCCGCCCTGGCGCGCTACGGCGGCTCGACTGCATGCGTCGTGATCGACCCGGCCGACGGCTCGGTGCCGGTGCTCCTCGATCTCGGCACAGGCAGCAGGCGTCTCGGCGCCTCCTTGCTGGAGCGCTACTTCCCCGGCGCTTCGCAACCGCCCGGCGTGGCACCGCGCGACGAGCACGAGATGCCTGCAGGGCACGCCATACACGGGCGTGCCAAGCTGCACCTCTCGGCATTCGTCACCCACCTGCATTTCGACCACGTGCAGGGCTTGCCGTTCTTCACCCCGGCGCTGCGGCCGGACGTCCGTCTCGACGTCTACGGCCCGCAACAGGACGACTCGCTCGCCGCCGCCTTCGGCAGGTTCCTGAGGCCACCATACTTTCCGGTGGAGGTGGACGAGTTGCCGGGGGAGGTGGGCTTCTTCGAGCTCGCCGACGGTGCCCAGGTGAAGGTTGGGCCGAGCCTGGTGACGGCTCGCGAGGTGCCACACGTCGGCCGCACGCTCGGCTACAGAGTGGAGGTAGGAGGCGTTGCAATCGCCTACCTGAGCGATCATCAGGCCCCTTGCGAGGACGGGAGGGTCCTCAAGTGCGTGTCCAAGGCCGCCCTGGATCTGTGCAGTGGGGCGGACCTGTTGATCCACGACGGCCAGTACACCGACGCGGAGTTCGCCGCCAAGTCGACCTGGGGGCACAGCACGGTCGCTTACGCTGTGGAGGTCGCCCGGCAATCGGGCGCCCGGTGCCTCGCACTCTTCCATCACGACCCCACCCATGACGACGACCAACTCGACAGCTTCGGCTTGCAGGCAGCCGAGCTTGCCGGGGACCAGTTGCCGGTGATCATGGCGACAGAGAATCTCGTCGTCGAGGTGCAGCCGGAGCCGTCCGGTGTGCTCCTGCACACGCGCCAGGCTTGAATAGGCAGATGCCGAGCGCAGCATTTGCACCCGTGGATCCGTCCGGCAGGCGTTGATGGCCTGGCTATTGCTCATCGTCGTGGTGGTGATAGTTGTGGTGGTGTTGGCGCGGGCCGCCGTCCTTCGGTCCGACCGCAAGCCGCTCGAACCCTTCGGCCAGCCAGCCGAGCCACCCCGAAGCAGAGACCCGGGTGGGAGCGTCCGCGTCCTGCCACCTGGCGATGCCGGCCGAGGTCATGTCAGGCCGCTACCGGGTCGCCCGCCGCGCGCCCACGCCGAAGGCCGCGCCGCCGGCCGGCAGCCGGCGCCCGCCGAACCGCCAAGGGCGAGAATGCAGCCACCAGCCGAGGCTCCCGGACGACCCGTGCGGTCCTTCCCCGAGTCGCGACCGTCGGTCTCTGCGCCGGTGCCCGATCAGGGGCCGCCGAACGAGGGTAGGAGTGCCAGCTGGGTCAGCTCCGGTGGCGTCCGCCCTCGCCATGCCGATCTCGAGCCCCCGACCGAGGTCGTGAGCGAGGACGAGCTGCGCCGCCAGGCGACTGTCCGCCGGGTCACCGTCGCGGCCGTTGCGGCCGTCGCCTTGACGTTCATCATCGTCGCTTCGATCCTCCTGGCGGGTGGGCCGTCGCCCAAGACCACCTCGCCGACCACCACGACCAAGCCACCCGGGACGCACGCCACGACCACGTCAACCTCGCTGGCCACCACGACGACGCGGCCGGCGGTCCTCAGCCCGTTGACGAACACTGACGGTGTCGTGTCATACCTCGTGCCAAAGGGTTCTTACACGGTGGTCTTCGCCGACACCGGGACGCTCCCGAGCTGGCTCGGAGTCGAGCCCAGCTACGGCTCGGGCACCTTGCTCTGGCAGAACGAGGTCCAGCCTCAGCAAGCGCTGACCTACCAGGCGAAGGGACCTGTGGCGGTCGACATCGGGGCGCCCGTCGAGCTGAAGATCACTGTCAACGGCGTTCCCTGCACGCTGCCGGCCGACATACCCGGCAGCACCATCGCCTTCGTCACGTCAGCCGGCTGACCGCACCGACCGCATCGGCCACGAACGCCATCACGAAGGCGCGTTCCTTCCAATGGTGGTACCGGCCGGACGGCCCCATGTGACCGGCGCCGAGCTCCACCCGCAGGAATACCCGTAGGCGATTGTCAGGGTGCGCGCCGCGCAGCTTCTGGACCCACTTGGTGGGCTCGAAGTAGCTCACCATCGGGTCGTTCAGCCCTGCGGTGACGAGCATCTGGGGGTAGGCGACAGGTTTGACGTTGTCGTAGGGGGAGTAGGCCTTGATGACCTTGTAGGCATCCGGGTCGTTGAGCGGGTCGCCCCAGTCCTCGCGTTCGATGATCGTGAGAGGCAGGCTCGTGTCGAGCATCGTGGTCAGGCAGTCGACGAAGGGGACTTCGGCGACGACGCAACCGAAAGCGGACGGGTCGAGGTTTACCGAGGCCCCCATGAGGAGGCCACCGGCGCTGCGCCCCGTAGCCGCCAGCTGTCCCGCCGTTGTCAAGCCTTCGGCGACGAGGTATCGGGCAACGGCGACGAAGTCCATGAAGCTGTTCGGCTTGTTCGCCCGCCGCCCCTCGAGGAACCACTTGCGCGCCATCTCTCCGCCGCCGCGCACGTGCGCGACGGCGTACACGAAGCCCCTGTCGAGATAAGGGTGTATCGGCCTGTCGTGGCGGAAGGTGGGGTCCATGCTGGCTTCGTAGGACCCGTAGCCGTACACGAGGCCGGGCCCGGGGCCGGCCGGGCGGTCCACTGCCCAAGCCAGCGTCACGGGGACAGCGCTGCCGTCGGGCGACTTCGCCCACCGCCGCTCGGTGGCGTACTTGGCGGGGTCGTATCCCGGAGCCGCCTGCCGGTGCAGCTCTGTCGTCTCGCCCGTCACCAGATCCAAGCCGTGGAGGGTCCTTGGCATGATCAAGCTCGTCGTGGCGAACCGAAGCTCGGACGTGTCGAAGTCGAGGTTGCCGGCAGCCATGATCGTGCCGGCCGGAGGCGCCTCGATCACGCGGGCCTGCCCAGGGCTTCCCAACCCCGGCGCCGCCGGCTGGGCACCGGGGGAGACGGGGAGCAAGCGGATCGCGGTGGTGGCGTGGCCACGCTCCTCGACGACCACGTACCCGTCCAGGACGTCCAGGCTCTCGAGGCGGATGTCGTCCCTGTGGGCAATCATCACGCGCCAGTTGGCCCTGCCCGGCTTGTCGGCGGGTGCCCGGTAGACGGCGAAGTTCTCGTCCTCACAGTTGGACAGGATGTACAGCTCGCCATGATGGTGCTCGACTTGGTAGGTGACGTCTTGGCGGCGAGGCTCGACGACCAGCGGCGTGGAGTCGGGTTGGTCGGCCGGGATCATCCGGCACTCGGACGTCTCGCGGCTCTGTGCCGTCAAGAGGACGAACTTGCCGTCCTTGGTGGAGTGGGCACCTAGGAAGTAGCTCTCGTCCGGCTCCTCCCAGACCAGTACGTCCGAAGCCGGGTCGGTGCCGAGAAGGTGCCGCCAGACTTGGTGCGTACGCATGGCGCTGTCGGGACGCGTGTAGAAGAGGGTGTCGTTCCCCGCAAACACCACGTCCTGAGCGTTCTCTATGACCTCTGGCATGTCCTGGCCGGTCTCGACGACCCGCATCCTGACGGTCAGGCGAAGCCCGCCGTTGTAGTCCACTCCGTAGGCGACCAGGCGCTGGTCGGCGCTGAAAGCGCTCGACTCGATCTCGAAGTAGTCGTGCCCCTCCGCCATGGCGTTCTGGTCAAGGATGACTGTCTCGTTCGGGTCAGGCTCGTCGGGGTCGGCGCTCGGTAGCGGAGCGTCTCCAGGCCGCCTGCAGAGCACTCCGTGCTCCTTGCCCTCGATCGTACGCGTGTAGTACGCCCAAGGGCCCTTTGGCGTCGGGTAGGTCACGTCGGTCAGCTGCACCCTTGCGAGCATGGAGTCGTAGATCTGCTCGATCAGCGGCCCGAGATGAGCCGTCCGCTGCTCGGTGTATGCGTTCTCCGCCTTCAGCAGCTCGAGCACGGCCGGGTCGTCGCGGTCTCGTATCCAGTACCAGTCGTCGGTCCTGGTGTCACCGTGCGCTTCGATCTGGTGGGGCCGGCGCTCGGCGGCAGGTGGTGTGAGTTGGTCGTCAGGCTCGCGTGTCACATTGGGAGCATTCCACAGCGCGCCACCTGTCCGGCGACCCGGTGGAGTTGTTACTATCTAGGTAGTGGAAATACGCCGAGCTGCCACTGAGAGGGCTGAAGTCTGATGGCTACCACGGAACTGGATCTGGGGCGCTACCAGCTGGGCTGGAGCGATGAAGAAGATTACGTCTTCAAACCTCGCAAGGGGCTGTCCGAGGAGATAGTCCGCGAGATGTCGGCGATGAAGCACGAGCCGGAGTGGATGACGAAATTCCGGTTGTCGTCGCTTAGGCGTTTCTATTCCAAGCCCATGGTGCCCTGGTTCGCCAGCAAGATGCCCGAGCTGGACTTCGACGACATCTTCTACTACATCAAGCCCACGGACAAGCAGGTCAACGACTGGGACCAGCTGCCGGACGCAGTCAAGAACACCTGGGAGAAGCTCGGCATCCCCGAGGCAGAGCGCAAGCACCTCGCCGGCGTCACGGCCCAGTACGAATCTGAGGTCGTGTACCACCGCAACCGGGCCGACCTCGAGGACCAGGGCGTGCTCTTCTGCGACATGGATACCGCTGTGCGGGAGTACCCCGACATCGTGCGCAAGTGGTTCGGCAAGATCATCCCGCCGGCTGACAACAAGTTTGCCGCCCTCAACTCGGCTGTCTGGTCGGGCGGGTCGTTCATCTACGTGCCGCCGGGCGTCAAGGTCGAGATGCCGCTACAGGCTTACTTCCGCATCAACGCCGAGAACATGGGGCAGTTCGAGCGGACGCTCATCATCGCCGACGAAGGCTCCCAGGTCCACTACGTCGAGGGTTGCTCGGCACCTGTGTACTCGACCGACTCGCTGCACTCAGCCGTCGTCGAGCTCGTCGCCCTGCCCGGTAGCCGCATCACCTACACGACGATCCAGAACTGGTCGACGAACGTCTACAACCTCGTCACCAAGCGGGCCCGAGCCGAGGCCGAGGCCCACGTCGAGTGGATCGACGGCAACATCGGTTCCCGGCTCACGATGAAGTACCCGTCGGTGTACCTGATGGGGCCGAAGGCCTCGGGCGAAGTGCTGTCCGTCGCTTATGCCGGGGCGGGCCAGCAGCAGGACACAGGGGCCAAGATGTTTCACTGTGCGCCCGAGACCACCTCGACGATCGTGTCGAAGTCGATCTCCAAGGACGGAGGCAACGCCACCTACAGGGGCAAGGTACATGTCGACGAGGGCGCCACGCGCTCGAAGTCGTTCGTGCGCTGCGACGCCCTCATCCTCGACGAGGCGTCGGTGTCCGAGACCAAGCCATATATCGAGGTCTCCGAGCGCGACGCCCAGATAGGCCACGAGGCAACGGTGTCCAAGGTCGGTGACGACCAGCTCTTCTACCTGATGAGCCGCGGGCTGTCCGAGAACCAGGCGATGGGGATGATCGTCAACGGCTTCATCGAGCCGGTGACGAGAACCCTGCCGATGGAGTACGCCGTAGAGTGGAGCAGGCTGATCGAGCTCCAGATGGACGGCTCTGTCGGCTGACCCAGCCGTTCGTTCATCGCTCAGACCAAGAGAGTTCACCGCCAGCATGCCCATGCGCGAAGAGTGCAAGCACTTCCAGTCCCGGACCTACGCTTCGGGCGAGGTAGCGCGCTTTTGCGTGCTCGGCCTGGCTCCGGAAGCACCTTGGCGCTGCCCGGACGACTGCCCCCGTTACAGCCGCCGCATGGCCGACGCCGGCTGGCAGCACGGGAGGCTGGTCGAGCCGGGAGTCGAGGACGAGCCCGACGAGCCGGCGGGCGACATAGCCTCGCTCTTGGAGGCAGCCGAGTCCGTAGTGGACATGGCAGCTCCAGCTGCGCTCGCCGAGGCCGAAGCGCGGGAGCGCCGGGCGACAGGGCAGGCGAAGAAGGGCTTCTTCAAGCGCAAGGGTCGCTGAGCCAGACCTTCGCCTCCCTGGTGCCGATGCCGGGCGCCGAGGCCGGGCTCCCGCCGGCAGGGCGGGCGGAGTTGTCAGAGTTACGGTGGGAATACCGACCCAAACTCTGACCGAAGCAGCGCCGGGCGGCCGTTCAGTCGCCGACGCAGCGCGTGGCGGGCGTTCAGTCGCCGGTGAACTTCGGCTCGCGTCGTTCGAAGAACGCCGTCACCGCCTCGTTGAGGTCATCGGAGCGGAGCTGGCCTGCGTTCCAGGTCGCGATGTAACGCAGGCCCGCCGCCACCGCATCCCTATGTGCCTCGAACAGCACCTGCTTGGTCCCCTGCACAGCCAGCGGTGAGTTGGCTGCGATCTCGGTGCCCATCTCCAGGGCGGCGGCGACGGTGGCGGCCTGGTCGGTGAAGACGGCGTTCACGAAGCCGATCCGCTCGGCCCGAGCCGCGTCGATGTCCTTGCCCGTGTAGGCAAGCTCGGCTACATACCCCATGGGCATCACCAGCGGCAGGCGCTGGAGGCTCCCCAAGTCGGCCACCATGGCCATGCGGGTCTCCCGGACCGAGAACTTGGCGTCGGCGGCCGCCAGGCGGATGTCACAAGCCGCAGTGAGGTCGACGCCGCCGCCGATGCACCAGCCGTGGATGGCGGCAATAACAGGCTTTGGGCACTCGGCCACCGAGCTGATTGACTCTTGGAGGCGAAGGACGTTGGCATGCGTGGCGCTAGCCATGCTTGCGTGCGAGCGACCCCCGCCATGCTCACCGTCGGCCGCCACACCGGCCAGCGCCGTGAGGTCGAGCCCGACGCTGAAGGCCGGTCCTCGGGCGGCTATGACGACGGCGCGGACGTTGCGGTCGCGCCCGAGCCCGGCCATCACCTTGGGGAGCTGGTCGAAGAAGGGCATCCCCATGGCGTTGCGCTTCTCGGGGCGGTCGAGCCACAGGGTGGCGACGTGCGAGTCGTGCTCGATCTCGATGACGGACGGGGTGGTGTCGGCGGTGGTCACGCATGAACCGTAGCGATCGACAGGGTAGGTTCACCACGTGACCGGCTGCGATCTATGCGAGGCGGCCCGCATGACCACCTGGCACCACTCCGACGACGTCTGCTGGATCGCAGACTGCGAGGTGTGCGACGTCCCGATGGTCGTATGGCGCCAGCACGGTCCGGTCCCCCCGCCCGAAGCGGTCGTGCACATGTTGGGGGAGCTGGAGCGGGTGGCCGCCGAGCGTTTCGGAGGGGCGAGCTTCAAGATCGACAGGGTGATGCGCCAGATTCCCGACCACTTCCATGCCCACGCCCGCGACGAGGGCTGGTGGCTGCGGCGCTTTGGGGTCACTCCGCCTGGCCCGGCGTCTAAGCGGTCCCTTCGCGGTCGCGCCGGCGCTGCCAGGCCCGGCCGGCACAGGTGCCCGTGAACCGAGTGCCCACGCGCGAGGTGTGGCGTCTGACGCGCTCAATTCGGCCGCGAAACGTACGTCCGGCGGCCCACCTGCGCCCGATCCACCTCCGACCGATCCCCCCGGGCGTCCAGGACTGAGCGCTCAGCTGCCCCGGTAACATGGCGCCCATACGTAGATATCGGCTATAGGAGCGCGCGCCCTGAGCACCACCAAAGATCGCATCGACGGATTCGGGGCCGCCCACGCTGGCGCGCTTGCCGGTCCGGCCTGGCTGAAGCAACGGCGGCTGGACGCCGTCGAGCGTTTCCTGGCCATGGACCTGCCGACCGAGACCGACGAGCACTGGCGCTACAGCGGGATCACCGAGTTCGATCTCGGCCGGTTCACACCGGCTGAAGCCGGCGACAGGGCTCAGGCCCGACGCGGCACCGCAACCCAGGCTCTGCCGGAAGTCGCGGTGGCCCTCCTCGACCGCCACCCGGCCCGTTCGGGTCTCGTGGTCACACGCAATGGTGTCCTCGAGTCGGTGGAGGTCTCGGCCGAGGCGACCAAGGCCGGCGTCGTGCTGGCCGACTTCGCCGCCCACGACCTGGCCGCAGAGCTGCTCAGCTCGGTGGCGAGCCACTTCACCGCCGAGGGAGAGGACGCCTACGGGGCTCTCGCGGACAGCTGTGCGCCCGGCGGGCCCCTGCTGCACGTGCCGGCCGGCTGCGAGCTGGGCGCTCCTGTCCTGATACTGCATGTCCTCGAAGGTCCCGGCTATGGCGCCTACTTCCCGAGGAGCCTGGTCCGCCTGGGGGAGAACGCCGGCGCCACGGTCGTGGAGCTGCTCGTCTCGGGCGACGAGCCTGCCGCCGTGTTCCCGACAGTCGAGCTGTCAGTTGCAGAAGGTGCCCGGCTCACCCACGAGGTCGTCCAGCTGCTCGGCAGCCAGACCTGGCAGTTCGGGCGTATTTTCGCCTCGGCCGGGCGAGACGCCACGTTGCAGAGCTTCCAGGCGAGCCTTGGCGCCAAGCTCGCCCGCACCGACACCAAGTCCGTGCTGACTGGCCAAGGAGGCACGGCTAAGTTGCTGGCGGCCTACTTCGGTGCCGAGGACCAAGTGCACGACTTCCGCATCCTGCAGGAGCACGCGGCGCCTCGCACTACGAGCGATCTCGTGTTCAAGGGCGCCGTCGGCGGGACGGCGAGATCGGTGTACACCGGTCTCATCCGGATGCGCAAGGGTGCCCGTGGAGCAACGGCGTTCCAGACCAACAGGAACCTCGTGCTCTCCGACGGCGCCCACGCCGACTCGGTGCCCAACCTCGACATCCAGGAGAACGACGTCCGGTGCTCCCATGCGTCGGCGGTGGGGCCGATCGACGAGGAGCAGCGTTTCTATGTGGAGTCGCGGGGGGTTCCTGCTGACGTGGCAGAGCGGCTGATACTGGTGGGCTTCTTCGTGGAGCTTCTCGAGAGGGTGTCGCTGCCTGTCCACGACCTGGTGATCGAGTCGATTGCCGGCCGGCTGGCGGCGGCACGATGAGCCGGGTGAGGCTCTGCCGGGCCGACGAGGTCGAGGCCGGCTCGGTGCGGCGCTTCGAGCCGCCGGAATCCGAAGTGGCCGTGGCGCTGGCCAGTTGTGACAGCGGACTGCGAGCAGTCGTAGACAACTGCAGCCACGAGGACTACCCGTTGTCCGAGGGCGAGCTATTCGCGAGCGAGTGCGAGCTCGAGTGCCTGAAGCACGGCAGCACCTTCTCGCTCATAGACGGCGAGCCGCTCAGCCTGCCGGCCACCAAGCCGGTGCGCATACTGCCCGTCGAGGTCGTCGACGGCGAGGTCTGGGTGGAATTGCCGTGAGCCTGCTCGAGATCGAGGGCCTGCGGGTGCGAGCGGGCGGCCGCGAGGTCATCGCCGGCATCGACCTGCGTGTGGCCAGTGGAGAGACACACGCTGTCATGGGGCCGAACGGCTCTGGGAAGTCCACACTCGCCCACGCTCTGATGGGTCGACCGGGAGCCGAGATCACCGGTGGCAGCATCCGGATAGACGGTGTGGAACTGGTCGGCCTCGAGCCGTGGGAAAGAGCCAAGGCTGGGCTCTACCTGGCCTTGCAGTACCCCGTGGAGGTGCCCGGCGTGGCGCTGGCGGACGTGGTGCGGGAGGCGCTGGTGGCGGCTGGCAAACCGTCGGACGGGATCGAAGAGCAGATCGTCGCCGAGTCGGCCCGCCTCGGGATCGCTGCGGGCCTTGTGAGCAGGCACCTCAACGTCGAGCTGTCCGGCGGCGAGAAGAAACGCAACGAAACCCTCCAACTCGTCCTCCTCCAGCCACGCTTCGCGGTGCTCGACGAGCTGGACTCAGGCCTGGACGTAGATGCGCTCCGCCAAGTCGCCAAGCGGATCGAAGAGGTCAAGCTGGCGAGCGCCCCACCTCTCGGTGTTGTCGCAATCACGCACTACCGCAGGCTCCTCGACGAGCTGGCGCCCGACGTCGTGCACGTGCTGTCGGCTGGCCGCATAGTTCGCAGCGGACCGCCCGAGCTGGCGACCGAGCTCGAGGAGACCGGGTACGCGGGCTACCGCCAAGCCTGAGCTGGCCTAGAGGCGCACCACCGGGCAAGTGAGCGTCCGCGTGATGCCCTCGATCAGCTGGACGCGGCTCACTACCATCTTGCCGAGGTCGTCCACCGAGTTGGCCTCCGCCTGCACGATCACGTCGTAAGGTCCGGTGACGTCGTCTGCCATGGTCACGCCGGGAATCTCCGATACCTTCGTCGCCACCGAAGCTGCTTTGCCGACCTCGGTCTGGATGAGCACGTAAGCCCGAACTGACACTCTGACCTCCTAGACGTTCACCTGGCGCGCAGCGTAGTCCTCGCGGGCTGCCCCTACCATGGCCTTGTGGAGCGCCGCCTGCAACCGAGGCAACTCGCCACCCGCATGTCACGCCAGCTGCGCGACGCCCTATCAGCGCTGTTCGACCAGAGCCGGCCCTTCGGGCGCCTGGCTCTCGTGCACTCGCTCTTCTCGGCAGGGACCACGCTCGTCACCATCTCGTTGGCAGGCTCGCTGTTCTTCTCGGCCTCGCTACACGAGTCGTCAGGCAACATCGTCAGATATCTGCTGCTGTCGCTCGCCCCCTTTGCAGTCGTGGCCCCGATGCTGAGCCCGCTGCTCGACCGCGGCGCCGCCGCCAGGCGGGCCAGCATCGGCGTCGCATCGGGCGGCAGCGCCCTGTTGGCTCTGCTGATGGCTCACGATCTCAGGGTCTGGCTGCTGTTCCCCGAGGCCTTTGGCATCCTCGTGCTGTCGAAGCTCTACCTCGTCGGCAAGGCGGCCCTCATCCCCTCGATGACAGAAGATGGCGACGACCTGGCGACGGCCAACGCCAAGCTGGCTGTGCTGGCGGCCTTGGCCGGCTTCGCGGCGTCGCCCTTCGGGGTCCTCATCCTGCAGATCGGCGCCCCATGGGTCCTGCTCCTCACTTGCTTTGTCTTCATCGCCGGCGGCTTGGGTGCCATTCGCCTGCCCCGCTCGAGCACGCTGCTCGCTCCTGTCAAATCCTTGGGGCTCGACGAGGCAGGCCGCCCACTGCACGGCCCTCCCCAGCCCCGCCCGCTGGTGCCCGAAGGCATCCGGCCGCTCGAGCTGCAGGGCGGCCCGGGCGGCCTCATCTACCGGGCAGACCGCAAGGGGCGCGGCAGGTCGTCGCGCCGGGACCGGCTCGACGTCAAGCACGAACGTCGGCGGCTCGGCCTGCCCTTGGTGGCACCGGAGGTCACCGTTGCGCTCATGGCGATGACCGTGTTGCGGGCGCTCTTCGGCTTCTTGACGTTCTTCTTGGCGTTCGCGCTCAAGCACGAGGATGCCCACGCTTGGTGGTACGGCTTGATCCTGGGAGTGAGCGGTGTAGGCGGTCTTGTCGGGTCGATGTCAGTGCCGAAGTTCCGCCGCCGGCTCTCCGAGCAGCAGATCATCTTCGGCGCACTCGTGCTGACGGCCGTGACCGCACTCGTCGTGGCATTCCTGGGCCATTTGTGGCCACAGCCGATTCTTGCCTTCGTCATGGGCATGGCAAGCACAGGGGCCAAGCCTGCGTTCGACTCGCTCGGCCAGCGATACGTGCCGCCCGCCGCTCTCGGACGCAGCTTTGCCCGGTTCGAGACCCAGCTGCAGCTGTGCTGGGTAGTGGCTGCGCTCGTTGCAGTGGTGGTGTCGTTCCCCTTCGCCGACGGCGACGTGCTCATCGCGGTCACAGCAGCGCTGGCAGCCGCATTCCACTGGTCCATGCGGCACGCCATCCTGCCTACCGGCACGACAGGCCATCAAGCCGAAAGGCCTCTGAGCGGTAGCTGAGCTCTCGGCCGCGGCTCCCTCACCGAGCCGGCTGGTTGGCCGCTAGTCGCCGAGCCGTGCCCGCAGGGCATCGAGCTGCTTTGTCAGCTCGGACGGCAGCCGGTCGCCGAACCGCTCGAAGTGCTTCTCGATGTCGGGCACTTCTGCCCGCCACTCGTCGATGTCGACGCTCAGCAGCTCGGCCATGTCGCCGTCGGGCATGCCGAGTCCGTCGGTGGGGATGGCGCCTTTGGCGGGCAGGTAGCCGATAGCGGTCTCGACGGCCGCCCCGCGGTCGGCACAGCGCTCGAATATCCACTCCAGCACACGGGAGTTCTCGCCGAAGCCCGGCCAGAGCCAGCGGCCATCGGCCGACTTCCGGAACCAATTGACGTAGAAGATCTTCGGGAGCTTCTCGGCGTCCATCCGCTCGCCGAACGACAGCCAGTGGTTCCAGTGGTCGGCCATGTTGTACCCGCAGAACGGCAACATCGCGAAGGGGTCGCGCCGGAGGTTGCCAACGGCGCCGGCGGCTGCCGCGGTCGTCTCGGAGGCCATGATCGAGCCGAGGAAGACACCGTGGTTCCAGTCGAACGCTTCGTGCACGAGGGGCACGACCGAGGCGCGTCGGCCGCCGAAGAGTATGGCCGAGATCGGAACACCCAGCGGCGCTTCCCACTCCGGTGCGATGGCGGGGTCCTGGCTGGCCGGAGCTGTGAACCTCGAGTTCGGGTGGGCGGCAGGAGTGCTCTTCTCGGGCGTCCAGTCCTCGCCTGTCCAATCTGTGCAGTGGGCAGGTGGCTCGGCCGTGAGGCCTTCCCACCACACGTCGCCGTCGTCTGTGAGGGCCGTATTGGTGAAGATCGAGTTGGCGGCGAGCGTCAGCACCGCGTTCGGGTTCGTCTCCATGTTCGTTCCCGGTGCCACCCCGAAAAAGCCGGCCTCCGGGTTGATCGCCCACAATCGTCCGTCCGGTCCGACCTTCATCCAGCAGATGTCGTCGCCGACGGTCTCGACCTTCCAACCCGGCATCGTCGGGACGAGCATGGCGAGGTTCGTCTTGCCGCAAGCCGACGGGAAGGCACCGGTGACGTAGCGCAGCTCGCCGTCAGGCGACGTGAGCTTCAAGATGAGCATGTGCTCGGCTAGCCAACCCTCGTCCCTGGCCATTGCCGAGGCGATTCGGAGAGCGAAGCACTTCTTGCCGAGCAGGGCATTGCCTCCGTATCCCGAACCGAACGACCAGATCTCCCGGGTCTCGGGAAAGTGGGCGATGTAGAGGTTCTCGGGATTGCAGGGCCAAGGCGAGTCTGCTGCCCCGTCGGCGAGTGGGACGCCGACGGAGTGCACACAGGGAACGAACTCACCGTCTGTGCCGAGGACCTCGAGGGCACCGGCACCCATGCGGGTCATGATCCGCATGCTGACTGCGACGTAGGCGGAGTCGGTTATCTCGACACCGATATGGGCGATGGGTGAGCCGAGCGGGCCCATGGAGAAGGGCACGACGTACATGGTCCGGCCGCGCATACAGCCGGAGAACAACCCGTCGAGCGTCCCGCGCAGCTCGGCTGGGTCGATCCAATGGTTGGTGGGCCCGGCGTCTGTTGGGTCGACCGAAGCTATGTAGGTGCGACCCTCGACCCTGGCCACGTCCTTCACCGACGAGTGGGCCCAGTAGCTGTTGGGGCGCTTGGCCTCGGACAGCCGCGTGAAGGTTCCCTGGTCGACCAGCAGTTGGCAGAGCCGGTCGTATTCCTCGGCCGAGCCGTCGCACCACTCGACACGCTCCGGCTGTGTTAGCGCTGCTATCTCCTCGACCCACTCGATGAGCTTGTGATTACTGGTGGGAGGCATAGTGGGCCCTGTCCTTTCACGGCTGCGATCTTCGTCATACCCTGCACCTATCGCTGCAGGTCGTGCGGGGTGTGCCCGGAGCGTCCTGCTCCTGACACAGCGTATTGATCGATGCTATGCGAGCGACCGGGTCGTGCCAAAGTCGGCCCCGTTGCGGCCACTGCCGGCGCATCGGCTACCGTCCGCGACATGCCCCTGCCGAGTGAGGGCTCTGGAGACGATTCCAGAGGTGGCTCCGGAGATGAGTCCGGCGCCGACGAGTTCGCCGTCCTCGCCCGAATGTCGGCACGCCTGGCGGATCCTCGACGCTATCGGGGACTGCGCCGGGCGCTGCCCGGGGAGACCTTTACGGGCGACGACGCCGCCGTCCTCGTCCCGCCGGAGGGCCGCCTCCTCCTGACGACTGACCTCTTGGTGGAGGGAGTTCACTTCGACCTCGCCCTCGGCTCGCTCGAGGACGCCGCCTGGAAAGCCATAGCCGTCAACGTGAGCGACATCGCGGCCATGGGAGGAGAGCCCCGGCACGCCGTCGTCGGACTGGCCGCACCTGGCGGCACCGACCTCGACGCCGTCATGGGCGGCTTGGCCGAGGCCGCCGCTGCCTATCGGATCGGGCTGGTCGGTGGCGACCTGACGAGAGGAGAACGTCTCGTGTTCGCCGTGACCGTGACAGGGTCGTGCGCGGCGGGGGGAGAGGTGCTCCGCAGCGGCGCCAAGGCCGGTGACGAGGTCTGGGTCACCGGCCCGCTCGGGGCGTCGGCTGCCGGGCTGGAGGCGCTGCAAGCCGCGGCGCCACTCGGGGACACCGCTGGTGGCGACCGTCGCTCGGTGGCCGCCGAGCTGGCGCTTGCCTACAGGCGGCCCGTGGCCCGTGTCGCCGAGGGCAGGCTGGCTGCATCTCTTGGGGCGCGGGGCATGATCGACGTGTCGGACGGGCTGGCCCGCGACCTCGACCACATCGCGACAGGCTCAGGAGTGGGCGTCCGGCTCGACTCGGTTCCGATCGCCGGCGGAGCCAGCCTCGAGCATGCCCTAGGCGGTGGAGAGGACTACGAACTGGTCTTTTGCACCGAGCCGGGGACAGAAGTAGTGGCCGCCTTCGCCTCAGCCGGGTTGCGGCCACCCGTCCGGATGGGCGTCTGTGCCAGCGTTACGAGCGCCCAGCCGGGATGCTCGCTCGGAGGACTGCCGCTTCGGATCGTCGGCTGGTCGCACTCGTTCGGGTGATCACGCCGTGGGCTGGCCCGGCAGCTCTCGGCTGGGGCGCCAAGCAGCAGGATTCAAGCCGAGGGAATCTGGCGCTTCGGGGGCTTGACGACCTTGCCCGCCCGGATGCACGAGGTGCAGACGTTGAGCCGCCGGGGAGTGCCGTTCACGAACGCTCTCACGTTCTGGATGTTCGGGTCGAAGCGCCGCTTCGTGCGGCGGTGTGAGTGCGACAGGTTCATCCCGAAGCCGGGGTGCTTGCCACAGAGTTCGCATACGGCTGCCATCGGGACGCGTCACCTCAGAAGACGAAGACCTGCTAGGAACGAGCTGCAGATTACCATCCTCCGCCATGGCTCCCCTCACTTGCCTGTCGACCAGGCTGGCGCACGAGTGAGCACCGCGCTCGGGGCGGCCGAGCTCGGCGCCGTGATGCGCAGCTTCGAGGGTGCCCTCGAGCGCCAGAAGGACCTGATCAACAAGCTGAACGTCTATCCGGTTCCCGACGGTGACACCGGTACGAACATGCACCTCACGCTCGAGTCCGTGAGCCGCCAGCTGGCGTCCGTGCCGGACGACGACATGGCTGCTACGTGCATGGCCATCTCCCACGGCTCGCTCATGGGGGCCCGCGGGAACTCGGGTGTCATTCTTTGCCAGATCCTGCGCGGCCTCACGGCCAGCTTCGTGGCCTCGGTCGCGGCCGGTCCGGCGCCCTCGCCCCCTGCCGGCTCTACGGCCACGCAGACGCCACGAGCCGAGATCAGCGCAGGCGCCCTGGCCGCGGCATTGGCCGAGGCGAACAGCGCCGCTCACTCGGCGGTGATGCGGCCCGTCGAGGGAACCATTCTGAGCGTGATCAAGGCGGCCGCCGAAGCGGCCGCCGAGCTGACGGGCAGTAGTGGCACTGCACCCCCCGGCACTGCACCCCCCGGCACCCACCTCGAGACAGAGCCCGCCATCAACGCTGTCGCCGAGGCCGCCAGGGCCGCCGCCGTCGAGGCACTCTGGCACACGCCGGAGCAACTCCCCGTGCTCGCCGACGCCGGCGTGGTCGACGCCGGGGGCGCCGGGCTCGTCCTGCTGTTCGACGCGTTGCTGGAAGTGCTGGACGGGCGTCCTGTCCCTGATCAGATCCCGTTGCCCGACGGGGTCCTCGACCGGGTCGGGTCGGGCGTGCGTGCCGCCGCGGTCAGCTCCACAGGCGTCCGGGGACTCGCCGCGGACGACATCGCCGACCTGCGTTACGAGGTGATGTACTTCCTCGAGGCGGCCGACCACGCCATTCCTGCCTTCAAGAGCGTGTGGGCGGGCTTAGGCGACTCCATCGTGGTCGTCGGTGGCGAGGGGACCTGGAACTGCCACATTCACACCAACGACATCGGAGCTGCGTTGGAAGCAGCCCTCGACGCCGGCCGTCCCCGCAACATCCGTGTGACGGACCTGCTCGAGCAAGTCGAGGAGGAGTCCTGGGTACGCAGGGCGGTCGAGTCGACATCGGGGGGCGAACCTGAGGAGCTGGAGGTCGGCCCGCCCCCCACGACATCTGTCGTCTCAGTCGCCACGGGGACGGGAATCGGGCGGATCTTCCACTCGCTGGGTGCCCTTCACATCGTGGCCGGCGGGCAGTCGATGAACCCTTCGACCGAGCAGATCCTGACCGTCATCGAGACGACCCCGGGCGCCGAGGTCGTGGTGCTCCCCAACAACAAGAACATCTTCGCCGTGGCCGCCCAAGCCTGCGAGCTGGCGACCAAGCCGGCGAGGGTGGTGAACACCCCCGGGATCCAGGAGGGCTTCGCTGCCTTGCTGGAGTACGACCCGCAGGCCGGTGCCGACGAGAACGCATCCTCGATGACGGCGGCGGCCGCTCGGGTGGCAGCCGGCGAGGTCACACAGGCCGTGCGGGCGAGCTCGACAGAGGCGGGCGCAGTGGCCGAGGGCGACTGGATCGGGATCTCCCGCCGGGGGATCGAAGTCGTGGCCAAGAGCGTCTCCGAAGTGACGATCCGGCTGATCGACGAGCTGCTCGACGACTCGTGTGAGATCGTCACGATCATCGAGGGCGTGGCGGCCAAGGCTGCCGACACGCGCCACATCACCGAGTGGCTTGCCGAGACTCATCCAGGAGTCTCGGTTGAACTCCATCACGGTGGGCAGGCTCTGTACCCATACCTAATCTCGGTTGAGTGACCGAACGCCGCCTCCGCCAGCTGTCCGAGCTCGACGTCTCGGTGCTCAAGACAGTCACGCCCAGGAAGGCCGCGGCGCTGAAGGCCCTGGAGGTCACCAGCGTTCTCGACCTGCTCACCCACTATCCGCGACGGTGGGTGGACCGCACGAACCAGGCGACCATCGCCTCTTTGCGCGAGGGCGATCTCGCCGTGGTCACGGCCACGGTCGCCCACACCTCCGTGCGCCGTATGCGCGGCGGCAAAACGAGCGCCGAGATCGCCCTCACGGACGACTCCGGCGTGATCGACTGCACTTTCTTCAACCAGCCCTGGCGCGCCAAGCAGTTCTCGGCCGGTCAGGAGGTGACGGTGTTCGGCAAGGTCGGCGCTTACAGGGGCAGGCTGAAGCTCGCCAACCCGATCATCGACCTCGTCGGCGACCAGACAGGCCGCATCGTGGCCATCTACAAGCAGTCGGGCAAGGCCAACGTCAGCTCGGTGGACATCGCCCGCTACGAGGAGGAGGCCCTCGAGCGTGCCGGCGATTTCTACGACCCGGTGCCGGGCAGGTACCTGGACGAGCTGAAGCTCGTGGGGAGAACCGAGGCGTTCCGGTCCATCCACCGGCCCGACGACATGGCCGCCAAGGAACGAGCGAGGCGGCGATTGGCCTTCGACGAGCTGCTCCGCCTACAGCTGCTCCTGGTCAGACGAAAGCGTGCCGTGGCTGCCGAGACTCGCGGAGTGGTCCACGACACGTCGCCGGGCGGTCTGGTGTCGTGCTTCGTGGCACGCCTGCCCTTCGAGCTGACCGGTGCTCAAGAGCGCTCGATCCGGGCCATTGCCACGGACCTCGGTGCTGCTCACCCGATGAGCCAGCTCCTGCAAGGCGATGTCGGCTCGGGCAAGACGGTGGTTGCCGTCGCTGCCCTTCTCTACGCGGTCCAGGGTGGTCACCAGGGCGCGTTCATGGTGCCGACAGAGGTTCTTGCCGAGCAGCACTATTTGGCCGTCACCAGGCTCGTCGAAGGCCTGGCCCTGCCGGACCAGGCGCGGCTGGCAGGTGAACGTCCGCTCCTGGTCGAGCTGCTCACGAGCCGCTCGACGGCCACCGAGCGAGCTCGTATCCTCGCCGGTTTGGCCGCCGGAGCCGTCGACCTGCTCGTCGGTACGCATGCGCTTCTCACTCCTGACGTCGCCTTCCGGTCTTTGGGTGTGGTGGTGGTGGACGAGCAGCATCGTTTCGGTGTGGAGCAAAGAGCTGCGCTGCGCGAGAAGGGCTCGGTCGACCCCGATCTGCTCGTCATGACCGCTACGCCGATCCCCCGCACAGCTGCCATGACGGTGTACGGCGATCTCGACCACACGACTCTCGACGAGCTGCCACCGGGCCGGACGCCCGTCGCCACCCGCTGGCTCGGCTGGGCGCAGGCAGCTCAGGCCTGGAAACGAGTGCGCGCAGAACTGGACGGCGGCCACCAGGCCTACGTCATCTGCCCCTTGGTAGGGGGCGGTGCAGGTGCCGAGGAAGGCTACGAAGAGGCAGACGACGACCCGGCCGATGACGACGAGGACGAGCCGGTGGCGGCAACGGCCGGCCGCCGTAGCGAGGCGAGCGCCGCTGGCCGCCTCGACCTCGAGGACGGCCGCGATCGCCAACCACCGCACGCCGCCGTCGAGGAGTGTGAGCGACTGAGCATGACGGAGCTGGCCGGCTATTCGGTCGGGCTCCTGCACGGCCAGCTGCCCTCCAAGCATAAGGACGCCGTCATGTCGGCATTCCGCGCCGGCGAGATCCAGGCACTGGTCGCCACGACTGTCGTGGAGGTCGGCGTGGACGTGACGAACGCGACCGTGATGGTGATCGAGGATGCAGATCGCTACGGGCTCGCGCAGCTGCACCAGCTCAGAGGGCGCGTGGGGCGGGGTGCCGACAAGAGCTACTGCTTCTTGCTGTCCGATCCGGTGAGCGAGATCGCCATCTCGCGGCTAGGTGCCATGGAAGGCACCGAGAACGGCTTCGACCTGGCGGAGGCCGACCTCAAGCTCCGTGGCGCCGGGACCGTGCTCGGCGCCCGCCAGAAGGGGCGGTCAGACCTCAAGTTGGCTTCGCTCGTGGATCACCGCGACCTCATCCTGAAGGCTCGCCAGGTGGCCGAGGCGCTCGTCGATGAAGAGCCGCATCTCGACGGGCGGCACCGGCTGCTCTGGGACGAGGTCGAGATGTCGGTGACCGAAGAGGAGCGTCAATTCCTCTTCCGGAGCTGACCGCATCCGGAACTGACAGGATGCATACGAGAGATATGGGGCAGCCATGCGGGTGATCGGAGGGCAAGCAGGCGGCCGCCGCCTCGTGGCCCCCCGGATAGCGGGGCTTCGCCCGACGAGCGATCGCGTCCGAGAGGCGATGTTCGACATTCTCGATGCTCGTGGCCTCGTGGAGGGTGCCGTCGTGGTTGACTTGTTCGCCGGCTCAGGAGCTCTCGGTATCGAGGCGCTGAGCCGCGGCGCCTCGTCGGTCACCTTCGTGGAGCGAGATCCGCGAGCATTGCGGGCGATCGACGCCAACCTGGCGGGCACCGGGTTCTCCTCGGGCAGCCGAGTCGCCGCCCGCGCTCTCGCCACCCAGACCGATGACCCCGGCCTGCCGACTGTCAAGGTCAGGCGCACAGATGTCGAGGCCTGGCTGGAGCTGTACGCGGCTGCCCCCGTCGACCTGGTCCTGGCCGACCCCCCTTATGAGTGGAAGGGCTGGCAGCTGCTCTTCCGGCGTTGCGCAGCTTGCTGCATGCTGCTCGAGCACCGCGACCCACTCGAAGCCGGCGGCAGCTACGAGATCTCGCGCCAATATCGCTATGGCGGTACGCTCGTGACGCTGGTGCGGGACAAGCGGCATAGTGCCGCTGCAGATGAGCCCGACTCGAGTGACAAGGACTCCTTTTGACCATCGCCCTGTTTCCCGGCTCGTTCGACCCGTTCCACAACGGCCACCTCGAGATCGCCGAAAGGGCAGCCGGCTTGTTCGACGAAGTGATCATCGCCTCGCTCCGCAACCCGCAGAAGGCTGAGCCCGTCTTCTCGCCTGAGGAACGCGAGGCAATGATCACCGAGTCGGTGGCGCACCTGCCGACGGTCCGCGTGATGCGCATGCAGACGCTGGTGGTCGACATTGCCCGCGAGGTAGGGGCCACTGCCATCGTGAAAGGCTTGCGAGCCGTGTCGGACTTCGAGAGCGAGTTCCAGATGGCCCAGATGAACCGCGAGCTGACCGGAATCGAGACCCTCTTCCTGCCGACCGGCTCGCAGTACGCCTACCATGCGAGCCGGCTGATACGCGAAGTGGCGCTTTACGGCAGAGACGTCAGCAGCATGGTGCCGGCGCCCGTAGCCCGGCGATTGAAGGAACTGAAGTGAGCGACACCACCTACGTCGACCCTGAGGGCACTGAAGGAGAGTCGCTGGCTGCCGGCGGTGTCGAAGGTGTTCTCGACGAGTTGATCGACATCGTGTCGTCGGCCAAGTCGATGCCCCTGTCGTCCTCGGTCCTGATTCCAAGAGAAGAAGTCCTCGACTTGGTGGAAGCGGCTCGCGACGAGTTTCCCGAGGAGCTTCGCCGCGCCCGCCGCCTGCTCAAGGATCGTGAGGACGTGCTCGCCGCCGCCCGGAGGGAAGCGACCGAGATCATCGAAGACGCTCGTGTCCACGCCGAGCGAATGGTGCAGCGGACCGAGATCGTGCGGCAGGCCGAGCACCGCGCCGTGCGGCTGGTCGAGGATGCCGAGGCGGAGTGCCGGCGGATGCGCCACGAAGCCGATGACTACATCGACCAGAAGCTGGCTGCCTTCGAGATCGTGCTCGATCGCACCACCAAGACCGTGCGGGCCGGGCGTGAACGGCTCGCCTCGGTGCCCGCCGACGGGCCGGACGTGGACCAGGAAGCCGAGGAATGGTTCGAGGGCCAGGCGAGGGAGGCGGAGGGCTTCTTCGACCAGGACGAGGAGTGAGCCCGGCCAGGGCCTGGCTCGTGCCCGTGGGCGCTCTCAGGAGGCACTCGGGATCGGCCAGGGAAGTGGAGATACACGCACCCCTGCCCGGCATGGCGATCACCTATGCCCGGGTCCCCGACGAATCCGCCGTGTCCTTCAAGGGCAAAGTGACGTCGACTGTCGGCGGAGTCGTCGTCGACGGGACGGCGCAGGCACGTTACGAAGGCGAGTGCCGTCGGTGCCTGGAAGAGGCGAGCGGGGAGCTGGTGGTGGCCGTCCGCGAGGTCTGCCTGGACCATCCCGACCCTGAGCTCGGCTATGGTGTCGAACCGGACTGGCTGGACCTGGAACCGATAGTCCACGATGCCTGTATCCTTGAGCTGCCGTTGGCGCCGCTGTGCCGAGAGGCCTGCCAGGGTCTTTGCCCGGAGTGCGGAGTGAACCGCAACAACGAGGCATGCTCGTGCGCGGTTCGGCTCGAGCACAACGGATCAGATGTAGCAACCTAGCAACGAGTCAGCACCGGATAGAGGAAGCGACTATGGCCGTCCCCAAGAAGAAGACCTCGAAGTCGAAGAGCCGTAGCCGGCGCGCCTCGGCGTGGACTCTGAAGGAGCCCGCCCGCAGCATCTGCCCGCAGTGCCGCAACGCCAAGCTCCCGCACGTCGTGTGCCCGTCCTGCGGCTGGTACCACGGCCGTCAGGCACTCGAAGTCGATTGACCCCACCGACAGCTGAGGCCGCGCCAGGGGGCCTCCCCGTAGCCGTCGACGCCATGGGCGGGGACAAGGCACCGGGCGAGATAGTCGCCGGCGCCATCCGGGCGTCCGAGGAGATCGGCATCCCCGTGGTTCTCGTCGGGCCAGACGACGGTTCTCTCGGCGACCTCGGGGGCCTTGAGCTGATCCCGGCGTCCGAGGTGATCGGAATGGAAGACGACGCCGCCAGAGGAGTCCGCACGAAGAAGGACTCGACCTTGGTCCGAGCCGCCGAGGCGGTCCGCGACGGGCGGGCCTGTGCCATGGTCAGCGCAGGCAACACCGGCGCCACGATGGCAAGCGCCCTGCTTCGCATGGGACGGTTGCCCGGCGTGGCCCGGCCTTGTATCGCCACGCCCTTGCCTGCCCTCGGAGACTCGCCATCGGTCCTGCTGGACGCTGGTGCCAACTCCGACTGCCAGCCGGAGTGGCTCGTGCAATTCGCCCAGATGGGAGCTGCCTTCTACCGGGAGCGCTACGGCCTGGAGCGGCCGCGGGTCGCAACTTTGTCGATAGGCGAGGAGTCCTCGAAGGGCAACGCGCTCACCAAGGAAGTTCACTCCCTTCTGGCCGCCGGCGCCTCGACGGAGGCGAACCCGTTCGAGTTCGTCGGCAACGCCGAGGGGCGCGATCTGCTGGCAGGCGGCGTCCAGGTCATCGTCACCGACGGCTTCACCGGCAACGTCGCCCTGAAGACGCTCGAAGGGGCTCTCAGGTCCTTCATGACGATCCTCTTCGAGGTCTTCGGGGATAGCCCCGAGTGCAAGGCCGCTTCGGAGATCCTGCTGCCGACGCTGCTGCGGAGAGCCGAACCGCTCGACCCCGAGAACACAGGCGGCGCGATGCTGCTCGGGCTGAAGGGGGTCTGCATCATCAGCCACGGCTCCTCGACGTCCCGGGCGATCTTCAACGCCGTGCGTGCGGGCCACGACATGGCCGGGCGCGATCTGTCCGCCAAACTGGCTGCGGCCGTCGCGTCCGACGGGGCTGTCTGAGGGAGCGTGTCGGCAGGTCCCGATGGCAAGCCGACAGGGTGGGAGAGTCGGGCGGGCGCCACTACCCGACGCCATCGGTCGCACCAGTGCTACCCACGTCCCCGGTGCCGGCCCAGGTATGCACAGAGCCTTGGTGCACGGCGGCATAGATACGGTCTCGCAGCTCGTTGGCCTCGGCGTCGTCGAGCGTGCGGTCGAGCGCCCGCAGCACCACCCGCACCAGGACGTTGACTTGGCCTGAACCGATGCCCAGGCGCTCCCTGGCAGCCGGCGGCAGGTCGTCGTACTGCGTCGAGGACATGATGCTGACCTCTTCGACATAGTCGGCGTCGAGACCAAGGGCGTCGCGGACGCGGTCGCCCAGATCCTCGGTCAGGTCGGATTCGTCCACTGCCACCGACAGATCCCGCGAGATCGCCGGCATGGCCGAGATCGACCTGTAGGGCGCCAGATCCGCCATCTGGCGGGCCACTCTCGGGTCGTTCGAGCGTAGGAGGCGGATGTCGGGGATGCCTTTGGTGAGCATGTAGAGCCTGTCGAGGCCCATCCCGAGCGCCAGCCCCGACCAGCCAGCCGCCAGGCCGGCGCGCCGCAGCACGGCGGGACGGGCGAGCCCGCACTCGGCGACTTCTATCCAAGCGCCGTCCCACTCGACGTCCACCTGTTGGCCTTGCTCGGTGTAGGGGTGTACCCGCGGCTCGAGGCGCCAAGGCTGCCCGGGAACGAGCACGCGGCAGAGGGCCCCGACGAGCTCGGTGAGGTCCGTGGCCTGCATGGCGGGTCCGCCGGGCCGCCGCACCAGGCGCCAGACGTCGAGCTGATGAGGTGTACCGGTATGCCAGCGGCCGATGGCGTCGCGCCGGTAGCAAATCCCGGGGCAGATGAGCAGGACGTCGAGCGGGGCGCCATCCCCCAGGTCGGCCAGCCGGCGGAGGGCTCCAGGGACGATCGCCGTCGTGTGGCTCCTCAGCATCGTGGCTGGTGTGACGTATCTGGTGTAGCGGGCGTCGCGCGTGACGACGTCGCCTGAGAAACCCAGCTCGTCGTAATTCGCCTTCACCGTCACCTCCCTGTCCCCTCGACAGACGAGGATCGAGCTGCCCCATGTGCCGGCCAGGGCAGCGGCCAGACGGTCGACGAGCAGCTGGAGGCCGTGAGGACCGGCGGCAGGATCGGTGAGGTCGCGGATTGCCAGGTCGCGCTCGAGCTCGAGCGCAGTCAAAGTGCGTTGCATCGTGGCTCCTTCGGGTCAAGGTGGCGTGTTCGCCATGGTCGAGGTGGTGAGGTCTCAACCCCCCAGCCCCCGGCCCTGCCCTCATGGGGCGCCCGTCAGCCGACGAAGCAAGTGGCGCGCACCCTGGCAGGCCCGAATAGGGCCAGGGGGCGCGGAAATCGCGCCACGGGATGTGTGCGACGCGACATGCCGCCTATTGTACTTGGCGCTCGATGTACCGGGCGCTCGATCGGGCACAGCTGCCCGCCTGGCCGATACGACAAGACGAAGGAGCCCGACGTGGCCGAGACACCAGTCTCCCGAAGCGAAGTGCTGGAGATTGTTCGCAACCAGCTGGCCGAGATCCTCGAGATTGACGCGTCAGGCATCGAGGAGTCTTCGTCCTTCGCCGACGACCTCGAGGCTGACTCCCTGGCTCTCATCGAGCTCGTCGAGGCGCTGGAGGAGGAGCTGGCCGACCGCGTGAGCGGCTTCCGGATCGACGACGAAGATCTCGAGGACCTCCGCACGGTTCGCGACGCTGTCGACTACGTCACGGCCAAGATCGGAAGCTGACCCGGTGGATCGCGAGGTGCCGGCCGCCGACCTGGCCGAGCGCCTGGCTGGCTACCACATCTCCGCCGAGCTGCTCCGGCACGCCTTGGCTCACCGGTCTTACTGCGCCGAGAATCCTGGCCAGCCGTCGAACGAACGCCTGGAGCTGCTGGGCGACGCCGTCCTCGGGCTCGTCATCACGGACTACCTGTTCTCCGCTTACCCGGACCTGTCCGAGGGGGACCTAGCCCGGGTGAAGGCTGCGGCCGTCAGCACCGTAGCTCTGGCCCCGTTGGCAGACACGCTCGGGCTCGGCTCGGCGATCCTGTTGGGCAAGGGTGAGGAAGTGTCTGGTGGACGCCACAAGGCGTCGATCCTGGCGGACTGCCTCGAAGCCGTGATCGGCGCCGTCTACCTCTCGGCGGGCAGCCAAGGCGCGCGGGACTGGGTGCTCGGCCTCCTGGAGGACCATGTGACCGCCATCGCCGGCGAGGCCAGATACGGAGACCCGAAGAACCGCCTGCAGGAGCTGGTGGCGCAGCGAGGCTTCGGGTCGCCGAGCTACCTCATGAGCGAGAGCGGGCCAGACCACGCCAAGAGGTTCCTGGCGTCTGTCGTCGTCAACGGCGAGAACGTGGGTTCGGGGACGGGGAATACCAAGAAGGACGCCGAACGGCATGCTGCCGAGGAGGCCCTGCAGTCCCTCGCGCAGGCGCCGAGTGCCCGAACTACCTGAAGTAGAGACAGTCCGCCGCGGCCTCGAGCGCCGCGCCCTCCACCGACGCTTTACCAGCGTGGCGGTGACCGGGCGGAGGACGGTGCGCCGCCACCCCTCAGCCGAGCTCTCGCCTGCCCTCCTGGGCCGGCAGGTGGAAGCCGTCAGGCGCAAGGGCAAGTTCCTGGCGGTGCTGCTCGACGGCGGGACGTGCCTGGTCATCCATCTCCGCATGACAGGTCAGCTGCTGTGGGTCGACGACCCCACCTCCCCGCGTGCTGCTCATACTCATGTGGTGGTGGGGCTGGATGACGGGAGCGAGTTGCGTTTCGTCGATCCTCGGACATTCGGCGAGTGGTACGTGACCGACGCCGTCGACGCGGAGGGCCTGCCTTCGGACTTTGCCCGCCTCGGGCCTGACCCGATCGTGGACGGCCTCACAGCCGCCACGCTGGCGGCCAGGCTGGGGAGGCACAAGGTGGCGCTCAAGGCCGCACTGACCGACCAGACGGTGGTGGCGGGCATCGGCAGCATCTACGCCGACGAGATCTGCTTTGCGGCCAGGGTGAGGCCGGACCGGCGGACGGACACGCTCAGCCGGCAGGAGATCGGGCGCCTCGCCCGGGCGGCCAAGGCGATCCTTGCCCGAGCAATCGAGCTGCGCGGGTCTTCGCTGCGCGACGAGCAGTACCGGGACCTGATGGGCGAGCTAGGGAGCTTCCAGAGCCGCCACAAGGTCTACGACCGTGCCGGGCTGCCGTGCCGGCGCTGCCGCGCGAGCGTCTCGAAGATCGCTTTCGGGGCTCGTGTCGCCTATTGCTGCGAGAGCTGCCAGCTCTGAGCTGGGCTCGTCCGGCGGTCCCCGAGCAGTGCCCGTGAGGCGGGTATCGTCAGCCTTGCCGTGTACCTAAAGTCGCTTTCGCTCCGCGGGTTCAAGTCGTTCGCCGATCCCACCACCCTGGAGTTCGAGCCGGGCGTGACGGTTATCGTCGGACCCAACGGCTCGGGCAAGTCCAACGTCGTCGACGCCGTGGCGTGGGTGCTCGGCGCGCAGGGGCCACGAGTGGTCCGGTCGGCAAAGATGGACGACGTCATCTTCGCCGGCACGCAGAAACGAGCAGCCCTCGGCCGCGCCGAAGTCTCCCTCACCATCGACAACTCCGCGGGCAAGTTGTTGTCCATCGATCTGGCCGAGGTGACGATCACGCGGACGCTTTTCCGCTCGGGCGAGAGCGAGTACGCCATGAACGGTGCGCCTTGCCGGCTGCTCGACATCCAAGAGCTGCTCTCGGACGCCGGGGTTGGCAGGCAGCAGCACGTGATCGTAGGCCAGGGCCAGCTCGACCAAGTGCTCCAGGCCCGGCCGGAGGACCGGAGAGCAGTCGTCGAGGAGGCGGCCGGCGTCTTGAAGTTCCGCCGGCGCCGCGAGCGGGCAGAGCGACGCATAGAAGCCGCCGAAGCGAATCTCCAGCGGCTGCAGGACCTCCACCGCGAATTGAAGCGCCAGCTACGCCCCCTCGAGCGGCAGGCGGAGGCCGCCTACAAACACGACTCGCTCGCGGCCGAGCTGCGGGCGCTGCAGTTGTTCGTGGCCGGTAGTGAGCTGAAGTCGCTCAGGCTCCGGCACGAGCAGGCAGCCGCAAGACGCTCCGCCCTGGAGGCAGAGGCAGCCGGCCTGCTTGCCGAAGTCGCCCGCCTGGACGAGGTGTTGGCGGCCTGCGAGGGTGCCCTTGCTGCCGAGCGGGCCAACGACGTCGCGACGCCTCTGGGCGAAGCCGAGCGGCTGCGCGAGAAGGGTCGCGGCATCGCCAACGTCATCGCCGAGCGCCGCCGCCGCGTCGAGATGGCTCTCACGGCCAGCACCGAGGCCGACGTCGTGGCCTCGCTCGAGGCCGAGTTCGCCCGCATCTCCGGTGAGCTGGCCGGGGCGGGCGACGCTCTCGAAGCTCTGCAGCCCGAGCGGGAGGAGATGGCGCGCCGTGGCTCCGAGCTGGCTGCCAAGGAGCGACAGTGGCTGGCAAGCCAGCCGGCACCGGCTGCCGGCGAGGCGAGCCGCCTGCGACGTGTTCGCGACGGTGTGCAGGCCAAGCTGGCGTCCGAACGCGAGGCTCTTGCCCGCGACGCCGAACGGGAGGCCTCGCTCGCCCGGCAGATCGACGAGCTGGCAGCCGCCTCGGCCAGCGGCGCGGCAGCAGCTGAGCGGCTCGTTACGGCTTGCTCGCTGGCGCGTCGCGAGCTTGGGGCCGCCGAGGACGCCGAACGGGAGGCGGCGGCTGCAGTCATGGCTAGCGAGGCGGCCGCCCGGGAGGCCGTCGAACATGCCCAAGGGCTGGCGGCACGTGCCGCGGCGCTGCAGCTGGCGCTCGACGAAGCGCACGCCCGCGCCGGTGTCGAGCACCTGAGCGGCCACCCGGGCGTACTCGGGACGCTCCTCGACCTCGTCGACATCGACCAAGGCTGCGAGCTCGCCTTCGAGGCGGGCGTCGCCGAAGCGCTTGGGTCCGTGGTCGTCGACGGCGCCACCGAGGCGCGATCGGCGATAGAGCACCTGCGGGAGTCCGGGCTGAGCGGTGGCGTCGTGCAGGCCGGCCGAAGCGGCCCGAGAGCGGGCAGCCCCGGCCCGGCACCATTCCTCGGAGAGCGTCCAGACCTGTTGGCTCGCTCAGTCCGAGCCAGCCGCCAGGCCGTCGCACCGCTGATCGACCGCTTGCTGGACGGCGTCGTCCTGTGCCGCGGGGACTTGGGGGCGGCTCTCGATCTCCTGGCGGCCCTGCCCGAGGGCGCGGTGGTGGTCACCTTGGGCGGCGATCGGCTCTCTGCGAGAGGATGGCGCCTCGGAGCCGGTGGGCGCGGTGCCACCCTTGGCGCGCTCGGGGCGGTCCGGATCGAGCTCGTGCTTGCCGAGGAGCAAGCAGGGTATGCCGGGACAGCCGCCTCGGCGGCCCGGGCCTCGCACACCGCTACCCGTACTGTGGCTCGTGAGCGGGCACGCACCTTCGAGGCCGCCTCCGCCGAGGAGCGTCAGAATCGCGCCCAAGGCGAGCAGGCGGCGGAACGCCTGGGCTCCCTCAACGAGCAGGTGCGGGTATTCGCCGACACCCGCTCGGAACGGGAGCGGCGCGTCGCGGCTCTCGCCAGCGAGCTCGAGCACTCAGACGAGGTGCTGGCCGCAGCCGAGGCATTCGAGCGACACGTTGCCGAGTTGGCCGACGAGGCGGCGGCCGCCCGTCAGTGTCTTGATACCGAGGCCAGGGCGCTCGCCAGCAGCCAGTCCGACCTGGAGGTGCGGACGTCGGCCCTTCTGGAGCGCCGCAACGCCCTCGCCCGCAGGCGCGACGACATCGACGCCCGTCTGGCTGGCTACGAAGCGGCCAGGGCGAGCGCCGCCGACCGGCGGGAGGGATACGAAGCAGCCGGCCGTGCCCTGGAGCGCCTGGCCGCCGCCGGCGCCGGAGTCCTGGGCGAGCTCGAAGGTGTGCTCGCCTTGTTGCAGCAGCGCCGGCAGGCGCACTCGGCAGCTGTTGCCGCGATCACCGCCCGCCTCGGCGAGTCGCGTGCCCTGAGGTCGGAGGCTGCTTCGTCGCTCGACGCCACACGCGGGCGGGCACAGCAGACCGAGCTGGAGATGGCCGAGCTCAGAGTCCGGCTCGAAGCCACCGTGGAGGCCATCCGCCACGACCTGGAAGTCGAGCCAGAGGTGGCTACGCAGGCCGCCTGCCCCCCTCTCCTCGACGGCACGACGGCCACGGCACGCGTTCGCGATCTTGAGCGCGAGATCCGCTTGCTCGGTCCCGTCAACCCGCTCGCGCTGGAGGAGTTGGCCGGGATACAAGAGCGGGATCGTTTCTTGAGTGGCCAGATCGAGGACGTCAAGTCGACGCGGCGGGATCTGGCACGGGTCGTCAAGGCCGTCGACGACGAGATCGTAGCTGTCTTCGCCGCCGCCTTCGAGGACGTCAGCAGGCACTTCGAGGCACTCTTCGCCACGCTCTTCCCTGGCGGCAGCGGCCGCCTCACGCTGGTCGACCCGACCGACTTGCTGAACACCGGGATCGAGATCGAGGTTCGGCCCGTGGGCCGCAACGCCCGCCGCCTGTCGCTGCTGTCGGGCGGCGAGCGCTCCCTCGTGGCCCTCGCCTTCCTGTTCGCCGTCTTCCGCAGCCGGCCGTCGCCCTTCTACCTGATGGACGAAGTCGAGGCCGCGCTCGACGACATCAACCTTCATCGCTTCCTCGACCTGGTCGACGAGTTCCGCGGCGAGGCGCAACTCCTGATCGTTTCCCACCAGAAGCGAACCATGGAGGCCGCCGACATCCTCTACGGCGTGTCCCTTCAGCCGGGGGGAGCGTCGAAGGTCGTCACCGAGCGCCTGCGTTCGGATACTTCTCGCACGGGGTGAGGGCGGCCGGCGGCCTCCGGCAGGCGCCTGCCGCCGGATAGGCTCGCCGACCCATGGCCGAAGTCCTGATTATCGTCGTCGTCGCGGCGGCGATCCTTGTCATTGCCGCCGGCGCTCTCGTCACGACGCGGTCGAGGCGTTCCAAGGGGCCGGCCGTCGCACCTCCGGCGGCCCCAGCCCCAGCCCCAGCCCCTGTCGCGGACGAGCACCCTGCTCCGGCAACTGCCCCGGCAACTGCCCCAGCGCCCGCCCCAGCCCCTGGCCGGGACGGGCGCCCTGCCCTCAAGGACCGCCTCGGCAAGGCTCGCCAGCTCCTCGGCGGCTACCTCGGCGGCATCCGGAGTCGCCCTGTCGACGACGCCACCTTCGTCGAGCTCGAGGAAGCACTGCTCCTGGCCGATGCCGGGATCACCACGACTACGAGAGTGCTCGACGACCTGCGTGCACGGTTGAAGTCGGGGGCGATCGACGGGACGCCCGAGGCGCTGCTGTCGTCACTCAGGTCCGATCTGGAAGAGATGTTCGACGGTGACAGCCCGGAGCTCGTCTTCGGCGATGGCGACGGTCCGACGGTGTGGCTGGTCGTCGGCGTGAACGGCGTGGGCAAGACGACCACGATCGGCAAGCTCGCCAAGCGGGAGGGCGACGGAGGCCGCAAGGTGGTGCTGGCGGCGGGGGACACGTTCCGGGCGGCGGCCGGCGAGCAGCTTGAGACCTGGGCCGAGCGAGCCGGCGCCGGGATGATCCGGGGCTCAGATGGCGCCGACCCGTCGTCTGTCATCTTCGACGCAGTGCAACACGCCGCGGCGCGAGGTGCCGACCTGGTGATCGCCGACACTGCCGGCCGCCTCCACACCAAGGTCAACCTGATGGACGAGCTGCGCAAGGTACGCCGAGTCGCCGAGCGTCCGCCGGGCCAGCTCACCGAAGTCCTGCTCGTGCTTGACGCCACGACCGGCCAGAACGGGCTGGCGCAAGCCAAGCAATTCACCGACGCCGTCAACCTCACCGGCATCGTGCTGACCAAGCTGGACGGGACTGCCAAGGGGGGCATGGTGCTGGCCGTCAGGAGCGAGCTCGACCTTCCGATCAAGCTCGTCGGCGTCGGCGAGACGGTCGAGGATCTGATCGAGTTCCACCCCGACGAGTTCGTGTCGGCGCTGTTCGAGTGATCGGACTGTCACTGTTTCGGTGGCACCCTGATGCCCGACTAACCTGTCAAAGCTCATGTTCGAGACTCTCACCGATCGCTTCGAGGGCATCCTCACGCGCCTGCGCCGCCGCGGGCAGCTGGGAGAAGCCGAGGTCAATGAGGTTCTGAGGGAGATTCGGGTCGCTCTCCTCGAGGCCGACGTCAACCTCTCGGTCGTCCGGGACTTCATCGAGCGCATCCGGCTCCGCTGTGTGGGGGCAGACCTCTCCAAGGCGCTCTCGCCGGCCCAGCAGGTCATCAAGATCGTCAACGAGGAGCTTGTCGCCACGCTCGGCGGCGAGCCTCTCAAGATCCACTACGCCTCGCGACCTCCAACGGTCATCCTGCTCGCCGGCCTGCAAGGCGCCGGAAAGACCACCACGGCGGCCAAGCTTGCCCACTGGTTCAAGCAACAGGGACGCAACCCGCTGCTCGTGGCCGCCGACCTGCAGCGGCCGGCGGCCGTCGAGCAGCTGCGGATCCTCGGCAAAGAGGTGGGCGTCGGTGTCTTCTCCGAGCCAACGGATCCGGTCACGGTCGCCGCCAAGGGACTCGCCGAGGCCGAGAGCTTCGGACGCGACGTCCTGATCGTCGACACCGCCGGCCGGCTGGCCATCGACCAGGGCCTCATGGACGAAGTCCGCGCCATATCTGGCAAGGTGCACCCGGACTACACGTTCTTCGTCGTCGACGCCATGACCGGCCAGGACGCCGTCCAGACTGCGCAAGCCTTCAACGAAGCGCTCTCGCTCGATGGCGTCGTGTTGACCAAGGTTGACGGTGACGCACGCGGCGGTGCCGCTCTGTCGGTCAAGCAGGTCGTGGGCAAGCCGATCGCCTTCGTCTCCACCGGCGAGCGCGTGGACGACTTCGCCGTCTTCCACCCGGACCGCCTCGCCAATCGCATCCTCGGGATGGGCGACCTGCTTTCGCTCATCGAGAAGGCCGAGCGCGAGTTCGACGAGGGGGTGGCCGAGAAGGCGACCCAGCGCTTGTTGGAGGGCCAGTTCGGTCTCGACGACTTTCTCGAGCAGATGCAACAGATCAAGCGGATGGGGTCGATCCAGGGGATGCTCGGGATGATCCCGGGCGTACCGAAGGAGATGCGCAACGCCACGATCGACGACAAGGACGTCGGCCGGATCGAGGCGATCATCAAGTCGATGACGCCGCTCGAGCGCCGCAACCCGGCATTGCTCGACGGGTCACGCCGCCTCCGGATCGCCAACGGCAGCGGGACTTCGACGACCGACGTCAACAATCTTCTCCGCCAGTTCAAAGAGGGCCAGAAGATGATGAAGTCACTCGGACCCATGGCGCGGGTCATGGGCGGCGGTTCCAGAGCTAAGAAGGGCAACCGCAAGAAGACCAAAGGCAGCCGCGTGACACCACCGAGCCGTGGCGCCAGATGAGTGCTCGAGCCGGGGACACCCGGTCCTGAAATTCGACCAGAGAGAAGGAAGACAACAGCATGTCCGTCAAGTTGCGCCTCATGCGCGTAGGAAAGAAGAAGCAGCCCACATACCGGATAGTGGCGGCCGACAGCCGGTCCCCGCGCGACGGGCGGTTCATCGAGATCGTCGGCACCTATCAGCCTCGTGCCGACCCCTCGATCGTGACGGTGAAGAACGACAAGGTGCTCGACTGGCTGTCCAAGGGTGCCCAGCCCACCGAGACAGTCGAGAAGCTCCTCAAGATCTCCGGCGTCTGGAGCGAGTTCGAGGCGAGCAAGCCGGCCAAGAAGGCCGAGAAGCCTCGGCCATCGCGAGCTGCTGCCAAGAAGCCGGCAACGTCCAAGGCCGGGGCGTGAGACCGTGAGCTCGATGTTCGAAGAGCCGAAATTCGACGCCGACACCGCCAGCGAGGACCAGGGCGAGTTCGACGACGACAGGCCAGACGCCGGTGAGGGCTACGGCCCGGCCCAACAGGCAGACGCCGGCGAATCCCCTCGAGACAGCGGTTACGGCGACCTGGGTGGAGGTGCGGCTGACGAGGACGACGCTGACGCTGACGCTGACGACGACGACGCTGACGACGACGCTGACGGCGATGACGCTGATGACGACGCTGACGATGACGGCGACGATGCTGATGACGACGACGACGATGCTGATGACGACGACGATGTCGACGAGGGCAATGCCAGGGGTGAGAACCGCCTTGTCGGCGGTGCCGCCAAGGCCGTCCTGGAGCACGTGACCAGGATGCTCGTCGACGACCCGGAGTCCGTCGTGGTGGAAGTGAGTGAGGGACGGTCGGGGCTGCGTTTCTCGGTGCATGTCGCACAGTCAGACATGGGGCGCATCATCGGACGCCGGGGTCGCACTGCTCAGGCAATCCGGACGCTCGTTCGGGCGGCGGCCGCCGGCGACGGCGTCGAGGCGTCTGTCGACATCGTTGACTGAGGTGGGCCTATGAGCCCAGCGGAGAGCTCCATGCTGGAGATCGGCCGCGTAGTCAAGGCCCACGGCCTCAGTGGCGAGACCGTCGTGTCCCTGGTGTCGAACATGCCGGGGCGCCTCCGAGCCGGCGATCAGTTGGTCGCCGTGCTGGCCGGCAGCACCGAGGAACGGCGCCAACTCGTCGTAACGAGCGCCAGGCCCTTCCAACATCGCCACCTTGTCCGGTTCGAGGGGGTCGCGTCCCGGGAGGCCGCCGAGGCTCTCCGTGGTGCTGACCTGCTCGCCGAGCACCTCGAGGACCCCGGCGCCCTGTTCGTCCACGAACTCATCGGGTCGGAAGTCTTCGACCTGGCCGGGACGTCGCACGGGCTGGTCTCGGCCGTCGAGGCCAATCCGGCCAGCGACCTGCTGGTGGGCGAGGCGGGCTGGCTGGTGCCGCTGTGCTTCGTCGTTGAGCACCTCACCGGTCGTGTCGTCGTGGACGGGCCGCCGGGGCTGTTCGATTGAGCCAGGACGGCTCAGCGCCTGGTTCCGCGGCGCCTGGTTCCCCAGCGCTGTTGCGGATCGACATCTTCACCATCTTTCCGGACGTGATAGACGCCTATTGCCAAGCGAGCGTCGTAGGGCGCGCCCGGCGCGACGGTGTCCTCGACCTGCAGATCCGGGACCTGAGGTCGGCAGCCCAGGACCCGCACCGGTCGGTCGACGACGCTCCATTCGGTGGCGGGCCAGGCATGGTGCTGGCTCCCGAGCCGGTATTCGGGGCGGTCCAGATGTTCGACCCGCCAAGACCGTTGCTCCTGCTGTCGCCTGGTGGGCGCCGCTTCGACCAGTCGATGGCCGAGGAGCTGGCGCCGTCGGCCACCGTGCAGGGACCGGCCGCCTTCAGCCTCCTTTGCGGCCGCTACGAAGGCGTCGACCAGCGGATAGCCGATCATCTCGTCGACGGCGAGGTGTCCGTCGGAGACTTCGTGCTGGCGGGCGGCGAGCTCGGCGCTCTGCTGATCGTCGAGGCCGTCGCTCGACTCGTGCCGGGCGTTCTCGGCAACGAGACTTCGGCCTCGGATGAGAGCTTTGCAGACGGCTTGCTCGAGTATCCCCAGTACACGAGGCCGGCCCGGTACAAGTCGTGGGCAGTACCCGAGGTGTTGCGGAGCGGAGACCACGGCCGCGTCGGGCGTTGGCGCCTGGCCGAGGCGATACGGCGGACTCTGGAGCGCCGCCCGGACCTCATCGTTGCCCGAGGCGGTCTGTCCCTCGCCGAGCGCAGCGCAGCCGCCGAGTTCGGGGTGGAAGTGCCGGACTGGGTCGATAACCAGGGCTGAGACTCGTCTTCCGCGACCCTGGTCGGCGCCGGTTACAGGCAGGTCGGCAGGCGGCTATCCTGGTCGGGCCAGGAACCCGCCACCGATCGGACGCGGGTCCCGGGCCGCTATCCGGTCGCCGGGGACTTCGGCGCCGAGACGACCTTCGCTGACGCACAGGAGCGTGACTTGTCATGAACCCGACTGATCTCGTAGACCGCGGGAGCCTGCGCGACGACGTCCCCGACTTCCAGCCAGGGGACACGCTGAAGGTCCACGTGCGGGTCGTCGAGGGCAACCGCGAGCGCATCCAGGTGTTCCAGGGCGCCGTGATCCGCCGCCAGGGCTCGGGCGTGCGGGAGACCTTCACGGTTCGCAAGGTGAGCTTCGGCGTCGGCGTCGAGAGGACCTTCCCAGTCCACTCACCGATGTACCAGAAGATCGAGCGCGTGACCCAAGGCGACGTTCGCCGGGCCAAGCTCTACTACCTGCGCGACAGGATCGGGAAGGCCGCAAAGATCAAAGAGAAGCGCGACGCCCGCTAGAGAGCCTGCGGTCGGCTGGCGATGAGCGCCGAGGAGGATCTCGACAAGTTCGAGGCTGAGGTCGAGCTTGCCCTCTACCACGAGTACAGGGCGGTCCTGCCCATGTTCAGGTTCGTGGTGGAGACGGAGCGGCGTTTCTATCTGGCAAATGAAGTGAAGGTCACGCCCCGGGCAGGCGACGGTGCGACATATTTCGAGGTGGAGCTCGCCGACGCCTGGGTCTGGGACATGTACCGCCCCGCCCGCTTCGCATCGTCGGTAAGGGTCGTCACCTACAAGGACGTGAACGTGGAGGCGCTGCCCGAGAAGGAGGCCTAGTGCCGACAGGCCGGCAGGCTCTTGGGTCCCATGGCGAAGCTCTGGCTGCCCGCTGGTACGAGGCACGGGGCTACGACGTGGTTGCCCGCAACTGGCGGATCCGCGATGCCGAGCTCGACCTCGTGATGCGCCGAGGCGGACTGCTCGTGTTCTGCGAGGTGAAGACACGGCGCGACGACCGCTTCGGCACTGCTGCCGAGGCTGTCACGCCGGCCAAGCAGCGCCGCGTTCGCCGAGCCGCCGTGGCCTACCTGGGTGCGTCGAGCGAGCGGCCGAAACAACTGCGCTTCGATGTCGCCTGCGTAGTCGGCCGGCAGGTCGACGTCATCGAGTCTGCTTTCTGAGTCGGTTGGCCGGGCAGTCCCGACAGCTCAGTCTCGACCCGGTCGGGGACATTCATCCCTAGATATCGGGTGGAACTGTCCGCCAGGCGTCGCCCTGCGTTGGTTTAGACGGCGCCCTCTGGGTCGTCGGCACGGACTCCGCCGTCCGCCACACGACTCGACCACTGCCGACCGTCCCAGTAGCGCTCCTCGTGGCGACTCGTGGGATCCGGGTACCAACCGAAGAGGGGAGGAGGGGCATCGACAGGAGCGACTGGTCCGATCGGCGGTTGCCAAGCGCCCGGCGGGACCGGTCCGGGCTTCTGGAAGGCCTCAGGACCGAGTGGGCTCGGCCAGTTGGCGCCCTGGTAGACCGGTGCGCCCGGTTGGCCCGAGGGCACGGGAGGCCAGCTTCCTTGAGGCCAGGTACCGTCCGGCGCCTGCGTAGACGGCGGTGCCCAGGAACCGGGGGTGACCTGGGCGTCGGTCTGCTGTACGACGTCGTGGTGGGATGCTCTGTGCTCTGAGCTGGGCATGCGCAGGGAACGACCCGGCCCCGCCGTGGTGAAGCAGGCGACGGATTGGACGACGAAGCCGATCACAGGGAGCAACGCACCGAGAACCGCCCAGAACACCGGTGGCATGTGCCAGGGGTAATTGCCAGTGATCTTGTGGTTCTGCAGGGCGAGCACATATCCCACTACGAAACACAACGCCGCCACACCCACAGCCAGCGCCCACTGCCCGCCGGTTACTACGCCGAGGCCGACCGCCGCTGCGGGGATCGCAGCCAACTTGGAGTTCACTGCTTACATCGTAATGCCGAAACGGGGGTCCGTGGCCACCCGGCTCCTCCGATGCTGTGGCGAGAAGACTCCGCCATGCTCAGCACGGCCTCACACTCAGCGAGCCGCTCAGCCCAAGCCGTGCCGCCTCGCCTTGTCCAGGCATGGCTCGTGCCAGTGCCTTCTCAGGTCTGCCGCGCTCAGCGGGACGACGACGACGTGCCCGGTCCCCGGTCGTATCTCCTGGTTGCAGCCTGGGCAGATGTACTGCTTGCGGGCTTCGTAGGGTTGCAGGCGACGCATCTCGGCGATCTGACCGGTGAGCGGGTCTTTCGCGAGCCCGACGGCTCGGCGAGGGGGTGAAGCAGTGGCCGATCCCTCCGCTTGCCAGGGCCGGCCGCGCCGACTTGCACGCCCAGGCCGCCCGGATGGAGCCGCCCGCCCGCGCTGCCGGCGTCCGTCGCTGTGGTCGGAGTGTCGATGCTTGCGGCCCATAGCCCCGTGATTATTGCCCGCGGCCAAGAGGCGGGCTTTGAGTGTTACACCGCTTGAATACGGTTGTAGGTAGATCGAGCGGCCAAGGAGCGGAGCGCTGTAGAGGCGCCGCCGGCCAGCCCTCCAAGACAACCAGCCGGACCGGAGGGAGTCGTCCGTGATCGCCGCCATTCCTTCAGCCACTCTGCATGGTGCGGAAGGCCGCAGCATCGTCGTGGAAGTGCATGTCAGCAACGGCCTCCCCGGCTTTACCATCGTCGGGCTGCCGGACACCGCTTGCCGCGAGGCCCGCGACAGGGTAAGGGCCGCCCTCATGTCGAGCGGGCTCACCTGGCCCATGAGGAAGGTCACCGTCAACCTTGCCCCGTCGGGCGTGCGCAAGGCCGGTGCGGGGCTCGATCTACCCATAGCTGTCGGCGTCCTCGTGGCCACGGCCGACTTGGACCCGGAGGCCGTCCGAGACCACGGCTTCGTCGGGGAGCTGGGCCTGGACGGGGCCATTCGGCCAGTGCCCGGGATACTGCCCATCGTGTCCGTCGTAGGCACAGCCGTGGTTGGCGTTCCCTGGGAGAGCGTCGAAGAGGCCCTCCTCGTCGGCGGGCCCGCCGTGCGCACTGCCCGGACGTTGCGCGAGATGGTCGACGCCCTGCGGGGCCATGCGCCGTGGCCAAGTTACGAAAGCGGCGCCGGCGTCTCCGGGGTCCGCACCGTGCGTGACCTGGGGGGTGGGGACACCGACCGGCGGCGGGCGAGCCTCGATCTCGCCTCCGTTCGTGGCCAGGTAGTCGGCCGGCGGGCGCTGGAGGTGGCCGCCGCCGGAGGGCATCACCTTCTCCTCTCTGGCCCGCCTGGCTCGGGAAAGACAATGCTGGTCGAGCGCCTGGCGGGGATCCTTCCGCCTCTCGACCGGGAGTCGATCATCGAGACTTGCCGCATCTACTCCGCTGCAGGTCTGCCGTTGCCAGGCAGGGTATTGGCGGGGGAGGCACCGTTTCGGGCTCCTCATCACACGGCGTCGGCCGTCGCTCTCCTGGGCGGCGGTTCGGCCTGGCTGCGGCCGGGCGAGGTGAGCCTGGCGACGAACGGCGTGCTCTTCCTCGACGAGTTGCCCGAGTTCGCCGGCTCGGTCCTCGACTGCTTGCGACAACCGCTGGAGGAAGGCGTCGTCCGCGTCGCCAGGGCGCGGGCCACCGTCGAGCTGCCCGCGAGGTTCTTGTTCGTCGGTGCCATGAATCCCTGCCCGTGCGGGGACGGCGGCGGGAATGCGCCCTGCCTGTGCTCGTCCGCCCAGATCGACAGGTACAAAAGGCGGTTGTCCGGGCCGCTGTTGGATCGCTTCGATCTGCATGTGCCAGTCAGCCGGCTCAGCACCAAGGAGCTGTTCGGCATCGGAACCGGCGAGAGCAGCGAGACAGTGGCGGGTCGTGTCGCCGCGGCGAGGAGCCTGGCGTCGGCCCGCGGGGTGAAGTGCAATGCCGCCATTCCCGCCGACCGGCTGGAGGAGATCGCCCCGTTGCAGCCTGATGCCAAGAGCCTGCTCCTGCGCAGGCTCGAGCGCAGCGAGATCACCGCCCGTGGCCTCGACCGCGTGCGGCGAGTCGCCAGGACCCTGTCTGACCTGAGCGGGTGCGACGGCCCGGTAACGGCCGAAGCGGCTGCCGCTGCGCTCGAGCTTCGTGCCGGACGCCGTGGCGTTCTCGGCACGAGGGGGTGTGCGGCATGAACCGCTTCGATCCTGACGTCCCGGACATCGCCTATGCCGTCTTGCTGGCTTCGCTCGACGAGATGACCCCGGTGCGCCTTAGCCGGCTCCTGCGCGATCGGGTCGCTGCCGACGTCTACCGCGACCTGCTGGCAGGCTCCTACTCGCTGGCCGGACCGCTGCTCGACCTCCCGAGCTTCGGTCGCAGGCCCGGGCGGCAGGCAGGCGACAGGGATCCCTCCGCCCTGCCACCGGAGGTCGTCTGGGGCAGCTCGGGTTCCGAGGCTGAGGCCTCGGAGCGCCGCGGCCGAGTGCTGGCGACGCTCAGAGCCTGGGCGGGCGAAGCTCGTCAGGCCGACCCGGCGGCCTCGTTGCAGGCATTGACGGCTGCCGGGATCGGTGCCGTCCGCCGCGGCGACAACGGCTATCCCCGCCGGTTGCTGCGCGCCCAGACTGCCCCAGAGGTCCTTTACTTCAAGGGGTCTCTGGCCGACGCTGACGCCCCTTGTGTGGGGATCGTCGGTACGCGGAAGGCAACTCCGTACGGGTCCTCGATGGCCTCCGAGCTCGCCCGAGAGGTTGCCGCCGGCGGCGGAGTGGTCGTGTCCGGCTTGGCGAGAGGCATCGACGCGGCAGCACACTGGGGGGTGTTGGCGCCTGGCCCTCGTACCCACGGCCCGTTGGCGGTCGTGGGCGGCGGCGTGGACTTCGTCTACCCGCGGGACAACGCCAAGCTCTGGTCCGAGGTTGTAGCCGCTGGCGGTTTGATGTCGGACGCCCCGCCCGGTGCGGCCCCGGAACCATGGCGCTTCCCCTTGCGCAACCGGCTGATAGCGGCCCTGTGCCTTGTGCTCGTGGTGGTTGAGTCCACGCGCCAGGGCGGGGCCATGCACACCGTGAACGCCGCCGACGCCATCGGAGTGCCCGTGCTGGCGGTTCCCGGATCGATCCGGAGCCCGCAGTCCGAAGGCACCAACGCCATCATCCAGGCAGGCAAAGGGGCTGTTCTCGACGTCCACGACGTGCTCGTTGCCCTCGACGTCGAGCGGACCCGCGAGATGGCTGGCGGACAGACCGCCGGGCGGGTTGTGTGCGGCTCCGGCAGCCAAGGTCGCGAGGGCAGCCGGGCCGGCGAGGGAGGCGAAGGCAGCCGGCTCGGCGAGCGAGGCGATGGCGATGCCTCGTATGCGGGGAGGAGGGCGAGCCCGAGCCAAGCGCGTGCCGAGTCCCGCAAGGCCCTACTGGCTCGGTGCAGCCCTCACGAGCGCAGCGTGCTGGCGGCCGTTGAGCACACGCCGACACCCGTCGAGCTCGTCTGCCAGGCCACCAGCCTCGGCCTCGGAGCTGTGGCTCTCTGCCTCGACCACCTGGAGGAGCTGGGTCTGGTCAAGCCGATCGGCCCGGACTGGTACCGGATTTGAGACCGCTGGATTGGCTGCGGGGGTGTGCCGGGCCGTGCAGGACCCCTGCGCTCAGGCGAGCAGCCCGAGGGGGTCGGCGGCCTCGATGCCGAGCGCGTCGGCCACAGCCTGGTTGGTGCACGAGCCGTTGACGGTGTTGACCCCTCCGCGGAAGACGGCATCTGCCTCGACTGCACCTGCGACGCCCTGCTCGGCCAGTGCGAGCACGTACGGGAAGGTGGCGTTCGTGAGGGCGTAGGTCGACGTATGGGGCACGGCGGCCGGCATGTTGCCCACGGCGTAGTGCAGGACGCCGTGGACGAAGTAGGTGGGGTCCGTGTGCGAGGTCTCGTGGGTTGTCTCTATGCAGCCACCCTGGTCGACGGCGACGTCGACGATCACGGCGCCTGGCCGCATGTTGGCTACCATGTCGTCGCTCACCACGAGGGGTGCACGGCCGCCGGCGACGAGGACGGCGCCGATGAGGAGGTCGGCTTCCTGTATCGCCCGCTCGATCGAACCGCGGTTGGAGGACAGGGTCATGATCCTGCCCTTGTGGATCTGGTCCACCCACCGCAGGCGGTCGATGTTCTTGTCCAGCAACAGGACCTCCGCCTCCATGCCGGCTGCGATCCAGGCCGAGTTCCAGCCGACGTGGCCTGCGCCGATTACGACTACCCGAGCCGCCCGCACACCGGGGACGCCGCCGAGGAGGATGCCGCGGCCGCCGTTGCGTCGCTCCAGCAAGGTGGCACCGACCTGAGTGGCGATCCGGCCTGCAACTTCGCTCATCGGGGCGAGCAAAGGCAGATCCCCGTTCGGGGTCTGCACGGTCTCGTAGGCGATCCCTGTCGTCTTGGAGTCGAAGAGCGCCTTGGCGACACCCGGGTAGGCGGCCAGGTGCAGGTACGTGAACAGGACGAGGTCTTCGCGAAGGTATTTGAACTCCGACTCTTGCGGCTCCTTGACCTTGCAGACGAGCTCTGCCTCCCAAGCCTCTTCGGCCGAGACCATCTTGGCGCCAGCGGCCGCGAAGTCAGCGTCGGCGAAGTCGGAGCCGACACCGCTTTCGCTCTGCACCAGGACCGTGTGGCCGAGCGACGAGAGGCCGCGGACGCCGTCAGGTGTCATCGCGACCCGGTTCTCGTCCTTTTTTATCTCGGTCGGAATTCCGATGATCATCCTCACGTCCTCCTCGTCGCCTCGGGTCTGTTGCGCCAGCGCACTGCAACGCCCTCGGACCGCACTCTATGCGAGCCGCCGGAGCAGCAGGGCGCCCGCCCTGGTTGCCGGCCGAGCCGGGTGTTTGCCGACCTGTCGGCGTACATATAGGGTCCGCCGGGTGCTCCCAGCAACCGCCGCGGTCGTGGTCGCGTGGCGAGAGCCGGAGATCACCTTGCAGGCGATCTCGAGCCTGGGAGCGATGCAGCCGGCGGTCGACACCTTGGTTTGCGTGGTGCAGGAGTGGGGGGCAGACGACGTCGTCCGGCTCTCAGACCAGCTCGGGCCGAGCGGAGTGGTGCTGGCGATAGACGACAACCTCGGCTTTTCCGAGGCGGCGAACCAAGGAGTGGATGCGGCGCTGGCGGCCGGGGCCGAGTGGGTGCTGCTCGTAAACAACGACGCCACAGTTACGCCAGACTGCCTGGAGCGGTGCCTTCTAGAGGCTTCCCGACACGAGCGCGCGGCCGTGATCGGACCGGCGGTTGTGTTCGCCGACAAGCCGTGGCGGGTCTGGTACGCCGGCGGCAAGCAGAGCAGGCACTTCGCCTTCACGACCCATCCCGGCCTGCACAACAACGCCGGAAACCTGCCGCCGACCGGTCCCACGCAATACGTCCCCGGGTGCTGCGCCCTGATCTCGGCACGAGCCTGGCAGGACGTGGGCAAGTACCGGACGGACTTCTTCCTTTACTACGAGGACGCCGACTGGTGCTTCAGAGCCAGGGCCAAAGGCTGGCAGTGCTGGTACCTGGCAGAGGTTTTGTGCCATCACGCCGTCTCGGTGTCGGCCGGCAAACGGGGCAGCACAGGGCTCACCGAGACCTCGGCGTACTACCTCGCCCGCAACCCCCTGCGGTGGGCGCTAGGGACAGCAGAGCGTCGCTTGCGCACGACTCGGGCGATTGGCGTGCTCGGCATATGGGGCGCCTACAACGCCGGCCGGTTGCTCAAGTCCGGGTCGCTCCGTGCAGGAAGGGCATACCTCGCAGGGACCCGAGATGCCTTCGCAGGCAGGATGGGACGGAGGCCGAGCTGACCTGCTGCCCAGAGCCAGCGGCTCCGCCGGAGTAACCTCGTCAGCTGCACCGACTGCCATCACCGGCCCTTGGTGACGCGACCGTGAAAGACCCCATGATCCTCGACCGTATCCATAGCCCTGGCGACGTGAAGGCGCTCTCGCTGGCCGAGTGCGACGTTCTGGCCGCCGAGGTCCGTGACTTCCTCATCGAGGCCGTCATTCGCAACGGCGGCCACCTTGGTTCGAATCTCGGAGCCGTCGAGCTGACGATAGCCCTGCACCGGGTCTTCGATTCGCCTCGCGACGTCCTGCTGTTCGACACAGGCCACCAGGCCTACACGCACAAACTGCTGACGGGACGGCAGAGCGGCTTTCAGAAGTTGAAGCGGGAAGGCGGCTTGAGCGGCTACCCGAACCGTGCCGAGTCGAGCCACGACGTGATCGAGAACTCGCATGCTTCGACCGCCATGTCGTACGCACATGGCATTGCCTCCGCCATGCGCCTAGAGGCGGCCGCTCACCCCGAGGCCGGCGATCGCCGGGTCGTGGCTGTCGTCGGTGACGGCGCACTCACCGGTGGCTTGGCCTACGAGGCTCTCAACAATCTCGGCCACTCGGGTTCGCGGGTGCTTATCGTCCTCAACGACAACGGTCGCAGTTACGCCCCAACGATCTCGCGGCTGTCGCACTCCCTGACTCACCTTCGTCTCGACCCTCGGTACGTGCAGGTACGCGAACGGCTGCGTCACGTTCTCCGGGACCTGCCGGCCTCGGTCAGCTCGGTCGCCTACGCATCGATCCACGGTGTCACCTCGGCCCTGCGTGAGGTAGTCGAGCCGCACGTGTTCTTCGAGTCGCTCGGGGTGCGCTACACCGGCCCGCTCGACGGCCACGACATCGGGGCGCTCGAGCAGGCGATGCGGCGGGCGTCGGCCTGGCACGGCCCCATCGTGTTGCACGTGCTGACTAAGAAGGGCAAAGGCTACGGACCCGCCGAGGCGGACGAGATCCAGAAGCTCCACGACTACAAGGTCACGCCACCCACCCCGAACGAGTCCGAGACGCACCAGGCCGTCTCTCTTCCGCGGGTCGGGGCTCTGACCGACGACGCCGGCGGAGTGGCTCCGCCGTCGCCCGTTGGCGACAGCTATACCGATGCCTTCTCCAAGTCGTTGCTGGCGGCCGCGGAGGCCGACGAGCGCATCGTCGCCATTACCGCTGCCATGCCCGGGCCGTTGGGGTTGTTGTCGTTCGAGGATCACTTTCCAGAGCGCTTCTTTGATGTCGGGATCGCCGAGCAGCATGCTTTGACGGCGGCGGCAGGAATGGCGATGCAAGGGTTGCGCCCCGTCGCAGCCATCTACTCGACGTTCGTGTCACGGGCTTTCGACCAGTGGAACCTCGACGTCGGCTTGCACAGGCTTCCCGTCGTGGTGGCCGCCGACCGTGCCGGGATCACCGGTGACGACGGACCGTCCCACCACGGCCTCTACGACATGGTGCAGGCGCTGCAGATCCCCGGTGTCGCCGTGTTCGCCCCGTCGGAGCCGGCAGAGGTCGGGCCCGCCCTGGACTCGGCTCTGCAGTGGGGTGGGCCGGCGCTCGTGCGTTACCCCAAGACGGCCTCGCCCGGCCCGCTGGCTCCGGTTGGGACCGGGATGGGCTATCGCTGCCTGCGAGAAGGAGATCCGTCGATCGTCCTCGTCGGCATCGGCAAGCTAGCCAGGGCGTGCCTCGGGGCGGCCGCGATGCTCGAGGACGATGGTCTCGATGTGACCGTGATCGATCCCCGCGTGATCCGGCCGGCCGACCCGGGACTGCTGGATCTGACGGCCGCTGCGAGCCTTGTCGTGACGGCCGAGGACGGCCTTGCTCACGGAGGGGCGGGCTCGTACTTGTGTGCCCAGACGGACTTGGTGGCAGCCTCGGGTGCTACGCCGGGCGCCGGTCCGTTATACACCGTGCTCGGTGTGCCGACTGCCTACGTGAAACATGCCAAGCCGGAGGCGATCCTCACCCGGCTCGGCCTTGACGCGGCTGGCATCGCCGGCTCCGTGAGGGCGGCGGCGCGGCGGCGGGGGCTGCTGTCCTCATCGGGTGGCTGACCAGCGGTCGGGATACCTGGCAGGGCGTCGGGTTGGCAGGACGTGGAGCTGGCAGGACGTGGGTTGGCAGAACCTGGGGCTGGGGAGGATGTCGGGCTGGCAGGACGTGCGGTGGGGAGGACGTCGGGCTGGCAGGAGGTGGGAAGCTCGAAGCCCGGGGACATTTTCACCTGCCTAGGAGGCGAAAATGTCCTCGGGTGCCCGGATTCCGGCCGGATACCCCGACGCCTCGCCCGGCCGGATACCCCGACGCCTCGCCGGCCGGATACCCCGACGCCTCGCCCGCCGGATACCCCGACGCCTCGCCGGCCGGATACCCGACGCCCGGACGGCACCCCCCGACGCCCCGACCACCCGCTATGGCTATCCAGCGGGGAACAGGGCGGCCTGCTCGCCGCCCACACCACCACCGGGCTCGAGCGGCTCCACCAACTCGGGTCCATCGAGCCGGGCGCTGTTGACGGCCGTCGAGACCTGGTAGGCCCGCAGGACGCCGTCCGGAGCGGGGCGCAGGAGGTGAGCCAGGTCGTCCGATCCGAGCGGAGCCGGGTCGAGCCATCCCGCCCAGTCAAGCTTGTCGAGGAACACCGGCATCCGGTCGTGGACAGGGGCCACGTCGCCGTTGGCATCGGTGGTGATGATCGTGCAGGTGAGCAGCCAGTCATCGTGCCAACCGGGACCGCCGTCCTGCCCGCCGGCGGCCTTCGGGCGCCAGACCTCGTAGAGGCCGGCGAAGGCGAGGATCTCGCCGCTCGACATCGTGTAGCACCACGGCTCGCGGAGCGAACCGTTGCGCCTCCACTCGTAGAAGGCGTCCGCCGGGATGATGCAGCGCCGCTTGGCCAACGCTGTGCGAAAGGCGGGCCTGTCGAGCACGGTCTCGGCACGGGCGTTGATGGACCGAGTCCCCACGCTGGCTTGTTTGGCCCAGGAGGGCACCAGTCCCCACCGGAAGTCGGTCAGTCCGCGGCGAGGCTCTAGCGGAGCGCCGTCATCGGAACCGTCTGGCCTCAAGAGCCGAGTCCGCACAGCGAGCACGCCGGCCTGCGGGGCGATGTTCCAGCGAGGCAGCGCAAGCTCCTCGGGCACGTCGATGTCCTCGATCTCGAAGATCGAAGCGACGTCCTCCACCGGCCTGCTCGCTACGAAGCGCCCGCACATGTCGCCGAACCTAGTGCCGAGGAGCTTGGTGCTGACCAAACCGAAGCCGACCAAAGCAACACGAGCCAGACCGCCCCCGTCATCTAGCCGGAGTGTTCGGGTCGTACGATGTGCAGCTATGGGTGGCACCCGTGCCGGTGTCTCGCGCGATCGGCAGCTGACGCTGGTCACCGACCGCGATCCTGATTGCCGACCGTGCCGGGCGATGGGCAAGTGAGCACCGAGACACGCCTGGTAGTGGTCTGCAACGAGTGCCAGGTGCACTGGTACAGCAACGCGGTTCCGGCCAAGTGTGCTGACCCCGCGCACGGCCACCAGGAGCTCGAAGTGCATCGGCATCTATCGACCGTGGTCTTGCCCGACGGGACCGAAGTCAACGCTGCCTCCTTCGACGATGCTGACCCGTACAGGCGTGAGCGCCCACCCGACTATGGGCTCTACCTCGATCGTGCGTGGCAACCGCCGTGGGCACACGCGCACCTCGACTGGCCGGACTTCGGCGTCCCCGCCGACGTCACCGGCACCGTCGTGGGGCTGACGGGCGCGCTCGGCCGGGCTCGAGCTGGGCAACGAGTCGAGTTGGGATGCCTTGGCGGCCACGGGCGAACCGGGACGGCGCTGGCGTGCCTGTCAGTGCTCGGCGGGCTTCCCGCGGCCGAGGCGGTGGCCTGGGTCAGAGCCAACTACTGCACCGACGCAGTCGAGACGAGCGAACAGGAGGCCTTCGTCGCCGGCCTGGCGACTGATCGCCTCCGGCGCGGCGCCGTCACAACCCGAAGCTCGCCCAGTACTCCCCGCTTAGCATCGCCTCCAGCGTCGCCCGGTGCATGACGAGGTCGTTCGGATCGTCGGGCATGGCGGCCTGGCCGAAGGCGATCGGGCGCCGGGCGATGCGGAACATCACGATGCCTTGCCGCAGCGCTGCGTAGAAGAGGTACCAGACCATGTCGCCGACCGTCTCGCCGCTGGCTGCCTCATAGGTGGCCACGGCGTCGTCTAGGCGCATGAAGTGGCTCATCGGCTCGATCCCGAACGTCACGGCCAGGTCATCGAACCAGCGGTGCAGGTAGACCATCCAGCCGAGGTCCACCTGCGGGGGAGCCAAGCCTGCCATCTCCCAGTCGAGGAGGGCGACCGGCTGGAAGTCGCGAAAGACCATGTTGCCGATGCGGGCGTCGCCCCAGCTGAGCGTTGCCTCGGCTTCTGGCGCCGGCCAGTTGTCCTCCAACCATCCGAAACAATCCTCCAGCACCGATGCCCTCACCCCATCCGAGGCGCACCACTCGTAGTAGGCACGCTGCGAGGCGACGTGCCGATGGAGGGCGGTGGCCCCCGGCTGTTCGAAGGCAAGGCGAGACGCCAAACCAGCGGTTAGAGGGACCGAGTGCACTGCCGCCAGCGCTTGCAGGGCGCCGTCCTGCAGGCGGCGCTGGTCGGGGCGGCTCGCCTCGCTGAGCCAGGAGCCGAACACGTATGGCATTACGTCGGGCGGTATCAGCCCTTCGACGCGGTCCATGACGAAGAAGGGCGCGCCGGCATGCCTGGGGTCCAGCTCCAGCTTGCGCAGGCGGGGCACCGGCACCGCCGAGCTGCGGCCGAGATGCTCGAGCACGAGGTACTGCGCCTCGAGGTCGTAGGAAGGGAACACCGGCACGGCCTCGGTGTCCGGCGCCAGGCGCGCTACGAGCCGCTCCGGGCGGGGGAGGGAGTCACCGGCGAGGTCGAGCATCACCGAGAGGCTCGACATCCCTGTGTGCTCGGGCACTTCGAGCGAGGTGACGCGGGCGGTCGGGTCGTCCGAGCGGAACCATGTCTCGAGTGCCTGGCGCAGCTCCTCAGGGTCGCGAGTCGACGACTGCAGCCCATGTGTGGTGCGGCTCTCGCCCTCCGGTCCGCCCGAGGTCATGGCGCCACGCTGTCCCAATCAGCGAAGCCTGAGGGAAGGTGGGCACCGAAGGTGGCGTGCTCGAACAAACCGAATCCGGTCTGGCCTTGGCAAGTCGCTCGGCAGACATGGTCCACAACGCCGACGGCCCGTTGCCCGGCCAGCGCCGGGTCGCCTAGATCGACGTCGACCCGGCCGGCAAAGCCGCGGCCGAGCCACTGGCCGTGCGACCAGTCGGGGTCGCCCGGGTACCCCGGGCCGGCGTTCAGCAAGACATGGCCCAGTGTGTCGATCTCGATGACGAGGGGAGCCCCCCGCTTGGAGATGGTGACTGTCGCACCGGCCGGCATGCGGCTACCCGGCTGGTAGCGGATGGCGAAGTCGGCCCAGCCGAGCTGTTCTGGCACCCGACCCGACGACTCGGGCCAGACCCGCGTCGCCTCGGCGGTCGTGCGGGTGCCGGCGCCGTCCTCCTGGGCGATGAGGACGATTGCGAACTCCTCGAAACGAAGCGGCGCGTAAACCCACCAGAACCCGAACCCCTCCATCGGTTCGGATGTCCCCCGTCCTGCCGGCTCCGGCCCGCCGACGGGACGGATCCCCCACGACCTGTCGCGGGTCCCGACTGCGACGGCGGGGTCGAGTGCCAGGTCCGCTCCGTCCAGGTGGACAATGCCGCCAACGGTTCCGACTTGAGCGAACCTGGCTCCGTCGACGATGACACGCCCTCCCGAGCGCACGGTGTGAAGCGGCTCATCGAGCACGGGGAACGAACCCGTCCAAGTTATGTCAGCACCGATGCCATGTGCGCCTGGCTCGCAAATGAGGCGCAACTGCCGCAAAGGTTCGAGGACCTCGATCCGGTAAGGGCCGACGGCCTGGTTCATGCGGTCCGGCCCGAGGGCGTCGGACAGTCTGAGCGTCGACTGGTGGCCGTCGCGCATGATCGTCAGGTAGGCGTCGGTCACCCCGAGGTTCGGGTAGACGCCGAGCCCGGTCACCACGAACAGCCTGCCCGTCCTGTCTTGAGCATTGACGTAGCAACGGTCGTAGCAGTTGCGGTCGCTCGTGGCCGCGTACTGCATGGAGAGGGGGACCTGGTGGAGCGGGTACTCGTCGAGTGGTACCGGCATCTTGTTCCCTTCCGTCGCGATGGCCTCTTGGGGAGCCTGTCGGTCAGACATTCTTGCCGCCAATAACGAGAACATGTTCTACTTATCGCCGGTGGAGTACAACCTGGCAGACCTCTTCGAGCACGCCGCCGACGTCTTTGCCGAGCGCGAGTACCTCGTGGCCGGCGGGCAGCGCCGCACCTACGCCGAGATGGACAACCGCGCCAACCGCCTGGCGCACCACCTTGCGGCCCGCGGCGTCGGCCCCGGTGACCATGTAGGCATCTACGGCTACAACCGAACCGAGTGGGTCGAGACTCTCTGGGCAGTCTTCAAGCTGCGAGCGGTGTGGATCAACATCAACTACCGCTACGTCGAAGAGGAGCTTCGCTACCTTTTCGCCTCGTCCGACGTGGTGGCCATGGTGGTCGATCGCCAGTTCGCCAAGGCCGTGGCATCCTGTGCCGGCTCGCTGCCCATGATGCATCACGTGCTCGTCATCGACGACGGCACGGCCGAGGGCGCCGATGCGGGATGCGGCTCGGGCGTCGAGTCGGGTGGCCACCCCGGTTCGGGTGCCGAGTCGGGCGGCGACCCCGGTTCGGGTGCCGGCACGAACCGCGAGCTTGGCTTCGGCGACGTGACAGTAGAGCAGTACGAGACGGCACTGGCGGCGCAGTCGCCCGAGCGCGACTTCGGCCCGCGCTCTGGCGATGACCGCTACATCCTGTTCACAGGCGGTACGACGGGGCTTCCCAAGGGTGTCGTTTGGCGCCACGAGGACGTCCTGTTCGCCCTGGGCGGTGGCATCGACCCACTGACGAACGTCCAGATCCGGACGCCGCAAGGCTTGGCTGAAAAGGGGGTTGCTGCCAACTTCCAGATCACGTTCTTCCCGATAGCGCCCCTCATGCACGGCGCCACGCAGTGGGGCGTCATGGGGCAGAGTTTCCAGGGCAACCGCGTGGTGCTGGTCGACAAGTTCCACCCTGCCGACGTATGGCGCCTCGTGGGGGAGCTGGGTGTGAACTCGTTGATGATGACAGGCGACGCCATGGCGCGCCCACTCGTCGAGGAGTACGAGAGGCAGGCCGCAACCGGCCAGTCCTACGACACCTCGCAGTTGATCAGCCTCTCGTCGACGGCAGCAGTGTTCTCGCCCGATGTCAAAGAGGCATTCTTCGGCCACTTCCCGAACCTGATAATGACAGACGCCATCGGGTCTTCAGAGGGTGGCGCCAACGGCGTCGTGATCCTGAAGCCCGGCGAGACGGCGATGCGGGGCGGGCCAACGGTGCAGGCGGTCACCGACTCGGTCGTGCTGGACTCCGAGCTCCGCCCGCTCCCGCCGGGCACGGGCGAGATCGGACGTCTCGCCAGGTCCGGCAACATACCGATCGGCTACTACAAGGATCCTGTCAAGACCGCCGAGGTGTTCATCGAGGTCGAGGACGTCCGCTACGTCGTGACCGGTGACCTCGCCATGCTCGAGGGCGACGGCCGGATCTCGCTCCTCGGGCGGGGATCGGTGTCGATCAATACGGGCGGCGAGAAGGTGTTTCCCGAGGAGGTCGAAGCGGCCGTGAAGGCGCATCCCGACGTGTACGACGCCACCATTGTCGGCGTGCCGGACGAGCGCTGGGGGCAGCGGGTCTCGGCCGTAGTCGAGCCCCGTCCAGGCGCGGCGCCGCAGCTGGAGTCGCTGCAGGAGCACTGCCGATCACGGATCGCCGGCTACAAAGTGCCCCGAGAGCTGCATGTCGTGGACAAGCTCGTCCGGTCGCCGGCGGGCAAGCCGGACTACAGATGGGCACTCGAGGTTGCCCTCGGGGCCAGCCCGCCGCCTCCCGCCGCTGGGCCAGCCGGGCCAGCCGGGCCAGCCGGCGCCAGCAGCCCACCGCAGACCGCCGCCGGGCTAGCCGGCGCTAGCAGCCCTGGGCGATCAGCGGAGTACAGCCCGACCGTGCCAACCGGGGCGGAGGAGTCATGAGGAGCAGCCTCACTGACCGGCTCGGTATGGAGTACCCGATCTTCGCCTTCTCGCACTGCCGGGACGTCGTGGCCGCAGTTACGAACGCGGGTGGCTTCGGCGTGCTGGGGGCGCTTGCCTTTACTCCCGAGCAGCTGGCGGTCGAGCTCGACTGGATCGACGACCACGTCGGCGGCAAGCCTTACGGAGTCGATGTGGTGATGCCTGCCTCCTACGCCGGAGCCGGGGACCTGCCGGCAGGAGCCTCGAACTCCGAGCTGTCGGCCATCCTCGACGGCTACATCCCGGCTGGCCACCGCCAGTACGTAGAGGAAGTGCTCGAACGCTACGGCGTGCCGGAGCTGCCGCCCGACGAGGGCGTGAACCGCCTTCTCGGCTGGACACACGAGGGCGCCCGCCCGCTCGTCGACATCGCGCTATCCCACCCGATCAAGCTGCTGGCCAACGCTCTCGGCCCGCCGCCACCCGACGTCGTGGAGCTCGCCCACGACCACGGCGTGCAGGTGGCGGCACTGGTGGGGAGCGTTTCGCAGGCCGAAAGCCAGGTGCGAAACGGCGTTGACATCATCGTGGCCTCCGGCTACGAGGCTGGTGGGCACACAGGGGAGATCACGAGCATGGTGCTCGTGCCCGACGTCGTGGACGCCGTGGCACCGGTACCGGTACTGGCCGCCGGCGGGATCGGGACGGGGCGGCAGATCGCGGCCGCTCTGGCGCTCGGCGCCGAGGGCGTCTGGATGGGCTCTGTCTGGCTCACGACGGCCGAGAGCGACATGCCGCCCTTCCTCGTCGAGAAGCTCCTGGCTGCCGGCTCGCGGGACACCGCCCGGTCGCGTGCCTTGACGGGCAAGCCCGCCCGCCAGCTGCGTACCGGATGGACGGCTGCCTGGGAGGCGCCGGAGTCGCCCGGCACGCTGCCGATGCCGCTCCAGTACATGCTGACGGCCGAGGCCCAGCGCCGCATCGCCCGCTCGGACGTGAAGGAGCTGCAGGGCATACCCGTTGGCCAGATCGTCTCGCGCATGAACAGCGTCCGGCCTGTCAAGCAGGTGATGTACGAGCTGCTGGAGGGCCTCGGCGAGGCGTCCGAGCGGCTGGGTAGGTTCCTGGAGGACTGAGCCTCTGGCTCCTCGGCGCCACCGAGCCGCCCGCTGGCGTTGCCGCCGGGCCGCTTTCTGTTGGGTGCCGCTCAGCCTCGCAGATCGGCTACCACCGACCGAACGAGCGGCACGTCGTCGGGATGGGTGAGACCGATGCAGCGGTCGGTCGTCGTGACGACGCGGACGCGTGACAGGCCCGCCGTGACGATGCTGGCGACCACGTCAGGCAGCAGCAGCTCGGGCGGCTTGCCTTCGGCGTGAGGGGCGGTATCGGGGTCGAAGCGCATCAGCGCCCTCTCCAAATCGTCGAATATTCCCTGCGAGAAGCCCCACAGGTTCATCGACACCACCTCCTGCCCGGTCAGGCTCATGGGGGGCTCGTCACCGGCGGCCAGGACCGGCACGCCGGTAAAGCCCTCGCCACCCTGCTGCCGGGTCACGCAAAGCTCTCGGACGACCTCCAGGTAACCATCGCCGTCCGTCTGGCAGACGCCGCGGGTCACCGTTGCTTGCGTGAGCACAGTGTTTGCGAGGTGGTACCCGACGATGAGGTGCTCGTCCGGCCCCAGCCCGTTCAACGCCTTGGCCAGCGTCTCTAGCGCCTGCGCCCCGTAGAGGTCGTCGGCGTTGGCTATCCCGAAGGTCCCGTCTACGTAGGGTGCCGCCGATGCCACCGCCTGCGCCGTGCCGGCCACCGGCCCCTGTATCACAGGGATGACGTCCAGCTTGTGCGGCCAGTGCTGGGCTATGTGGTCCAGCAGTTCGTCTCTCACGTCATCACGGACGATGAGGATGACCTGCTCGAAGCCGGCGTCGAGGGCGTCGCGGGCGGTGTAGTCCATCACGGCTTCTCCGTTGGGGCCAACGGGAGCGAGTTGCTTCAGGCCGCCGAAGCGGCGCCCGTGGCCAGCTGCCATCACGACTAGGTACACGGCTTGCCACTGTATGGCCGAGAGCTCACCGCCCGTAACATTGTGAGAGGAGCAGGGCGCGAGGAGAGGATGGCAAGTACGTGCCGGCGACAGACGACCAGCAGGCCCAGGTGTTAGACGACGAAGAGCGGGCCCGGCGACAGGCCGGCCTTGACGAGCTGATGGACCTGATGCGCCCGGCCGTGCAGGCTGATGGTGGCGACCTGGTCGTGACCTCGGTGGACTTCGAAGCCGGCGTGGTCTCCGTCGAGCTGCAGGGTGCCTGCGGATCCTGCGCCATCTCCAGCCTCACCCTTAAGGGTGGCGTTGAGCGCCTGCTGAAGCAGCGCCTCGAGTGGGTGACCGAGGTCAGAGGCGATGTCGACGACTCGATGGACATCTTCGAGAGCACCGCTCTCGGTCGGGGAGGATACGTCCCGAAGGTCCGGTAGCGGCCGAGGTTCCGTGCAGCGCTCGGAGAGTCTCCAATTTTGTTGCAACTTTTCCTGGCGCTCGTGCGTCTGTATTGGCAAGGGTCCGGTTCTCCCGCTCAGCGGGGCCCACCGAACCGGTCAGGGCTGAAGGGGGAGGTGCATCGTGGTGGATGTCCAAAAGGCATCGTCTGTGGCGCGCCCCTCGCTTCGCCCGCTCGTGCTGGTGGCGTCACTCCTCCTAGGCGCTCTCGCTGGCGCCCTGGCGACGACGGGGCACGACACGCCCCGGCCTCCGGCCACTCATCCCCAGCATTCAAAGGTCCATATCGTGCTTGCTGACGGTGTGTCCCGCATGCCGGGTGGCTGGGTGTCGGTGGTCGGGGCACCCGAGTAGGCCAGCCACAGGTGGTCGAGCTGCCTTTGTCAGACTTACGGTCGGTATACCGTACCTAACTCTGACCATCGCACGTCCTGACCGGTCATAGGAGGGCCTCGGCCGCCAGAGTAAATCTCCGGACGGCCGCCCGGACTGAACTGTGCCGCCGCGAGATCCCTAAGGTGGCAGCTATGCGCTATCGGACCCTTGGAAGTACCGGAATCCAGGTCAGCCCCTACTGCTTGGGGGCAATGATGTTCGGGGGGTGGGCGAACTCCGATCACGACGAGTGCGTGCGGATCATCCACCGCGCCCTCGACGCCGGCATCAACTTCGTCGACACGGCCGACGTCTACTCGCAGGGCGAGTCCGAGGAGATCGTCGGAAAGGCCCTCAAGGGCAGGCGAGACTCGGTTGTGCTGGCCACCAAGGTCCACGCCACGATGGGCGACGGCAAGGACCCGAACCGGCAGGGCAACTCCCGCCGCTGGATCATCGAGGAGGTCGAGAACTCCCTCAGGCGCCTCGGGACCGATCACATCGACCTCTACCAGATCCACCGCCCCGACGCCGCCACGGACATCGAAGAAACGCTGTCAGCACTCACAGACCTGGTGCGTTCAGGGAAGGTTCGCGCCATCGGCTCCTCGACGTTCCCTCCCGAGCAGATCGTCGAGGCGCAGTGGGCAGCCGAGCGGCGTGGCTACGAGCGCTTCAGGTGCGAGCAGCCTCCGTACTCGATCTTCACCCGGGGCATCGAGGCGGGCGTGCTGCCGACGTGTGAGCGCTACGGGATGGGCGTGATCGTGTGGAGCCCGCTTGGCGGCGGGTGGCTCACCGGGCGCTACCGGAGAGGGGTCGACATCGACATGACGAAGGGACGGGCGTCGCGGCTGCCAGGGCGTTTCGACCCGGCGTTGCCCGCCAACCAGCGCAAGCTCGACCTCGTAGAGGGACTCGAGGCGATCGCCGCCGATGCGGGCACCTCGCTCACCCACATGGCCATCGCTTTTGCGATCGCCCACCCCGGCGTCACCTCGGCGATCATCGGGCCACGGACGATGGAGCAACTCGACGATCTGTTGGCGGGGGCCGGCGTGACGCTCGGCGACGACATCCTGGACCGCATCGACGCTCTCGCGCCTCCGGGCAAGAACACCAACCGGGCCGACGCCGGGTGGGAGCCGCCGGCGCTCGGCCAGGCTTGGCGCCGCCGCCGCCCCGCCGAGTTGCGAGCAGCCGAATAGGCCGGGCTCGGCGGCGCCCAGGAGAGATCGGCGGCACCGGCCAAGACGTCATGCCGGGTAGGCGGGTAGGCGGCCTGCCCTGCTGAGGCGCGAGAATCGAGCCGTAACCGAAGGAGGCTTGCCAATGCTGCCCGACTACGCCGAGTACGACCAGGCCATCGGTCTCGACTGGTATGCGGTCGACCCGAACCTGCGTTTCTTGCTCGACAAACTGCTGCCCGACGGGAGCGACCGCGCCTACGCCGAGGGCGTCGTGTCGGAGTATGGGCGCCTCGTCGGCGGTGACGTGGCGCGCCGGGCCGAGATCACCGACAAGCACGGCCCGGTGTTGGCCCGCTACGACCGCTGGGGTCAGGACGTGGGATTCGTCCAGCACAACTCCTCCTGGCTGGAGAACAAGGCAGACCTGGTGAGGGCGGGTTTCGCGGGAGGGCTGGAGGCGCGCTCGGACCGGCCTGTGCCGGCCGTCGTGACAGCTGCCCTCTCGTACCTGGTCTCGCAGGCAGAGACCGCCGTGTACTGCGCCCTCGGCATGACGAGCGGGGCCGCCGACATCGTCGAGCGGTACGCCCCCGAGGCCGTCCGGGACTCGTTCGTGGCCAAGCTGACGTCCCTTGAGCCGGAGGAGAGCTGGGAAGGGGGGATGTTCCTAACCGAGCGCCAAGGCGGCAGCGACGTCGGGGCCAATACGACCCGGGCCGTGCAGGACGGCGAGGAGTGGCGTCTCCACGGCGACAAGCACTTCTGCTCGAACGTCGACGCCGACGTGTTCATCGTGCTCGCCCGGCCCGACGGGGCGCCCGGCGGCAGCCGCGGGTTGGCGACGTTCATCGTGCCCAGGCGCCTCGAGGACGGCTCTCAGAACGGGTTCAGGGTGAAGAGGCTGAAGCCCAAGCTCGGCACCGTCGGGGTACCTACGGGCGAGGTCTCCCTCGAGGGAGCAGTTGCCTGGCTGGCCGGTCCCCGACCGGGCGCCGATACCGGCGGCGAGGCTGTCCCTGACGCCGCCCGCGACGGCAAGGGCATCAACCGGATGATGGAGATGGTGAACGGCAGCCGTTTCGGGGTGGCTTTGATGAGTCTGGGCATCCACCGCCGGGCGTGGCTCGAGGCGGCAATCTACGCCGCCGGGCGAGAGCAGTTCGGGCACCGCATCGACTCGTACCCGCTCGTGCGCGAGACGCTCGTCGACCTGCTGACAGACCTCGAGGCCGGTCTCTGCCTGAGCTTCGAGTGCGCCGCCGCCAACAGGATGGCCGTCTCGGCCGACGAGGGTGCCCGCCTGCGACGTATCGCCATCCCGCTTGCCAAGCTACGGGCATGCCGTGTCGGCCTCGAGTCCACGATGCACGCTCTCGAGGTGTTCGGAGGCAACGGCTACATGGAGGACTGGCCGGTCGCCCGCCAGCTCAGGGATGCCCAGTGCCACACGATCTGGGAGGGGACGGAGAACATCTGCTGTATCGACGTCCGGCGCGCCATGCGAGCCGACGCCGCCCACGAGGCGGTCCTGCAGCGGGTCGACAGGGCTCTCGAGGTCGCCGGCGGAGCAGCCGGGCTGGCCAAGGGTGCCCTCGACGAGGCCGTGGCGACCGTGGCAGGGGCGCGGGTGGACCTGGCGGCGGCGAGCCAGTACCTGCTCGGTGCCCCCGAGGACATGGCCTTGCTGCAGCTTCGGCGCCTTTCCTACTTGATGGCCGACACGCTTGAGGCCGCGCTGGTGTGCGAGGAGGCCGCCTGGTCTCTCGAGCGCGACGGCGATGCCCGCAAGGCGGCCATCGCTCGCCGCTTCGCCGGCCGCAAGCTGGGTGCGAAGCCTCTGCGGGGCATAACGGACCCCGACCGCACGGCCATCGACCTGTTCGAGCCCATCGTGCGCTATGGGGCCATCGAGCCTGCCGATGTGATGGCGGCCGCCGGGTAGCAGCTATTGCCTCGAGCTTGCTCCCCGGACGCCGCTTCTGGGGCAAGCCTGTAGGGACGCACGAGCATACGGCGCAGCCGAATGCAGTGAACCCAGCCTTGGCTAGCCCTTCGGAGTGCTGTGCATCGTCCAGGTCGTGCCGTTCCACACCTCTGAGAGGGTAGCGCCGACAGCCACACAGGAGCCGGGCCCGCTGCAGGACACCCCTTGCAGGCTGCTGTTGCCGGGTGGGTCGGGTGTGGCTTGGATCTTCCAGTAGGAGCCGTTCCAGCCTTCGGCCAGCGACAGCTTCTGGCTGGAGGTGGAGCGCTGTCCTCCTGCCTCGCAGTCGCCGGTCGCCGGGATGCAAGAGATGCCGCTCAGTTGGCCGGTGAGACCCGAGTGTGACGGCGTTGGGGTGGGACGGATCCGCCAGTACTTGCCGTTCCAGCTCTCCGCCAGGCCGCTGGCGGTCCCGTCTATGGCTTGGTAGCCGACTGCGTCGCACGAGTCCGGCGACGTGCATGAGACTGCAGTCAGGGTGAGGTACTTGGTCGCCACAGTTGGGCCTCCTTGCACACGCCAAGAGGTACCGTTCCAAAGCTCGGTGAGGGCGCTGTGAGGCAACCCGTACCCGACAGCGACGCACGCCTTGGGCTTGGAACAGGACACGCCGTACAGCTGCCCTGAGCCCTCAGCGTTCCCGGTGGCTTTAACCGCCCAGGTCCTGCCGTTCCATCTCTCGGCGAGCGTCCTGTCGATAGAGTTGGCGGACTCGGTCCACCCGACGGCGTTACAGTCATTGGCTGCTACGCACGAGACGGCTGCTAGGTCTCCGGTCGACTCGCCAAGCTGTGCGGCGGGCTCGACTCCCCAAGCAGTGCCGTTCCATGCCTCTATCAGCCCATAAACGCCGGTGCCGACGCTGCCGAAGCCGACTGCGACACAAGCCGTCGTCGCGGTGCACGACAGGCCGTTCAGCGCTGCCTGCGACGATCCACCTGGGCCGGATGCCGGATGAGGCGGCGAGTCGATCCTCCAGCTGGAGCCGTTCCAGAACTCCGCCAGTGGGTAATCGTTCTGCCCCACGAACGTATATCCAACTGCGACGCAGAACTGCTCCGACACGCACGAGACTGCCCGCAGCACATTGGTGTTGATGGCTGACGGGCTGGCAAGCCGTGCCGTCTCGGTGCCGTGGCCGTCAACTGGAGGGGTAGCCGCACCGGCTGCCGGCACCCAGTCGAGCATCGTGACGCTCGCCACCAGAAGAGCGACTCCGATCCCCCTTCTGAGGTTGCTAGCACGACAGTTGGAGCTTGCCGGCGAACCCATGACCACAGCCTAAGCGCCGGCCTGAGCACTGTCGAAGCCGCGGGCAGTCGCCGGAAGCCGTGCTCGCAGGATCGGAGCTAGCTGGCCGCCTTCGGCTCCTTGGGGAGCCCCAGCACCCGCTCGCCGACGATGTTGCGCTGGATCTGGGCGGTGCCGCCCCAGATCGTCTCGGAGCGGGAGAAGAAGAAGCTCGCCTGCAGCGGGCTGACGGGGTACCCGGCGCGGCGGCTCCTGTTGCCGACGCCCGCCACGAAGCCGTCGTCGTCGCCGTCGTCACCGGTCAGGATCTGGCCTTCCATGCCGAGGATGTCGATGGCCAGCTCCATCGTGTCCCGGTGGTACTCGGACCAGTACATCTTGTTGGTGGCACCTAGGGCGATGGTCGAGTGGTCGCCGTTCAACGCCGAGCTCAGCGTGCGCAGGCCGTTTATCTGCATGATCTTGACCTTGGTCCACGCCTTGGCCAAGCCCTGGCGGGCGAGCGGGTCCTTCGCCTTGCCGTTGTGCTTGGCCTGGTCGATGACGAAGTCCAGCTCTTTCTGGAACCTGCGGTGGCCCGTCGTAGCCGACGTGCCGCGCTCGAAGCCGAGCGTGTCCATTGCCACGGCCCAGCCGTTGTTGACACCGCCGACGACGTTGTGCTTGGGGCAGCGGGCGTTGCTGAAGAACACCTCGTTGAACTCCGCCGAGCCGTCGACCTGGGCGATCGGCCGTACCTCGATGCCCTCCTGGCGCATCGGGACGAGCAGGTAGGAGATGCCCTTGTGCTTGGGCGAGTCCTGATCTGTCCTCGCCAAGAGAAACACATAGTCCGCGCTCTGCGCCTGCGTCGTCCACACCTTCTGGCCGTTGATGACCCACTCGTCCCCGTCCAGGTCGGCGCGGGTCTTGATGGAGGCGAGGTCGCTGCCCGAGTCGGGCTCGGAGAAGCCCTGGCACCAGGCCACCTCACCGGACAGGATGCGGGGCAGGAAGTAGCTCTTCTGCTCGTCGGTGCCCCACTTCAAGATGGTCGGCCCGACGAGCGTGTCACCGAAGAAATCGGCCCTCATCGGTGCGTTGACGCGGGCGAACTCCTCGTTGAGGACGACCCCCTCCATTATCGAGAGCCCGCGCCCGCCGTAATCCTTCGGCCAGGAGGCGCAGATCCAGCGGCCGTCGGACAGCTTCTTGGTCCAGTCGCGGTTGAACGAGGCCCGCTCGTCGACGGTCATCGAAAACCCCGGCTCGCCCCACCCGCCGGGGAGGTTCTCCTCGAGCCACGTACGCACCTCGACCCGGAAGGCTTCTGCTTCTGGAGGGTAGGTCAGGTCCATGCCGACACGTTACCCGGGGGGTGTGCAAAGTCGCCTGTCCGGCCGCTCAGCAGGTAGAATGGTAGTCACGACGGTTACCGAGCGCGAGAGGAGGTGGGGTCGGATGTCACCAGACCAGCCCCCGAGTACCAACTCACCCCTTCACCCCGCCGCGCTTGTGCCTGCACCCTGAGCAACCGAGGTCCGCGTTCCTCCGGTCGAGCACTGGCCTGGCGCCTAGGCCCCAGCCCCACTACCCGCTCTCCAGCGGTTCGGCCCTTGGAAGGGAGGCCCTCATGGCACGCCGAACCCAGTTGCAGCCCCAGCAGGCGATCCGTACCCGACTCCACCAGCGTCAACACCGCCTCACTACGACCCGCAGCGTGCGCGAGGCGATCGTCTCGCTGGCGGGAATCATCAACAAACCCGTCCGCCACCAGGGCGGGGAGGAGATTGGGCGACTGGTCGACGTGGTTGCGCGTTTCTCTGGCGACCAGGCCTACCCGCCCATCACGGGCCTCGTCGTCCGTGTGGGCAGGCGCAACGCCTTCCTCGACGCCAGCCTCGTGGCCCACCTCGGGCACGACGAGATCGAGCTTCGGTCGGCGCGGCTCGACCTTCGCGACTTCGTGCGCCGGGACGGGGAGCTGTTGTTGGGCCGCGACGTGCTCGATCACCAGCTCGTCGACGTCGACGGCGTGCAGGTGATCAGGGCGGCCGATCTCTACCTTGCCCCGGTGCAGGCGCGGATCCGCCTCGTAGGTGTCGACGTGAGCGCTCAGACGCTCCTCCGGCGCCTTGGCCCGGGCCGCTACCGGACCCGCCCGACCCCCGACCGGGTCATCGACTGGGCTGCGATCCAGCCCTTCGGGAGCCCGGGGAGCTCGGTCCGCATGCGCACGACTCATGAGGCGCTCCACCGTCTCAGGCCGGGCGAGCTGGCCGACCTGCTGGAGGACCTCGGCCGCGAGGAGCAGCGGGAGCTGCTGAAGGCACTGGAACCGCACGAGGCGGCCGACGCCCTCGAGGAGATGGATCCGGAGGAGCTGGAGTCGCTGCTGCGAGGCGTGGCGCCGGACGAGGCCGCTGCCCTCATCCAGTCGATGGAGCCGGACGAAGCCGTGGACGCCTTGCGCGACTTGGGCGAGGACGAGCGGGCCGAGCTGCTCGGCCACATGCGCTCCGAGCGGGCCGAGGAGCTGGCCGAGATGCTCTCTTACGAGGAGGACACTGCCGGCGGGATCATGACCACCTCGCTGGCGATCGCCACCCTCGATGACGACGTCGAGACGGTGCGGGAGCGCCTGCGGCAGCTGGTCGAGCATCGGGGCGAGATAGACGGGGTCGCCGTGCTGGACGACGACGGGCGAGTGATCGACGACATCCCCCTGTTCGACCTGGCGGTTGCCGACCCGGCGAGCCCGATAGCCGACCTGGTGCGGGACGAGCGGCTGCTGACCGTCGGGGTCGGCGCCTCCGTCCGCCATGTGGCAGCTCAACTGACCGAAGCGCGCCGGTCGTCGCTACTCGTCGTCGAGGACGGCACGCCGGTCGGGCGCATCCTGGCTGACGACGTCGTCGACGCCCTCCTGCCCGAGCGCGGACGGCTGCACTTCCCGCGCTTGCTGCAGTAGCCGTCGGCATCCCGACGACCGCCTGCCGGCGGCGTTTGCGCCCGTAGGGCGATCCTTGGGAGGCTGGTAGGCCATGCACCCTGACGCCGAGCGGCTTCGTGTCGCCTATCTCGTCTACCGCGGCAACCCAAGATGTGGCGGTCAGGGTGTCTACACCCGGCACTTGACGAGCGAGCTGGCCAAGCTCGGGCACAACGTGACGGTGTTCTCCGGCCCGCCCTACCCGGAGCTGGAGGACGGCGTGGGATTCGTCGCGGTGCCCAGCCTCGACCTGTATCGGGAGCCTGACCCGTTCAGGGTGCCGAAGCTGCGGGAGTTCCACGACGGCGTCGACGCTCTCGAGTTCGCAATCATGTGCACGGCGGGATTCCCCGAGCCGCGCACGTTCACGCTGCGGGCGCGGCGGCTGCTGGCCGCGCGCAAGGGCGAGTTCGACGTCGTGCACGACAACCAGTCGCTGGGCAGCGGCCTGATCGGCATCATGCGGGACGGATGGCCACTGCTCGGCACGATCCATCACCCCATCACAGTCGATCGCGAGCTGGACCTCTCCCACGCCACCACGCTCCGTCGGCGCCTGACCTTCCGGAGGTGGTACGGCTTCGTCGGCATGCAGACCCGTGTCGCCAAGCAGATACCTCGTGTCGTGACGGTGTCGGAATCTTCTTGCAAGGACATCAACGCCCAGCTCGGCGTGCCGCTCGACCGCATGTCAGTGGTTCCCGTCGGAGTCGACGAAGCGGTCTTCAGGCCCCGGCCGGAGATAGCACGGGTCCGAGGGCGGCTCGTCACGACCGCCAGCGCCGATGTCCCGATGAAAGGCCTCGTCCCCCTCCTGGAAGCCTTGGCCAAGCTGCGCACCGAACGCGAGGACGCCCACCTCGTCGTCGTCGGGCGGCTGCGGGACGGCAGCCACGTCCCGGCGGTGCTCGAGAAGCTCTGTCTCGGTGGTGCCGTCGAGTTTCGCACCGGCATCTCCGACGACGAGCTGTGCGAGCTGTACGCCTCGGCCGAGGTGGCGGTCGTTCCCTCGCTCTACGAGGGCTTCTCGTTGCCGGCCATCGAGGCCATGGCGAGCGGTGTGCCGCTGGTGGCAACTACCGGCGGTGCTCTGCCTGAAGTTGCCGGAACGAACGGGGAGACGGCCTTGCTCGTGCCCCCCAACGACCCCTCAGCGCTGGCGGCAGGGCTATCGCGCGCCCTCGAGGACGCTGGTCTGCGCGCCCGCATCGGGGCAGCCGGGCGCAAGCGGACTCTCGAGCGCTACACCTGGCCGGTCACCGCCCGCATGACGGCCGAGCAGTACCGGGTGCTGCTCGAGCAGCGGGCCCGCGCGGCCGGGACGACGGGTGCGGGGGCGGCGCCGGCCGGGACGACGGGTGCCGGGGCGGCGCCTGTGCAGTCAGACCCGATCGAGCCAGTGTCGTGCTGACTGTCGACTTCGAGCGCCTTGGGCTGAAGGAGTCGGAGCAGGTCCTCGACCTCGGTTGCGGGGCTGGCCGCCACGCCTTCGAGTGCCTTCGCCGAGGGGCAGCAGTCGTGGCGCTCGACGCCGACGCCGTCGAGCTGAAGGGTGTGGCGGCCCTCATGGCAGCAATGTCCGAAGCAGCCGAGGTGCCCGCAACGGCGGCGGGGACGCAGGTGCAGGGGGACGCCTTGAAGTTGCCTTTTCCCGACGAGAGCTTCGACCGGGTGATAGCAGCAGAGGTCCTGGAGCACATCGCCGACGATGCCACCGCCATGTCGGAGCTGGCCAGGGTGCTCAAGCCAGGCGGCCGTATGGCCGTCACGGTGCCCCGCTACGGCCCCGAGGTGGTCAACTGGGCGCTCTCGGACGAGTACCACAACGTGCCGGGGGGCCACATCCGCATCTACCGCCGGAGCCAGCTTTTCGAGAGGCTCGCGGCGGCCGGCTTGAAGGTCGTCGGGTCGCATCACGCTCACGCCCTCCACAGCCCTTACTGGTGGTTGAAGTGCCTCGTCGGTGTTGGCGAGGCCGGGAACCCGGCAGTACGGGCCTACCACGAGTTGCTGGTCTGGGACATCACCAAGGCGTCGCCGTGGACGCGCGTGCCCGACAGGTTGCTGAATCCGCTGATCGGGAAGAGCTTTGTCGTCTATGTGGAGCACGAGAGTTGACTCCTGACTTCTACCGGCCCGTGCTCGATGGCGCCCAGCTGTCGTCGACGGCTGACTCGATCGAGGCATGCCAGCTGCCAAACGGCATGATCCAATGGTTCGAAGGGGGCCATGCCGACCCGTGGAACCACGTGGAGGCAGCCATGGCGCTCGCCGTGGCCGGCCGGCTCTCCGCCGCCGAGAAGGCTTACGAGTGGCTGAGATCGGCGCAGCTGCCGGACGGTGCCTGGTTCAACTACTACCTGCCTGACGGCTCGGTCGAGGACCCCAAGCGCGACACGAACGTGTGCGCCTACATCGCCACGGGCATCTGGCACCACTACCTCGTCACGGGCGACGCCGGCTTCATCGAAGACCTCTGGGAGGTGCTGGAGGCCGCCGTGGGCTTCGTGCTGTCATGGCAGCAGCCGGGGGGCGAGCTCATCTGGTCTGTCGACCCAGACGGCACGCCGGGTGACTACGCGCTGCTGACGGGCTCCTCGTCGGCTTATTTCAGCCTTCGCTGCGCTGTGGCGTGCGCCGAGCGCATCGGGCGCGAGCAGCCGGACTGGGAGCTGGCGGCCGGTCGGTTGAGGCACGCGGTGGCTTATAAACCGGGGTGTTTCGAGCCGAAGGAACGCTACGCCATGGACTGGTACTACCCGGTCCTCTCGGGTGCTCTCGACACGGCGAGAGGGGCAGAGCGCATCGACGAGCGCTGGTCCGAGCTCGTCATCGAGGGCCGTGGCGTCCGCTGCGTGGCCGACAAGTCCTGGGTGACAGCGGCCGAGACAGCAGAGTGCGCCATGGCGCTCATGTCGCTCGGTCGCATGCAGCAGGCAGCACAGCTTCTCGACTGGGTGCAAGACCAAAGAAACCCTGACGGCTCCTACATGACCGGCTACGTCTACCCGCAACGGTCGAGCTTCCCGACAGGGGAGGCAAGCACCTACACGGGCGCGGCGATGATCCTGGCCGTCGACACGTTCGGTGGCACTGGGCCGGCATCGGGCCTCTTCCTAGGGAGGTCGCTGCCGACCGGTGCTGTGCTCGACCTCGATGCCGAGGCGGTCGAAGTCGAGGGCGGTGCCTGAGACCGAGAGCGGTTCTAGGTCCCCGGCCCGAGGCGCTTGAGCACCCGCAGGCTCCCTTGCCCGAGCTCGCCGCATTCCTCGAAGGCAGCTGACTCCAGCGCCCGGCAGTAGATCTCGTAGGGTGGCCGGCCACCGTCGGCAGGGTTCGGAAAGACGTCGTGGATCGCCAGGAAGCCGCCGACGGCTACGTGCGGTGCCCAGCCCCGGTAGTCGGCCCAGGCCGGTTCACTCCCGTGCCCGCCGTCGACGAACACCATGCCGGCGGGTGTCGTCCAGCGGGCGGCAATTGTCGGCGAGTCGCCGACTAAGGCGACCGTGATGGCCTCGATGCCCGCCGCCTCGACGGTGTGACGCCAGAGGGGCAGGGTGTCCATGCGCCCGTTGCCAGCATCGACCAGGGAGGCGTCGTGGTGCTCCCACCCGGCTTGGTTCTCCTCCGAGCCGCGATGATGGTCGACACTGAAGATCACCGTTGGCGGACTTACCAGGGCAGCAGCGGCCACGCCATGGAGCCGGGCGAAGCCGGCCAGCACGCCGTGGGCCAGGTAGGCGGTGGAGCGACCGCAGTAGGCACCGACCTCTACGACCACGGTGGAAGCGACGCCTTCGAGCGCGCCGACGCGGCTGGCGAGGCGGGCCAGGGCGAGGCCCTCCGCGTCGGGCATGAATCCCTTGGTGGCGCGGGCGACCGCCAGCACGGACGCAGGCTCGGGCAAGGCCCCGGGCCGAGAGCTGCTCACTTTGTCCCCTCCCGGCTCGCAACTGGGCGGCTCACCTGACGAGGCTCACGATCGTGAATATGCCGAAGCCCAGCAGGGTGACGCCGGAGATGCGCCGCACGACACCGAGGGGCACGAACCTGGTGATCGTCGTCCCGGCGACCACACCGAACGCCGACACGATGACGAAGCCGCCCGTGGCACCTACGAAGACCGAGACGGGGTCCTTGTACTTGGCGGCCAGATTGGCGATCAGGATCTGGGTGATGTCGCCGAACTCGGCCAGGGCGACGATGCCGAACGTAGTGAGGAATACCCTCCAGCCCGAGACCAGTTCCACCCCCTTGCCCGCCAACTTCTCCCCCTTGTCCTCCTCCTCCTTCTCTTTGGAGAGGATCAAGTAGGCAGCACCGGCCATGAACAGGACAGCCACCACGATCTGGACGTCGCGGTGGGGCAAAAGGGCCAGCAGCCCGCCGGCGACCACGCCGAGCAGAGCCTGGCAGGTGAGTGCCAGGGCCGCGCCGACCCAGACGGGGAAAGGCTTGTTCTTGGCAGCAAGCACGACACACGAGATGAACGTCTTGTCCGGCAGCTCGGCCGGGATCACGAGGACGAGAGTCGTCAGGACAAGGGCGAGGCGCATGCTCGATCAAGCCCATCGGTGCTGCGCCGCCGCCGCCGTGACCCGGGCGGGCTCAGAGCTTTCCCAGTAGGGCGCCCAAGGTGGGCCTCTGCTCCTTCACGAAGCCGACGTTCACAGAGAGGCGCTCCAGGTGCTGATTGATCGACCGTTGGTGGCCGCCGAGGTCGTGCTCGGCCAGGAAGGCCCTGGCGGTATTGGCCGTCACGGCGTCGCCGTTGGCGTCGATGTCGGCGAGGCGGGGGACGCCGCCCACCATGGCCGGGATGGCGTGCGCCTGGAACTTGCTGCGGAGCTTGTCCCAGTTCTCGGTGACGAAGTTCCAAGCCAGCTCACCGGAGGCCCGGTTGCCCATGAGGATCCGGATCACGTAAGGAGCGTCCTGTGCCCGGATCTCCGAAACGCTCATCGAGAGCAGTTCCGAGACGAGATCAGGGTCCCGCGTGAAGGCCATGGCGAGAAGGTGGCGCCACTGGTCGAGCGGGTCGACCGGGTGCTCGACGTGCTCGCGCATGGCGTCGAAGGTCTCCCGGTCCCCGCACCAGGAAACCACCTGGAGTATGGACTCGGCAGTGTCGCCCGGCAGCGGCTGGCCACCGGCCGTGGAGGCTTCGAACGCAGCGCGAGCATGGGCGCGCACTCCCTCGTCGGCCCCGATCGTGCCGAGGATCTGGATGAAGGCCGACCGGGCGCGTGGGATGTCCGGGATCTCGCCTGGCTGGCTGTCGAAGCCGATGCGGTCCAACTCCGGTCGGAACAGGGCCCGCACGAACTCTTCCAGCTTGGGCATGTCGCTCGGAGCAACCGCCAACTCGAGCATGCCGACGGCACTCGTGACCACGCCCCAGACGTTCGGGTCCGGCTCACCCTTCAAGCTGCGGGCAAGTGAGAGGAAGTCGTCGAGTCCCGATACACCGGCCAGCGTTGCAGCCCAGGTGTCGGACACGAGGTTGTAGCGCTCGAGGGCGGTTAGCGAGTCGAGGTTCGAAGCGATCTCGTCGAAGAGCCTGCCCTGGTAGCGCAGGCGGTAGGTGCCGGACCCACCGGCGTTGACCACGGGCAAGCCGTCGCCCGTGGGCACCAAGAGGGGATCGGTCCCGTCGGGAGCGGGACCGAGCAGGGCGGCGCGCACGCTGCCGGGGCCACCGGACGGCTCCGGTGTGGCATCCAGGGGCCTGTCGGCGATGCGGATCGGGACGAGCCAGTCACGGCCGATGGCTGACGGCGCTCCGCCACCAGCCTCGTGCTCGGCGAGGGGCAGCCACGAGAACGGCTCCTGTGTCAGCACGACGTTCCCGTTCTCCCGCTTGGCGGTGACGAGGGGGAAGCCGCCCTGGAAGATCCAGGTGTCCATGAGCGCCCGGACCGGCTCGCCGCCGGCGACGGACTCGATGGCGTCCCACAGGTCGGTCGTCTCGGTATTGCCGTAGGCGTGGGCTTTCAAGTACGAGCGCACGCCATCACGGAACCGGTCGCGTCCCAGGTACTGCTCGAGCATACGCAGGACGTTGCCGCCCTTCAGGTAGGTGAGGGCGTCGAACATCGCCTCGGCTTCCTCGGGCGCGTTCACTTCGAACTCGATCGGGCGAGTCGAGTGCAGAGCGTCCACTGCCAGGGCGTAGTCCTTCTCGCGGCCGAAGGTGACCCAACGGCGCCATTCCGGCTTGTAGTCGTCCAGGCAGCACAGGCTCATGAACGTGGCGAACGCCTCGTTCAGCCAGATGCCGTTCCACCACTTCATCGTCACGAGGTCGCCGAACCACATGTGGGCTATCTCGTGCTCGATGACCTCGGCGATGCGGGTCAGCTCCGGGATGGAAGAAGTCTCCGGGTCGCATAGAAGATCCGTCTCGCGGAAGGTCACGCAACCGAGGTTCTCCATGGCACCCTGCGCGAAGTCGGGGATGTCGACCATGTCCAGCTTCGAGGCCGGGTACGGGACGTCGAAGTACTCGGTGTACCAGTTGAGGGCGTGGACGGCGACGTCGATGGCGAAGGCGGCAAGGTGCTGCTTGCCGAGCGGGGTGACGACCCGGATCGGTGTCTGGCCGGCGTAGGCCGGCTCGCTCGCCTCGAGCGGCCCCACGACGAAGCACACCAAGTACGTGGACATCTTCATCGTGTCCTCGAACTGCACGCGTTTGCGCCCGTCGCCGAGAGCTGTCGTGGCTACTTCGGCACCGTTTGAGACTGCGAAGAGATTCTCGTCGACGTCGAGGGTGACGGAGAAGACGGCTTTCATATCGGGCTCGTCGAAGCACGGGAAGGCACGTCTGGCGTCGTGCGACTCGAAATGAGTGGTGGCCAGCGTCTGTTCGACGTCGTCGGGGTCCGTGAAGGTGCTGAGGTAGAAGCCTCGCAGCTTCTCGTTGAAAGTGCCGGCGAACTCGCACTCGAGCTTGTATGCGCCTGGCTCGATCGTGGAGGGAGCCGCGAAGTACGCACGCTCCAGCCGCGCGTCCAACCGGATGGCGAGCTCGACGGTATCGCTGCTGCTGGCAGGCCTCAACGTGGCCTTCGACAGCTCCAGCTCGGAAGCGTTGCAGACGAGCTCGGTCACAGGTTCACCGACCTCGACGTCGATGGAGACCCGGCCGGTGAACAGTCCCTGGGGGATGTCCGGCGAGATACGGATCTCGTAACGCTGGGGGAGTGCCACTCGGGGGAGCCGGTAGTCGGCGACGGTGCCGTGCTCGTTCGTCATGGGCGCGAGGCTACTAGCGACCTGACGTGGCGCCGGGCAACAGCCGTGCAGGCACTACCGTGACGTGCCGTGTCCGAAGACCTCTGGCCATTCCCGAGTCACCGCCTTCCCGCTGCCGCCGGGGGAGAGCCCGATCCCCCCATCGACGTCATCTGCCTCGGAAACGCCTTGGCCGACATGCTCGCCTTCGCCTCGGTGGCCGAGATCGAGGCTGCAGGGCTGACCCTCGGTGCGATGACGCTGGTGGACGGCGCCCGGGCAGCCGAGCTCGACGGTGCTGCCACCGAGTGGCGCCTCGTCGCGGGCGGCTCGGCGGCCAACACTGCCGCCGGGTTGGCCAGCCTGGGCGGCCGCTGCGCATTCGTCGGTGCAGTCGGTCCCGACCCCGCCGGCGCCTCGTACGCGAAGGACCTGGAGGGTATCGGGGTTGAGTGTTACCTGGCGGAGTCGCCCGACGCCCCTACAGGCGTGTGCCACGTCTTCGTCACTCCTGACGGGCAGAGATCCATGGCGACGAGCCTCGGGGCGGCAGGCGAGCTCACTGCCACGGCGGTGGAGCGGGCGGGCTTGCACCGCGCTGCGGTCCTCTACGTCGAGGGGTACCTCCTCGACGCCCCCCCAGCCAAGGCGGCGCTCGCTCGTGCGCTCGAACTGGCTGCCGGCGCCGGCACTGCTGTGGCACTCTCCCTCTCCGACCCGTTCGTCGTAGAGCGCCACCACGACCGCATCGCCGAGCTCGTGTTCGGTGGAGCCGTCCAGCTCATGCTCGGGAACGAGGAAGAAACGCTCGCTCTGACCGGCGCCACCTCCTTCGAGGCCGCCGGCGCGGCACTGCGCCGGCCTGGCCTGGCTGGGATCATCACCCGTGGAGCAGCGGGGGCTGTTGCCGTGCTTCCGGGCGGTGACATCGCCGTGCCCGCCTACGAGGTGCCGAAGGTGGAAGACACGACGGGTGCCGGCGACTTGTTCGCTGCCGGCTGCCTCTTCGCCGTTACCCACGGCGGCGGCCCGGAGCAGGCACTGCGGCTCGGCGCGTTCGCGGCGGCTGAGGTGATAGCGCATCTCGGGGCCCGCCCGAACGTGCGCCTCGCCGAAGCGGCACCGCCAGGGACGCTGGATCTGCCGGGGACGCTGGATCTGCCCTTTTAAGCCGAAGCGCGCATTGCGCGTCTCGGCTTAAAAGCGCTAACCCAGCCTGCTTGGACCCCGTTGGCCCGGGGGTGCGCTCAGGAGGCCCTGTCGGCGTCCTCTTCGGGCGGACGGAACTTGAGGTCGAGGTCGGCCAGCCTGACCAACGCGCTGGCGACCCAGCGGGCCATGCCGGCGATCTGGGTCTCGAGCCTGGAGGGATCCTCGAGGACTGCGTCGTCGAACGTCACGCTGCCCTGGTAGGCGATCTCGAGGGCGCAGATGGGGACGCTGCCCGGTTCGAAGGATTGCTCGAGGGTTGGCGGGGTGCGCTCCAGGTGCTCTTTTCCCAGCTCGGGGCCATCAGCATCGAGCTTGGCGACGACAGCTTCGTGATCTGGCGCCCCGAGGAGGTTCTGCAACCGAAATGCCAACTCCACTATCAGCTCGGGTGGCTCAGCCGAGGTCTCACCGATCGACCAGGAGCGGTAGGAGCTCTGGCTCCAGGTCGGCCAGTCGAGTGTAAGGTCGGCGCGCACACGGGCGGGGTGCCCCTCGCCGGGCAGGCTGTAGGAAGTCTCGAAGGAGATGTCGCCGAGGAAGACGTCGACCTGGAAGCGCTCTTCAACCGCTTGCTGTTCCAAGAGGGCGCCCTCGAACGCCTCTCGTATGGCCCCGATGACGTCGAGGAGGATGTGGTCGATCATGGCCTGCCGACGATACTGCGGCGACGAACTGGTAAAAACAGGGTGTGCGGCAGAACCCCTGGCTCGATCGACGAGTCATGTCCTACGCTCACCAGGGCGGCGCCAACGAAGCACCTTCGAGCACGCTGCATGCCATCGAGAATGCCATTCGCCTCGGGTGCAACGCGATCGAGCTCGATATCCACATGACCTCCGACGGAGTTCTCGTGGCTTGCCACGACCCGACCCTCGATCGTACGACGGGCACGACGGGAGCGATTGCCGACCACACTTACGCGCAACTGGCGGAGCTTGACAACGCCTACTGGTTCGTCGAAGGACAGGACGTCCAGCATGACCGCGACGTCTCGGAGTACACGCTGCGTGGTCGGGCGCCCGCAGACCACGGCTACGGGATAGCCACGCTCGACGAGATCATCGACATCACCGAAGGCATCGTCCTCAACCTCGACATCAAGAAGACGGCACCGGATGTCCCGCCCTACGAAATCGCCCTAGCCGATTTGCTGCGGCGGAGGCGACGGGTGGATGACGTGATCGTGGCTTCGTTTCTCGATTCGGCGAGCGCTGCCTTCAAGGCGTACGCGCCCGATATCGCCACGTCGGCCGGAACCAACGCCGTGGCGGAGTTCTTCCGAGCCGTGCGGGCTGGTGCGCCAGTCCCAGAGGCCGTCGCCGAGCACGTGGCGTTGCAGGTGCCGGCGAGATTCCAGGACATGGTGGTTGTGGACCAAACCTTCGTGGAGGCGGCGCATCACGCTGGGCTCGCCGTCCATGTCTGGACGATCAACGAGCGTGACGAGATGGAGCAGCTGTGCGACCTAGGAGTCGATGGGATAATCAGCGATGCTCCTAGCGTGATGGTCGACGTGCTGGACGCACGGAGGCTGGCTTGGCGGGGCAGTCCGCCGGCCTAGATGCTCGAAGCGTCAGCCCCTACCGCAGTTCGGCTTCTTGCCGTGGTTTGCCTTCTTCTTCTTGCGCAGCTTGCGCTTCGTGGTTCGCTTCGACACAGTCTGGACAGTGTAGTTGAGCCGTGGCAGCCCGGGATCACGTCCTGATGGCATGGCTATTGCGCGGCGACCAGGTGCTGGCCAGCGTGGAGGTGGTGGCAGGGTTTACCGCTAGGAGCAAGGGACTCCTCGGCCGCAAGGGCATCGACGGCGCCATGTTGTTGCGTCGTACGAACGGGGTGCACTCGATCGGGATGCGTTTCGATATGGACGTCGCCTGGCTTGACAAGGACCTTGCTGTCCTCAAGGTCGTGAGGCTGCGGCGCCTGGGCATCGCGCTGCCC
>JBOGHW010000058.1:0-5427 GCA_050744865.1 Acidimicrobiales bacterium | reverse complement strand
CCGCGCCATGCTGCTCCTGGCCACCGAACGCGGCCGCTTTCGTCCTCCGGAAGGTCCTTATCTTCTGGCCAGATCGCCACGGCACGGGCTGCGGCGTCGAGAATGAGGCCGGCGTCAAATTCGAGAGCGGCCTCTTCGACTCCCTGGGCCAGCCAACGGCAAACGAATCGCATCGGGCCGGCCGGCGGTAGCGGCTCACACCAGTAGCCCTGACCCCAACGACGCCCGCCACCGCCACCGCCTCGTTGGTGGAGCGTGCGCTCAGCTTCTGTCCGACCTTGCCGAGGCGGACGCATCCGTCCGTAGGTGGTCACCTTCGTGCCATCAGAGAAGCCGATGCCGAGACGGAAGAGGTCGTCGAGGTTCTGACTTCGGATCATCGGGCCGTGTAGTCCCATGCTCATCGGCTCGCCCGGAGGATCGAGTCGGCTGATGGCGATGACGTTGAATGTGAACCCAGCGGGAAAGGCGACGAGGCCGGCGACGATCACGGCCAAGTCGTCACTGCGAACGAGGAAGTCCGCGAACGGCAAAGGGATGCCCAGCGTGTCCTCGGCAGTGCCATGCCACCGCGTTCGGCGCGGCTCTCGGGTGGCTCGAAAGGCTCGTCGTCGAAGAAGGGCACAGCGAAGTATGCGTCCGGTGACTGAGACCCGTTGTCGGGACCAGCTTCCGACCGTGGTCCGGCAGACCACACACAGACCAAAGACCACATTCAGACCACAAACCAGGGGTAAATCAGGGTTCGTGGCGCTACACAGGGGTCAGTAAAAATAGCCTCTGAAAAGCACTTTCGTGCTCTGACCAGCCTGTGGATAACCCTTGCACCTTGCGTTCGGGACGCTGAGGTCGCGGGTCCGAATCCCGCCTTCCCGACCAGTAAAGGACCAGTTCAGGCGCCATCTCTATGATGGCACCTCATCGCGTCCGGGGGCGGCGTGCGCGACTCGTGCGCGATCACTCGAAGACAGATCTCGCAACGGATGTCGTGCGCGATAGACCGCAGCCCCAGCGGGCGCCACCGTGTCGGTAGCGTTGATGATGTGGCGGTGAAGCCGGTGTTGACCGCAGAGGAGCTGGCCGAAGCGCTTCGCCACGCGCCTCCGCCTACCCCGGATGATGTGACGATCCTCTGGGACGGTCGTCGGATCGGTTCTCGCGAGGCTGCCTGGGCCCGGCTCGACGAGCTGGCTACCGAGCGGGCTCGCCGCGATGACGACCCCTGACGACCCCCCCTGCCCTCGACCTCGTCCGGCTGATCGAAGTCCCGGTCGGTACAGCGCATGTCCTCGGCTCGCCAGCGACCTCGCGCGAGAGCCTCGCCGATCAGAGCAGGTCGCGCAGCTCCTCAACAGAGATTCCGATTATGGCCAGGATGTTTCGCAAGGTGCCCTTCGGCATGTCCCGTCCTGGGTGGACCGGCACAGAGACGCTTCGGCCGTCTGGCTGTCGCATCACGTGGTGGCTCCCGCTTAGAGGCTCAGCGGATAGGAGAAAGGTCCCGCATCCAGCGGTTTCTCCAGTCGATTAGCTTCGCTGTGATGATGAACACGATCGCCAGGGCGAACTGGGCAAGCCGATGGGTGGTCTTCCGATCGGTGTTCCGGCGAAGCTGACCGAAGTTCCCGAGCCAGGAGTTCGTGCGCTCGACTGGCCAGCGCAGTCCCATCGGCTGGGTCTTTTTCGGCGCCTTCGATCCCCGCTTGCGCTTCTTCGCGATCACCGCGTCGGTGACCTCGCGTTCGGCGAGTCGCTCACGGGTGAGGTCTGAGTCATAGCCGCGATCGAGCCAGATCGTCCCCATCTGTTCGAGCCAGCCGCGCTCCGCCGCGTCGTCCAGGGTCGGTGCGAGAAGGATCGAGTCGTTGCGGTTCGCCCCGTCGATCGTCCAACCAAAGGGGATGCCCGACAGATCGGTGACGATCGACCACTTCCAGCCGAGCTTGGAGCGATCCGTCGGGTTCTTGCCCGTTCCCTCCCCGCCAGCTGGGGCTTTGTGCAAGCTGCCATCGAGCGCGACGTCCCCACAACGAAGGCCGATCACCTTGTCGTAGGCGAGGAGGGCCTCGTTCACGATCGCCTCGAACACGCCGGCGCCGGCCCATTCGTCGCGCCGGCTTCGCACCGTCGTGTCGGAGACCTTGTTGCCGCAGAGCCTCTCGGCGTCCTCCCAGGAGCAGCCTGTGGCGAGCCGCACGAGCATCACCTCGAACGCGAGCCTGTTCGACTTGCGTCGCCGGTGAGTGCCGAGGGGGTGGGTGTCGAAAGGGACCGGGATGAGCGGTTCGATCGCCTGCCAGACGATCTCCTTTACTTCCGGGTCGAGAGCACGCATGATGGTGGGGACCTCCACTTGGTCGTTGGGCGTGTAGAGCACCCCGATTATCTCGGGGCCACCACAACGACCGGTGGATGGTCTATTTCTGCGTCCAAGTCCAGTTCAGAGGTCCATTTTCCTATCCGCGCGGCCTCTTACACGTTTGACCACGAAGCCGGCACGCTGTAAGGCCTTCACTACCTCCGTCCCAGGGACGGCCGGGACGGCTGCCGGCATCAGGCGACGTCGAGCGTGAAGGTCAGCTCCGGCGGAGGGCCCGTTTCGACCAACAGAGCCTCAAGAGCCACCCGCAGGTCTGCGATCGCCGCCTGCTCCGTAGGCCCGTCGCCGACGGCGCCAACGCCAGGTCCCAGCTGCGCGGACGCGCACCATATGCCGTCCTCGTCTTGAGACAAGCTGTAAGGCACGTGGACCACCCTGCTCACAATCTCCATTGTGGCAGGGTGGGGCAGCTTCGTTCTCGCTCCCTTTGAGGGAGCTCAACGTTCGTCTCCGAGTCGTCGGCATGAGCGAACAGGAGGCCTGTTGTTGCCCGTCCAGCTCGACGCCGACATGCTCGCCTCTGCCGGCGTCTCTACGTGGATGACCGCCGCAGGCGGCTTCGATGTACTGCCCGGCCTCGCCGGCGCCGACGGTCGCCTGGTGCCGTACGAGGATCTGGTCCGAGGGGGCAGGTGCTCGAGGGAGCGGGGTTCACGATTCGGGGGGCGTCGTTGGAGGACATCCTCACGGCCAAGGAGCCCAATCGAGTAAAGGATCGCGAAGCGCTGCCCGAACTACGAGCCCCTGCGTGACAGTCCCGGATGACTGAACGAGCGATACGCGATCCTCAGCCGACGCGCGACCCCGGTGACGGCTCTGTGCGGGACGCCCCGAAGAACCGTCGGCCGAGCGCCTTGGCTGCAGCCCTGTCGGCTTCCGGGACCGCTTGTGCGTAGATTGGCCCCGATACCGTTCGCGTAGGTCGTCGGTCACGCAGCGACGGTAGGTCCGCACTCACGGGTCGTGCCCAGCTGCCCGCAGGGCCCCCGCTCCCGAGCTTGTCTCGGGAAGCAGCGTAGAAACCCTTAGACCGGCCTAAAACTAAAGGGTAGCGATCCAACCTCTTGTCCTGGGGTCCCAGACTCCGTTGGCGGTCTCAACCAGCAGAGGATCGATGAATGGCTCAACGATCGCGAGGGCTTCGGCGAGTGTGTGCGCCGGCGATCCGACCGCCCGGCGCGCGGCACGGGCAAACCCTTCCTCCCATAGCTCACGATCCGGCACAGCGAACCGCTGAGGGATTTGCAAGTCACGCCGCTCCAACTCCGAGACGAGCGCAGGCCGCTGGTCCGTCGCTCGTACTCTGATGGCCAGAACGAGGGCCGTGAGATCGACCAGGTCCCTGAACCGGGTCGACGGGCGGCCATGGCCGTACGTTTCCAGGATCGCTGCGACCTTGTCGGCCACGTGGTCGACGAGTGGGTATGCCCGGTAACCGGGCTGTTCGATCCCGGGCAGGGAGATGGCAACGACAGGCGGCACCTCGTCGAGCCACGCCCGTCATCCGCAGCCCTCGGCCGATCATGTCGATGTGAAACGTCGCCCACTTTGTGGCGCCCACCCACGCCGTCACTGGGTAGCGAGCGCCGCCTGCTCCCCCGGCCAGCGCCCCGGCGCCGCCGACGTCGAATCGGAACCAGTCTCCGAGATCGAGGGCGGCCGCCGCCCGCATGTCCCGGTCGACGAGGGTTGGTTCGGCGTCGCGGTAGACGTCGATGTCGGTCGAGTGACGTACCGACACGCCACGAGCGAGCAGGGCAACTGCACCCTTGAGAATCCAACCGTCATCGACGGTGTAGAGGCGCGCGAGCAGCCGGTCGTAGGCGAACTGCCGCTGCAGCTCGTTGAGCGTCCACCGCCCTTTCGGCTGGGCAATGGCTCTCAGCCGACCAGTCAGTGCATTCCGCAGCGCCTGCGGAGACTCGTAAGGCCTCTTCTCCCTCACCGTGACTCTCCGAGCGCTTGGTGGCCGTCTTCCCGGTAGGCCTCACGCTGCGTGTCTGCGACCGCTTCACGAAGCCACTCGGGGGCGTCGGCGTCCGGTGATAGCTCCAGTAGCCATCTCAGCAGCGCCAGCCCGTCGTTGCGTCGCAGGCCGAATCGCGCAGCCAGCGGCGCGATGGCGGCGGCGACCGAGCCGGGATAGTCCTGGACCCTACGCAGGGCCTCGACGACGATCGGGGCGACCGCGTCGGGCTCTTCGCCGTCAGCGAGCAGGTCGGCGGCGATTCGCGCGGGACGGGTCACCAGCAGTCCCCCGAGGTTCAGCCACTCGCGATCTTCGAGGCGTGTGATGTGGAGGCGCACGTCCGATCGGCGGGACTGGCGTCGGGCCGGAAGCGTGCATTCATGACGGTCAGCGGTGAGGTCGCCGAGTCCGTAGACGGCGGCGGCCGATCGGTGAGAGACGACGCCCTGTTCGGGCGTTCGTTCCCAGACCATCGTGGCGGGAGCGAGCTGCATCCAAGCAGCCCGAAGCTCGAGGTGATCCGGTGGCGGTGATCCCCGCAGGCGGTACACGCCGCGGGCAACCCGTTCGAGCACTGCATCGCCCGAGGCCAGGCGCGAGAGTGTCGTCCAGGCGAGGCCGGCGCTCTCCGACTGCTGGCGCGTCACGAGACCCCACTGGTCCTCGGCCAGGTTGGCGAGCGTCTCGATGGTTCTGACGTGGGCCATATCTGCATAATATCGCGATATCGAGCTACAGTGCAGCATCATTAAGTAGCGTCTACTGCAAAATGTCGCTGGGACGCTGTGCTCTGACCCCAGACAGTGCGCCGCCGGCCCGAGGACCAATCGGGGATTCGGTTGAGGGCATCGAGATGTGAGCGGACTCGCGCTCGAGCGATCCGGCGCTCTGTGTTCAGCAATCAGGAGAGGAACCCCAGGCGCGCCCGGCGGGTCGCCTACTCTCGCCGAAGTGAGTGGAGTTCGGACGCTGGGCGAGCGATCCGTGGGACCGGCTCCTGTGATCGAAAGCGACCCGACCGGGCCCTCTCCCGAGCTGGTGCTGCTAGACGACCTCGCTGCTGTGCTGAATGCTGAAC
>JBOGHW010000057.1:0-22962 GCA_050744865.1 Acidimicrobiales bacterium | reverse complement strand
CCACCGGCGCCCCCGCCACCGCCGGCGCCCCCGCCACCGCTGGCGGCGGCGTCCCAACGCCGGCGGCACTGCGCCGGCCCGGCGTCCACATAGTCGTCGCCCCCCTCGATCGCGGGGCGTTGCTGCCGGACTCGAGACTGGCGCTGCTCGCCGAGCCGGACATCACAGGGCGACACCGCCCCCACAGGGCCGCCAGGGCAAGGGCAAGGGCGGTGGGGAGCTTCTTCGACGATCTCGAGCCGGGGTCGTACGTCGTCCACCACGTCCACGGCCTGGCCCGCTACGGAGGACTTGTGAAGAGGGCGATCGGCGAGTCGGAGCGGGACTACATGCTCCTGGAGTACCGGGGTGGCGACAGGCTCTATGTCCCGTCGGACCAGATCGACAGCATCACCCCGTACACCGGCGGCGACCACCCGACACTCAACCGCCTCAACGGGAGCGAGTGGCAGAAACAGAAGTCCCGCGTCCGTGCCGCCGTCCGCGAAGTCGCCAGGGAGCTCGTCCTGCTCTACCGCCAGCGCGCCACCGAGCCCGGCCATGCCTTCTCCCCAGACACTCCGTGGCAGGCCGAGCTGGAGCAGGCATTCCCCTTCCCCGAGACCCCCGACCAGCTGACAGCCGTCGACGACATCAAGAAGGACATGGAGCGCCCCGTCCCAATGGACAGGCTTGTCTGCGGGGACGTCGGTTTCGGCAAGACCGAGGTTGCAGTCAGGGCCGTTTTCAAGGCGCTGCAGGACGGCAAGCAGGCAGCTGTTCTCGTCCCGACCACCCTCCTGGCACAGCAGCACTTCCAGACGTTCGCCGAGCGCTTCGCCCCGTATCCGGTGAGGGTTGAGATGTTGTCTCGTTTCTTGACGTCTGCCGAGGCGCGCAAAGTAGTGGACGGCCTGGCGACCGGAGCAGTCGACGTCGTCATCGGCACCCACCGCGTGCTCGCTCAGGAGATCAAGTTCGCAAAGTTGGGGTTGCTGGTGATCGACGAGGAGCAACGTTTCGGTGTGTCGCACAAGGAGGCGATCAAGCAGCTGTCGGCCGGCGTCGACGTGCTGACGCTGACTGCCAGCCCGATCCCCCGCACCCTGGAGCTGAGCTTGACCGGGATCAGGGATCTCAGCCTCATCAACACGCCGCCCGTCGCACGCCAGCCGATCCTCACCTACGTCGGCGAGTTCGACGAGCGAGCCGTCGCCGAGGCGATCAGGCGCGAGCTGTTGCGCGAGGGGCAGGTCTTCTACGTGCACAACCGGGTGATGGACATCGACAAGATCGCCCGCGACGTCTCGGCTCTCGTGCCCGACGCCCGTGTTGCCGTCGCCCACGGCCAGATGGACGAGGGCACCCTCGAGCAGGTCGTGCTCGACTTCTCCGAGGGACGCTACGACGTGCTGGTCTGCACGACGATCATCGAGTCAGGTATCGACATGCCGACTGTCAACACGATGGTGGTGGACCGAGCCGACATGCTCGGGCTCGGGCAGTTGCACCAGCTGCGGGGCCGCGTCGGGCGGAGCGGCCGCCGCGCCTACGCCTACTTGCTCTTCCCACCCGACAGGGCGATCTCCGAGCAGGCATACGAGCGCCTGAAGACGATAGGCGAGCACACCGAGCTGGGGTCGGGCTTCAAGATCGCCATGCGCGACTTGGAGATCCGTGGAGCCGGCAACCTGCTCGGCCGCGACCAGTCCGGCCATATCTCGGCAGTCGGCTACGACCTGTACGTCCGCATGGTCTCCGAGGCTGTCGCCGAGATCAAGGGTGAGCCGATCTCGGTCCCGCTCGAGATCAGCGTCGACCTGCCCGTCAAGGCCTCCCTCGAGCCGGCCTACATCGGCCGCGAGGATCTCCGCCTGGAGGCCTACCGCCGCCTCGTGGAAGTGCGCGGCGAGGACGAGGTGTCAGACATCCGGGCGGAGTGGCTTGACCGCTACGGACCCCTCCCGGCGTCTGCCGAGGCGCTGCTGAGCGTTGCCGGCCTGAGGGCCGAGTGCGTGCGCACGGGGGTGACCGAGGTGACGGCGGCACTGCATCGCCCCGGCGCCGGCGGCCCTGGCAGGCCCGGCGAGATAGTTGCCAGGATCTCTCCCCTCCACCTGCCCGTGTCCAGCCAGGTGAAGCTGAAGCGGTTGCAGCCGCGGGCCATCCTGAAAGAGGACGCCGCCCAGCTGATAGTGCCGGTGCCGGCCGGCCCCGACCTGCCGGGCAGGCTCGTGGCGTTGTTGCGCGAACTTCTTCCTCCCGCAGCAAGCGCGGTGGCAGGTTGACCCTGGCGACTGGCCTGCCGGCCCGCTCTGGCCCTAGCATCTCCGGATCGTGAAACGGTACCTGGCGCCGACCGCCCTCGCCGCCGCCCTCGCCGCTGTGATGGTCTCGGCCTCGGGGTGCAACGCCAACTGGACGAGCACCTCGGCTCCGGCCGCCAGTGTCAATGGCCAGACGGTCGTCAGCGTCAGCTCGCTGAAGGCCGTGATAGGAGCCGTGAAGAAGGACGCCGGGTTCCTCTGCCTCAACGTCGGGCCGAAGCCACAAATCACAGGCGTCGGGACCGACACCTACTCGATGACGTTCACCGACGAGGTCCTGACGTTGCTGGTCAAGTACGGCGTCACGACCACCGAGGCCAAGGCGCTCCACCTCTACATGCCGGCCTCCAAGCAGTTCACGGCGCTGGCCAGCCAACAAGTAGTGGACGGCGACAACGCGGCGCTCAGCGACCTCGAGCAGGAGGGCGTCAACGGTTGCGCGACGGGCGCCCAGATCGTGGCCGGCGAGGGGGCCGACATGCGCAGCGCCCAGCTGCAATCCCAGGTCGCAGAGGATGCCCTGGCCGCTCACCTGGCCGGCATCTCGCTCCGGGCGAGCCAGCTGGCAAGCTACGAGGCGAGCCACCCGGCGCTCACGATCAGCTCGTGTGTGGAGGTGCTGGAGGTCACATCGGCCCAGAACAAAGACACTGTCGAGTCGAAGCTCAGGGCCGGCCAGAGCTGGGACGCCCTCGTCACCAAGTACTCGAAGGCACAGGGCCTCGGGGCGGACGGCGCTGCCGGCTGCGCCTTCGGCTTCGAGTGGGTCGGCGGTCTGGGACCTGTCATCGACGGCCTAACCGTAGACAAGCCGAGCGGTCCCACCAAGCTCAACGGCGACTACGTCTTCCTCCGCGTCACCTCGAGGACGTCGGCGACGCAGGCGGAGTACCTCGAGAACATCGGGACGCAGGAAGAGACTGCTTTCCAGTCCACCAGCGGGCAACTGCTCAAGTCTGCCCAGGTCGTCATCGACCCGGCATACGGCTCCTGGTCGGTGACGAGCAGCAGTTCGGGGATCACCGCCACCGTTACTCCTCCCGGGGCAAAGGCGGCGGCCAACGCACCTAACCCGGCCGCTGTCGGTGTCACGACCACCACGACCGCTTCGACGGTCCAACCAGGCACCTGAGCCGCAGGTTGGCTGCGGACCCGGTCGTCGTCGTGGTCGGCCTCGGCCCAGCCGGCGCCGGGACGGTCACGGTGGCAGCGCGCCAGGCCTTGCTGGACCGGCCGCCCGGCACGCCCGTCTTCTTCCGCACGAGTCGCCACCCGGCGGCTGAGGCGCTAATCGCCGAGCTCGGGGGAGCGGCCCGGACCTTTGACGACGTGTATGAGAGGAGTGGCACGTTTCTCGATGTGTACGCCTCGATCGTCAGCGACCTGCTGGCGGCGGCGTCCCGCAGCGGGCGAGTCGTCTACGCCGTGCCGGGCTCGCCGTTGGTCGCCGAGTCGACCTTCGAGATGCTGAGGGAGCAGGCAGCCACCGACGGTGTCGCCGTCGAGGTTGTGGCAGGAATGTCCTTCTGCGACCTGGCATGGGTGAGGCTGGGCGTCGACCCTGTTGCCTCGGGCGTCCGTGTCGTGGACGGTCTGTCGTTCTCCGCCGCTGCCGCCGGCGACCATGGCCCGCTGCTAGTGGCCCAGACCTGGTCGCGTGCGGTTCTCTCGGAGATCAAGCTCTCCGTCCAGTCCCCGCCGCCGGGGATGACCGCCGTCCTGCTCCACCATCTCGGCCTCCCCGACGAGATAGTGGCCGAGCTGCCATGGCCCGACATCGACCGCACGATCGATCCTGACCACCTCACCAGCCTCTACATACCGAGCCTCGGCTCGCCGGTGGCCGGCGAGGTCATGGCCGTGGTCGAGACGATCGCCACCCTCCGCCGGGAGTGCCCGTGGGACCAAGAGCAGACCCACAAGACCCTCTTGCGGCACATGCTGGAGGAGACCTACGAGGCCATCGAGGCCCTCGAAGGCCTGGGCGACGCGCCCGATCAAGCCTCCGAGGAGCACGCCCGGCACGCCGCCGAGGAGCTCGGCGACGTGCTGTGCCAGGTCGTCTTCCACGCCATCATCGCCCGTGAGGAGGGCCTCTTCGAGCTGGCCGACGTGGCGAGGAGCCTGAACGACAAGCTCGTGCGCCGTCATCCCCACGTCTTTTCCGATGTCTCGGCCGAGACGGCCGCCGAGGTCGTGCACAACTGGGAGCAGATCAAGCGGGCCGAGAAGGCTCGCCAGCACGTCCTCGATGGCATCCCCGCCGCCATGCCGGCACTGGCCAGGGCAGCTGCCGTCGAACGCAAGCTCAAGTCAGTCGGCCTCGGGGTTGCCCTCACAGGGTCGGGCTCCACCAGCTTCGGGCCCACCCGCGACCCAGGTCAGGCCCTGCTCGACGTCGCCCGCCGCCTGGCGGCCGAAGGGATTGACCCCGAGGCGGAGCTCAGGGGCTCTCTCGACAGCTTGATCGAGAGGGTCGCCCGCCTCGAAACCGAGGCAGCAGCGGTCGGCGTGGAGGTGTCCGAGCTGTCGCCGGAACGGCGGGCTTCCGCCTTGGCTGGCGGACCCGTCCACGCCTGACAGTTCGCACTTTGCTAACTTCGTTCACACCTTCAACAGGAGCTACATTGCCGTGACCTCCATTGACGCCCTGACGGCTCGAGAAGTGCTCGACTCTCGGGGCAACCCGACCGTCGAGGTCACTTGCATCCTCGGAGGCAGATCGCGCCGGCCCATCAGCGCCAGCGCCATCGTCCCGGCCGGAGCCTCGACCGGCAAGCTCGAGGCGGCGGAGCTGCGCGACGGAGGGTCGCGTTACGGCGGCAAGGGCGTGCTGCGGGCCGTCGAGAACGTCCAGGGCGAGATCGCCGCCGCCGTGGTCGGGATGGAGGTGACCGACCAACGCGGCATCGACTTCTGCCTGATCGACCTCGACGGCACTGAGGACAAGAGCCGGCTTGGGGCCAACGCCATCGGCGGCGTGTCTCTGGCTGTTGCCAAAGCGGCCGCCCAGTCCCACGGGCTCCCCCTCTATCGATACCTGGGCGGAGCCGCTGCGCATCTGCTGCCGGTACCGATGATGAACGTGCTGAACGGCGGCGTGCACGCCGACAACAACGTGGACTTCCAGGAGTTCATGATCGTGCCCGTCGGTGCAGCCTCTTTCGCCGAGGGCCTGCGCTGGGGCGCCGAGGTGTACCACACGCTGAAGAAGGTGCTCCACGAGCGCGGCCTTTCCACCAGCGTGGGCGACGAGGGTGGCTTCGCGCCCAACCTCAAGACAAACGAGGACGCTCTCCGCATCCTCGTCGAGGCCATCGAGGCGGCCGGCCGCGTGCCGGGTGACGAAGTGGCCATCGCCCTGGACCCCGCCATGTCTGAGCTCTGGAGAGACGGTGCCTACGTGCTCGAAGGCGAAGGCAGGACCATCTCGCCGGCGGACCTGGCGGCTTACTGGATCGACGTGCTTGACAGATACCCGGCCGTGGTGTCGCTCGAAGACGGCATGGGCGAAGAGGACTGGGAGGGCTGGTCGATCCTCACCCGGACTGCCGGAGATCGGGTGCAGCTCGTGGGCGACGACATCTTCGTGACGAACGTGCAACTCCTCGAGCGCGGCGTCGCCGAGGGCGTAGCCAACTCGATCCTCGTGAAGGTCAACCAGATCGGCACTCTCTCCGAGGCGCTGCTCACCATGTCCACGGCCGCCCGCGCCGGCTATTCCTGCGTCATCTCTCACCGCTCGGGCGAGACCGAGGACACCACCATTGCCGACCTTGCGGTCGCCACCGGTTGCGGCCAGATCAAGACCGGGGCCCCGGCACGCTCGGATCGTGTAGCCAAGTACAACCAGCTTCTGCGGATCGAGGACGAGCTCGGCTCGAGCGCTCGTTACGCAGGCGGGTCGACGCTCGCCCGCTCTGCGCCGACAGTCGGAGGCGGGACTTGATAGCCCGCGCCCGTCTGGTCCTGCTAGTGGCTCTCGTAGTCGGAGTGGTGCTCGTCGCCACCGAGTTCCCGTGGCACCAGCTGCTGGACGAGCGCGCCGGTGTCGCTCGCTCCAGCCAGCAGCTGACACAGCTGCAGAACGCCAACCACGCCTTGCAGGCCGAGGTCAACTCCCTCCACCAATCGAGCACGATCGAAGGCGTCGCCCACTCCCAGTACGGGCTCGTGGAGCCTGGGCAGCGTTCCGTGGTAGTGCTGGCGGGCGGGGGGACCGGAGCCAAAGGCCCGTTGTCGGCGACGAAGATACCCGAGAGCGACATCGTGCCGAGCGACTCGCTGGTAGCAGGCTCGGGCACGGGGGGCGCGGCGGTGGCCGGCAGCCATCCGTCCGGATTCTGGGGGCAGTTGCTGCAGCGGCTGGAGTTCTGGAAGGCGGCGCAGTAGCCCTGAGCCCCGTGCCGCAATTCGGGCATGCAACCTCTGGCTACGCTCACGCCGATGTCTGTCGCCGCTGTCATCCTGGCTGCCGGAGCCGGGACGCGCTTCGACGCCACCGGCGGGAAGTTGCTCGCCGAGGCACATGGGCGCCCGCTTGTGGCCTGGGCGATCGAGCCGGCCTACGAAGCTGACTTCGACGAGCTCGTCGTCGTCACGGGCGCCGTCGACCTCGGTGACGTCATCCCCGGCGAGGCCACCGTGCTGCGCAACGACGGTTGGCAGCAGGGCCAGGCCACTTCTCTCGGCGTGGCTCTGGACTGGTGCCACAGGCAGGGCCACGCGGCGGCCGTCGTCGGAGTCGGCGACCAGCCTGGCCTGACGGCGGACGCCTGGCTGAGCGTCGCCGAGGCGCCCGGTGGGCCGATCGTGATGGCTACGTATGCCGGCAAGCGAGGCTTTCCGGTTCGGTTGGACGCATCCATGTGGTCGCTTCTCCCGAGCAGCGGCGAGGAGGGCGTGGCCACGCTTGTTCGCACCAGGCCGGAGCTTGTCGTTGAACTAGCCTGCCAGGGAGCCGCCGTCGATATCGACACACGAGAGGACCTGCGTAAATGGAAGTAAACGCTGAGCTCCAGGTCGCCGTCCCTGTGGGCGAGGCATGGGCGATGCTCACCGATCTGGAGCGTGAGGGATCGCTCAGGGTGCATGTCGGCGCGGTGACGGCGACGTACAAGGGCTCGGTCAGCGTCGAGGAGCGGGACGTCGACGCCGGCCGGTTGGTCTTGCGAGCCGAAGGTCACGAGGCCCGTGGCTCGGGCAGTGCGACGGCCGTGGTCGATTGCCGGCTGCGCGGTGACGGGGGCGTCACCGAGATGACACTCGCCGCATCCATCGAGGTCACCGGCAGGCTGGAACGGTTCGACGACGACGAGCTGAGAGAGGCAGCGCTTAAGCTGGCCCGCCACTTCGTGGCGATGCTCGAGCAGCGCACCGCCAATGTCGAGGCCGCCATTGTCGAGGCGGCCATGGTCGAGCTCGAGTCCGAGCTGGCCGGGGACATAACCAGCTCGGAGGCACCGACGCCTCCAGCTTCGCCGACGCCTCCAGCCCCACCGGCGCCTCCAGCCTCGCCGAGACCTGAGCCGATCGACCTCGGGTCGCCCCCTGGGCCGTCCCTGGCCAGGCGCCTGGTGCCGTACGCCAGCGCGGCCGGCGGGCTGTTCCTGCTGCGGATCGTCATTTACGCCCTAAGGCGCCGCAAGAAGTGAGAGGCGCCGCAAGACGTGAGCAGTGACGACCGGGCAGCGGTGGAAGCCCTGCTCGGCCGGCAGCTGCGGGGTTCTTTCGAGGTCGTGGTCCGCACTCCGGCCGGGGAGCCGGTGGTCATCCGCAACGGGCCGCTGCTCGCCGACGGCACGCCGATGCCCACCCGATACTGGCTCGTGGGCCGGGAGGAAACGGCTGCCACCGGCCGGCTGGAAGCCGCAGGTGGAGTACGGCAAGCCGAGCTGGCGGTCGACCCCGCCGAGCTGTCGGCTGCTCATGCGCGCTATGCCGCCGAACGCGATGCACACCTGCCGCCTGGCCACGCCGGGCCGCGCCCATCCGGGGGTGTCGGTGGCACCCGTGTGGGCGTGAAGTGCCTTCATGCCCACCTTGCCTGGCATCTGGCCGGCGGCAGCGATCCCGTCGGGCGCTGGACAGCCGCCCAGCTTGGGCTCGACAGGCACGCTTATCTGGTCGAGGGGCTCTCCGTGGCGGCAATCGACTGCGGCACCAACTCCACCCGCCTTCTCATCGCTGGGGCCAACGGGGCGACGCTCGACAGACAGATGATCATCACCCGCCTGGGCGAGGGGGTCGACCGTACCGGCGTCCTGGCACCTGCAGCCGTCGAGAGGACGCTGGCGGTGCTCGAGTCCTACCGCAGCGCCATGGACGCCGCCGGCGTCGGGAAGTGGGTGGCGACGGCGACGTCAGCGGCCAGGGATGCCGCCAATGCGGCCGACTTCCTCGGGCCGGCTGCAGCCGTCCTGGGCAGCGAGCTCCAGGTTCTGGCGGGCGAACGCGAGGGGATGCTGTCCTATGGCGGCGCCACAGCCGAGCTCGACCCTGCGGGCGGTCCGTACCTCGTCGTCGACGTCGGGGGCGGCTCGACCGAGCTCGTCACTCCTCGGGCGGGCCGGGGCGGCGGGGGCCGGGGCGGGGAAGTGGATGCCGTCTCGCTCGACGTTGGATGCGTACGGGTGACAGAACGCTGGCTGGCATCGGACCCGCCGGCACCGGGCGAGCTGCTGGCCGCCGAGTCTCACGTCCGGGAGTTGCTCGAGAAGTCGGGGGTGCGGGAACGTGCCGCCGCCGCGACGAGAATGGTGGGCCTTGCCGGCACCGTGTCGGCGCTCACCGTGCTGGCGCTCGGCCTGGTGGCATACGACCGCACCGCCGTGCACCACGCCGTCCTCCGGCTCGCCGACATTCGGCGGATCACCGCCGAGATGACGGCTCTTCCTGTCGAGTCGCGCCGCCGGATGCCGGGCATGGAGGTGGCGAGGGCTGACGTGCTGGTCGGCGGCGCCATCGTGCTCGCCACCGTGATGGAGTGGACGGGCCACGACGAGCTCGTGGTCTCGGAGTCCGACATACTCGACGGCCTGGTTGCCGACCTGCTGGCCTGAGCGATTGAGAACCCCGCAAGAGCCGTCATGAACGTTCGCGAAACGCAATCTGTAGTTGCCAAACGTGGGCGCCCTGGCCGTGAATCTGCCACGATAGGGGGCGTGACGAGCCGTAACACGTCGCCCGGAGTGGCATGGCTGAGTTGACCGCGCCCGGCGTGTCTACCGAGATCGCGGGGCGCCGGATCAAGCTGCGCCCGCTGCGGGAGGACGACTTCGAGGCTTGGCACGAGGTTCGCGCGAGGTGCCGGGACTGGCTGCTGCCTTGGGAGCCTCGCCCTGCCGGCGCTCCCTACCCGCCCTCAGATCGCCCGAGCTTCATCGCCCGCTGTTCCATGCGCGAGCGAGAGCGCCAGCTCGGCACCGGTTATGCCTTCGGGATCTTCGTCGGTCCGCGCTTGGTGGGCGAGGTGAACTTGAGCTCGGTGCAGCGAGGGCCGTTCCAGAACGCCTATGTCGGGTACTGGATGGACCAGATGCAGGCCGGCCGGAGCTATGTACCGGAGGCTTGTGTGGTGTTGTTCCGTTTCGCTTTCGAAGACCTCGGGTTGCATCGGCTCCAGGTGGCGATCATCCCGAGGAACCGGCCCAGCCGCCGGGTAGCCCAGAAGCTCTGGCTGCGGGGTGAGGGAATAGCCTTGCGCTACCTGGAGATCGACGGCAAGTGGGAGGACCACGTGCGCTACGCACTCACGACAGAGGAGTGGCAGGAGCGCCGCGACCGCTACATGCGACAGTGGTTGGCGGAGCCGCACACCTTTTGAGCACACACCGGACCGGTTGGGCCCTCAGCCGCCGCCGGTCCGCAAGATCGCCGGGGAATGCTTGAAGAAGGCCTCGACGTCGGCCTCGTACTTGTAGCTCTCGACCTCGTCGCCGAGGACCCGGCGGAGCCGCGTCGTCTGGGCGTAACGCTCCACCGCACCGGCCGACGACGTCGAGAACTCAAAGCCTGTCGCCTTCAGCCTCGAAGTGTCGATGCCTCGGCCGTAGCGCAGCAGAGTGTCTAGCTCTGCGGGGAGGTCGAGCAGCCGCAACCGCAGCAGCGGGGCGGCCAGCTGGCGGGTGTAGACGGGGGAGAGGGGCAGGCGCCGTGCCCCGGCGATTTTGGCAACCTCGCTGACAGGTAAACGCCCGTCGCCGGACACGTTGTAGGTACCGCCGATTTGGCGGGAGACGACCATCTCGAGGCACCGCACGACGTCTTCCTGGGCCACGAATTGGATCAGCGGGTCGAAGCCGGCGATGCACGGCATGGCGCCGCGCTGCAGGTTCCGGCTGATCGGTGTGGTGAGCTCGGGCCCGAGGACGTTGGCGAAGCGCAGTACCGTCACCGTCACTGACGGGTTCTCCTCGGCGAAGTCGCCCACGTAGCTCTCGACCTCGGTGAGGGACCGTTCGAGGCGGGTGCGGGGCGGCCGCGAGCGGGGCGTCTCCTCGGTGAACCAAGCCGGATCCGCCGGGTGGGCACCGTAAACCAGGGAAGAGGACTTCACGACGACCTGGCGGACCGAGGAGCCGGCGGCGCCGGCGGCCGCCAGCAAGTTCATGGTGCCGATGACGTTGATCTCGTGCAGTGCCCGGCCGGACATGCTCGAGGAGTCGACCACAAGAAACGTATGCACGATCGTGTCCACCCCCGTCGCCCTCACGATCCGGGAGAGCAGCGAATAGCTACTGTCGGCGCGCACGTACTCGGTGCGTTGCAACTCGACAGAGGGCGACCCGGTGCCCATCCCGAGCAGCATCTCGACGTCAGGGTCGCGTTCGAGGGCGGAGGCGACGCGGCCTCCCCAGAACGTGTCGAGCCCAGTCAGGAGTATGCGGCGGCCCATGGTCTCAGCCGAACCAGATGCTGCGCCGGGCGGCGAGCATCTCGTAGAGGGCTTCTTGCATCGACAAGCGGATCTCCTCGCCGGCCTCCATGATGCGGCCGCGCGGGTACTTGGCAAGGTTCGGCTCCACGCCGAAGTGGACCGGAGGCAGCACGCGGAGCTTGAACTTGGACGGGAAGTACGTCACCGAGCCGAGCACCGGGCCGAAGATCAAGTGATTGGCCGTGATCGGCAGGTAGGGGATCTTGAGGGCCTTGGCAGCGTTCGGCAGGCGGTAGAGGATCGGCATCGACTCCTCGGCACCCACCACGGCGATCGGGACGACAGGCACGCCGGCGCGCATGGCGGTCTCCACGAAGCCTCCCCGCCCGAAGCGCCGTAGCTTGTAGCGCTCTGAGACGAGCTTGCTCGGTCCTTTCGTCCCCTCCGGGAACACCAGAGCTAATTCCTTGTGGTCGTGGAGGAGGCGGTGGGCGTTGTCGGGGTGGGCCGGCACACCGCCGCCCCGCGCCCAGGCCGTGCCGACTAGAGGCACAGTCCGGAAGAAGTTGTCAGCCAGGCCGTACACGGGCCGCCCGAGCTCTGTCTCGATGCCGTGCATGATCATCGGGGCATCCGAAGGGATCGCTGCTGCGTGGTTGGCGATCAGTAGCGCCCCGCCCGCGCGCGGGATGTGCTCGAGGCCCTGCCACTCGACCCTGAACCAGTACTTGTAGTGGAACGAACCAAGCTTTCGCACCATCTTCCTGGTGCTCTCGGAGCGTCCCCACTCGTCGACGTCCGAGCGTCTGGCCGGGTCGAGAAGAGGGTTCTCGACTCCGAAGAGGCGACCGGGAAAGGGCAGCAGTCGTGCGCCCCGCTCCGCTGCTATGTCCTGGCCGCTTACGTCCTCAGGGGAGCGGGCCATCCGCCGATCGTACTGGCCGGCCGGCGGGCCGGTGAACCGAGCCGAGCCGTTACGGGCGGCCGACGCCCACGAAGCCGGGCCAGTACATGGGGAAGTAACCCACGTCAGTGCCGGTCTCTTCGGCTTGCAGGATCGTGTTGCCACCGTAAGGGCCAGAGCCGATGTACATCGCCACGTGGGTGATCGGCCAGGGGCCGTCGTTGGCGAAGTGGTAGAAGATCAGGTCGCCGGGCTCTATCTCCGACGGTGAGATGTGGGTCGACTCGGCGTACTGCGACGTCGCCCCGTGCTCCATGTCTACGCCGGCGGCTTCCCAGGCCAGCATCGTGAGGCCCGAGCAGTCGACTCCTTTGCGGCTGGCACCACCCCACACGTAGGGGACGCCGATGTACCTCTCGGCGGCCTGCACTGCCTCGTTGCCCGCAGTGTTGGAGCCGTGCGGCGTCAGCGGCTGGCCGGCCCCGGCGCTGCCCGCCGACCCCTGGGCTTTGCCCGCACCGGACTTGTTGCCTGGCGAGGGGTTCTTGCCCGCTACCGACCCGGCCGCTCCGGCCGCCCCTTGGGCCTTGGCGGCGGCAGCCGCTGCGGCGGCTGCTTGCTTTTGGGCGGCCAGCTTGCGCGCCTGTGCGGCTTCGGCGGCAGCGACGGCTTCTTCGTGCTCGATGATCAGCGTCGCCAGCTGCCCCTTGACGGTTTGCAGGATGGTGTTCACCTGGTTCGTGGCGGCCACTGCGGCGTTCCGGGCCGAAGCTGCCTGCTTGACCTCCTGGGCCGCCTTCGCCTCCTGGCTGGTCTGTGTGGCTGCTTCGGCCGCGACTTGGTCCTTGGCGTGGACGAAGGCAGCCTCGGCCTCGTCGAGCCGCTGGGTGATGCTCCCGGCGTAGGCGGCGAGGGTGTCGGCTGAGTTGACGCTGCCTTCCAGGACGGCCAGCTGGGCGGCTGTGCCGTTGTCGGTGACGTACTCGGCTATGGCCGCCGAACGCAGGTTGACGAGCGCCACCGTCACGTCCTTCTTGAGGCTCGCAAGCTTCAGCTGTGTCTGGTGCAGCTTGGCCTTGTCCTGGTCGAGGACGATGACCGTCTCGTCGTAGCGCTCGGCGTCGACGTTGATGGCGCTCTGGTCCTTGGTCAGCTCGTTGGCGAGGGCATCGGCCTTCTGCTGCAGGGTCGAGATCTGCTGGGTTGTCGGCGCCTTGGCTGCTTCGGCGGGGCCGGCGACACTGATCACACCGAGAGCGACAAACAGCGCCGAGGCGACTACCGTGGCCTGGCGAGCGACGCAGCGGGCGTTCACCTGTCTCCCCCTCATGCATTAACTTTGACAACATCAAGCACTGATGTCAACTTGTTGCGCAATAGCAACAGGGGCGCCAAGCAGGGACGAGCCCTCCACCTGCGTCTCGATCGGCGGGCGACCGGGCGGCTACGTTGCGTGACGAGATGTCGGAACTTCTCTTGCACACGCGGTACGGAACCGTGGGCGGCACCGCCGAGGACGGCCTGGTGGTCTTCCGCGGGGTGCAGTATGGCGCCGCGCCCACCGGCCCGCTTCGCTTCCGCCCGACGGCGCCCCCCGAGCCCTGGGAGGGTGTGCGAGACGCCACGAGCTTCGCCCGGCTGGCCCCCCAGCCGCCGCCCTCGGGCATGGGGGCCATTCCGGGGGACCCGGTGGAGCAGTCGGAGGACTGCCTCTACCTCAACGTCTGGACGCCTGCGATGGACGATGCCCGCCGGCCGGTGATGGTATTCGTTCACGGTGGCGGGTTCACGAGCGGGGCGTCGTCCGTCGCCATCTACGACGGCGCCTCGCTGGCGCGCCGGGGGGCCGTCGTGGTCACCTTCAACTACCGGCTGGGCATCCTCGGCTGGCTGGCGCACCCTGTGCTGGCAGATCCTGTGCTGGCAGACCCCGCGCCGGCGGATCCCGCGCTGGCGCACGCCGGCGGGGCGCCGGGCGGATTCGGCAACTGGGGTCTGCACGACCAGGTGGCGGCTCTCGCCTTCGTCCGCGATCACGCCGAGCTGCTGGGTGGCGACCCGGGCAATGTGACGATCTTCGGCGAGTCGGCCGGCGCCATGTCGGTCGGCGCTCTCGTGGGCAGCGCTGAAGCTCGGCCCCTCTTCCAGCGAGCGATCATGGAGAGTGGCCCAGCCGCTGCCCTTGGCCCGCCCGCCGCCAGCCGTGTCGCTGACCTTGTGGCCAAGTCTCTTGGCGGCGACCTCACCCGCAGCGCGCTCGAAGCCCAGCCAGTCGAAGCTCTGCTGTCAGCTCAGGCCGACGTCGGTGCCGCCTACGGTCTCGGCAACCTACCTTTCCAGCCCGTCGTCGACGGTGGCCTCTTGCAGCGCCACCCTGCCGTCGCTGTCGCCTCGGGCGAGGCGTCGGCCATCGACCTGTTGATCGGGACGAACCGGGACGAGTGGAGGTTCTTCACGTTCAACGCCGCCGCTACGGCCGAGATCGACGAAGCTCGCCTGCTCGATCTCGTCAGGCGCCAGGTCGGGGGAGCAGGCCTGTTGGAGGCGCTGCCGGCAGAGGAGCTGATCGAGGTGTTCCGGGCAGGCCGCCTGGCACGGGGCGAGTCGGTCCAACCGCCCGATTTGTACACGGCGCTGGCGACCGACTGGGTGTTCCGCGTGCCGTCGATGCGGATGGCCGCCGCCCAGGCGAGCCATAACGGCTCCACCTATGCATACCTGTTCGACTGGGAGTCGCCGTTCGGCGGCGGTGCGCTTGGGTCTTGTCACGCTCTCGAGCTGCCCTTTGTGTTCGGCACGATCGACAACCCGCTGGTGGCCCTGTTCGCCGGCGCCGGGCCTGATGCCGAAGCGCTCTCAGAGGCGATCCAGTCGGCCTGGGTCGCCTTTGCCGCAACGGGTGACCCGGCTGCTGTGCCTGGGGCCCGCGAGCCCTGGCCGGCGTACTCGGACGTCGATCGGGCCACCAAGCGCCTCGGCAGCGTCCGCCAGGTACTGCTGGCTCCCATGGAGGCCGAGAGAGCCCACCTCGATCGTGGCCTCGGTCCCTACGGGGAAGCTGAGGAGCTGGCGATGTCCATACTGTTCCACGGCGAACCAGCCGCCAGTCCGGGGACGTAGCCCAACGGCAGAGGCAGGGCGCTTAAAACGCCCCCAGTGAGGGTTCGAGTCCCTCCGTCCCCACGCGACGCACGCACGCACGCACCGCACGCACGCACGCACGCACCAAGTTCTCGGCTACGAGAGCGGACTACACCTCGATATGCCTGAGCGGGCTTTGGCGGGAGGGGGCGAGGATCTTGGTCGTGGTCCTTTTCCCGCACCTGGGTGGTCAGGGCGCGCCATCTCCAGGTGCTCCGCAAGGAACGCCAAGGACGGGGGCTCCTGCTGTGTGAAGAAGGGCCCGGGCACCGATGGCATCTGCGCACGCTGCTACGGATCGGCAGCCACCGTCGCTCACGAGGGCGCACACATCGTGCTACACCGATTTCTCGTTGAGGCTGACCCCGCGCAGATGGCGCTCTTCCCAAAAGCGCCCACTTCGGCCGCTCTCTTCCGGTGCTTGAAGCGGGATGTTGCGTATCGGGGTAGGACGAACGACTGGCGAGAGGTTCAGGCAAACAGAGGCATGGCCGCACTCCTGATGCCGAAGACGATATTCGTGAAAATCGCTCGACATGAGGTGATCGACCAGCGCGCCGCCGCGGTGGACGCGGCCACCCGGCGGCTGGCAGCGCAATTCGCCGAGTCTTGTGACGCTTTCGTGGGTCAACACGCCCAGGGTAATGGCGGGGAGATGCCAGCTCTGGCCAGCATGATCATGGTGATGAAGCTCTCCGGGTCGTGAAAGCCTCTGGCTGCCGATCCGATCCTGCCGATGGCGGCGTTGTTCGACTTCGAGATGCCGGTCGTGAAGCCCCACTCGATCGTCGCCTCGATGGACTCCCGGTAGTGGGCGGATGGTGCGAGCCAGCTTGACGAAGGGCTCGAGCTTGGATCTGCTTGGCGAAGTAGAGCCAGTCGGCGATGACCTCTGTGGCCCTGGCCGGCGGGAGCTGCAGCAGGTCACGAAGCTCCTCCTTCAGCTGCCAGGCCCTAAAGGAGCGCTTGTTGGCCTTCTCGAGATCGCGGATGGTGCCCTTCTGCCTGGGGCTGAGGTTCTCCCAGTTCCGCAGGAGGAGCCAGCGCAGGCCTTTGAACTCCTTGGCCGCCTTGGCTCCGCCGTTGTGCCGCAGGCGGTTCCACTCCTGCCGGCGGACCTCGTCGAGGGCGGCAGTCGCCCAGCTCACGACGTGGAAGTTGTCCAGGCAGACGACGGCCTCGGCGGCTCGCTCGGCAACAACGGTCCGGATCCACTCGGCCCCGTCGCAGCTGACGAAGGCCAGCTCTTTGGCCCGATCCTCACCCAGAGCATCGAAGAAGGCCCCGACGGTCTCTTTCGAGCGTCCCTTGGCGGCCCAGACCACCTTGCCCGTCAGGTGGTTGCAGACAACCGTGAGGTACTTCTGGCCTTTCTTCATGATATGTGGGTGTTATATCCAGTGTCTGCCCACACGAAGAAGCGAAGGAGCACCGATTTGACCACTGGCCTTTCTGTTTCGAAAACGATCAATGGCCAGAACTTGGCTGTGCATCTGGGGCATCAGCTTCTCGACGACTATCTGGCGTTCGTGACCGCCCGAGCGCGACCGAACACCGTGCTCGCCGTCGCTTATGACCTGAAAGTGTTCTTCGAGGAAGTCAGGAAGGAGCCCGCCAAGGTCAATACTGCTGACGTCCTCGCGTTCATCCAGGCTCAACGGGCTCCGCGTCGGAGTCCGAAGGTCGTCCGCCTGGAGGACGGCGAGAGCGGGCTGGCCGCCCGTACGATCAAACGGCGCCTGTCGAGCGTGTCCGGTCTATACGCGTACCTCGTCGTGCGTGGAGACGCCGGCGTTTCCGCCAATCCGGTTCCTCGGAGTTTGGCGACGAGGGCGCCGCGGGCTAGAGGCGGGAGACGAGGCGTTCCTCTCATCCGCGTCCCCCGGACCCTCCCGCGGGTTCTGGAGCCAGCCGAGGTGGACTCATTCATCCGCGCCCTGCGGACGGCTCGCGACCGGGCAATGGCCGAAGCGATGGTGCTCGGCGGTCTGCGCCGCTGCGAGGTCCTTGGTCTCCGCATGGAAGATATTCGTGTCGGTGAGCGACGAGTGCACGTCGCTGAAGGTAAGGGCGGCCGGGCACGCCTCGTACCCGTCTCTGCTCGGTTCTTCTCCTCGCTCGGCGAGTACATCAAGAGCGAGCGACCGAGGAGCTCGGCAACAGACCGCGTGTTCGTCGTACTGAAAGGACCGAACCGAGGTCACCCACTCACCGCCGACGGCCTCGACGAGATCGTCGAGGGAGCCCGCCGTCGTGCCGGCGTTTCTCGTCTTACATGCCACCAGCTCCGCCACACTTGCTTCACACGCCTGAGGGAAGCCGGAATGGCACTGGAGGCGATCCAGGCTCAGGCCGGGCATGCCTCGATCGAGTCGACTCGGATATACCTACACCTCGCCAACGACTGGCTGGCGGCAGAGTACCTGCGAGCCGCCGCCCTCATCGAAGAAGACTGGGCGGTCTCATGAGCGCGCGCCCACCGATATCCCCGGACGACGAAGACCTCGTAGCCCTTTTCGCAGCAGCACTTGAGTCATCAGGGCTCGTCGCGTGGAAGTCTACGATCGACGGTGCTCGCGCGTTCTGCCGTCGCTACGGCACGCCTGCCAGGTTTGAGTCGGCCTTTCTCGATTCACCTCTGCCGCAGAACATGCGGGCGTTTGCCCGCTGGCTTCTAGTGACCGGCAGGATGCAGGTCTCAGCTGAGTATCTCGTCCGCTTCGACCTCCGTCTCGGCGTGGCCGCCCGACGCCATCATTCCGAGCTCTATGAGCTCTTCGCGTCGAGTGCGGCGACGCTCGGTTCCGACGACATCTGGGTTCGCGCCCAATGGAATCTCCTCGCGCAGCTAGGCGGTCTCCACGGTGTCGTCCCGCGATCGCTCACCGCCGCGCAGGTTGCCGACGGAGGTGCGAGGTTGCTCGAAGCCAGCCGGCACCCTCAGCACCCGAAGGCCGGATTTCATAGGCGGACCGCACTGCTCCGACTGAAGGCGACCATGTTCCACGCTGGGCTTATCGACGTGCCACCACGGCTCGTTCGGCCGGACAGATCACGGGAGCGAGAAGTCGAGTGGGCAGGATGCGGCCCTATCTTCGTCGACACCGCCAAGCGCTACGTCAACCAGATCGCGCTCAGCCTCGGCACCTCCACGGTGAGCACGGCAGAACGCACGATCCGCGAGTTCGCCTCCTTCCTTACCGATGTGGCGCCCGATGTCCGAGGCGTCGCCGATGTCACTCGTCAGCATGTCGAGTCCTACAAGCTCTATCTCGTCAATCGGCCCCGACTCGGTGGCGGGACCTTGAACAAGAACTCGATCCGAACCCAGCTCTTCGCTCTGCGCTCCTTTTTCGAGCGCATCGCCGAGTGGGGCTACGAGGACGCCCCGAGTCGCCCCCTGTTGTTCGACGGCGACATCCCCATCGCCGACCAACCTCTCCCGCGCTTCCTCGACGACGCTAAGGCGGCCAAGCTGCTGCGAGCGGCGAGGATTGATCCCAATCTCTTCGTTCGTGTTGTTGTCGAGGTTCTGGCACGAACCGGCATGCGTCTCGGTGAGCTAATGGCACTGGAAGTGGACGCTGTCGTTCAGATCGGCTCGGCGTATTGGCTACGCGTCCCGGTCGGCAAGCTTCACAATGACCGCTACGTCCCGCTGCACCCGCAACTGAAGGAACTGTTCGACGAATGGATGTCGCGCCGCTCGCCCGAGCTTAGGTCGAAGCTCGTCTTCACCGAGTGGGGACGCCCGATTCCCGCGGCGCGCGTCAACCGGGCACTCGCACGCCTCGGTCGGGAGGCAGGGATCGGAAAGGTCACCGCCCACCAACTCCGGCACACGCTGGCCACCCAGGCCATCAACCGCGGGATGAGCCTCGAGGCGATCGCCGCCCTGCTCGGTCACCGGACGCTCGCAATGACCATGGTGTATGCCCGTATCGCCGACCGGACCGTGGCGAACGAGTATTTCTCCGTCAGCGAGAAGGTGGAAGCTCTCTATGGCAGTGACATTGGCCTGCCAGCTTCCGCCGAGGGAACCGAGATGGGCAAGTTGCGCCGAGAACTGGACCGGCGCATGCTCGGGAACGGCTGGTGTGCCCGCCCAGCCGAGCTTGATTGCCACTTCGAGTCGATCTGCGAATCTTGCACTTTCTTCGTCACAACCGTCGAGTTCCGCCCAACGCTTGAACGCCAGCGAATCGATGCCGCCGAGAAGGGACAGGTTGGCCGAGAGAAGATATTCGACGGCCTCATTACGCGCCTCGACGAGGCAGCTTCTTAGGCTCTAACGGCCGCTCCCGCGGAATTCATAGGAAACTTATCGAATCTCCCTTGACAAGATCACCCACATAATTGTACTTGACCTCGTCGATCGAGATCGCCACCAGGCCCGACAACAGGTCGACCCGCCCGAGGGCCTCGGTCGCCACCCGCAGGGCACATGCTGTCGACTGCTCGCCAGCTGACGCCGTGACGCCGTGACGCCTGGCGGCGGCCAGCTTGTTGGAGGTGACGGCGTCGTAGACGACCAGGTCCTCGAAGTCCCTCGTGAAAGCCGAGTCGTGGCGGGCGAAGGCGACAGCAGCCACCGTCGGGCCATGGGCATGGCAGCTGACACGCCTTGCCTGACAGACGATCTCACAGGTGGCAAAGCCGATGTCGAGGTGGCGCCACGAGCGCTCACGCCCGCCTCTGTCGAACCAGGGCGACGGTTCGGCACAGACACCGCAGCGGCCCTTCATCTGGGTTCGCTGGCGCACTTTCAGCACCAGGCAGGGTCGACCGCCGTCAGCTTGGTGGCGCAACTCCCAGCCCTCGATGACCATTGATGAGCACAACCCGACCAGCTGACGAAGTAGCTTCGTGACGCGCACGCCTTCCTCCTCCTCGATTTGCAGCTTCGAACAGCCACAGAACGTAGGCAGGAGAAGGCGTGTTGCCGCGGATGGTCAGGTCAGGCAGGCTTCAGCGACCCACGAAAGCGTCACAAGACCCCTATTTTGCCGACCGTCACGTGTCCGCCGCCGTCGTTGACCAGTGCCGAAGAACACGCCCTGCTAATGAGTTGACCTGGTAACGGTCCGAGGGTTCCTCTGCTTCAGGGCTCGAGTTCAGACGTACGAGAGCAGACTTGTCGACCAGCCAAGGCCGCTCGGTCCCGGTACGTTCCCGCCGGACGCGACATTGGTGACTGTTAGGCGACCTTGATCGACCCGGGCATGAAAATGAAGAACGGCGAGCGGTAATGCACGCTGACGACCTGGCCCGGTTCCACTTGGATGGAGATGGCGTTCTCGCCCATCTGGCGCCAGAGGTACTTGAAGGACACGCGCACCTCGTGTCCGCCTGGCGGGGTCGGAAAGAAGTGCTCTCCCCACTTCACCTCGGTGGGCACGCCATCGATGGTCACAGTTGTCTTGAACAGCAGCAGCAGAAACTGAAGCCCGAATACCCGCGCCCTCACGAGAACGCCGGTCTGGCCCGGCATGGGTCCTGTCATCGATAGGTCACCTTCCGCGATGTCGCCAATCTCAACCCCACAACTGGCACGCTACTCCCGGAGCGCGCCGGGCAGAACTTGGCCCGCGTATTGGGTACGTGTGGGTGCCGAGATCCCATCCGCCCAGCTCAGGCGACCATCTGGTATTCGTGGATGAGCCCGCCCAGCCGGTCGGATCTTCGTAACCTGGCGAGGTCGACGGTACTGATAGCGGTGCGAGTACTGCCGGCTGCAGACGGCGCCCGGTGACCGAGGGATCGGTGGGGTCGATGCGAGTTGTAGTGCTCGACGTACTCGGCAAGGACCGCTTCGAGGTGTCGGCGACCGAGGATGAGCATCCGGTCGAGGCACTCGCGCCGGATCGTGCCGATGACGCGCTCGCAGATGGCGTTGGCCCGGGGTGATCGGATAGGGCTTTTGATGACCCTGGTGCCCTCCGCGGTGAACACGGCGTCGAAGGATGCGGTGAACTTCGTGTCTCGGTCGCGGATCAAGAACTTGACCGACTTCGTTTGGTCGGCGAGCTCCATGGAAACGTTGCGGGCTTGCTGGGTCACCCAGTCGGCGACCGGACAGGCGGTGATGCCGGCGATTCGGACGACGCGCGTGTCGTGGTGGATGAAGACGAGGACGTAAAGCCTCTTGAACAGCACTGTGTCGACATGGAAGAAGTCACACGCCATCAATCCCTTGGCCTGTGAAGAGAGGAACTCTGCCCAGGTCGGTCCCGATCGACGCGGTGAAGGCTCGATGCCGTGGCGCTTGAGGATTGCCCAGACGCTCGAGGCGGCGATCACGATGCCCATGGTGGCAAGCTCTCCGTGGATCCGCCGGTAGCCCCAGCTCGGGTTCTCTTTCGCCAGACGCACGACGAGCGCCGTGGTTCCCTTCGCGATGCTCGGTCGCCCGGCACGGCCGTGCGGATAGCTCCAGCGTTTTTCCACGAGGTCTCGGTGCCAGCGCAGCAGGGTTGCTGGTTGGACGAAGAAGCAACCGAGTCGATGACGGGGGAGCAGCCGCGCCAAGCCGGCCAGCACCGCCCGGTCGGCGGGCTCGAGCGCCGGACGATGCACCTGACGGCGCAGGACCGCCACCTCGTGGCGCAGCATCACGACCTCGATCGCGAGGTTTTCGGTACTGCGGAACATGAGCCGGACCAACTGGAGGACACGGCCGAACGCCCAGTAGAGGAACGAGAGGGACATCGCCGGATGCTCGCCGGTGCCGGCGCTCACGTCAAAATGCAGGTCACAACCCATGGATGACGTTTTCGGCACCGACAAGCTGCCCTGGTCGAGGGACGGCGAGCAGATAGCGCCCGCCGTCGCCAGCGCGTGCTCACCGCTCTCGCCGAGGCCGCCGCCAACCGGGACGAGATCACCGTCGCCGGAGTCGCCCGTCGCGCTGGGGTCGATCGGACCTTCTTCTACCGACACCCCGATCTTCTCCAACAGCTGCATGCCGCTCAGTTGGCGTCTCCCGGCAAAGCGCTGAAAGCCTCGATCTCGGTCAGCCGAGCCTCGCTGCTGTCGGACCTACACGCAGCCCAACATCGCTCCGCCCTCCTCGCTGCCCGTGTGCAGCACCTCGAACGCCGGCTTTCTGAGATGCTCGGTGAACAAACCTGGCGCGAGTCCGGGCTAGGAGCTCCCGACGACATTGACGAGCTACGCCAGCGGATCGCGTCCCTCGAGGCCGAGGTGGACAACCTCAAGATCGAGCTCGGCCAACGGAGCGACGAACTCGCCGCCGCCCGGCTCGCGAACCGAGAACTCATGACTCACCTGAATGTCACACGCTCAACAGCCTGAGTCTCGCTGCCGACGTCCACTACAGGTGTGGCACACGTTGCATGCAACCGGCGACGGCCCTACCCAGCAGAAAGAGGTCGCTCGAGTTCTTCGCGCAACTGGCTACCCCAAGAGAATCGCCTCCATGCGGGCATCGGCTACGTGACGCCGAACGACGAGCACGAAGGACGCGGTTGGGCGATCCGAAAGGAGCGAGAGGCCGGACTCGAATCGGCACGGCTCCGACGTCTCGCCTACCATCGCAGCACTCGACCGGCAAGCAAGCCGGAGACCCGATGATGTTGTTTGAATCGGGTGTGGATCCCTTGGAGGGACGGTCAGGCTGCCATGTCGGCGACCGTGCCGGCATATCTCGCCTGGTGAACGCGTCGGTGCTCCTGGTCGAGGTGGTAGGGCCAGTACTCCTCGAAGTCGCCGTT
>JBOGHW010000056.1:0-5800 GCA_050744865.1 Acidimicrobiales bacterium | reverse complement strand
CCAACTTGTCTCTTGACAATCGAACAGACGTTCCCTTAGACTGACATCACCTTATCGAGGCTCTTTGCCTCCTCTTGTCAGTCTGCTCGTGGTGGCTGCAGGTTTGTCTGCATCCGCCCAGCCTCGTTCGGAGGATGTGCTGTGCCCGATTCGGTGGTGTCGCTGTCCAGGTCTTTGCGCTCGACGCTGGCGACCTTCGAGCCTGCAGAGATGGCAGCGACCGATTGTGCCCTTGTCGCCGAGGAGCTGGCCGCCACCGAGAAGGCCTGTGCTGCTGCCCGTCTGCTGGCCGGGGCGCGCGCTGTCGCGGCCGGGGCGCATCGGCAGCGAGGGTTCAACAACGGGGCCGACTGGATGGCCCGTCATGCCGGCTCGACGGGGAGCCAGGCGCGACGTGAACTGCAGACCGCCTCGCAGCTTGGTGCGTGTCCCGAGACCAAAGAGGCGCTCTTGGCCGGCGAGGTGTCTGTCCAGCAAGCAGGCGAGATAGTCCTTGGCGAGGCCGAGGCGCCCGGTGCCGAGCATGACCTGCTCGAGGTCGCCAGGCAGAGCGACTTGTCACGGCTGCGCGACAAGGCCCGCCAGCACCGCCAGGCCAGGACCGAACCGGAGGAGCTGCGCCGCCGTCAACAAGGCGCCAGGCACTTTCGCCACTGGCGAGACGGCCTCGGCATGGTCTGCTTCCAAGGATCGCTCACACCCGAGATAGGCCTGCCCTTCATCGGGCGCCTCGAGGCGGTGGCCCACAAAAAGCGCAGGGACAAGAGAGCCCAAGGCCTCAAGACCGAGCCCTTCGAGGCTGACGCCGCTGACGCACTTGCCTACCTCCTGGCCCAGGGCAGCCAGGCCGACCCTGAGGCAGACAGTGGCGAGCACAAAGCCGGCTCCAAGACAGGTTCCAGGGCCGGGCACAGCGCCGAGCTGGTCATCGTTTGCGACATCAATACCTGGCGCCGTGGCCACCGCCACCAAGGCGAGCCCTGCCACCTCCTGGGGGGCGGGCCTATCCCGGTCGGGCTCGCACGAGAGCTCTCAGCCGACGCCTTCTTGAAGGCCGTCATCCACGACGGCACCAACATCCACACCATCAAGCACTTCGGGCGCCACCTGCCGGCACCCCTGCGCACGGCCCTCGACCTCGGCCGCCCGCCGACCTTCGACGGCAGGGCGTGTACGGAGTGCGGCCGGACCTACGGTCTGGAGAACGACCACATCGACCCTGTCGCCAACAACGGACCGACCTCGTATGAGAACCTCCACCCGCTCTGCTGGCACGACCACAAGGCCAAGACTGAGCAGGACAGGAAGGCGGGACTCTTGAAGCGGCGGGGCTCGGTTGGGCAAGACTCCCGGCCGGGCTACCCCGCCCCCAGCCCGGACGAGATCACATCGTTCGAGCCCTCGGCCGGTGACACGTCGTAACCCGGCGAGACGTCCTAACCCGACGACCCGTCCTAAACGGAACCCCGACAAGTCCGCCGCACCAGCCGCGCACTAGCCCCGGCCGAGTCCTCGCACGAGTCACCCCCCCCGGGGGGGGCACCACACGGGACGCTGCACTAGTACCTCACGGGGGAGCGAGTCCCCCGACTACCTCGATCTCCATGACATCTGCAGCGCTGCCACGCGAGACTTGGCAAGCTGGTGCACGTGCCAGAAGAGACCAACCCTCGAATATCCATCCAGCGCAACGGTCCGTACCTCGTCCGCGGCCCCATCTCCCTGAAACGGCGGGCGATAGTCCGCTCCGAGCACGGCGAGCCCATGACTTGGCAGACCTTCGCCCGTCTCGAGCATGGCGACATCTTCGCCCTCTGTCGCTGTGGCGGTTCCCAGAACAAGCCCTTCTGCGACGGCTCGCACCTTCGCAACAACTTCGACGGCACCGAGACAGCACCCACCAACAGTTATGCCGAGCGAGCCCAGACGTACCAGGGCGAGGGCATCGTCGTCAGGGACGACAGGGCGATCTGCGAGCACGCCGGCTTCTGCGGCAACCGCTTGACGAACGTCTGGAAGATGGTGCGCGACACCGATGACAGTGTCGTCAGGACCCAGGTGATGGCGATGATCGAGAATTGTCCTTCGGGTGCGCTGACTTTCCGCCTCAAGCCGGGCACCACGGGCGCCGAACCTGATCTCGACGTCGACAGCACGGACGGAGAACCTGACCTCGATGTAGGCGGCGCGGACGTGGAACCTGACCTCGATGTCGGCATCGGCGTCACCAAGGACGGCCCCTACTTCGTGACCGGCAAGGTCGACATCGAGCGTTCCGACGGCGAGTCACTCGAGACCAGGAATCGCATGACGCTCTGTCGCTGCGGCCAGTCGAAGAACAAGCCGCTGTGTGACGGTAGCCACCAGGCGGTGGGTTTCTCGGACAGTTGAGTATCACGGACAGTTGAGAGTCACCGAAACACACCAACTTTCGGCAGCCAGCGTACCTGGGAGGAGAGCAATTGGGGAGGAGCGCGATTGGCGACGGACGATGAGATCACCCGCAGCGGCGCCGGACGGATAGACCCGATCGAGCCGGGCGGTACTGCGGTCGCCTGCTTGGCCGACATCCACGGCAACACGGTGGCCCTGGATGCCGTCCTGTCGTCGGCAGAGTTCGCAACGGCCGACGTGGTCGCCGTCCTCGGATGCGTGACGGCCGGTCCCGACCCGGTCGGCGTGCTAGAGCGCCTCCACAGCCTGGACAGGCCCGTCTTCTACCTGGCGGGCAACGGCGAACGCTGGCTACTCGAGCTCGCCGCAGGCGTCCGACCGTACGAGCGCGAGCTCGATCACTGGCTGGTCGATGCCCACGGCGCCGCCGCCTTGGCTGAGCTCGGCTCGTGGCCCAAGGGCCTGAGAGCTCCCCATCGATGCCTCGACGGCATCCGCCTTTGCCACGGCAGCCCGAGAAGCGACATCGAGATATTGAGCTCCATCACGGACAACGAGCGATTACGGCAGGCCACGCAGGGCGTCGACGAACACACGGTCGTGCACGGCCACAGCCACGTGCAGTACAAGCGGGAGGCCGTGGGCAAGCTCATCGTCGGCGCCGGGAGTGTCGGCCTCCCCTACGGTGCCGGCGCCGGCGCTCGCTGGGTGCTGCTCTCAGACGAAGCTCACCTCATAACCACGCCCTTTGACCTCGACGAGGTCCAGGTGCTCGTCGACAGGGTGCGCTACCCCAGCGCCAAGTACATGGACACGCTGCACGACCCACCGACCGCGGAGGGGGCCAATGCCGATGCGGAGCGGTTGCGTTTCTCGAACTGACATCAAGAAACACCGACGGCGACCTCACTCGCTTGAGTGCTCTCGCCACCAGGCCCACGCACCGGGCGCCCACTCATCGTGCTTGTCGTGGAAGAGGTGGGCGGCACCCACGGCGGGCCACGACTCTGGCAACAGCATGGCCGGCAAACCGGGGTCTGTGGCCGGAAAGTGGCGCCAGTCGTGAACCAAACGGGTGAGGGCCGCAAATGCATTGACGGGACTGTCGGGCGCCTCGGCGAGCGAGTTCGTCACGAACTCCTCGTACTCCCGCGCAACGGCGGGCAGATCCCAGATGTCGCCTACCCTCTCCTCCAGGGATCCCAGGTCGCCGGGCCGTCCTCGCCACGAGAGCGACCCACCTGCGAGGCCGAGCTCGGCGAGGGTGTCCTTGGCCTCCAGCTCACGCTCGGACCAAGGAGTCACCCAGTTGCCTCCTCCGAGAGACCCGAAGCCCAACCAACCCAACCTCGTCCGCAGCTGCGCCCGCAGGTGGCGGTTCTCCTCAGGCACCTTGACGAGGAGCAGCAACCATTCGCCGTCCCACTCGGTACACCCCAGGCCGAAGCTGTAAATGCGCTCGGTTCCCTCAACGAGCAATCGCGTGCTTCTCTCCGTCAGCGACCACTGTGTTCGCCGGCCCTGGCGCTCGCGGCGCAGCAGTCCCCTGGCGCTCGTGCGCGCCATCGCCTGCCGGGCGGCGCCTTCCTCCAGCCCGAGCGCCGCCAAGGCGTCGAGCACCGTCGCCGTCCAGACAGAGCCGCCGCAGGGCAGTACGAACTCGCCGAGCACGGTGAGCAGCAACGCGCGGGCACTGGTTGGCCCTCCGGCGCGGCGGGCGCTAGTACTAGTTAGTCCCAAGGCAAGGCGGGCGCTGGTCGGTTCGCCGGCGCGGCGGGCGCTGGTTAGTCCTCCGGCACGGCCAGAGTGAGCCCAGGTGCCACGTTCGATATTTGACGCTTCGTTGACGGTAGTCACAAGTAGTGTACAATGTTAGCAACGTCGGCAGACACCATGGAGGACTCATGGGAGACGAGGGCTGGGCCATGGGCCCGGTCGACTTCAGGACGACGGTGGCTCAGTACCGGCATTGGCGCGTCGCGATCGACGGTCCTGTCGCCACCGTCACGCTGGCAGTCGACCCTCATGGCGGCCTCTCGGACGGCTACGAGTTGAAGCTGAACTCTTACGACCTCAGCGTCGACATCGAACTGTATGACGTGGTGCAGAGGCTGCGTTTTGAGCATCCTGAGGTCGGTGCCGTGGTACTCACGAGCGGGCTCGATCGTACGTTTTGCGCCGGCGCCAACATCCAGATGCTGGCCGGCGCCTCTCACGACCACAAGGTGAACTTCTGCAAGTTCACCAACGAGACGCGGCTCGCCATCGAGGATGCCGGTGACGCCTCGAGCCAGCGCTGGATCGCCGCTGTCAACGGGGTGGCAGCTGGCGGTGGTTATGAACTTGCACTCGCGTGCCACGAGATTGCCCTCGTTGACGATCGCTCCTCGACAGTCTCACTGCCAGAAGTCCCTCTTCTTGGCGTGCTCCCCGGCACTGGCGGCCTGACCAGAGTCGTCGACAAACGTCATGTACGGAGGGACCTCGCCGACATGTTCACGACCAGAGCCGAGGGTGTGCGCGGAGAACAGGCGGCGGCGTGGGAACTCGTCGACTCCGTAGCCGCACCGAGCGAGTTCGCCGCGCATGTGCGCCGACGCGCCGAAGCGCTGGCTGCCCAGTCCGACCGTCCGCGACACGCTGGTAGGAGCAACCGGGACGACCACACTGACAGCCAGGCCGACAGCCGCACGGATGACTACACGACCGGCGACACGCATGACTGCACCACCAGCAAGACCAACGGCGACACGCATGCCAGCACCACCAGCAAGACCAACGGCGACCGTGGTGTGACGCTTACGCCGCTCGAACGAACAATCAGTGATGAAGCCCTCGGCTACCCCAATCTGACTGTCGGCATCGACCGGCAAGCCGGCACAGCGCACTTCCTGCTCTACGGTCCCGGTTCGGGTGAACCGGCCACGCCCGGCGAACTGCTCGAGACCGGAGACAAGGCGTGGCTCCTGGCAGCCTGTCGGGAGCTCGACGACAGCATCTTGCACCTTCGTCTCAACGAGCCGGAGATAGGCACCTGGGTGATGCACACTCGGGGAGACCCCGACCAAGTCTTGGCCGCCGACGAGGTCCTGGACGCCACCGGAGACTGGCTGGTACGTGAGGTCAGTGCCTATTGGAAGCGGACATTCAAGCGCCTGGACGTATCGGCCCGCAGCGTGATCACGCTGGTCGAGCCGGGCAGCTGCTACGCCGGGACGCTCTCTGAGCTCGTGCTCGCCGCCGACAGGAGCTACATGCTCGAAGGGGGCTCGGGAGGCTCGGGGCCCGAAGCCACTGGCCCCGAAGCCACCGGCCCTGAAGCCACCGGCCCCGAAGCCACCGGCCCCGAAGCCACCGGCCCCGAAGCCACCGGCCCCGAAGCCACCGGCCCCGAAGCCACTAGGCC
>JBOGHW010000055.1:0-18562 GCA_050744865.1 Acidimicrobiales bacterium | reverse complement strand
CCCGTACCCCGGCGGCGGCTGCCCGTACCCCGGCGGCGGCTGCCCGTACCCCGGCGGCGGCTGCCCGTACCCCGGCGGCGGCTGCCCGTACCCCGGCGGCGGCTGCCCGTACCCCGGTGGCTGCGGCCCGTAACCCGAGCCGGGTGGGTACCCGGCGCCAGGCGGGTAACCCGGGTAGCCAGCGCTCGGCCCGTACCCCGGGTAGCCGTAGCCAGGGCCGTACCCCGGACCGGGCGGGTAGCCGGCACCTGGTCCATACCCTGGATAGCCATACCCGCCACCAGGCCCGCCGGGCACAGGCTTGAGGAACGACAAGGCGGAGTCTGTCGCCGTGGTACCGAGCGACGAAGCGAGCACCTCGATGTCGAAGCCCTCCTTGCGGACCCGCATGTCTATCGTCACGACGACGAAGACGGCAGCCAGGAACGGCGAAAGGATTGAGTAGTCCAGCGAGGTCTGGACTACCGACAGCGCGTCGCCGGCGATTGCACTCGAAGACAGTGCGACCCGGAGTACCTCGAGCGGGATCACTATGAGGATCGTGCCGACGTAGAGCAGCAGCTCACCCAGTATCTCCGTGCCCCAGACCGAAAAGAAGGTGCTCCGCACCAACCGCATGGACCGAGCGAGCGCTTTGCTGCCGCGAAGATCCTCGAGCATTAGCGTCGAGATGGCCAGAGACGTGGCCACCCAGTACCAGATGTACCCGACCAAGCAGGCAAGACCTAAGAAGAATCCGACCAGGACCGCCGAGCTTGTAGACGAACCAGCCACCAAGTAAACGAGGATGCCCAGTACCGCCCCGCACGCAAGCGGCGGCAGGATGACGAGGATCTGGATCCAGAGAACGGAGTGAAGCTTCTTGCAGCCGTTGATGAGGGCTTCCTGCCAACTCGAGGTACGACCGAGGTAGGAGTGCGCAATCACCCAGAAGGCGATTGCGGTAGCTGCGGCGTTGGCGAGGAGAGTGATCAGGAGCAGCGTGACCGCCCCGCCGATGATCGTTGTTGCGCTGGGAAGGTTGCCGGCTGCTGAGACCGTCGCATTGATGCCGAACGGGTTGGCGGAGGTCGATCCGGTGATCGACTTGGTGACCAGCCACTCCACCACTGCCAGGGGCACCGCCACTGGGAGGGTCGCCTTCAACAGCGTGAAGAAGTTGGCCCGCACGATCTTGATGGATGCGTCGATACGTTCGCCTGCGCGAAGTGGCCGTAACACCGTTGGTTGTGCCGACCACATAGGAGGCTCCTGACGCGTGCTGACTCGCACATCCTTACATTGGCGGACGCGCCCGCCGTGAGCGGCTGACTCTAGCTGCCGGATGTGGTAGCAACCTGCATGGTCGAAGAGAGAAACGAGACTGGTACCGCCCATTCAGGCCGCCAGCGCAACGAGCGGGGAGTCACCCCGCAGAGCGAGGACTTCTCAGCCTGGTACAACGAGCTTGTCCTCAAAGCCGAGCTCGCTGACCGCGGCCCTGTTCGCGGCACTATGGTCATGCGGCCCTACGGCTACCGGATCTGGGAGCTGATCCAAGCCGACCTGGATGGCCGCATCAAGGCCACCGGCCACGACAACGCCTATTTCCCTCTCTTCATCCCGGAGTCGCACTTGCGGCGGGAAGCGGAGCATGTCGAGGGCTTCGCCCCCGAGCTGGCGGTCGTGACCCACGGCGGTGGCAGGGAGCTGGAGGAGCCCTTGGTCGTGCGCCCCACCTCCGAAACAGTCATCGGCCAATACATGGCCAAGTGGATCTCCTCCTACCGCGACTTGCCGCTGCTGCTCAACCAGTGGGCAAACGTCGTCCGCTGGGAGCTGCGCCCCCGGTTGTTCTTGCGGACGACGGAGTTCCTGTGGCAAGAAGGTCACACTGCCCATGCCAGTGCTGGCGAAGCCTGGGACGAGGTGATGCTCGCCCTCGGGATGTACGACGACCTGGCCTGCCAAGCCGCAGCGCTGGCGCCGTTCGTGGGCGAGAAGACGGCGAGCGAACGCTTTGCAGGAGCCGAGCGCACGACGTCGATCGAGGCGATGATGCGCGACGGCCGTGCCCTCCAGTCCGGGACTTCTCACTACCTCGCCCAGAACTTCGCCCGTGTCTTCGATATGACGTTCCAGAACGAGGCCGGCGAGCTGGAGCACTGCTACACGACGTCTTGGGGGATGTCTACCCGCATGATCGGTGCGGTCATCATGGGCCACGGGGACGACCGCGGTCTCGTCCTTCCGCCGGCGCTGGCGCCCTATCAAGTCGTCGTCGTGCCTATAGGTCGTGACGCCGAAGCGACGCCCGTCCTCGAGGCGGCCCATCAACTCGGCCGTGACCTGGCCACCGCCGGCGTGCGAGCCAAAGTCGACGACCGCATGCAGCTGTCCCCCGGCTTCAAGTTCAACGACTGGGAGCTGAAAGGTGTGCCGTTGCGTGTCGAGCTTGGCCCTCGAGATCTCGCTTCGGGCTCGGCGCTGATCGCCTCTCGGCTGGCGACGTCGAAGGCCGACAAGGTCACGGTCACTCTGCCCGAGCTGGCGGTTTCCATGCCCGGGCGCCTCGCTGGCTACCAGCAGACCCTGTTCGACAGGCAACTGGAGTTCCGTGAGTCACACACGGTGCGCGCCGACACATGGGACGAGCTCGTCGCTGCCGTCCAGACCGGGTTCGCGTTATCGCTGGCGTGCGAGTCGCCGGAATGCGAGCAGCGGTTGAAAGACGAGACGACGGCCACTCCTCGCTGTGTTCCCTTCGACGCCGAGCCCGAGACCGGCCCGTGCGTGATCTGTGGCTCCTCGTCGACCTACGGCCGGCGAGTTGTCTTCGGGCGGGCGTACTGACCTCGTTCGCCGGGATTCTGACCGGTTCTCCCGAAAGGCTCTAGCCAGCTCTAGCCAGGGCCGGCGCCGGCAGGAGCGCCCCGGCGGCACAGAAGTAAGCTCTCCGCCGGTGAGCGTGACGGCCGGTGTAAACCCAGGGTCCGGCCGCTACAGGCAGTGGGCGCGATACGGACTGGCGACGCTCCTCTGGGTGGAAGCCGTGGCGGCACTAGGCGGTATCGGGACAGAGGTGTACAGAGCCTTCCGGCAGCAGTCCACGCTCGCCGGCCAAGCGACGGCCTTCGACTCGATGCGGGACGACTTCCACTTCCGCGGTTTTTGGTTCGTGGCCTTTGCCGGCTCACTGGTCGTCGTGGCGGCGGCTCTCACCTGGCTCGGGGTGCGCATAGCTCGAGACGCCGCTCGTCGAGGCGGCGAGGAGCCAGGACATACCTGGCACCTGGGTGCTGCTCTGGTCGCGCAACCGCTGCTTGTGGTGGCTGGCACGATGGCGGACAGAGGACTTGCGTATCGCGGCCCTCGGCTCGGCCTTCTTTGCGCGAGCATCGCCGTGGCTCTTGTGGCGACCTGCTCCTGGCTGGCGGACAAGTCCAGTCTGCTTTTGCCGAGCCGGCGCCTCTTGGCCGTCGCTGTCGCTCTCGTGCCGGCCAGTGGGATCTTCCTGTCGTTCCAGGTTCTCGAGGCGACGGGCGGGCAGCGGGCGGAGCTCGGAACCTCTGGTTTTGTGACTCAGGTTGGCGTCTCGACCGGAGTGATCATCCCCTATGGGGTCACCTGCCCCGCACCCGGTAGCTGCTATGCGGTCGCCGGCATCGGTTCGCTCGATGGCGGCCCCAACCGCAACACCGTGCTCGTAACCACGAACGAGCGGGTCTGGCGGCTGGACACCCTCAGCCTGCTAACGACCGCAGACTTCGATTGGATCGCCTGCCCGACTGAGCTCCAGTGCTTCGTCGGACCAGGTGACTCCACGTCGAGAACCGGATGGGGACCCTTCCTGGCGCTCGTCAGGACCGATGACGGAGGTCGGACCTGGCAGGTGGCCGGGCCATCCGGCATGACGGCATTCAGCTGCCCCGTGTTCGATACCTGCGTCACCTGGGACGAGCAGTCCACGTCGGACGCGATCGAGCTGACTACGAACGGCGGCCGGTCGTGGAGGACGACGTTCCGGCTGCCGGCGGACTCTTCGCTGGTGGATAACACGCTCTTGTGCCGTAGCGACGGAGGTTGCGTCCTTGTCGCCCTGGAGGAGCCTCGAAGCTCTGTCACCGCCGAGTACGTGCTCTATGCCTCCTCTGACTTCGGGCGAGAGTGGAGCCGCCACTTTGTCTCCGACGTGGCAGTGGCACGGGCGGGTTCACCACCGACGGCGTTTCTCCCTGGGTCTGGCAAGGCGGCCTGGCGAGTGGTCCGGCTGCCGCCGAAGCACTCGAGCGTAGGGTTGCAGTGCGTCGGCTCTCGGGTCTGCTTCGACTTCGGCGGCGCGTCGCCCCTCGTCACCCACGACGGCGGCGCGACCTGGCGACCTGTCGGCGGGTTGCCGGCCTCGTTCCAAGACGGCGCCGCCGCCTGCTCCACCGCCGTCGACTGTGTCGTAACCGGCTGGGTTGGCACCTCGTCTCGGGAGGAATCCCTGTTCACCACCAACGGCGGCAAGACGTGGGTGCGAGGCAGCATCCCCGTGCTTCCTGTGGGCGAGCGACCCCCGCCGCAGGTGTTGAACTGAGCTCATCTAGACGACGCCGGCGAGCACCTCGGCGATCTGTATGGCGTTCAGAGCGGCGCCCTTGCGAAGGTTGTCGCCGGCGACGAACAGCGAGAGTGCGTTCCGGGCGCCGGGGTCCCGGCGGATACGCCCTACGAGGGACACGTCGCGGCCGGCGACCGCCAGCGGTGTCGGGATGTCGCAGAGCGCTACGCCAGGGGCATCGCCGAGCAGTGCCGTCGCCTCTGCCACCGAGATGGGTCGCTCGAACTCGGCGCTGATCGAGTTGCAGTGGCCGGTGAAGACAGGGACCCGCACGCAGGTGCACGACACGAGGAGGTCCGGAATGGCAAGGATCTTCTGGGCCTCCTGGCGCCACTTCAGCTCCTCGTCCGTCTCGCCACTGCCGTCGTCGAGGAGGTTGCCGGCCACCGGGATGACGTTGAAAGCGATCGGAGCGGCGAACTTGACCGGGGGCGGGTACTCGACCGCCCGCCCGTCGTGAGTGAGGGAGGCTGCCATCGGGGCGACCTTCTGCGACTGCTCGTCGAGCTCGGCCACCCCGGCGAGGCCACCGCCCGAGACTGCCTGGTAGGTGGAGATCACCACCCGCCTTAGCCCGGCCGCTCGGTGGAGGGGAGCCAGGACCGGCATGGCCACCATCGTCGTGCAGTTCGGGTTGCCGACTATGCCTTTGCGGATCGAGCTCAGCTCGTGGGCGTTGACCTCTGGCACCACGAGGGGGACGTCGGGGTCCATGCGCCAGGCCGACGAGTTGTCGACGACGATGGCGCCCGCTTCTACGACACGGGGCGCCAGGGCGAGCGAGGCGGCCCTGCCGCAGGAGAAGAGAGCCAGGTCCAGCCCCGAGTAATCCGCCGACTCGGCGCCCTCGACGGTGATCTCGGCGTCCTGCCACGGCAGCGTGGTACCTGCGGACCGCTCCGAGGCGAAGTAACGCAGCTCGTCAACTGGGAACTTGCGCTCCGCCAGGATGGATCGCATCACCCCGCCGACCTGGCCGGTGGCTCCGAACACGCCGACTCTCATGGCCCAAGTTTACGGGTGGCGTCTGCCTACCGGCGCCCCGGTTCTGGACAGTTCATCCCTGGATATCGGGTGGAAGTGTCCACGAACCCGGCGGCGAACGGACGGGCGGGGTCCCGTGCCAGGCCACCCCGGCTGGAGGCGTCTGCGCCTGCCGGGAAAGCCCGAAGGCACCGTGCAGCGCCTGGACCGCCTGCTCAGCCACCTCGGCCCGCACGGCGCACGAGATGCGGATCGGGGAGGTCGAGATCATCTCGATGTTGATCGAGTTGGCGGCGAGCGTCTCGAACATCGTGGCCGTCACACCGGGGTGCGTCTTCATCCCCGCCCCCACGAGGGAGACGACGGCGACGCCCTCGTCAGCGGTGACCTCGGCCGCTCCGAGGTCAGCCTTCAGCGAGGTGGCCAGCTCCAGGGCATTGGCCAGGTCAGCCTTGGGCACGGTGAACGAGATGTCGGTAGTCCCGTCGTGGGAGATGTTCTGCACGATCATGTCGACATTGACGGCGCGTTCTGCCAGCCCCCGGAACAGGGCGGCGGCGATCCCGGGCCGGTCCAGGACTCTCCCGATTGTGACTTTGGCCGCCGACGTGTCGTGGGTGACCGCTGACACGATCGGATCTTCCATACCTTCCTCCTCCGTGACGACGGTCCCCGGTTCCCAGGTGAAGCTGGACCGGACGTACAACGTGACGTTGTGATTGCGGGCGAACTCGACCGCCCGCAGCGCCAGCACCCGCCCACCCGTGGCGGCGATCTCGAGCATCTCGTCGAACGAGACTCGGTCGAGCTTGCGGGCCGAAGGGACGATGCGGGGGTCGGCCGAGAAGACGCCCGACACGTCCGTGTAGATCTCGCAGCGCACGGCACCGAGCGCTGCCGCCAATGCAACGGCTGTCGTGTCGGATCCACCCCTCCCCAGTGTGGTGATGTCCCTGGTAGAAGAGACGCCCTGGAAGCCGGCGACCACCGGCACCGCTCCCTCGCCGAGCGCCGTGCGGAGGCGGTCCCCCTTCACCTCGACGATGCGCGCCTTCTGGTGGGTCGTGTCGGTGATGATGCCGGCTTGGCTGCCCGTGAAAGAAGCCGCCGGCACCTCGCGCTCGGCCAGGGCCATGCAGAGGAGGGCCATGGTGATGCGCTCGCCGGCGGTGACGAGCATGTCCATCTCGCGGCCGGGGTGTCGGCTGCTCACCTGCTCGGCGAGGTGAAGCAGGTCGTCAGTCGTATTGCCCATGGCGCTGACGACCACGACGACCTCGTCGCCGGCGCGCCTGCTGCGGGCCACGTGGTCCGCTACTGCCCTGATGCGATCGGCGTCGCCGACCGAGGTGCCGCCGAACTTCTGAACTACCAGGGCCACGGCGCAACGGTAGTTCGGTGGCGGCGCCTGCCGTGACGACCGAAGGACCTGGCCGAGTTACGGTGCAGGGCTCACAGCGGGTAGCCTCTCGCGCCGTGCCCAGCGAGAAACGAGCCCGTCAGCGCGCCCTCCGCGCCGAGAAGCAAGCAGTCCAGCAACAAGCCCGCAAGCGGCGCCAGAACCTGCGGCGAGTGGTGTGGGCCGCCATCCTGGTCGCCGTCGTGGTAGTCGTGGCCGTACTGTCCGCCACAGGCAGCACCAAGAAGGCCGGCAAGACGACGACGACAACAACCCTGGCGTCGTCGGCCACCTCCACCTCGAGCACGACCGCCAGCACGACGAGCACGGTGCCGCCGACGACGTTCGCCCCGCCGACCACCCAACCGCTGCAGACGACGGCCATCACCCCGGTGTGCCCGCCCACCACCGGCGCCACGACACGTGAGGTCTATTTCAAGTCCAAGCCGCCCAACTGCATATCAACGACGTCGGTGTGGGATGCCACCTTCTACACCTCGGTCGGGAACTTCGTCGTGCAGATGGATGCGGCCAAGTCGTACGCCGGTGTCAACAACTTCGTCTTCTTGGCCCTGTACAAGTACTACGACGGGACGTTCTTCCACCGGATCGTGCCCGGCTTCGTGATCCAGGGCGGCGACCCGACCGGGCTCGGTACCGGCGGTTCCCTCGGCTACCCCGGCTACTCCTTCACGGGCAACACGCCACCGGCGTCGTGCAAGACCAAGGCCACCTCGGCCTGCTACCAGACCGGGGCCTTCGTTTACGCCAACAGCACAGGGCCAAGCACCAACGGCAGCCAGTTCTTCGTGGTGCTTCCCGGAGGTGCTTCCCAGCTCAACACGGAGCCCAACTACACGATCTTCGGGAAGGTGATCTCCGGTATGAGCGTGTGCGAGAAGGTCGCCTCGTACCCCGTCGCAGACTCGAGCACCGGCGCCCCGAGCGTCAAGGTCTACGTAACGAACGTGACCATCAAGAAGGTCTGAGGCCAGGAGGATGTCAGTGGCAAACGAGTTCCCGCCGGCGGATGGTTCGGCGCCAAAGACCCAGCGTTTCTCCCAGGCGCCGGAAATGGGGATCGATCTCTCCAAGCGCTACACCGCCGAGATGGTGACGGGGAAGGGCTCGATGGTGTTCGCCCTTGACGCGCTGGCGGCGCCGCGGACGGTCAACAACTTCGTCTTCCTGGCCGGATACCACTACTTCGATGGCATCGTCTTCCACCGGGTCATCCCGGGATTCATGTGCCAGGGGGGTGACCCGGAGGGTACCGGGACCGGGGGGCCGGGGTATCGCTTCGAGGACGAGCTGCCCGCCGCGGGCCGCTACCAGATCGGCTCGCTTGCCATGGCCAACGCCGGGCCGGACACCAACGGCAGCCAGTTCTTCGTCATCTCCGGCCCGGACGGCGTTCGCCTTCCCCCCCTGTACTCGCTCTTCGGCCAGCTCGTGAACGGGCGGGACGTGCTGGCTGCGATCGAAGGTGTCGGGACGTCGTCCGGCAAGCCGAAGGAGCGGGTCGTCATCTCCTCGGTGCTGATCACCGAGGCCGACTAGCCTGCCGAGCCGCGCCGTGTGCACCAGCCGAGAAGGTCATCGGTGGCGCACCTCGGGATGGAAGAAGCTGGCCACCATCGTCTCGTGGGCCTGAGCCTCGACGATCCACACTCCTGCCTTGGGGGCGTCCGGTTGAGGGCCGAGGTCGACACCCAGCCCAGCCAGCAGTTCCAGCACCGCCCAGATGACGTCTCCATGGGAGCATGCCGCAACCGGGCCACCACTGCCAGAGGGAGGGTCGAGGCGGTATGCCAGCTTGCGGAGACGGCCCAGGGCTTCTGCAGGGTCTGAGCCCTCCATCAGCCAAGCCACGTCGACCACAGGCAACGACACGGCGTGGGAGAGGTCCTCGACGGTCTGGCGGCAGCGGACAGCCTCGCTCGACACGATGCGGGAGGGCCGGCGAGAGCCGAGGTCGGCCAGGTGAGAAGCGAGCAGCCGAGCCTGCTCGTGACCGCGGCTCGTTAGCGGGCGCTCCGCGTCGGGTAGATCCCAGTGCTCGCGCGCCTGTGCCTTGGCGTGCCGGATCAGGTAGAAGGTGGACACGGCAACAGAATGCCTCAATTGTGCGACTCATGTCTCAGGCCGGCCTCGGCCTCGTCAAGCGGTGCTGACGCCTATTGCGGTGCCTACGCCGTAGGTGATCGCCCCCGCAGCGGCACAGATGACGAGCTGGCGGAGGGCGGATATCCACCACTTGCGCTCTGTGAAGATGGAGAGCAGCGTGCCGACCACGAGGGCGGCGAGGCCGGCGACGGCGACAGCAGCGACGAGAGCCGTCGTCCCCTTCGCAAAAAGAAACGGCAACAGAGGCATCAACGCCCCCACCGCAAAGGTCACGAACGACGAGAGTGCCGCCTGCGCGGGGTTGCCGGTCTGGCCCGGGTCGATGCCGAGCTCCTCGCGGGCGTGGGTCTCGAGCGCAAGCTCCGGGTCGGACATGATCTGCTCGGCTACGGCACGGGCCAGCTCGGCGTCCATGCCGCGCTGCTCGTAGAGGTGCCTCAGCTCCCGCGTCTCGCCCTCGGGCCGGTGCTCGATCTCCCGCCGTTCGAGTTCGATCTCCCGCTGGAACAACTCGCTCTGGGCACGCATCGACACGTACTCGCCGGCCGCCATCGAGAAGGCGCCGCCCAGCAGCCCGGCCAAGCCCGCCAAGCGCACGAAGCCCCCCGACGTCGTGGCGCCCGAGATGCCGAGCACGAGGGAGGTATTCGACACCAGCCCGTCGCTGATCCCGAACACGGCTGCCCGGGCGCTGCCGCCGCGGATGTTGCGGTGGTGGTGCTCAGGCAGGGGTGCCTGCGACAGGTCCCTGTGGGCGCTCGGCACCCGGTGCGGGACAGGCTGCCGCTTGCCGGGCCGCGGCGGCCGTGTCGGGGGGGACGGGTCGCCCATGCCCTAAGGTCTAGTCGCCGCCCGGGCAAGTCGCGGCGTCTATCTTGCGCCTTGCCGCGGCCAACGCCGCCTCAGGTCCGGCCTACACTCGGGCCGCCTATGGACGCCAGCGACGACTCCCGAGAGGATCAGCCGGACGGGCTCCGCGCCAGGCTGGTGGCGCTGGTCATGGAGCGCGGTTACGAACGGCGCCCCGAGCCATTCCAGCTGAGCTCAGGCGGGACGAGCTACGACTACGTCGACATGCGCCGGGCTGTTGCCGGAGGAGCAGACCTCGAGCTGGCCGCCCGCGCTGTCGTCGAGGCGCTGGCGGCTGCCGGCATTGCCTACGACGCCATCGGGGGCATGACGATGGGAGCCGACCCGGTGGCCCACGCTGTTGCCGTGCTGACCGGCTGCTCTTGGTACTCGGTGCGCAAGGCGACCAAGGGCCACGGCACCGGGCGCCGGATCGAGGGAGTGCCTGTCGGGCCGGGGGTGCGTGTGGTTGTGCTGGAGGACACCGTGTCGACGGGGCAGTCCCTGCTCGATGCCTACGAAGTCGTCCGGGGCACCGGCGCCGACGTCGTGGTTGCCTGCACCATTCTCGACAGGGGCGACGCCATGGCCGCCCGGATGGGCGAGACCGGCACCAGGTACTTGCCTGTGCTCACGTACCGTGACGTCGGCCTCGAGCCGCTCGGCGAACCGACTGCCTCTCCCGGCGGCTGATGGACGTCCTCGATGTAATCCTCCTCGTCGTCGTACTGGCCGCCGCAATCCACGGGATGCGCCTGGGCGCCGCCGTGCAGGTGGTCTCGTTCGCCGGCGGTTTGCTCGGCTTGGCGATCGGCGTCCTGCTCGTGGTGCTCATCTGCCCCCATATCCATGGCGAGTTCCTTCGCACCTTCTTCGCACTGTTGATGCTGCTCTTGCCGAGCAGCATCATCTGGGGTGCAGGACGGCAGCTTGGCGTACGGATATGGCAACACCTGAGAGGGCACCGCGTCGCTGCGCTGGATGCCGGGGGCGGTGCGGTCATCGGAGCCGCCGGCATGCTCGTGATGATCTGGCTGCTGGTGTCTGTGCTCTCCAACAGCGAAGTCGCCGTCATCTCGAGCCAGGTCCAGAACTCGCGGGTGGTCCGGGCGGTTACCGACGTGATGCCGCCGCTGCCCGACGAGTTGGCGACAGTCGCCAGACTGCTCAACGAGAGCGGCTTCCCGCTCCCGTATCTCGGTGTCATCCAACCTGAGGGGCCGGTCGCCCTGCCGAATGCCGCCACCGTGGGCCAGGCCGTGTCCATCGCCAGGCACTCGACGGTGCTCATCATCTCCACCGGGGGGTGCGGGGAGGTGATAGAGGGGTCGGGCTTCGTCGTGGCGCCTGGGCTGGTCGTGACCAACGCACACGTCGTGGCCGGTGCCAAGGACATCACGGCCGAGGACTCCGTGCAGTCCGAGCCGGCAACGCCGATCCTGGTGGATGCGGACTTCGACCTCGCCGTCCTGCGGGTTCCCTACCTGTCGCTGCCTGCACTCAAGGTCGACCCCGACTACGTCGACCGCGGCACGAAGGCCGTCGTGATGGGCTATCCCGGCGGCGGCCCCTTCGACGCCCAGCCGGCGGGAGTGCTTCTAAGCTTCGACCCGGAGTCGACCAACATCTACGGGACCGCCAGCGTGCAACGGCACATCTACGAGCTGCAATCCGTCGTCCGCCCAGGCAACTCCGGCGGCCCGCTTGTCGAGCCGAACGGCACGGTCATCGGCGTCGTGTTCTCGCGGGACGCCAACGACGACGACATCGGTTTCGCTCTGGCCTCTCCGGGCGTCCTGCAGCGGATCAAACAGGCCGAGGCGATGCCCGCGGGCACCCGTGTCCCGACCGGGGCGTGTGTCTCGAGTTGAGGCTCCGCCCGGTTCCGGGCAGGCTCGCTCAGCAGGTAGTGACCGGGCCGCGACCGGCGCCAGCCTGCATTGCGGTCGCCGGTCGGCCATGATGGCGAGCGTGGCTTTGCGCATCGAGGACTACGGGATGATCGGCGACACGGAGACTGTTGCCCTCGTCGGACGTGATGGGTCGATCGACTGGTGTTGCCTACCCCATTTCAACTCGCCGGCCTGCTTCGCCAAGCTTCTCGGGACCGAGGAGCACGGGTATTGGCGGATAGCACCGAAGGCGAGCCCCGCGCCGGGCCGGGGCGATCCCCTGCTCTCGACACGGCGGAGCTACGCCGGTGACTCGCTCGTCCTCGTTACCGACTGGGATCTGCCGGGAGGCACCCTCCGCGTCACCGACTGCATGCCGCTACGAGGCGACCATCCTCAGATAGTCCGGGAGGTGGAGTGCCTGAAGGGCGAGGTCGAGGTGCGGATGGATCTGGCCATTCGTTTCGAGTATGGGTCTGCCATCCCGTGGGTCCGCCACTCCGAGGGCGTGTTCATCGCGGTAGCCGGCCCGGACGCCCTGGCGTTGTGGTCACCCGTGCGCTCTCACGGCCAGGGCATGGCGACGGTTGCCGACTTCGTGGTGCGAGAAGGCCAGCGGGTCCCCTTCGTCCTCAGCTACTTCCGCTCGACTGAGGACGTTCCGCGGCCGATCGACGCCACTTACGCCATCCACAACACGACTCAGTACTGGCAGGACTGGTCCGAGATGGACCACCTCTCTCTGGGGGAGTGGCAGAAGCCCGTCGTGCGCTCGCTCATAACACTGAAGGCTCTGACGTTCGCGCCGACGGGTGGGATCATCGCCGCTCCCACGACTTCCCTGCCGGAGTCTGTCGGCGGCAACCGCAATTGGGACTACAGGTACTCGTGGCTTCGTGACGCCACACTGACGCTCTCGGCTCTCATGGCCGCCGGCTACCACGAAGAGGCGGCAGCGTGGCGCGACTGGCTGCTGCGGGCCGTGGCCGGCGAGCCGTCGAAGCTCCAGATCATGTACGGCCCGGCGGGCGAGCGCAACCTCCTCGAGTACGAGCTCGGCCACCTTCCCGGTTACGAGAGCTCGGTTCCTGTACGTGTCGGAAATGCTGCCGCCGGGCAGTTCCAGCTCGACGTCTACGGAGAGGTGCTCGGCGCCCTGCACGAGGCCCGCCGCCTCGGCATCCCGTCCAGCCAGCCGGCCTGGGACCTCGAGACGGCGATCATGGATTTCCTGGAGTCCGGCTGGAAGGAGCCCGATGACGGGATCTGGGAAGTGCGGGGCCCCCGCCGGCATTTCACTCACTCGAAAGTCATGGCATGGTTCGGAGTCCACAGCGCCATTCGCGACGTCGAGGAGTTCGCCATGGACGGCCCCATCGACAAGTGGAAGGCGCTGAGGCGCCAGATTCACAGTGAAGTGTGCGACAAGGGATTCGACAGCGAGCGCAACACGTTCACGCAGTACTACGGCTCCAAGGAGCTGGATGCCAGCGTGCTGATGATCCCCCTTGTCGGCTTCCTGCCAGGTAGCGACAAGCGAGTTGCCGGCACCGTCGACGCCATAAAGCGTGAGATAACCACCGACGGCTTCGTCATGCGCTACGACTCGACCAACTCGACGGCGGTGGACGGGCTGTCGGGAAGAGAAGGGGCATTCCTCGCCTGCTCGTTCTGGATGGCCGACTGCCTCCACCTCATCGGGCGCCACGACGAGGCCGTCGAGATGTTCGGCAGGCTCGTCGGCTTGTCCAACGACCTCGGGCTCCTGGCGGAGGAGTACGATCCGATCCTCAAGCGCCAAGTCGGCAACTTCCCCCAAGCCTTCACGCACGTGTCGCTCGTGAACACCGCCGTTGGCCTGGCCCACAGCGGCCGAGACACCGGCATGACGCACGAGGACCGTGTCAACGGCGTCAAGCCGAAGGGCCTGAGGCGAGTGGCGCGGTCGTCCAACCCACATCGCAAGCACCGCTTGGGCCTCGGGCGTTGACCAGTCGAGGGACACTGACAAGTCGAGGGACATTGACCAGTCGAGCAACAAGAAGGAGAGACCGTTGAAGGCGATCACCGTACTCCCGGGCACCGGCGGTAGCGCCCGCCTCGACGACATAGGCGAGCCGGCCGAGAGCGACGGCCCCGTTCTCGTCGACACCTTGGCAGTCGGCCTGTGCGGCACCGACATCGAGATCTCTTCCGGCGAGTACGGCTGGGCGCCGGAGGGCCACGAGCGCCTCGTCCTCGGCCACGAGTCGATCGGGCGAGTCGCCTCTGCACCTGACGGCTCGGGACTGGCGGCGGGCGACTACGTCGTCGGCATCGTGCGCCGGCCCGATCCTGAGCCCTGCTACAGCTGTGCAGCCGGCGAGTGGGACTTCTGCCGCAACGGCAACTACACAGAGCACGGCATCAAGAGCCTGGACGGCTTCATGCGGGAGCGCTACCGCGCCGAGCCCGACGCTCTCGTGAAGGTGGATTCGTCGCTGGGCGAGTTGGCCGTCCTGCTCGAGCCGACGAGCGTCGTGGCCAAGGCCTGGGAGCAGGCCCTACGAGTCGGGGGACGGGCAACTTGGAAGCCTCATCGCGCCGTCGTGACCGGTGCCGGGCCGATTGGGTTGCTGGCGGCCCTGATCGGCGTCCAGAAGGGTTACGAAGTACACGTCATCGACCAGGTCACAACCGGTCTCAAGCCGGACCTCGTCGCCGCCATGGGCGCCACGTACCACACGGGCAAGATCGAGGACGCCTGCGCTTCTCCCGACGTCGTGCTCGAGTGCACAGGCGTCGGCATGCTCGTGTTCGATGCCATGGACCACGTGGCGCCGGGTGGTGTCGTGTGCCTGACAGGGGTCTCGCCGACCGGCCGCAACCTGCAAGTGGACGCCGGTCTCCTCAACCGGGAGATGGTGCTCGAGAACGAGTGTGTCGTCGGCTCGGTGAACGCCAATCGCCGTCACTACCAGGCAGCAGCCGACACACTGGCGGCTGCCGACAAGAGCTGGCTGGCGCGGCTCGTCAGCCGGCGCGTGCCGATCGACAACTTTGCCGACGCCTTCGCCCGCCAGCCTGACGACGTGAAGGTCGTGCTCCAGATCGGCGGCGAGTGATGCGTGAGTTGTTGAGGCCTGTGAGGGGGCCGAGGGACCGTTTCGAACGGCGGTACAACGAGATGAAGCGGCTCGGCACCGACCTCGCCCGCGCAGACCTCGAGCAGAGAGAGCCGGGCCTCACGTTCAACCCGGTGCTGGTGCTCATCGCCTCTTACTTCGAAGCCGACAACATCGGTGCTGTGTTGAAGGCCGTGCCGGCCGACGTGGACGGGCTGGCCACATCTATCCTGGTCGTCATCGACGGAGGGGACGACGGGACCGAGGCGATATGCGACGAGCATGGGGCCCACTGGGTGAAGCTGCCGTGCAACCTCGGCCACGGTGTGGCGCTCCGTCTCGGCTACGAGCTGGCCGTCGACAGGGCAGCCGAGTACGTCGTCACCCTCGATGCCGACGGGCAGAACGACCCGAGCGAGATTCCCGAGATGTTGGCCCCTGTCATCGCCGACGAGTACGACTTCGTCGTGGCCAGCCGGCGACTCGGCGAGGACCAGACGAGCGACCAGCTACGAAAGACCGGGGTGGTGGTGTTCGCCGAGATCATCAACCGGCTGACCAACCAGAAGTTGAGCGACACGTCCAACGGGTACCGGGCGCTGCGCATAGACGTTCTGCGTGACGTGTTGTTGGAGCAGGACCAGTACCAGACGGCAGAGCTGATCATCAGCGCCGCCTGCCGTGGCTGGCGCATCGGTGAGCGCCCGACGGTCTGGCACCCGCGGACGTCCGGAGTGTCGAAGAAGGGGAGCAACATCCTCTACGGGCCACGATATGCCATGGTCATCGCCCGGACGTACCTGCGCGAGCGTAGGTGACGCTGCGATGACGGCGACGGAGCTGGCACCGGGAGTCCTCGAGATCGACACGCTGCTCGGCGGTTGGTCGCGGATGACGGCCGGCTACCTAATTTCAGGGCCGCGCCCGGTCCTGGTCGAGACCGGCAGCCAGAGCTCGGTCCCCACCCTTCTCTCCGAGCTGGCGGCGCTCGGCGTGTCGGCCGAAGACTTGGCAGGAGTGGCGGTCACCCACATCCACCTCGACCACGCCGGCGGCGTCGGCGACGTCGCCCGGGCCTTCCCGAACGCCACGGTGTACGTGCACGAGAAAGGTGCCCGGCACCTTGCGGACCCTGCCAGGCTGGTGGACTCGGCATCGCGGGTGTACGGACCCCTCCTCGACTCGCTCTACGGGCGGCTCGACCCCACGCCGGCAGAGCGGCTGCACGTGCTGGCCGACGGCGAGGAGATTGACATCGGCGGCGGTCGGTCGCTGCGTGCCATCGACTCACCGGGACACGCCAAGCACCACCTCGGCCTGCTCGACAGCAGCTCGGGGTACCTGTTCGCCGGCGACGCGGTCGGCGTTCGCCTGCCCGAGGGCGGCGTTCTTCGGCCGGCCACCCCGCCACCGGACTTCGACCTCGACCAAGCACTCGCCTCGCTCCAGAAGTTCGCAGACCATTCGCCCACCGGGCTCGCCCTGGCGCACTACGGGCTTGTTCCCGTCCCGCCGGCTGAGCTGCTGGCTGAGGCGTCCGAGACCCTGCGGGCCTGGGCGGGCGAGGCCGAACGCGCCTGGCGGGCAGGCGAGGACATCGCCGGGGCCCTGCAGGCCCGCTTCGGCGGTGAGGGGGCACCTGCGGACGAGAGCACCCGCGAGAAACTTGAGGTGCTGAACGGCTTCCACTCCAACGCCGCCGGCTTCCGGCGGTGGCTGGAACAGCGGGAGGCCGCCGGCGGGAGCGCTACGGCGCCAGCCGGTGCATCCGATGGCGGGAGCGCTGGCGCGAGGATGCCGGCCAGCCCAACAGATGGCGGCACGGCCGACGGGGCGGCGGCACCGGGCTGACCGATGGATCGGCTCGCCAGGGCTTCGCCCGACGCCAGGCGGCTGTGGATGGTCGAGCATCACGTTCGCTCTCGGGGTATAGCCAATCCGCTCGTTCTCGAGGCAATGCGGGTCGTGCCCCGCGAAGCCTTCGTGCCCGAGGAGTTCGCGGATGCCGCGTACGACGACTGTGCGCTGCCCATCGCCGATGACCAGACCATCTCGCAGCCTTACATCGTCGCCCTCATGGTCGAGGCAGCCGGTACAGCCCTGACGTCGCGGGTGCTCGAGGTAGGGACGGGATCGGGCTATGGAGCCGCCGTGCTAAGCCGGGTGGCTGGACACGTGTGGAGCGTCGAGCGCCTTGCGGGCCTGGCGGCTGCCGCCGCCCTGCGCCTGGCTCGCCTCGGCTACTCGAACGTGAGCGTCGTGAGCGGCGACGGGGCTTGTGGGTGGCCCGACGGCTCACCTTACGACGCCGTCGTCGTGACGGCTGCGGCGCCTTCTGTGCCGGCTGACCTTGTCAGCCAGCTGGCACCCGGCGGGCGCCTGGTCATGCCCGTCGGCTCTTGCGACGGCTACCAGCAGCTGACGGTGCTGAGGCGCCTTGCTGACAATGAGGGTGTCGAGACCGCTGTGCTGGCGCCGGTGAGGTTCGTGCCGCTGCTCTAGCGCAGGTGGGCCGCTTCACGCGCCGAATCGGCCTTAGAAACGTACGTCCGGCGGCCCACCTCGCCCTGTGCCTGCCCGGTGCGTGCCCAGTACGGCTAACCCGCTAGTTGGATGTTCGTGGTGTTGTAGGTGAGCGCTCCGAATCCTGTCTTGGTCACGGTCCCGAAGGTGCCGGTATGGCTAGTGAACGTGGCGATAGTGAACGTGTCGGAACCTGTCGGCGTAAAGCCTCCCCCTGTCGTCACGGTGAGGCTGCCGGCGATCGTCATCGAGCCGGGTGAGCCGTTGACGACCAGGTCGCCGTAGCTCGTCCCTGCCGTCGTCCCGGCGACGGTCAGCGCCAGCACCGACGTGGACTCGGACGTATATGAACCGGAGACCGTCACTGTGGCGGTACCGATGTTCAGAGTCCCGTCGTTCGTGAGCGAGCCGAAGGTGAAGCCCGCTCCGGACGCAGTGATGGTGCCGTCGTTGACCACCGGGACATCGAGGTCGGGGGTCCCACTCGTTGCCGTCTCGCTCAGCGTGCCGGTACTCGCGATGGTGAGGTCCCCCGCTGATCCCTCGTTGTAGATGTTGGCGGAGGCGCTGAACGTTGCACCGCCTTTGGCAGTGATACCACCGGCGTTCTCGAAGTAGACATAGCCGGCATCGACCGTGAGAGTGCCGGTGAAGTCCAAATTCCAGTTGTCGACATAGGTGCCGTTCTGGATGAAAGCGCTGCTCGAGGTGGACTGGGACATCACGGGCTGAGGCAACTCGCTCGCCGCCGCGTAGAAGTCGCCGCCCGTCCAGCTGAACGTGCCGTGGTCTGTGATGCCCTCGGTCGTCGTGACCGTCGTGTCACCGAGGTCACCGCCCGTCATCTGGAAGCTGCCGACCCCGAAGGCCTTGGTGCCCGTCGGGTCGAGCTCGCCGCCTTCCACCAGCAACAGGCCCGAGATGGAGGCGCCGTCTGTGGCCGTCGTCGTGGAGCCGTCGATCGTGACCGCGGCGACGTCGATCGCCGCCGCGACGTCGATCGTGCCCGCTCCGGCGGTGAGCAGCGTGCCGGCACCCGAGTTGGTCGATCCACTGCTGATCGTCGACTGTTTGCCCGAGGTCGGGTCGAGCTCCAACG
>JBOGHW010000054.1:0-34884 GCA_050744865.1 Acidimicrobiales bacterium | reverse complement strand
GCCACGCCCGCTGCGGCACCTGCTGCCGCGCCGGGCGACGACGCCCTCGAGCGCCTCATCGCAGAGGAGGAGGAGATCGAGCGCCGTACCCGAGAGCACCACGATCTTCCACACTTCCGCAGGGAGTCCGACTGATGCTGATGCCCAAGAGAACCAAGCACCGCAAGCAGCAGCGCGGCCGGCTGACAGGGATGACCAAGGGCGGAGAGTCGATCAGCTTCGGCGAGTACGGCATCCAGGCCCTGGAACCGGCGTGGGTCACAGCTCGACAGATCGAGGCTGCCCGTATCGCCATGACCCGCCACGTCCGCCGGGGCGGCAAAGTCTGGATCCGGGTGTTCCCGGACAAGCCTGTCACCGCCAAGCCCGCTGAGACCCGCATGGGTTCGGGCAAGGGCAACCCCGAGCACTGGGTCGCGGTCGTGCGGCCCGGCCGGATCCTGTTCGAGCTTGCCGGCGTAGACGAGGCACTTGCCCGTGGTGCCATGGAGCTGGCTATCCAGAAGCTGCCGATGAAGGCACGCTTCGTAGTGCGACCGGGCGTCGGTTCGGCTCCGGAGGTGCAGGTCTGATGACCAAGGCATCCGAGTACCGCGAGCTCGACGACGACGAGATCGACACGCGGCTGACCAACTCTCGCAAGGAGCTGTTCAACCTGCGGTTCCAGGCAGCCACGGGGCGTCTGGACAATTACGCCCGAACCGGCCAGGTGAAGCGGGACATCGCCCGCCTGCTGACGATTCAGCGCGATCGCGACGCCGGCGTGCCCGGAGCCACGGTCGCCAGCGCACCGAGGGGCAGCAAGCGCCGGTCCGACCAGGACGAGGACGAGGAGGCGTGATGGCCGAGAACGAGGCAGACATGACAGCAGAGCCCACTAGCCACGCAGCCGAAGCGACCACCGAATCCACGCCGAGCCGGGGCAACCACCGGAAGTTCCGCGAGGGCATCGTCGTGTCGACGTCCATGGACAAGACGGCGGTCGTCGCCGTGACCGAGCGCGTGCGCCACGCCCGCTACGCAAAGACGGTCCAGCGCACCCGCAAGCTGTACGCCCACGACGAGGAGAACGCCGCCTCCACGGGCGACCGCGTCTCGGTCGCCGAGACCCGGCCTCTCTCCAAGACCAAGCGCTGGCGCGTTGTGGAGATACTGGAGCGTGCCCGATGATCCAGCAGGAGTCGCGGCTCCGCGTAGCTGACAACTCCGGCGCCAAGGAAGTCCTGTGCATCAAGGTGCTCGGAGGTTCTCGGCGGCGTTATGCACGTATCGGCGACGTCTTCATCGCCACTGTCAAGGACGCCGCGCCCGGTGCCGCCGTGAAGAAGGGCGACGTCGTTCGCTGCGTCGTCGTCCGGACCCGCAAGGAGAACCGCCGAGCTGACGGCAGCTACATACGTTTCGACGAGAATGCAGCGGTTCTCATCAACGACCAACTACAGCCAAGGGGCACCCGCATCTTCGGCCCCGTCGGTCGCGAGCTGCGCGACAAGCGGTTCATGCGAATCGTGTCGCTGGCTCCGGAGGTGATCTAAGTGCGAATCAAGAAAGGCGACAGGGTAGTGGTCCTGCAGGGAAAGGACCGCGGCAAGCGTGGCGAGGTCATGCGCGCCATGCCCCAGGCCGGCAAGGTCATCGTCGAGGGCGTGAACATCTCCAAGCGTGCCTCGCGCCCCAAGCGGGGGATGATGCAAGGTGGCATCATCGACAAGGACATGCCTCTGGCCGTCTCCTCGGTCGCCATCGTCTGCCACAACTGCGGCCCGACGCGCATCGGCTACCTGCAGGACGAGCAGGGGCGCAAGAACCGCGTCTGCAAGAAATGCGGGGGTGAGCTATGAGCCCGGCCACTGTCGAAGCGCCTGCGCGCCCGAGGCTCCGCCAGCGTTACGACAGCGAGCTCCGCACCCAGCTGCTCACCGACCTGGGCCTCTCGAACATCATGGAAGTGCCCCGGCTCTCCAAGATCGTCCTCAACATGGGTGTCGGCAAGGCCACCCAGCAGCAGTCGTTGCTGGAGGGCGCTCTGCGCGACATGACGGCGATCGCCGGCCAGAAGCCGGTCGTGACCAAGGCACGCAAGTCGGTGGCCGGGTTCAAGCTGCGCGAGGGCAACTCCATCGGCTGCATGGTGACGCTCCGCGGCGACCAGATGTGGGAGTTCCTCGATCGCCTCATCAGCTTGGCGATCCCGAGGATCCGGGACTTTCGCGGGCTGTCGCCTCGCAGCTTCGACGGGCATGGCAACTACACGTTCGGTGTCACCGAACAGCTGATCTTCCCGGAGATCAACTACGACAAGATCGACTCGACGAGGGGGATGGACATCTCCATCGTCACGACCGCACGCACAGACACCGAGGGCCGGGCGTTGCTGAACGCCTTTGGCTTCCCGTTCCGACGCGAAGGGCTGTAGGCCGGCATGGCGAAGAAAGCATTGATCCAAAAGCAACAGCGGACGCCCAAGTTCAAGGTGAGGGCCTACACGCGTTGCCGTCGCTGTGGGCGGTCGCAGGCGGTGTACCGCAAGTTCGGCATGTGCCGGATCTGCCTGCGCGAGCTTGTCCACGCCGGCGAGGTTCCCGGCGTCACCAAGGCCAGCTGGTGAGAGGGGGCACGATCCAATGACAATGACCGACCCGCTCGCCGACATGCTGACGCGCCTTCGCAACGCCAACGTTGCGATGCACGACACCGTGGTCATGCCCAGCTCGAAGCTGAAGGAGTCCCTGGCCGCCATCTTGGAGCGCGAGGGCTATATCTCAGGCTTCGAGACGGCCGTCGACGCCGCCCGCCCCGGCAAGGTGCTGAAGATCGACATGAAGTACACCCGGGAGCGCGTCCGCGTGATCGGTGGGCTGAAGCGCGTCTCCAAGCCGGGCTTGCGGATCTACGTGAAGGCAGACCGGCTGCCTCGCGTGCTCGGTGGACTCGGAGTGGCCGTGCTCTCGACGAGCCACGGTCTCATGACCGACAGGGAAGCCCGCCAGCAGAAGATCGGCGGCGAGGTGCTCTGCTATGTCTGGTGACGCCCGCCACCAAAGAGGGGTGATCTGATGTCACGCATCGGGAAGACCCCGATCACGGTACCTGTGGGGGTCGAGGTCTCCCTGCTCGAGCGCCGCGTGGTCGTCAAAGGACCGCGCGGCCAGCTGCAGCGGGCCCTGCCCGGCGAGATCACCCTGCGCCGCGCCGAAGCTGATCTGCTGGTCGAGCGTCCAGACGACCAGCGCCACAATCGCGCCCTGCACGGGCTCACCCGTTCGCTCGTCGCCAACATGGTGACTGGCGTGACGGCCGGGTACAGCAAGGACCTCGAGATAGTCGGCGTCGGCTACCGCTGCATCGCAAAGGGACCGCAGCAGATCGAGCTGGCCCTCGGCTTCAGCCACCCGGTGGTCGTCGACGCCCCCGAAGGCATCGAGTTCGAAGTGCCGGCGCCGACCCGCTTGACGGTGAGGGGCATAGACAAGGAGCTAGTCGGCCAAGTGGCCGCCGACATCCGCAAGATCCGCAAGCCCGAGCCCTACAAGGGCAAGGGAGTGCGTTACGCGGGTGAAGTCGTGCGCCGCAAGGCCGGGAAGGCAGCTAAGTAGCAATGGGCAGCAGACTCCGTACGCACGAACTGAAAGACCGCCGGCACCGCCGCGTGCGCAAGAAGGTCGCCGGCTCGGCCGAGCGGCCGCGCCTGGCCGTGTTCCGGTCGAACCGCCACATCGTCGCCCAGGTGATCGACGACCGTGCCGGCCGCACGCTGGCCGCCGCCTCGACGGTCGAGGCGGCGCTGCGCTCGCAGCCCTCTGGCAATGCCGAGGCAGCCGCAGCGGTGGGCAAGCTCGTAGCCGAGCGCGCCATGGCGGCCGGGGTGACGAAAGTCGTCTTCGACCGCGGTGGCGCCCGTTACCACGGCCGTGTCGCCGCCCTGGCCACGGCCGCCCGCCAAGCCGGATTGGAGCTTTAGATGGCCGAGTCCCAGTACGAAGAGCGGACGATCAAGGTCAACCGTGTAGCCAAGGTCTCCAAGGGTGGCCGGCGCTTCTCGTTCACCGCCCTCATGGTCATAGGCGACGGCAACGGCCGCGTCGGCCTCGGGTATGGCAAGGCCAAGGAAGCCGGCCTGGCCGTCCAGAAGGGCATCGACGAGGCCAAGAAGAACATGATCGACGTGCCCCTTGCAGGCTCGACGATCACCCACCCGATCATCGGCCACGCCGGCGCCGGCCGCATCCTGTTGAAGCCGGCCGCGCCCGGCACAGGCGTCATCGCCGGCGGAGCCGCCCGCCAGATCCTGGAGATGGCCGGCATCCACGACGTCGTCGCCAAGTCCCTCGGCACGTCCAACGCCATCAACGTCGCCCACGCCACGCTGGCCGGATTGAAGGCGCTGCGCCGGCCCGACGAGGTCGCCCGGCTGCGGGGCAAGGCGCCGGACGAGGTCACCCCGGCCGGCGTGCTGCGTGCCTACGAGGAGCGCCGCAGGCTCGGCAGGGCCGCCGCCGCCACGGCGGAGGCGAGCTGAGATGCCCGACATCGTCGTGACCCAGACCCGTTCCGGCATCGGTTGCAAGCCGAAGCACCGCGGCACCCTGCGCGCCCTCGGTCTTGGCCGGATCGGCAAGTCCAACGTCCTTCCCGACCGACCGGAGATACGTGGGATGATCGCCCGCGTGCCTCACCTCGTGGAGGTCACCGAACCAGGAGAGGAGATCTCGTCATGAGGGTGCACGACCTGGCGCCGGCAGCGGGTTCTCACAAGTCCGGCAAGCGAGTCGCCCGCGGCATCGCCGGCAAGGGCGGCAAGACAGCCGGCCGCGGCACCAAGGGCCAGAACGCCCGCAGCAAGGTCAAGCTGGGCTTCGAGGGCGGCCAGACCAACTTGAGCCAGAGGATCCCGAAGCTGCGGGGCTTCGCCAACCCGTTCCGGATCGAGTACAACGTCGTCAACTTGGGCGACCTGGGCTCCCTCGAGGAGAGCGAGATAACCGTCGAGCTCCTCAAGTCGAAAGGAATCTGCCACCACAAGGGCTTCGTGAAGGTCCTCGGCGGCGGCGAGCTCGGGCGGGCAGTCAACGTCTCGGCGCACGCCTTCTCGCAGTCGGCGACCGAGGCGATCGAGGCCGCCGGTGGCAGTGTCACCGTCGTCGCCAAGCCGTTCGGGGACAGGCGCCCGCCTGCCAAGGGGAACGCGCTCGCCAACCGGTAGGGTACCGGGGTGCCCTTTCGGGTACCCGCCAAGCAAGGAAGCACCCTACGAGGGTGAGCTATGAGGAGAGGCGATGCTCGCAAGCCTGCGCAACTTGATACGGGTCGCAGACCTGCGCAACAAGATCCTTTTCACGATCCTCGTGATCGCGATCTACCAACTCGGCGACAACATTCCCATCCCGGGGATCGACCACGCCGCCATCGCGGGCCTTTCCTCCAAGACCGGCCACACCGGCGTCGAGGGCTACCTGACGCTGTTCGCAGGCACAGGCCTCACGAGGGCTGCTGTTCTCGGTCTGGGCATCATGCCCTACATCACGTCCTCGATCATCATCCAGCTGCTGACGGGCGTCATCCCGAAGTTCGAGCAGTGGCGCGACCAGGGCGCTGTCGGTCAGAAGAAGCTCACGCAGGCCACCCGTTACCTGACGGTCGCATTGGCCGTCATGCAGTCCTCCGGCCTGGTCTTCCTCTTCCACTCCGGCGACCTGTTCCAGACCAAGACGAGCCTCATCGTCGGCAGCAACTGGACGCCTCCCCACATCCTGTTCATGATCCTCGTCCTCACTGCCGGCACGGCCTTCGTCATGTGGCTGGGCGAGCTCATCACCCAGCGCGGCATCGGCAACGGCATGTCGATCATCATCTTCTCCAACGTGATCGCAGCCATCCCGGTATACGGGCAGTTCATCAAGGAATCGAGGGGCTGGTGGTTCCTGGCGATCGTGATCGCCGTCGTCATAGCCCTGCTCGTGGCCATCGTGTTCATGGAGACAGGCCAGCGCCGGATCCCTGTGACCTACGCCAAGCGAGTGCAGGGCCGGCGGATGTACGGCGGCCAGAGCATCTACATCCCGATGAAGGTCAACCAGGCCGGCGTCATCCCGATCATCTTCGCCAGCTCGCTGCTGTACATACCGGTGCTGCTGTCGAACGTCATCCCCTCCGAGTGGTTCCGCAACTTCGTGTCGGCCCACCTGCTCAGCCCGACGGACTTGCTCTACTTGGCCGTCTTCGGTGGCTTCATCATCATCTTCACGTTCTTCTACGTGCACGTGACGTTCGACCCCTACCAGCAAGCTGACCAGATCAAGAAACAAGGCGGGTACATACCCGGCTTCCGCCCCGGCCCCCCGACCGAGCGCTACCTGTCCCACATCTTGAACAGGTTGACTTTGCCGGGATCGTTGTTTCTGGCGTTCGTTGCCTTGCTGCCATCGGTTCTGTTGTCAGTCAACGGGATCACGGACGTGCCATTCTTCGGGACCACCTTGCTCATTGCCGTCGGCGTTGCGCTCGAGACCATGAAGCAGATCGACAGCCAGCTCATGATGCGCAACTACGAGGGCTTCCTGCAGTAAGTGATACCGGGCGGAAGGCTCGTCGTCCTCGGGAAGCAGGGGGCGGGAAAAGGGACGCAGTGCGTGCGCCTGTCTCACCACTACGTCATCCCCCACATCTCGACGGGTGACATGCTGAGAGGCGAGACGAAGGCGAAGACGGATCTTGGCCTCGAGGCCGAGTCGCACATGGACGCGGGCGAGCTGATCCCCGACGCCATCGTGCTGAAGATGGTCGCCGGGCGCCTCGAGCAGGACGACACGCGCACGCGCGGCTTCGTCCTCGACGGCTTCCCGAGAACCGTGGCGCAGGCCGTCGGCCTCGACGACCTTCTTGCTCCTGCCGCTTTGGACCTGGCCGTCAACATCGTCGTGCCGACGCCACTGGTGCTGAGACGCCTGGCCTCGAGGCGCGTGTGCATCGACTGCAGCACCATCTACTCGACCACCTCGCCGCCCCGTGTGGGCTGGACGTGCGACGTCTGCGGCGGCGACGTGGTCCACCGCGACGACGACACCGAGGCGGCGATCCACCGGCGCCTCGACCTGTACGAGCGGGAGACCCAGCCGCTGATCGCCTGGTACCGGCGAGCCGGCAAGCTGGTATCCATATCCGGGGTTGGCAGTCCCGACGCCGTATCGGACAGGATCGTCGCGGCGGTCGACGAGCATCGGACCGCAGTCGGCTTCGGAGGACCGTTGAAAGGAGGTGGCGATGAGGCGAACGACTGAGGAGATAGCCAAGATGAGGAAGGCGGGCAGGGTCGTGGCGGAGATCCATGCAAAGACTCGTCAGGCGATCCGCCCCGGCATCACGACGCTCGAGATCGACGCGGTCGCCAGGGAAGTGCTCGCCAAGCGCGGCGCCCGCTCGAACTTCCTCAACTACCACGGCTTCCCGGCGGTCGTGTGCACGTCGCCAAACGACATGATCGTGCACGGGATCCCCGGCTCCTATGTCCTGCAGGAAGGCGACATCATCTCCATCGACTGCGGGGCGATCATCGAGGGCTACCACGGCGACGCTGCCTACACTGCCCCCGTCGGCAAGGTCTCGGCCGAGGCGCGATGCCTCATGGAAGTGACAGAGGCGAGCCTGTGGAAAGGCATCGAGCAGCTCGTGGAGAACAACAGGTTGCACGAGGTCGGCCGAGCAGTGCAGGCCGTCGCCGAGGCGGCCGGTTTCACCGTGGTCACGAACTACGTGGGCCACGCCATTGGTACAGAGATGCACGAGGAGCCGCAGGTCCCGAACTACTGGCCGGGCAACGGCGGCCCGAAGATCAAGGTCGGGAACGTCTTTGCGATCGAGCCGATGGTGAACGCAGGTGGCCCGGAGACCGTCGAGCTGGAGGACGGCTGGAGCGTCGTGACGGCCGACGGGCGCCTCTCGGCCCACTTCGAGCACACGATCGCCGTCACCGACGACGGCCCGCAGGTTCTGACCTTGCCGTAAGCGGCCGGCGCCGCGCCGCAACGGCCCTGAACACCGGGCCGCCACGGGCGGCTATGATGGCGCCTGCCATACGGCGGTCGCGCTCGCGCGGCCGCTGACGGCCCACCGGAGAGTCCCTGCCCAGGTGCTCACCGCGCGGAAAGCAACCGACTACCCCGGAGGTTCACCTGCCGAAGCCAAAAGAGGATGCGATCGTGCTGGAGGGCACTGTCGTGGAGCCGCTGCCTAACGCAATGTTTCGCGTCGAGTTGGAGAACGGGCACAAGGTGCTTGCTCACAGCTCGGGCAAGATGCGGATGCACAGGATCCGGATCCTCCCCGGCGACCGGGTTCAGGTCGAGATAACGCCATACGACCTCGCCAGAGGCCGTATCACGTACCGGTACAAGTAAGCCGGTCGGGACGGCAGGCCGGTGTGAAGCCGGTTGCCGGTAGTCGAGTTATACGAGTCGAGACAAGACCCGGCGCACAGCCGTGCGCCCCGGTCACCGAAGGTAGCCAGGGGCGGCATGCCCGTCTACGGGGAAAAGGACCACAAGCGTGAAGGTACGGCCGAGCGTGAAACCGATATGTGAGAAGTGCAAGGTGATCAGGCGCAACGGGCGCGTCATGGTCATCTGCGAGAACCCGCGCCACAAGCAGCGCCAGGGCTGATCGATGGCCCGCATCTCAGGTGTTGACATCCCCCGCGAGAAGCGGCTCGAGATCGCGCTGACCTACGTGTACGGCATCGGCCGCACGACGGCCCAGCAGGTCTGCGAGGCGACAGGTATCAACGAGTCGACGCGGGTCCGCGACCTCACCGACGAGGAGGTCACACGGCTCCGTGCCCATATCGACGCCACGCTGAAGGTGGAGGGAGACCTCCGGCGCGACGTGCAGCAGGACATCAAGCGCAAGATGGAGATCGGCTGCTACCAGGGCATCCGCCACCGCCGTGGCCTCCCCGTCCACGGCCAGCGGACACACACCAACGCCCGCACCCGTAAAGGCCCCAAGAAGACCGTCGCCGGCAAGAAGAAGGTACGCAAGCACTGATGGCCAAGACCACGAAGCCGGGCGGTCGCCGGCCCCGCCGCAAAGAGCGCAAGAACGTCAACTACGGCGTCGCCCACATCAAGAGCTCGTTCAACAACACGATCGTGTCGATCACCGACCAGGAGGGCAACGTGTTGGCCTGGGCCTCGGCCGGCAACGTCGGGTTCAAGGGCTCGCGCAAGTCGACGCCGTACGCCGCCCAGATGGCCGCCGAGCAGTGCGCCCGCCGGGCCATGGAGCACGGCGTGCGCCGGGTCGACGTTCTCGTCCGCGGCCCCGGCTCGGGCCGCGAGACGGCCATCAGGTCGCTGTCCACGGTTGGCATCGAGGTCGTGGGTATCAAGGACGTGACACCCATCCCGCACAACGGATGCCGGCCCAAGAAGCGGCGCCGGGTCTGAGGCGTCAGAGGAGATAGAGAGAAATGGCCCGTTACACCGGACCTGTCTGCCGCCTTTGCCGGCGCGACAAGACCAAGCTCTACCTGAAGGGCGCCAAGTGCGACACAGTGCGCTGCCCCGTCGAGCGCCGGCCGCAGCCGCCGGGCGAGCATGGCCGTGACCGGCTTCGCCAGGGTTCTGAGTACAACACCCAACTCCGCGAGAAACAAAAGACCCGCCGCATCTACGGCGTCCTCGAGCAGCAGTTCGTCAACACCTACGAACAGGCCAGCCGCCAGGACGGGATCACGGGCGAGAACCTGCTCCAGATGCTCGAGCTCCGCCTCGACAACATCGTGTTCCGTGCCGGCTGGGGGTCCAGCCGCAACCAGGCGCGCCAGCTTGCCCGTCACGGCCATGTCGTCGTCAACGGAAAGCGCGTGACGATCCCGAGCTACCGGGTCCGCCAGGGCGACGTGATCTCGCTCAGCGAGAAAGCCCGTGCCTTCATCGTCATCCGGCACAACCAGGACACCATCGACCGCAGGCCGCCGGCCTGGCTCGAGGTTGCCGACGGCGGCAACTCCGTCCGAGTGCTGGCGACACCTCTGCGCGAGCAGATCGATACCCAAGTGAAAGAGCAGCTCATCGTAGAGCTGTACTCGAAGTAGCAACGCACGGCCGTCTAAGGAGTCCCGTACCCCATGCTCATCATCCAGCGCCCAACAGTCGAGCCCCTCGGCGAGTCCGACCAGTTCCGGCAGCGTTTCGCCATCGGGCCGCTCGACCCGGGCTTTGGCCACACGCTCGGTGCCTCGCTGCGCCGGACGCTGCTGTCGTCCATTCCGGGCGCGGCCATCACCCAGGTGCAGTTCGACGACGCCCTCCACGAGTTCCAGTTCCTGCAGGGCGTGAAGGAAGACGTCAGCGACATCATCTTGAACTTGAAAGACCTCGTGGTCGTGAGTGAGTCCGACGAGCCCGTCACGATGCGGGTCGACGTGCGCGGGCCGGCTGACGTCACCGGGGCCGACCTCAAGGTGACGGCCGACATCGAAGTCCTCAATCCCGACTTGACGATCGCCACGGTCAACGCCAAGGGCCGCTTGGCCATGGACGTGACAGTTGAGCGCGGCAAGGGATACGTCGCCGCCGAGCGGAAGCAGGCCTCCCGCATCGGCGTGATCCCCGTCGACGCTATCTTCTCCCCGGTGCGCCGGGTCGCCTTCTCGGTCGAGCCGACGCGGGTGGAGGTCTCCACCGACTACGACCGCCTGGTTCTCGACATCGAGACCGACGGTTCAGTCTCGCCCCGTGAGGCGCTTGCCTCTGCCGGCCAGACGCTGCGCGGCCTGCTGTCATTGGTCGCCGAGCTGGCCGACGAGGGCCGAGGGCTCGAGCTTGGCGACGTCGCCTCGTCCTCGGCTGGATCTCCCGACCTCGACTTGCCTATCGAGGACCTCGAGCTGTCGGAGCGCCCGCGCAACTGCCTGAAGCGGGCCCAGATCAACACCGTGGGCGAGCTCATCCAGCGGACCCCCGAGGACCTGCTTTCGATCACCAACTTCGGCCAGAAGTCGCTCGACGAAGTGCTCGTCCGCCTCGACGAGCGCGGCCTGGCCTTGCGCGAGGGCGGAGCTGTCTGATGCCTACGCCGCGCAAGGCTCGCCGCTTCGGAGGAGACGCCGCCCACCAGAAGGCGATGATGGGCAACATGGTCGCCTCCCTCGTAATGGCTGAGTACCTCGTCACGACCGAGGCCAAGGCCAAGGCGCTGCGCCCGGTGGCCGAGAAGATGATCACCAAGGCGAAGAACGACGACCTTCACAACTACCGCCAGGTGATTGCCTTCGTCCGTGACGAGGACAGCGCCTACAAGCTGTTCCACGACATCGCTCCTCGCTACGAGGACCGGCCAGGTGGCTACCTCCGGATTCTGAAGCTAGGCCCGCGCCTGGGCGACAAGGCGCCCATGGCCCGCGTCGAGTTCGTGTGAGGCTGTTTGAGCCCGAGACCACCGCTGGCCCGTCACAGGCAGCGGACGCAGTAGCCGAGGCGGCCCCGAGCGGGCCGCTTCGTCGCGTCATGCTGCTGGTTGCTTACGACGGAACCGGCTTCCGCGGGTTTGCGGCCCAGCCCGGCGACATCCCGACAGTGGGCGGCCGCCTCGCCGGCGCTTTGGAGCGGGTAGCCGGGGCGCCTGTCTCGTTGACGTGTGCCGGGCGTACCGACGCCGGCGTGCACGCGGCCGGACAAGTGGTGCACTTCGACGTCCCGGCGGGCGCCCCCGGTGCCGCCCGGTTGGAGATGGCGGGCCGGCGACTGGCCGACTCGCTGTCGCACCAGTGCGGGCCTGAAGTGGCAGTGCTCGACGCCCGCCAGGCGCCTTCCGGCTTCGACGCCCGGCACTCGGCCCTTGCCCGTTCCTACCGCTACCTGCTGCTGCGGTCGGCTTCCCCCGACCCGTTGCTGCGCGACCGCGCCTGGCACGTCCCGGCCGAGCTGGACCTGGCGGCAATGCGCATAGCGGCCGACTGCTTGCTCGGCGAGCACGACTTCTCGGCCTTCTGCCGGCGGCCGCCTGGCCAGCCCGGCTCGCCTGGCGGGTCGCTCGTGCGGCGGGTCACCCGGTTGTCGGTAACTGCGGCAGTGGCCGGCGACGACCGGCTCTGGGCGATAGACATCGAGGCGAATGCCTTCTGCCACCAGATGGTGCGTTCGGTGACAGGGGCGCTCGTGTCGGTTGGGGAGGGCCGCGCCACGGCGGCGTCGGTGCTCGAGAACCTGCGCTCACGCGACCGGTCCCATGGCACTCGCCTGGCGCCACCGGGCGGGCTGTGCCTGATGGCGGTGAACTACCCCGAGGCTCTCGTGCCCGGCGTGGTGTGGAAGGCGCCGCGCTGAAGCACTCCTGTAGTCGGTGGTGGAGGTTTGAGCCCCGGTGTTACCCCGCGGCGTCCCACGGATTGACCACAGTCACACCGGTACCCATGAAGTCGGAGACGTTGCGCGTGGCGAGTGTGGCCTTTTGTGCCCGGCAGATCGCCGCGATCTGAGCGTCGGCAACGCCGATCGGACGGCCAGAGCGGTCGCGGGCCGCCACGATCTCGGCATAGTGCGACGCAGCCGCGCGATCGAAGGCCAGCACGTTGCCCGCCAGGCGCTCGTCGATCATCTGCCCGACTGCCTCGGCGAGCCGTACCTTGCGCACACCGTCGGGAAGTCTGGCCACTCCGTAGAGCAGCTCGGCGACGGTCGTCGCTGTCACCGTCACGTCACCTAGGAGGTCGACCCAGGCGACCACATCGTTGCTCGGAGCCGGGCGCGCCAGTTCCGAGATGACGTTCGTGTCGAGAACGATCACTCGCCGAAGTCAATCACCCGGGCCAGCTCGGTGCGGGAGGCGGGCTCAATCTCCTCCAACCCGAGGCCGGCGAAGCGTTCGTGGATCCAGGTCCCAAGGCCACCGCCCTGACCACCGGCGAGCGACGCGCGCAGGATCTCGCGAACCTCGGCCTCCATCGAGCGACCATGCTGCGCCGCTCTGACACGCAGCCGTGTCTTCAGTTCCTCGTCGAGATTCCTCACCGTCAGCGTCGACACTGCTCAGCCCTCCTGCTGCGTTTGGCTTCAACGCTGTCAATGCTAGCAATGCTTTACGGCTGGCGGCCGGCGTCAGGCGTAGCCCAGCTCAGTCCAGGCTCGCCTCGGCCTCGGCCAGTTCCCGCTCGGCGTCCTCGATCCGAGCGGGCATCAAGTGGGCGGCGTGAGCTTGGGAGACCGCCTCGCGCAGCAGGTCAACAGCGCGAGCGGGGTTGCCGGCTGCAAGCTCGGCCTGTGCGAGTGCGACCAGCCCGCTCGGGATGCGGCGTGCATCGCCGAGCTTGGTACGGAGGTCGTGAGAGATCTGCAGATGGCGCACGGCCTCTGTGGGTTGAACGTCCCCGACGAGGTAGTAGAACCCCACGTGCCTGTGCACCTCCGACCGCGTATACAGATCGCAGCCGCAGTCAGGCGAGTCGGCGATCTCGAGGGCCTCCCAGAAGTAGGGCATCGCCGCCGCCCAGTCACTACGGAGGACCTGAGCCACGAGCCCCACTCCGAAGAGGGATTGCGCTCGCCCTGCAAGATCGCCCACCTCTTCCTGAATAGCCAGCGCGGTCCCGAACAGCTCGGCCTCGCGATCGACGTCAGCCGGGTCAAGGACTGAGCCGTTCATCAGCTTGGTGATGTTGGCGTAGTGCAACACGAGGCCGAGCCCGTCGTGTGCCCGAGCAACTATCGCCCGGTCCTGCTCCACAGAGGCCCGCTTGAGTGCAGCTTCGAACAAGGAGACGGCCTCTGTGAAGTCGCCGGTACAGAACCCAGCTGCCGCAAGCGCCTCTTCACCGGCCGCCAGGAGATCGCGAGAGCTGCCCCGTCCCATGGGTCGGAGGCTAACGGTCGGCGCTCCGTCCGGCTTGCCTCGCCTGGTGACCAGCGCCTGCGCCAGCGACACGGTGGCGATGGAGATGGACCTGGCGGCCATGGAGAAGGCCGCTGACTGCTGCTCGGCGAGCACGACCCCTCCGTCTCGACGCCGGCCGCCTGCTGCTTCGGGCGGGGTCGCCAGTGGGGTAAGGCGCGTCTCGGTCGCCGCAGGCCCGTCGACATCGAGGGGAACACCTTCTGCCATCGGATGGTGACTCGAGCCCGCCGATCGTGTCCGTCGGCCAAGATCGGCTCACGGCGGCCGCGCTGCTGTCGATGCTGCGCTCTCGGGATCGCTCCCGTCGCACTCGCCTAGCGCCGCCGCCGGGGGGCTGGTGCCTGATGGCAGTTCATATCAGGTCAGTAGCTTGACAGATCATACGCTCGCGGGTATACCTCCTGGTCGGTGCGCGTATTTCGTCGTGCGTGGCAGTGGCAGCGCGTGGCAGCTGCGATCTCCCTGGTGAGCGGATCAGCACTGACTTTAGTTCTAGCAACAGGTCAACCAGCTCCGCAGGCCCCTCCCCACGTCAGCAATATTCGGTGGTCGCTGTCGGAGGTGAAGTAAGTAGTGCTTAGGGAGAGTGACAACGTGCCTGGTAGAGGCGACAAAGCGTGTAATCCCGGTGGCTCAGGCTCTGGCAGGAGACGGCTGCTCACCGAGTCAGTCTGGCGAGTCCGGACGAAAGTGCTGGTGGTGGCCGGAGTAGTGGCGGTGCTGTGTGTCGTAGTCCCCGCAGTCTCGTCGGCGTCCTCGGTCCACAACCGTGCCTCCGCTGTGAACACAACGACCAGCACCCTCTGTCCCGATGAGAAGCCGTCTTACCCTCAAGGCTGTTGGGTGCCTCCGCCCGGATACCAGCCAGCCCCAAAGACGGGTTCGTTCACGGCCATCGCCGCGACTCCCTCGTCCTCTACTTGGTCATCGGATGCCTCCATCCTTCCGGGAACCATCAGTACGGAACTGGTCGGACCGTTTTCGTCCCAGCAGTACGTGACACAGGACGGTTGGTGGGACGAAGCAAGCGGAACGGTGTATGACGTCTACTCCGGTTACGAGGCCTCCAGTCCCCAGCAGGGCGTTGTCGTGGTGTACTCGGCCCCGAGCAATGAGGCTGAGCAATCTGGCACTTTGAGTGCCTACCCGACTGCCGGCCAGGACGGTTCGGTCCAAATGACAAGCTCAGATGGCTGGACCATTGCGCTGACTGCCGCGGACGGCGTCACGTATCACTTTGACGTTGCGGACGGCAGCTACGCTGCAAGCTGAAGGGGGCCGGCGATCATAGGATCGAGGCACAGGAGACCCTTCCTGGCAAGCTTGGTCATGGTCGGTGTTCTCGCCGCGTGCACAAGCGGGCCCTCAGGCGTCTCACATACTACCGAGCCATCCAGGTCTTCTACGGGGCTTCTTGCCGGCCATGTCGGCACTGCCGTAAACCCTTACCGGCAACTTGCCATCACGCGCTCAGAGTCAACCGCCCACGGTTTCTTGTTCGGGCTGTCCGCCTCTCGAGTGACCACTGCAGTCACCCGAACTTCGTCCGTCGCCGACGCTGTGAAAGACTTCCCGAGCGCCGCGCCAACCCCCGTGCTCGGGACGATTCTTGTCCGCTACTTCGCCCAGGCCAGCTATTTGAGTCCGCCGCTTCACACCTATGTCGCGTGCTGGCTGGTCGTGCTGGCCGGGGAGGTTGGTGGGCTGCCGAGCCTGGTCTCGAACAGCACCGCCGGGGCCAAGAGCTGGACGGCGGTGCTTGTCAACGCCACAACCGCAGGGCTGCAGGAAGCCTTCGTGGGGCGGTCGCGCCTAAGCCTGGCGCCAGGAGCTTGAGACGGCCGTCGTCTCGGCAGAGCCCGTCCGGCTACTGAGCGGCCAGCAGGAGGCTCAGCTCCTCGGCCGGCATGGGCCGCCCGAGCAGGTACCCCTGCGCCTGGTTGCAGCCGAGGGGCCCGAGAGCGTCCAGCTGCTGGCTGGTCTCGACGCCTTCGGCGATCGTGCCGAGGTCGAGCGCCCGCGCCAGCGACACGATGGCGCTCACGATCTGGGTGTCGTGGCTCTCGGTGCCGAGCCCGTCCACGAAGGACTTGTCGATCTTCACGGTGTCGACGGGGAGGCGTTGCAGGTACGACAGGCACGAGTAGCCCGTCCCGAAGTCGTCGATGGCCAGCCGCACACCGACGGCCTTGAGCGCCGCCAGGCACTCCAGCGCTACGTCGGCGTCCTGCATCAGGGCGGTCTCTGTGAGCTCGAGGCAGATGGCCGGCGGATCAGCCATGCTGCCGAGCCGATCGGCGAGCCGCTCGGCCGCTTCGGGCTGGTTGAGCTGCCGGGCCGACACGTTGACGGCGATCTCGAGATGGACTCCTGAGCCCAGCCACGATCGCTGCTGGCGGTCGGCCTCCTCGAGTACCCAGTCGCCCAGCGGCGCTGCCAGGCCGCAGTCCTCGGCGGCCTCGATGAACTCGGCGGCCGCCAAGAGGCCCCGGGTGGGGTGCTTCCAGCGCACGAGCAGCTCGGCGCCGGTGACCAGATGCGTCGACAAATCAAGGATCGGCTGGTAATACGGCACGAACTGCCCGAGCGCGAGTGCCGACCGGAGCTCGGTCTCGATCCGCAGTCGCTCGTGCAGGCGCCAAGTCAACCTCCCGTCGAACACCTCGTACCTGTCCCGGCCGGCCTCCTTGGCCAGATACAGGGCGGCGTCGGCATGCCGCAGGAGATCGGAGGCCGTCGGCCCGGCGTCCATCGAGTAGGCGATCCCGATGCTGGCTGTGCTGTGCACCGGCTGGAGGTCGACGTTGAACGGTTGCCGGAAGGCGTCGCGAATCCGGTGCACCACCTCGATGGCCTCGTCGGCGCCCGACACATCGTCGACAAGGACGGCGAACTCGTCGCCGCCGACCCGGGCCACGACGTCCGAGCACTCGCGTAACCGCTGGCCGACCTCGCGCAGGACATCGTCCCCCCGCACGTGGCCGAGGCTGTCGTTGATCACCTTGAACCGGTCGAGGTCGAGAAGCAAGACAGCCACCCGGGCAGCCTCGCCACCGCGAGCGAGAGCTGCGTTCAAAACGTCCAGAAACAGCGTCCTGTTCGCCAACCCGGTCAAGTCGTCGTGCGAGGCGTGACGGACGAGCTCGGCCTCTGCCGCCTCGCGCTGGTCGACCTCGTCCCTGGCGGCTCGATACAGCCGGGCGTTGGCGACAGCCAGGCCGGCCCTCGCCCCGAGATCCATGGCGAAGGTCTCGTCCTGGTCGTCGAAGTCACGCCCAGGGTCGTCACGGGTCACGGCCAGGACGCCGAGGACATCCCCCTCGTTGTAGAGCGGAGCGAGCATCAGGGCGAAGACCGGGTAGCGCTCGAGGTACGGCTTGAAGCGTTCGTGCACCGCCGCCACCATCTCCGCCGGGTCGCGAAACGCCAGCCGGACCGGCTTGCCCGTCCGGAGCACTTCGCCCATGAGGCCTACGTCGGTCGCGAACGCCGCCGGGTCCATCGACTCCCTCACCAGCCGGACTGCCTCGAGGTCCTCGTGGTGGTACGCCACCAGGCCGATCGTGTTCTCGTCCGTCGAGAGGATGACGAAGCAGGCGTCGCCGAGGCCGCGGGCGATCTGCCGGGCTATCACCCTCAGCATGGTGGCCTCGTCGAGATGCGCCTCGCCGAGAGCTTGCGACACGGCGGCGGCAGCTGTCAGGTGGCGCTGAGCCCGCTTCAGATCAGTGACGTCACGCGTGATGGAGGCGACGCCACTGATGCTCCCTCGAGCGTCGCGAACCGGCGCCATCGACACTGACACGTCCACCATGGTGCCGTCCTGGCGGACACGCACCGTCTCGTGGTGGTCGACGCGTTCGCCGGCCAGGACCTGGTCGAGGAGGCGCCGCTCCTCGCCAGCCAGCGCCGGGGGCACGAGCAAGGAAGCGGTCCGGCCGACCACCTCGCCGGCAGAGTAGCCGTACAGTCGCTCGGCGGCACGGTTCCACGTGCGGATGACCGAATCGGTGCTCGTGCCCACTATGGCGTCCTCAGACGACTCGATGATCGCCGCCAAGTACCGTTGCGGATCGAGGTCGTCCGCCGAGGCGTCTCCCTCGGCGCTCACGGCTTGACCTCATCGTCGCTCACTCGATGACCCTCCCCCCGGAGATCTTCGAACCACTCGGACGCCGGCGAGTGTAGAGGCGCCACGACGGCGCGCACGAACCGGCTCTAGGGCCGTTCAACAGTGACGCCCGTAGCGGTGAAGCGAGCCTCGACGGCCGCCCTGAGCTCTTGAGGAACGGGGTCCAATGAGGGAGCTTCGAGGTCGTCGCCCCTGGCTTGCCTGGCGGCGCCCGCCGCGGCTCTGAACACCTGCTTGGGGGTGTCGCCCTCCGCCATGAGCCCTGTGTCGGCCAGTTGCTCGATCCCCGACAACGACCCGCCGAGCGCCGCGGCGTAGTCGCTGGCCTTGCGGACGGCAGCCTGGACAGCTCCGGTGCGCGCCCGCGACCAGGCAGGGTTGTCGTGGTCGACGTGCCACGAGACGCTCCGCAGGTGCAGGTCGTCGTGCCGTGCCAGAACCGCTCCCAGGCGGTCCAGCAAGTCGACCGCCCGGACCATGATCCGGACCTGGACGGCGGCGACGGTTCGCCCGGTCGGTTGCCTCTGCCCGGCTTTGCTGTCAAAGTTGGTCTCGTCGTCGGTCGTGCTCGAGTAGGCAGACCACGTCAGTGGCGATCGCTCACTGGCGGCCGTCAGCGGCTCGCCGCCAAGTGCGTCCATGTCCGTCTTCAGGCGCTCCAGCCCGCTGGCGACCTCGCGGACCGCTTCTGGCTTGGAAGCCCTGATTGCCAGGATGCTGGCCTCGAGGCTGGCATAGTCGGGCGCCACGGTCTCTCGGGCTTCGCCTCTGACCGAGATCAGCAGATCGCTTTGATTGCTCAACGGGAGTCTTCTCCTCTCGCTCTGGTACACGGCACGATCTCGTCCAGGCCACGACCTCGCCCACGGCACGATCTCGTCCACGCCACGACCTCGCCCCGGGAAATGTCTAGCCCGCGGTGGCGGCCACGCAACGGCATGCCCGCTTATGTGCTCCAGACCAGCCCGGTCGCCCGGGGGCGCCCTGCGGGCTACATCGACTCCACACTTTGTGTTGAATGGACTCATGCACTGGTCGGCGTTCGACACCACGGAGCCACGACTGGCCGATCTGGGCCGCGAGAAGCTGGGCACACCGGGAGTGGTCCTCATCGGAACCTTGCGAGCCGACGGCAGTCCTCGCATCAGTCCGGTCGAGTCGCTGTTCTGGCGAGGGGATCTTTGGCTGTCGATGCTTTGGGGCTCGAAGAAGGCCGCCGACCTGCTCCGCGACCCGCGCCTGCTCGTACATAACATCGTCACGAGCCGCGACGGGTCCTCCGGCGAATACAAGGTTCGCGGCCGTGCCGTTGCCGAGGCGGACGAGGCGGAACAGGCAGGCTACGCAGCAGCAATACGAGACCAGGCGGGCTGGGACCCGGTCCCTGGAGCGTTTCACCTCTTCTGGGTCGACGTGGCCGAGGTGACCTTCATCCGCTACGAGGACGCTACGGGGGACCAGTTCGTGACGTTGTGGCCCGCCGGCCGCGAGTTCGTCCGCAGGGGCACGACGCCGACCTCGCTCGGCGAGCCGCAGCAGTACTCGGCACTTCTGAGTGGGGATCTTTAGCCACGAGCGCCTTGTGTGGCGATGCACGTCGGGCCGGTGGCAAGTAACGGGTGATGTCTGGCCGCTCCGGAACCTGCGGTTGCCCTCGGCACCGTCCTGGCCTATTCTTGAGGCACCGCGTGCAGCGGATGGTGTTGCGCGCTCTCCGGTGCCTCGTGCCGACCGCCCCTGGGCGTCACGACCCGGTCTTTTCTAGTGACTAGGACGATTGGTGCGTACGTACTCCACAAAGCCGAGTGAGATAGAGCGCGTCTGGTACGTCGTGGACGCCGAGGACGTCGTCCTCGGGCGCCTGGCGACGGAGGTAGCCCGCATACTGCGCGGCAAGCACCAGCCCAACTTCGCACCCCACCTCGACACCGGCGACCACGTCATCGTGGTCAACTCCTCCAAGGTCGTTCTCACCGCCAACAAGGCAGAGCAGAGCTTCGCCTACAAGCACAGCGGCTTTCCGGGCGGCCTGCGCGCCACGAGCTACGCCGAGCTGCTCTCGAGCAAGCCAGACGAGCTCGTTCGGTCTGCTGTCCGCGGAATGCTCCCCAAGGGGAGCCTCGGCCGCAAGATGCTGACCAAGCTCAAGGTCTACTCCGGACCTTCACATCCACACGCAGCTCAGATGCCCCGCGACTTGCCCCTCCCGGCGAGTGCCCGCCGGGCCTCTTAGCCACCACTGCTAGCTCCTGGAAGGAAAGGTTCACCTGCTGATGCCGAAGCCGCTGGTCCAGTCGACCGGTCGCCGTAAGGAGGCCGTGGCGCGAGTGCGCTTCCGCCCCGGTCAGGGCGAGATCACCATCAACAAGCGGAGCTTCGAGAGCTACTTCCCGAACGCGACGGCGCGGATGCTGGCCTCTGAGCCGCTTCGCCTGACGAACAAGGCGGCAGACTACGACGTCGACGCCACCATCGACGGCGGTGGGTTGTCCGGCCAAGCCGGTGCTCTCCGTCTCGGCATCGCACGGGCTCTCATCGAGCTCGACCCTGAGGTCCGCGGGACACTGAAGAAGGCCGGGATGCTGACCCGCGACGCTCGCAAGAAGGAGAGCAAGAAGTACGGCCTCAAGAAGGCGCGGAAAGCCCCGCAGTACTCGAAGCGCTAGGAGTCGGTGGTGCTGCGTTTTGGCACCGACGGGATCCGCGGCGTGGCCAACTCCGAGATCACACCTGAGCTTGCTCTGGCTCTCGGGCGGGTGGCCGCCCTCCATCTGCCGGGCTCTCCCTGGCTCGTCGGCCGTGACACCCGTCGGTCTGGTCCCATGCTGCTGGCGGCCTTTGCCGCCGGTTTGGCGGCCGAGGGTCGTGACGTCCTCGATTGCGGGGTTATCCCGACGCCTGGCTTGGCTTGGTTGGCCGGCGAGAGGGGCGTGCCGGCCGCCATGGTGTCTGCCTCCCACAACCCTTTTGGCGACAATGGGATCAAGCTGTTCGCAAGGGGTGGCAGCAAGCTTTCCCTTGAAGACGAGGCAGCTATCCAGGACGACCTGGGCTCCGCCGCGCTGCAGCCGATGCCGGCCCACGACGATGCCACCGTCGGCACCGGGGTCGGGACAATCGCCGCCGACACCTTCGGGCTTGCAGCCTACGCCGATCGCCTGGTGGCCATCGGAGGCGGGACGACCAGATACCAGGGCAGAGTCGTCGTCGACTGCGCCAACGGCTCGGCCAGCGTCGTGGCCCCCGGTGTCTTGGCGCGGCTGGGTGTCGACTGCGAGATCGTGAGCGCGGTACCGGATGGTGCCAACATCAACGACGGATGCGGATCGACTCACATAGCGCGCTTGCAAGCGGCCGTGCTGGCCTCGGGGGCCGGCGTCGGGATCGCCTTCGACGGCGACGCCGACCGGATGCTGGCCGTTGACAATGTCGGCTCTGTCGTCGACGGCGACCAGCTGATAGCGATGTTCGCCGCCGATTTGAACTCTCGCGGCGAACTGGCAGGCGGCGGAGTCGTGGCGACGTTGCTCTCCAACCTCGGCCTGCGCCTGGCGCTGAGCGAGCAAGGCATAGACCTCGTCGAGACCCCGGTGGGGGACCGGCACGTGGCAGACGCGATGGAGACAAGCGGTTACGTGCTGGGTGGCGAGCAGTCCGGCCATCTCATCTTCCGCCAGCACGCGGCTACCGGCGACGGCGTTCTGACGGCCCTTCAGCTCCTCGACCTGCTCGCCCGGGCGGGGGTGCCGCTCGCCGACCTCGCCGGCCGCTCCATGCAGCGGGTGCCGCAGGTCATGCTGAGCGTCCCGGTCGCCGATCGCGAGCGCCTGGCCGGTGCCGGCGCGGTGTGGGCCGAGGTGAAGCTCGTCTCAGAGCAGCTCGGCGCCTCGGGCCGGGTCGTGCTCCGGCCGAGCGGCACCGAGCCGGCTGTCCGGGTGATGGTCGAGGGGCCGACGGCCGGGGAGGTCGACGCTCTGGTGCGGCGCCTCGCCGAGGTCATCGCCCGGGAGCTGGCCTAACGCCCTGCCGAGCTGGTCGCCCGGGAGCTGGGCTGGTCCCCAGGTAGATTATGTCCATGTGCGGCATCATCGGGGTGACGGGATCTGAAGATCCGCTCAGGCTCGTGCTCGACGGGCTGGCTCTTCTCGAGTACAGGGGATACGACTCGGCCGGTGTAGTCCTCGTTCCCGAGGTCGGCGAAGGCGAAGACGTCGAGCTGTGGCGCCGGCGAGCAGCCGTTCGAGCCGAGTCAATTCCGGCTCTGGAGCGGCTCGTCCCGTCGGCCCCGCCCGCCAAGTCCGGTATCGGCCATACCCGCTGGGCCACTCACGGCGCCCCGACCGAGGACAACGCCCATCCGCACCTCGACTGCACCTGTCGGGTGGCCGTCGTGCACAACGGAATCATCGAGAACCATAGGGAGCTGGCCGCCAAGCTCGATGCCGAGGGGCACGTGCGGACCTCTGCCACCGACAGCGAAGTCGTCGCTCACCTTGTCGAAGCCGAGCTCAGGTCAGGTGCGACCTTGTTCGAGGCCGTCCAGCGATGCGCGCCTGGCTTGCGGGGCGACTACGCACTGGCCTTCGTGTCGGCCGACGAGCCCGGCATCATCGTGGCCACGCGGCGCACCTCGCCGCTCATCGTCGGCAAGACAGCCACGATCGGCCTTGTCGGCTCGGACATCGCAGCCCTGCTGGACACGAGCCGCGACCTCTATGCCGTCGAGGATGACCAGGTAGCCGAAGTCCGCCCGGGGAGCATCAGGGTCGTCACCGGCGATGGCCAGCCGGTGCAGCCGGCAGCTCTCCATGTCACCTGGGGCGTCCGGGCCGCCCGCCGCGACGGCTATGAGGACTTCATGTCCAAGGAGATACACGAGCAACCCCGGGCGCTCGCCGACACCATCATGGGCCGCATCCTGCCCGAAGGCACCACGGAGCTGGAAGAGCTGGTCCTGACCGCGAGTGACCTGGCTGCCATCAACAGGGTGGTGATCGTCGCCTGCGGTTCCAGCTACCACGCCGGGCTTGTCGGGAGGGCGGCCATCGAGTCTTGGGCGAAGATTGCCTGCACGGTCGAGATATCCAGCGAGTTCCGCTATGCCGACCCGGTTCTCGACGCCTCCACGCTCGTCGTGGCGATCAGCCAGTCCGGCGAGACCGTGGACACGTTCCACGCGCTGCGCGAGGCCAAGAGCCGGGGCGCCCGGACGCTGGTGGTGACGAACGTGGTCGACTCGTTGATGGCCCGGGCTGCCGACGGAGTTCTCTACACCCGGGCGGGTCCCGAGGTAGGCGTCGCCTCGACCAAGTGCCACACAGCACAGATAGTGCTCTTGCAGGTCTTCGCCCTGCACCTGGCCCGCCTGCGTTCAGCGCTCGACGAGTCGGCAGCCGCCCGTATTGCCGACGGCATCAGGGGGTTGCCGAGGCTGGTGGGAGAGGCGGTGGGGCGTTTCGAAGAGTATCGGGCTACCGCCGAACGCCTCGCCGATGTCGAGGACGTCTTCTTCCTCGGCCGCACCCTCGGGTACCCAATCGCGCTCGAGGGTGCTCTCAAGCTGAAGGAGCTTGCCTACGTCCGCGCCGAGGGCTACGCGGCGGGCGAGATGAAGCACGGTCCCATCTCCCTTATCGACCGCGACGCCGTCGCTGTCGTCGTGGCGAATAGGGGAGAGCTGTTCCACAAGCTCCTGTCCAACGTCGAGGAGGTGAGGGCGCGCGGCGCCACGGTCGTGGCCCTGTGCGACGACGGCGACGACGACGTGGCGGCGCTGGCCGACATCGTGCTCGCAGTACCCCACACCGACGACATGCTGGCGGCGGCCGTGCTCGTCGTCCCGATGCAGGTGCTGGCTTACTCGATCGCAAGGTCGCGGGGCAACGACGTCGACAGGCCGCGCAACCTTGCCAAGGTCGTCACCGTCGAGTGAGCGGGGTGCTCGGCATCGGGATAGACGCCGTCGAGATCGACAGGTTCAGGGCTGTACTGGCGCGCAGGCCCTTGATGGCCAGCCGGATCTTCTCGGCCGCCGAGCGCCGCCTCGTGGAGGGACGGAGCGACCCGGTGCCGTCGCTGGCTGCGCGTTTTGCGGCGAAGGAGGCTGCGATGAAAGCGCTCTCCACCGGCATCGGCGGGGTCGACTTCGCTGACATCGAAGTCCTCGCCGAGGCGAGCGGTGCACCTGTCCTGGCCGTCTCCGGCCGCGCCTACGAGCGCGCCAAGCATCTCGGTGTCCGCGGCTGGCACGTGTCGCTGTCCCACACCGAGACGCTCGCCACTGCCGTGGTCGTGGCAGATTGAGACGCCTCGGCGCTGCCAGCCAATGAAACCGGTGTTGACAGTGGCCGAGATGCGGGCCGTCGACGAACAAGCGCAGGCTTCGACGCCGCTGACTCAGCTCGTCGCTCGTGCCGGGTCGGCAGTCGCCGGCGAGGCCGTCGCCATGCTGGCGTCGCGGGGCGGCCCTTACGGTGCTCGCGTCCTGATAGTGGCAGGCAAGGGCCACAATGGTGACGACGGGCGAGTAGCCGCCCGGCTCCTGGCCCGCCGCGGCGCCGGCGTCACGGTGGCGGCGCCGGGCAGCCCGCCCGCTCAGCGGCCGGGCGAGCAACTCGACCTCGTCGTCGATGCCGCCTACGGCACCGGTTTCAGGGGTGACTACGAGGCGCCGCAGGTCGCAGCGCCAGTGCTGGCCGTCGACGTGCCGACCGGCCTGAACGCCGACACCGGCCTGGCCGGTGCCCGTTCTGTGCGCGCCGATCGCACAGTGACGTTCGGAGCTCTGAAGCCGGGCCTTCTCCTCAACGACGGCCCGCTGCGCACAGGCATCGTGGTTGTGCGCAGGATCGGGCTGCCGGTGCCGGACTCTGCCACGCGCATCTTGCTCGTCACCGACGACGACGTGGCGGCCGAGCTGCCGGGACGTGGCCTGCACGACCACAAGTGGATGACAGCGGTGATGGTCGTGGCCGGCTCGCCCGGCATGCTCGGGGCGGCGCGCTACGCCAGCCTCGCCGCCGCCAGGGCCGGTGCAGGGATGGTCCGCCTCGGTGTGCCGGGGGCCCGGCTCGACCGCCTGCCGGCCGGCGCCGCCGTCGCGGTGCCGCTCGGGGAGGCAGGAGACGAGGCTTGGGACGGCCTGGCGCTCGAGGCGTCTGCCCGCTGCAAGGCCCTAGTCGTCGGCCCCGGGCTCGGGCTCGGCCCCGGTGCCCTGGGCTCGGTGCCCCGGCTCGTATCAGCGGCCACGGTCCCCACCGTGGTCGATGCCGACGGGCTGAGTTGCCTTGGCAGGGCCGGCAGCGCTGCCGCCATCATCGGGCGCCGCCGGCGCCCCGACGTCGTGCTCACCCCCCATGATGCAGAGTTCGCCCGCATGGCCGGCTCGGCGCCCGGCGACGACAGGATCGGCGCCGTCAGGGCGCTGGCCGCCGAGGTCGGGTGTGTCGTGCTGCTGAAGGGAGCCACGACCGTCGTCGCCGACCAGGGTGGGAAGGTCCTCCTGGTCACTTCAGGCTCATCCAACCTGGCTACGGCGGGATCGGGTGACGTGCTGTCGGGGATCATCGGTGCGTTTCTTGCCAGGGGCTTGCCTGCTTTGACGGCGGCGGCCCTCGGCGCCCAGGTGCTCGGCCTGGCGTCGGACCTCGGCCACTGCGAGGGCCTCTTGGCCGAGGACCTGCCGTTGCTGGTGGCGGACGCGCTGTCGGGCTTGGCGGCCACGCGCTCAGCGGACCAGGTCCGTGTCCCGGGGACGAGAGATGGCTGAGGGCCGCCACAGGCCGAGCTGGGTGGAGATCGACCTCAGTGCCATCGAGCACAACGCCCGGGTCTTGGCCGCCATCGCCGCACCAGCCGAGCTCTGTGCCGTCGTGAAGGCTGACGCATACGGCCATGGCGCCGTGGAGGTGGCGGGCGCGGCTTTGGCGGGCGGGGCGACCAGCTTGGCCGTGGCGATCGAGGAGGAGGGGGTCGAGCTGCGCGAGGCGGGGATCGACGCCCCTGTCCTCGTTCTGGCCGAACCGGTGGCGGGCTCCATGGCCGAGATGCTCCACCACCGCCTGGTCCCCACCCTCTACACCCCTGAAGGGCTCGAGGTCGTTCGAAGGACCGCCGCCGCTGCCGCCACGCCGGGCCCGGTCCCTGTCGAGGTCAAAATCGACACCGGCATGCACAGAGTCGGTGCCGACCCCGCCCGCCTGGTCGGCTTCCTGCAGGCCATGGCGGGTGCGCCCGAGCTCGCCCTGGACGGCCTTTGGACCCACCTGGCCGTCGCCGACGAGCCGGAGAGCGACTTCACCGGCGAGCAGCTGCGGCGCTTTGCCGCTGCCCTGTCTGGTGTGGCAGCGGCCGGGCTCAGTCGGCCGCGGCGGCTGCATGCGGCGAACACTGCCGGTGCAATTGCCTGGCCGGAGAGCCGCCTCGACGTGGTCCGGTGCGGCATCGGCATCTATGGGTGCTCGCCGAGCCCCGCTCTTGCCCCGCTCGTTGCAGCCGCGGCCACTGCTGCCGGCTTCCCCGAGGGCCTCCGACCGGCGCTTAGCTGGATCTCGCAGGTGGGCTTGGTACGAGAGCTGGAGGCGGGCGAGCGCCTGAGCTACGGCTTGCTGGCCCCGCTGCCGGCTCGAGCGACGGTGGCGACGGTGCCCCTCGGGTACGCCGACGGCATCCCGCGGGCCTACTTCTCAGGCGGCGGAGAGGTGCTGGTGAACGGTTCACGCCGGCGCTTGGCCGGGACTGTGACGATGGACCAGGTCGTCGTGGACTGCGGAGCGGACCGGGCGGTAGCCAAAGGAGACGAGGTCGTGCTGATCGGTCGCCAGGGCGCCGAGAGCATCACCGCCGACGACTGGGCGGGCAACCTCGACACGGTCAACTACGAGGTCCTCACGAGAATCGGGCCGCGAGTGCCGCGGCGGTACAAGGTCGCTCCCGGCCCAGCCAGCGGGTAGCGCGGCGATAGCATGCGGCCCGAATGTCGAGCCTCAGGAACGTCCAAGCCCAAGCGATGAGCTGCACGGCTTGCCCGCTCGCCGCAGGGCGTACGAACGTCGTGTTCTCGCGCGGCGATCCGGCTTCGGACTTGATGTTCGTGGGGGAGGCGCCGGGCCGCGACGAGGACGCCGCCGGCGAGCCATTCGTGGGACGCTCGGGCAAGCTGCTCGACAGGCTGCTGCTCGAGGAGATGGCACGCGACAGGACGCAGTGCTACGTCTGCAACGTCGTGAAGTGCCGCCCGCCCGGCAACCGCGATCCGCTTCCGACCGAGGTGGAGACGTGTCGGCACTTCCTCGATTCCCAAGTCGAGCTCGTGCAACCGAGGGTCATCGTCACGCTCGGCAACTTCGCCACCCGGGCACTGCTTGCCACCAGCGAGGGTGTCACGCGGTTGCGGGGCAGGTCGTACTCGTTCGCCGGCGCCGAGCTCATCCCGACTTACCACCCGGCGGCGGCACTGCGCGGCGGCGGTGCGGTGCTAGCCGAGATGCGAGCGGACTTCGTCCGGGCCAAGCGCGCCTTATCGGGCGACGTTGCATGATCCGAGTTCTCACCTCGAGTGAGGAACAAACGCGGGCCGTCGGGCGCCGCCTCGCCTCAGTGCTAGGCGGCGGAGACGTCGTGTTGCTCGTGGGCGGCCTCGGGGCAGGCAAGACGACGTTCGTGAAGGGCATGGCAGAGGGTCTCGGCTACGAGGGTGAGGTCACGAGCCCGACGTTCACGCTTTGCCACTGCTACCCGGGCAGGCTCGATCTCGTCCATGTGGACATGTGGCGCCTCGAGCGCGTCGACGAGATACGCGACCTGGCCCTCGAGGAGGACCTCGAGGGCGGCGCCGTGCTGGTCGCCGAGTGGGGGGAGGCAGCCGAGGGAGTGTTCGGCGAAGGTGCTCTCCAAGTGCTCTTCGGGGCGGGTGCTTCAGTCGAGTGCCGCGAGCTGACCTTCGATCCGGCGCCGGCTTGGGCCGGCCGATCGGAACAGCTGGCCGCAGCAGTTGCCGGCAATCCGTGCGGTACGTGATGGCTACCCCGCAGAGCATCGCCGGCAGGCGGCTCCTCGCCATCGAGACGGCCACTGGCGATGTCGCGGTCGCCGTGGCCGAATGCCCTTTCGCCGAAAGGACTGCCGCCGGAAGGACTGCCGCCGAGAGGACTGCCGTCGAAGGCACCGCCGTGCTGGCTGCAGCCAGCTGCCGGGCCGGGCGCGGCCATGCCGAGCGGCTGCACTTGATGGTGGCTTCGGTGCTCGACATGAGCGGGCTCACGCTCGGCGATCTTGACGGCGTGGCTGTCGACATCGGTCCCGGTCTGTTCACCGGCATACGCGTAGGCGTCGCCGCAGCTAAGGGTTACGGCTTGGGTCTCGGCATCCCCCTCGTGGGGATGACGAGCCTGGAAGTGCTGGCGCATGCCGCCTCAGGCGGGACAGGGTCGGCTGTCGCCGTCGTCGACTTGCGGCGGGGCGAAGTGGCTTGGCGCTTGCCGGCCGCCTCACTCGGCGGCCAACCGGCCGTCTTCCGCGGCAAGCCGGACGATTTACTGTCGTCGGTCCGACAGCACTACGGTGCGAAACCCGTGCTGCTGGCAGGCGACGGGGCACTACGGTACGCCGAGGTGCTCCGGGCGGGCGCACCCGACCTGGTCGTTGCGGGACCCGAGATGGCGAGCGCGCCGGTATCGTCGCTTGCGGTGCGGGGGCTGCAAGACCTGGTTGCGGGGAAGGCGAAGGCACCCGCTGAGATCGCGCCCGTCTACCTTCGCGACGCCGACGTCCGCATCAAGTGGTCGACCCGCCACGACTCCGGGCGGGCTGGCGGGTCGCCTACCCTCCGAATCGGTGCCCCCGGGCAGCCGTCGGGCGATGTCGAGACGCGCCCGCCGGCGGAACAGGGGCCGCAGTAGTGGGCTTCCACTTCACCGCTCTCCGCAAGAAGGGGGCGCCGGGCTCACTGCAGTCAGGCTTGGAGATCGTGCCGATGAAGCGTCGCCACTTGAAGGCCGTGGTGGCGATCGAGCAACAGGTCTTCCCGAGCCCGTGGTCGCTCAGCCTGTACCTGTCCGAGCTGGCATTGCCCTCCACGCGGTCCTACCACGTGGCCACGGTGGGGGGCGAGGTTGTGGCGTATGCCGGCTTGATGGTCGCCGCCGGCGAGGGTCACGTGACCACCATCGGAGTCGACCCGTCCTGGCAGCACAAGGGGATTGGGCGCCGCCTCCTGCTGACGCTGGCGCGTGCCGCCCTCGAGCGCGGTGCCGACGGCATGACCCTGGAGGTTCGCATGACCAACAGGACTGCGCAGGAGCTCTATCACGAGTTCGGTTTCGTGCCGGCGGGCATCCGGAAGAACTACTACTCCGAGGTCAACGAAGACGCCATCGTGATGTGGGCGCACGGCTTGCAGAGCGAGGCCATGCGCGCCAGGCTCGACGCCATTGCCCGCCGGGTGGTCTCCGAGGACGAGGCGGAGGGGGGCCAGTGAGCGGCGGGCCGATCGCAGCAGGGGTTGCACCTGTCCCTCGGCTCGATGGCGACGTGGCGACACGAGTCCTCGCCGTCGAGACGTCGTGTGACGAGACGGCGGCGTCGGTGGTCGACGGGGACCTCACCGTGGCCTCCTCGGTGGTCTCGAGCCAGGCCGACCTTCACGCCCGTTACGGCGGTGTCGTACCTGAGCTGGCGAGCCGTGCCCACGTCGAGTTCATCGTCCCAATCGTCACGGAAGCGTTGTCGCAGGCGGGTCTTGACAACCGCGGGCAGCCTTTGCCGGGTGACCCTGACTGCCCTGCAGTTGGCGCCGTGGCGGCCACGATCGGCCCAGGTCTGGTGGGGTCGCTGCTGGTCGGCGTCAGCATGGCGAAGTCCCTCGCCATGGCGTGGCAGGTGCCGTTCGTCGGTGTCAACCACCTGGAGGGGCACCTGTACGCCTCGCTGCTGGACGATCCTGGCATCGAGATGCCAGTAGTGGTGCTGCTCGTGTCAGGCGGCCATACCCTGCTCGTCAAGATGTTGGCGCCGGGCAGCTATACCTTGCTCGGCCGCACGATGGACGACGCCGCAGGCGAAGCCTTCGACAAGGTCGCCCGCTATCTCGACCTCGGCTATCCCGGAGGCCCGGCGATCGACCGCGTCGCTAGTGGCGGAGACCCGGAGGCGGTGCGGTTCCCGCGGGCCCGAGTGGCGGGTGCCTTCGACTTCTCGTTCTCAGGCCTGAAGACGGCAGTGATCAACTACGTGGATGCGCACCCGGGTGCCTCGACCGAGGACGTGGCAGCGTCGTTCCAGCAGTCGGTCGTCGACGTGCTCGTAGGCAAGACGATGGCCGCAGCCGAGTCAACCGGCGCCAAGGCCGTCTGCCTCGGCGGCGGTGTGGCAGCCAATTCGAGGCTGCGACAGGCAGCCACGACGGCGGGCGCCGAGCGCGGGTTGCGCGTTCATCTGCCGAGCCGCGCCATGTGCACGGACAACGCCGCCATGATCGGTGCCGCGGCGCTATTCCGCCTGCGTGAGCACGGGGCGAGTGGATGGGGGACGGGAGCCGAGCCGGGGATGGCGTTGACGGCCTAGGGCGCTGCTCCCCGCACTCAGTGGTCGCCGGGCGAGGTGGCTGCCGGACGTACGCTTCTCGGGGTGAATCGGCGCGTGAGGTGGCCCACCTGGGCTGGAGGCGGTTCAGGTGGCGGCGAAGTCGACCGGCTCGTACGACCACAGCTCGCTATGGGTGGCCAGGGGCTGGTCTCCCGCCGGGGCGTTGGCGCCCCGATGGCCGTGGGCGAAGGCCGGCGAGCCCACCCAGGCCTCGAAGGCCGCTTCGTCACGCCATCTCGTCACCACCAACCACGTGAGCCGGTCATCGGTCGGTCGCCACAGCTCGAAGCCTTCGAACCCGTCTGCACCGTCGACAGCGCCTGCTCTCCCGGCGAAACGCCTGCCCAGTTCCTCCCCCGACCCCTCCCTCACTTGAATCGCGTTGACCTTGACAATCGTCATGCGGCAATCATGACCCGGCTTGCTCCGCCGTGCTTTGCCCCCTGGCCTTCTGGAAGGCGACCAAGTGTTCCTGGACGCGAAGTCGGATGGCGGCCTCGTCGGCTCCGAGCGACTGGAGCACCTCGAGGGCGAGGCCGTGACGCACCCGGAACAGACCCAGCAGCATGTGCTCTGTCCCGATGTAGTTGTGCCCCATGGCGAGCGCTTCGGCCACGGCAGCCCGGAGAACGTCGGCAGCGCGGGGCGTCCAGGGAATCGACTCATCCGGTGCCGGCCGCGGTCGCGTCGCGGTTCCTGGTTCTGCTCCTCCTCCCACTCCGGCGCCTGGCGCCGCCGCCGTCAAGGCGACCTTCAGGGCCTCCTCGCACTGGGCCCTCGTCAGGCCTGCCTCGGCGAGGACCTTGGCCGAAATCCCCTCGGGCGGCCCGAACAAGGCCAGCAAGAGATGTTCGGTCCCGACGTAGCCGTGGCCGAGTTGGCGGGCGACGTCAACGGCCGAGCGCAGGACCATGCGGGCGCGTTCGGTGAATCGTTCGAAGCTCGGTGCCCCCGCCGAGTAACGCTTGTGCACCGCCTGCTTGCTGACGCCCAGTGCACTGCTTATCTCCGACCAGGTGTGGCCCGCCCGGCGGCACTCGTCGACGAAGTGGCCGACTAGCGCGTCGGCGATGTCCTCCATCTCGCCGCCGGTCCGGGAAGCCTCGGCCAGCAGCTCCAAGGGATCGTTGCTGTTGACGTCGGCCTTGGTGGAGGCAATCAGCTGCTCGAGCGTTGGTGCTGGGGTCATGTGTCAACTTTAGGTTGACACCTAATGCTTGTCAACCTTTGGTTGACAAGAGCCGACAACGTCACCGACCGGCTGTTCGGAGCCCCCAGAGACGGTCTGGCACTCTCAGGCTGACTTTGCCAACGCATCGTGCTATCGTTGGCACTCAAGTAGTGAGAGTGCTAACGGAGCCAGTAGGAGGCCCTGAGACAATGAATCTTCAGCCACTGGACGACCGCATCGTCGTTCGGCCTAGCGAGTCCGAGGAGACCACGGCATCCGGTCTCGTGATCCCCGACACCGCCAAGGAGAAGCCCCAGCAGGGCGAGGTCCTGGCTGTCGGACCCGGCCGCCGGGCCGACAACACCGGCGAGATCATCCCGCTCGACGTGAGCGTCGGCGACAAGGTCGTCTATTCGAAGTACGGCGGCACCGAGATCACGATCGAGGGCGAGGACCTCCTCATCCTGTCGAGCCGCGACGTCCTGGCCAAGGTAGCCAACTGATGTCCAAGATGCTCGTATTCGACGAGTCGGCGCGCCGCCGGCTCGAGTCGGGTGTGAACAAGCTGGCAGACGCGGTGAAGGTGACGTTGGGCCCGAAGGGCCGCAACGTCGTGCTCGCCAAGAAGTTCGGCGGCCCGACGATCACCAACGACGGTGTCACCATCGCCAAGGAAGTCGAGCTCGAAGACCCGTTCGAGAACATGGGTGCCCAACTCGTCAAGGAGGTGGCAACCAAGACCAACGACGTTGCCGGTGACGGGACGACGACGGCGACGGTGCTCGCCCAGGCCCTGGTGCGCGAAGGCCTGCGCAACGTGGCGGCCGGCGCCAACCCGATGTCGCTCAAGAAGGGCATCGAGGCGGCTGTCGCTGCGGCCGTCGACTCCATCGCCTCCCAGGCCAAGGACATCGAGGGTCGCCAAGAGATCGCCCAAGTGGCGGCCAACTCGGCTGCAGACGCCTCGATCGGCGAGGTCCTGGCTGATGCAATCGACAAGGTCGGCAAGGACGGCACTGTCACCGTCGAGGAGTCGAACACCTTCGGGCTCGAGCTCGAGTTCACCGAAGGCATGCAGTTCGACAAGGGTTACCTGTCCCCGTACTTCGTGACGGACCAGGAGCGCCAAGAAGCGATCCTCGACGACGCTTACATCCTCATCGTCAACTCGAAGGTGTCCTCGGTCCACGACCTCGTGCCGGTGCTGGAGAAGGTCATGCAGACCAGCCGCCCCTTGCTCGTCGTCGCCGAGGACGTCGATGGCGAGGCCCTGGCGACGCTGGTCGTCAACAGGATCCGCGGCCTGTTCCAGTCGGTGGCGGCGAAGGCTCCGGGCTTCGGCGAGCGCCGCAAGGCCATGCTCGGTGACATCGCCGTTCTCACTGGCGCCACGGTCGTCTCCGAGGAGGTCGGCCTGAAGCTCGAGAACACCACGCTGGACCAGCTGGGCAAGGCCCGCCGGGTCATCGTCACCAAGGACGACACGACGATCGTCGACGGAGCCGGCGAGGAGGCCGAAGTCAAGGGCCGTATCGCCCAGATCAAGCGCGAGATCGAGGAGACCGACTCGGACTGGGACCGTGAGAAGCTCCAGGAGCGGCTTGCGAAGCTCGCCGGTGGCGTAGCCATCGTCAAGGTCGGAGCCGCGACCGAGGTAGAGCTGAAGGAGAAGAAGCACCGGATCGAAGACGCTCTCTCCGCTACGCGCGCAGCCGTCGAGGAGGGCATCGTCGCGGGTGGCGGCAGTGCGCTCGTTCGCAGCCGCGCCGCGGTGGACGCTGTGGCCGCGAAGCTCGAAGGCGACGAGGCGACGGGTGCGCAGATCGTGTCCAAGGCTCTGGAGGCGCCCCTCCGCTGGATCGCCCAGAATGCGGGCTTCGAAGGCGCCGTCTGCGTGCGCGAAGTGAGCGCAGCGAAAGGCTCCATGGGGCTGAACGCCCTCACCGGAGAGGTCGTCGACCTAGTGAAGGCGGGGATCGTGGACCCGGCGAAGGTCACCCGCTCTGCGCTGCAGAACGCCGCGTCTATCGCGAGCCTGCTGCTCACGACCGAGGCGGTCGTCACGGACAAGCCCGAGAAGAAGCAGCCGATGCCCGCAGGCGGCGGCGGAGGAATGGGCGGCATGGGCGGCATGGGCGGGATGATGTGAGCTGAGCCTGCCCGGCTCTCTCCCGCGCCCGGCGCTCGTCGAAGACGCCGGACCACCGCCGTGGGCTCCGCGGCACCACATCTCGCTCTCCGACGTCGAGACCTCGCTCGCGCGCGTCCTCCAGCCCTCCTCGCCCGAGCGCAGCGATCTCGGTGGCCCCGATCGCCCCGAGCTCGGCGATCTCGGGCAACGCGAGAGCGCGTCCGCGGTGCTGGTGGCGCTATTCGAGGAGCGTGCGGAGACCCGGGTCGTGCTGACCAGGCGTTCCGAGCTCCTGCGCTCGCACAGCGGTCAGGTGAGCTTCCCAGGGGGACGCATCGAGGCTGGTGAGGGTGCCCTCGCCGCAGCGCTGCGCGAGGCCACAGAGGAGGTCGGGCTCGACTCTGCCGGAGTACGCGTCGTGGGCTTCCTTCCCCCTGCCCGCGCGTTCTCCTCGGGAGATCCGATCACCCCTGTCGTGGCTGTGCTCGACGCCCGCCCGCGTCTCGCCGCGAGCCCGACGGAAGTCGCCCGGGTCTTCGACGCCTCCCTGGCGGACCTGGCTACCCACTGCAGGTGCGAAGTGTGGGCCCACCCCGGGGGGCCCGCGTTCACCATGTACGTCTTTCGCGTCGAGGGTGAGGTCGTCTGGGGCGCGACCGCTCGCATGATCGCCGACCTCCTCGAGATCGTCCTCGACCCCGGCCCCGGCCCCCGCCCGCGCATCTGAGGCCACCGGTACACTTCGAGGCGACGAGGGAGGAACGGCGTGGCCGACATCGAGATCGGGATCTTCAAGTCTGGACGCCGTGCCTACGGCTTCGACGACATCGCGATCGTGCCGAGCAGGCGGACCCGCGACCCCGAGGACGTCGACATCTCCTGGCAGCTCGAGGCCTACAAGGTCCCGCTCCCGTTCATGGCCGCCCCGCTCGACGGCGTGGTGAGCCCGTCGACGGCGTCCCGGTTCGCGGCGCTCGGAGG
>JBOGHW010000053.1:0-63716 GCA_050744865.1 Acidimicrobiales bacterium | reverse complement strand
GCGGCAGACAGATCCGCTGGCGCATCCTCGCCTGGAGCCCGTGGCTTGGAGCCTTCCTCAGGCTCGCCGACAGCCTCTGAGGCTGAGCCGACCCGGACAGACACTCTCCGGCAGACTGACACGACGTACGGAGGAGCCAACTTTGGCGACCCCCGATACTGCCCCTGCGACCCGCTACGCCCGAAATGTGGCTTCAGGCGGCCCTGCAAACCCATACCGGCTCCACCTGGAAGGTGCCGATCGAGGCATTGGAGTCCCTGCGATCGGCGGTCAGGGTCGAGCGCTTGTTTTAGGATTAGTGGCTCCGTCAATCACCGTGACCGTATCGCCATCGGGACCGAGGCCGTTGTTGGCGACGTAGACGGTGTCGGTGGTCGCGTCGACGGCCACCGCCATCGGATCGCTACCGACAGCGATGGAGGCGGTCTGGGCGTAGGTCAAGGCCGAATACGGGTCGGTCTGAGCCGACGCCGGGGCGGCTGCCACCAGCAGCGCCACCGGCAGGGCCAACGTCATCAGCCCACCTACGCACACCACACGGAAGAGCATCGAGCGCCCCGTCCGTGCCCGGCGGCTGTGCCCGCCTTGGACGCCGTCGTATCCCTTGCTGCCGGTGCCCATCGCGCGCTCCTCTACGAGGAATCCCCTACACGACGATCCCAGAGGGCCAACGGTATCTCACCGGTTGGCTGTGCGCTCATGGGACCGTCGAGGTGACGTGCACTCAGGACACCTGGTGATCCATCAGCCGCCGGCCCCACTGATCGAGGTCGAGGAGCAGGGTGGAAGACGCCGGCCGGGATCGCCTTCAGCTCCAGAGCGAGCAGATGGGTAACGCGAAGATGCGCTCGCCGAGGACGAACGGTCGAGGTCCCGTGTGGAGGACAGCCCCGGCGAGGAACCGTGGACCGAGCCGGTCTCGCAACCAGGCCAGATGCCGGGCGTCGCTGCCGGTGGGCGCGGCGGTGGCTTTGATCTCGATGGCGATCACGTCACCGCCGGTCACCTCCGCTAGAAGATCGATCTCATGGCGTCCGTCTTTTTCTCGCAGGTGGTGCAGACGCGCCCGCAGCGGGCTGAGCTCGGCTTCGGGTCGGATCTGGGACACGACGAACGTATCGATGACCCGCCCGAGCAGATCGCCGTCGCGCAGTACGGCGCGCTCGTCGAGACGAAGGGCGGACGCCACCAGCGAAGGGTCGACCAAGTAGCGTTTCGGCGCTTTCACCAGGCGAGAAAGCCGATTGTTGCTCCACGCCGGCAAGGCCTCGAAGACGAACAGGTCCGACAGCAGCCGCTCGTACGCTCCGGCCGTCATCCTTGAGATGGCAGCGGCGTCGTACACGGTCTTGTCGTCGACGACTCCCGCGGTGTTGACGCACAGCGCCTCGAAGTAGCGCCGCAACAGCACCGGGTCCCGGACGCCGTCAAGCCCTTCGGCGTCTCGGGTCACCAGTTGGTCCACGTAGGTGTCGAACCAAGCCCGCCTGGCCGAGCCAGCGAGTCGCAAGACCGGCTCGGGAAAGCCGCCCGCCAACGCCAGCTCCACGTAGCCGCGCAGGTCAGGTGCGTCACTTGGGACGGGGAACGCCGCCAGATCGGCGGTAGCCAGGCGGTCGAGCGGCCCTGGCCCATCGGTCCGACCGACGGTCTCGCGCACGGTGAGGCCATACATTCTCACGTTGACGACCCGGCCGATCCCGGACCAGGCCTCGGTTCCCCGGCGCGCCCGGGCGCTTCCGGTGAGAAGGAACCGTCCAGGGTGGGAGTCCTCGTCAACGGCGCGTCGCACCGCTCCCATCAGTTCCGGGACTTCTTGCCACTCATCGAGGAGGACGGGCTCCGGCATGGCCGCCAGAGCAGCGTCGGCGTCGAAGCGAAAAGCGGCAGCCTCGGCCGGGACGTCGAGCTTTATCACCGTGCGGGCGAGGCGCCGGGCGCTCGTGGTCTTTCCGGCTGCGCGGGGGCCGACAACAAGGAGCGCTGGTAACTGAGTGAACAGATCGGCGAGCGGGCCGTCCACGATGCGGGGCTTGTAGAGAGGAGAAGCCACACTGCCACAGTAGCGGTTTGGACCGTCTCTTGGTATCTATATGGACCGCCAGCTGGTTGCGCTCAGGCCCAGCCCCCAGTACCTCTTCAGCCGGAATACGGCCCGACTCGGAACCTCACCGACGGCCCTCGTCGAGACGGCAGGCCACAATAATCCCCGAAGGATGGACGCGGACCTACGGCTCGGAGAGTACTCGGCGACTACCGAGACGCCGTCATCGGACGCTTGGCCACGAAGGGCGGCTGGTGCCGACGACCGCTTTCCACTCTCAAGTGATGATCCTTGCGATCGTCAGGGTCCCGTCGGTCGCCGAGGCGGTTGACATGGAGCTGGAGGTCGCCGAGATCGAAGTGATGGAAGCCGCATAAGCACTGTTTGTCGTGATCGCTCCGGCCGGGGATGAAGTACCCCCGGCCGGAGCGTTGTCTCGTCGCTGCACTCAGCCCGCGGAGTCGGGCGGCACTCCGGCGTGCTGGCGCCAGTGCTCGGCCTGCGCTCTGTCACCTCGCCGATCGGCCACCAGCAGCGCCTCCGGCAGGGCCAACGTCATCAGCCCACCTACACACACCACGCGGAAGAGCATCGAGCGCCCCGTCCGTGCCCGGGGCTGTGCCCGCCTTCGACGCCGCCGTATCCGCTGCTGCCGGTGATCATCGTGCGCTCCTCTACGAGGAATCCCCCGTACGACGATCCCAGGGGGCCAACGGTATCTCACCGGTTGGCTGTGCGCTCATGGGACCGTCGAGGTGAGGTGCACTCAGGACATCTGGTGGTCCACCAGCCGCCGGCGCCCACTCAGGTGCGTCGCAGCTGCCCACGCCAGCAGCCCTGACATGCTTGCCATGGCCGCGCCAGTTCGCACCTGGCCAGTCTCAGGATCCCAGGACTCACACCCGAGACCCTGATCCATGGGAGTGCCCACTAGCTGTCGGAGAGGGTCTCCGTCTTCCTGGTCGCCGTCGAGGAGGCGGTTCGCCAGGTCGAAGCCTGACGGGTATGGGAAGTGGTCTGATCCCGATCCGGGAAAGTGTCCGCCGTAATGATGCCTGTACTTGGTACGCAGCCAGGTTGTCGTAGCGGCCTGGACGGGATCTTCAGCTTCGCCGAGACCCAGATATGGAAGGAGCCGCAGGCTCAATGGCGGTTCGTCGCGAAGCTCGGTCGTCCCGTCGGCGTCACATCCCCATGCCCAGATTGGGCCAATTTCACTGTCGACCACGAGGTGTTTCCGCAGCGCTTGCCGTATCCCATCGGCAAGGGCCTCAAGGTCGGCCGCGGCGAGTCCGCCGAGCGCGCTCGGCTCGACGTTCACACCATGCGCCGGGGCCTGGCGCACGAGGCGGGCCAGCACCTCGAGCGAGACGGCTAGAAGAGCGTTGCAACTCGTGACGTACGGGAAGTCTGTCGGGTCGTCCGTCGGGAGGAGGAAAGTGGCGTAGAGCTCCCATTCGGCATGTCGCCACGGAGCGATCCGCGTCGTCAGCCCTGCCAGGACGGCTGCCACGTCGTGCTCCTCCAGTACCTGCCAGTCTCCGGTTGAGGCGATGTACCGCCACACGGCAATGACTGGTGCGGCAGCCTGGTCCAGCTCGAAGCCGGGATACAGCGACGTCCCGTTTATGTACAGGGCGTGGTCGGCGAGGCGGGGACCGCAAAGGCGCATCGAGGCAACCAGCATCTGTCTTGCTCGCCTGGTGTCGGTGAGAAGCATCCCCGGGAATGTCCAGCAGTAGGCGTCCCGACTCCAAAACGCTCCGCATACATAGTACCGGGGGCTGCGGGACGTCACCGTCACCGCCGTCCCGGTGTCGATGCAGTCACCTTGCGCGAAGAAGTAGTTGAAGAACAGATGCTTGTTGATGCAATCTCGCAACTCAGGATTGTCGCCGGAAAGCGAGAGCGTGTGGTCGAGCAGCCACGCAAGAGTGCTGTCCCATAGCGCGTCGAAGCCGCGACGGCGCAGATGAAGCGCTGTCGTCGCAGCTCCGTCAGTCTCAGGACCGACGCCCACGTACAAATCGACGGTGACCTCTTCACCCACTTCGACGTCAGCAACCTTGGTGGCCCGCCACCTCGGTTCAGCGTTCGCAGGCAGCAGCTCTGCGCCGTCACCGGCCTGCCATGCGACGGCCAACAGAGGGAGCCCCGCTGTCGCCGTGACCACTCGGCTGCCCGTCCAGGCATCACTGCGCCCGACGCGGTACCCGGAGACTTGCTCAGCGCGAAGGTGTGCCAACGTCGTGGCCTCCCACCAGCCTTCCCAACCGACCTCGATGGACTTCGCCTCGTCGAGAGTATGCCGGTACCGCAAACGAAGAACTACGCCCCGCTCGTCGATAGGAGCGCAGTACCAGCCTTCTAACGTCCCACTTCGGAGGTTGGCTTCGAAGTGAGGCAGCCAGCACCCCTGTCTCGTCCAGTTCAGGTCGCGAACATGTATCACTTCACCGCCGACAGCCAGCATCGGTTGGATCAGGCGCCGATCCGGTTCTCGACCCTGCGCCTGAAGCAGCCCGGCGGAGCGCTCGTGCAGCACGCCCAAGGCGAGGACTGCTCCGTCGTCCATCGAGATTTCGGGCAGCGAGACCCAGAGGTTCCCCGTCGGTATAGACGGCGGAACATCGCCCAGTACCGGGGCGTTCGTCCTGAGTTGGCTCTGTCTGGAAACGGGCACCGTCAGCACTCCTCGACGTGCAGCAACCTTGCGGCGTTGCCGGCGAAGAGCAGGTGCCTTTCGGCTTCGGACAGTCCGAGCTGGCGAACGATGCGAACCTGCTCGTCGTAGTACGCCCGGACGAGGCCGCGGGGAAAGTGGGCCGAGTCCGAGCCGAATAGGATCCGCTCCGGACCTATCGTCTCGAGGAACTTGCGAAACAGGTCGGCGAGTGTGAGCGGGTACGGCATCCAGCGAATCCATTCGTTGTTGCCGGAGGTGTCGACCATCACGTTACGACACGCCCAGCTCAGCTGGAGCAGCTCGCCAGGGTAGCCACAGCCAAAGTGCGGCACGATGAAGGGCGTGTCGGGGAAGGCCTTTGCCACGTCGTGAAGCGTCAGGGGATTGATGTTGCGATGGGCGGCAGTACCTCCACCGCCGTCGAGCACTCCGAAGTGCACAAGGACCGGGATGCCGAGGTCCTCCGCAGCCTGCCAGACGGGAAACAAGCTCTCGTCGTCGATGCTGCCCCGTAGCGCTGGCGCGATCACCTTGTACCCGCGAAGACCGTCGACCGTCACGGCCCGCCGCAACTCCTCGGCGGCAGCGGGCATGAACGGGTCGTGATGCGCGAAGCCGAGGAAGCGAGGATGGCCGTCTATCGCCCTGGCGAGCGTCTCATTGCCCCCGCCTGTGAGGAATACCACAGCCTCGAGTTGCCCTTCCTCGACCTCGTCGTCCCAGCGCTGGGCCTGTACCTCGGCTGACGGCGCCTCGTCCTCGGGGAAGGGGAAGGAATAGGCCGACCACCACTGCTCCTGGTACCAGCGCCAGTTCTGCTCCAGGATCTGCAGCTTGCGCTCGCCATGCCGTTCTACGTAGGCGGCCTTGGACGCTGAAGGGGACTCGTCCGGGATCGGGAAGTGACAGTGGAAGTCGATGATCGGGAAACCCCACCTGCTCTCGCGCATGCTCACAGCTTGGCGGATCATCGGCTTCGCCCTGCTGTGGGCGGGAGTGCGGACTCCTCGTCGCCAAACATTCCCGTCGGGTCGTGCGTGGCGACACCCCCGACGAGGGTTGCGAGGACCTCGATCGTTCCGATCTTCGAGGCTTCGACTCGCGTCGGGTCGTCGCCGAGCACGACGAGATCGGCTTCGAGCCGCCGACACAACTTCCCCCGTCGATGATCGTTGTGACAAGCGTAGGCACCTGCTTGGGTGTAGCTGGCCAGAGCCACTTCCGCCGAGACGCGCTCGTTCGGGCCGTAGATATTGCCACTTGCGGTGAGCCTCTCGACCATTGACTGGATGCCGAGCAGCGGAGAACCGGGTGCCACTGGCCGGTCCGAGCTCCCGGCAACGGGCACTCCCGCATCGAGCAAGCTGCGCACCCGAAAGGACTCATCGGTGCGCGAGCCGCCGCATAGCGTGTCCGAGAGCGTGTCACCGAACTCGGCGATGAAGACAGGTTGGGGAACGACCACCATTTCCAGGCGAGACAACAGCTCGATCTGATCGGTCCGAATGAGCCCACCGTGCTCGATCCGGTGGCGGCGCCGAGGCTCCGGCAACAGGGCATCGGGAACTCCCTCCCGTGCCTTCTCGACGGCTCGCAGCACCAGATCGAGCGCACGATCTCCCATTGCATGGCAGGCGACTTGCCACCCTGAACGACAGGCACTCGTGATGACTTGTGAGAGGAGGGCTGGGTCGTTGTCGAAGATGCCGGCGCCTCCGTCGCTACTTGTCGCAGCAGTGCCGGCTGTGCCTGAACCGTCCACCCACACCTTTACGGCGCCAACCTCGAGCCACGAGTCTCCGATACCGCTGCGGATCCCGAGATCGAGGCCGAGTTCGATGGCATCGTCCCGGTGCCCGGGAAGGTTGTGTAACACCTCGCTGTGGATCATGAGCTGTGCGCGAGCCCGCAGTCGTCCGCTCTGCCGAGCGCGCTGATAGGCGGCGATCTCAACCGGGCTGTGGTCTATCCCCGGACAACCCACGCCGGCGTCTGTGAAGCTGGTGATTCCCTCGGTGGCATACCGGCGAGTGGCGTGGTCTATCGCACGCGCCAGCTGGGCTACCGAGGAAGGCCCGTGATGGCTCTTGACGAGCTCCATGGCTGCTTCCTCGAGCAAACCGGTCGGGCGGCCATTGGCGTCGAGATGGATCCGGCCCCGGTCGGTCTCCCGCTGTGCGCCGCCCTTGAGCTCGATCAAGGCCAAGGCGGCGTGGTTGATCACGCACATGTGGCCGGAAACGTGAGTGAGCCACACAGGTCGGCCGCCTGCGACACGATCGAGCTCGTCGGCCGGCGGGTGCTCACCCGGTGCGAGCCCGCGGCCATAGCCCATTCCGATCACCCAATCGTCTCGACTTCGCTCGGACGCCTCTTTGGCGACAGCCTCGAGGATCCCGTCGACTGTCCGGGTGCTCGTCAGGTCGAGAAGACCGCAAGCCAAGCCGAACGACGTGGTGTGGCAGTGGGCGTCGTGGAATCCGGGGGTCATGGTTGCACCCCCAGCGTCGATGTGATGTCTCGCTGTCAAACCCAGGAGCTCGTCGTCGAGGCCGACCACATAGCCGTTCCAGATGCCGATGCTCGACGCCCGAGGCTGACGCTCGTCCATTGTGAGGATGCTCGCGTTCGTCACGAGCGTGTCGAGTATCAAGGGCTCGAACCGGCTGTCAGCTCGGCAGCGATGGCAGCGATATCGAGGTTTAGTTGAGTGTCCTCGGTCTCAACGTTCGCCGCACCCATCATCTGATGTGACATCTCGAGGCCGATGGCTATGGCGCCCAGCGCACCTGCAGGATCTCCGAGCTTCGATAAAACGAGCGCGGGAGCCGGCTCGAGAGCTTTGTCCAAGCGTCGTTGCAGGTCCGGGAGTGCGCTTGCAAGCGAAGGCGACACCCCGCCGCCGATGACGATGACTGAAGGCTCATAGGCGACCGAAATCGCAACGGCGACGCTGAACATGGCGGCTATGAGGCGTCGCTGGAGCTCCAGCTGCCCAAGATCGTGGCTCTCTTGGAGCACCGCCTCTGGTCGGGTGTCTGCCAGGCCGCGCGCTTTGGCCGCCGCCACGATCGCCGGGCCGCTGATGACCTCCTCCAGAGTCGTCCCGTCGAGGTCGATCGGAACGATGCCGAACTCGCCGACGCCGCCGTGGGGGCCCGACAGCAAGCGACCGTCTACGGCTACGCCGGCTCCGACGCCTGTGCCGATTGTGAGCATCACGGCGTTTCTCGCCCCTGCGGCAGCGCCGGCGCGCAACTCGCCGACGAGCGCCACGTTGGAGTCGTTCTCCACGACCAGGCGGCCGGGCATGCGCCAGCTCAGTCGCTCCGTGAAGGTCCGGCCCTCCACGGCGGCGAGGTTCGGGGAGTTGCGGATGTGCCCGGTCGTCGACCCGACAACACCCGGCACACCGATGACGGTAACGCTCGGCTCGGGGCGTTCGGAGTCGTGGCAGGCATCGATCACTTGGTCGGCAACCCAATCCGCCAGCGCCCGTGCCGAATATGAAGGCGGGTTCTCCCTTCGCCAGCTGGACACCAGCCGGCCCCGTTGGCTCACCAGCAGGAAACGCGAGTTCGTCCCGCCCATGTCGATACCGCACACAAGGTCGGTAACGCCGCGGAATTGGAGAGTCTTGGTCGCTCGCCCACCGGAAGGACCGACGATCGCTCGTCCCTCGACGACTCGGCCCTCGCTGAGGAGCTCCCGAACGATACGAGCGACCGTCGCCTTGCTCAGGCCGGTGTCGCTCATGATCTGTTGACGAGTCGTCTCCTTGCGCGTGGCCAACGCGCGCAGCACCAGAGCCTCATTCGCACGGCGCGCATCTCCATTTTCCATCTTCGTCCCCTATCCTACCGTTAGTCTCATACTGAGACCGGATGACTTGTCGCTCAGCGCCGCACTGCGTCGCCGGCTCATGGCTCGAGCACGTTCGAGATGTCTGTCAGTTGGACCTCGCGGGCGAAGTGGCACGCGGCGGTGTGCGAACCGGTTCCCACAGGGCCGATAGTCGGCTCCAGCTCGCGACAAATGTCCTGGCGGTAGGCGCATCGCGGATGAAATTTGCACCCTGTCGGGGGAGCGTCAGGACTTGGAATCTCGCCGGGGACGAGCAGTGCCCGCCGCCTGGTCTTACTCTCGCCGTCCACGGCCGCAGCAAGCGCGAGGAGAGCCTTGGTGTACGGATGGGCAGGCGTGGTCATGACGTCTGTGAGCAAGCCGTGTTCAACGATCTGCCCGAAGTACATGACGCACACTTCGTCGACCAGTGCAGAGACGTGTGCCAGATTGTGGCTGATCATCACGATGCTGAGCTCATTGGCACGTCGGAGGTCGCCGAGGAGGTTCACAATGGCCCCGGCGGAGGAAGCATCAAGTCCGGACGTGGGCTCGTCGGCCACGAGCAGCTCTGGAGCGATGACGAGCGCCCGTGCAATGCCTATACGGCGCGCCTGACCGCCTGATACCTGGTTCGGGTACATCCGGCTGATGCTGCTCGGCAAGCCCACAGTGTCAAGCAGCTCATCGACTTCGGCCCGGTCGCGACGTGGGATCCCGAAAACTTCATATGGCTCCGACACGATTGACCCGATGTTCATTCGTGGTGACAAGCTTGTCTGAGGGCTTTGGAAGATCATCTGGACGTGGCGACGGTAGGCGTGGGTGTCCCGCGTCGACAGGCTGGTCACGTCCTGTCCGGCGAACCAGAGAGAACCGGTCGTTGGTGAGCGCAGCTTAACGATCGCTTCAGCAAGGGTTGTCTTGCCTGAGCCGGATTCCCCCACGACGCCAAGGATGCGACCGCGGCCCAACGAAAGCGAGACGCCGTCGACGGCTCGTACGGCGTGCCTGGCGGGTCGCAGGGCAGGTAGCGACGAGCGGGTTGCGAAGTGCACCGACATCTGCCGAACCTCCAGCACCGCCATGTCGTCATCCGGCTGGGTAGCGAGGGGTCTCCGCGGCTCGGCAGGGATCGTGCCCGACGAGCGCCAGTCGTCCACGCTCGGTCGCGTTTCCCAACCCTTGCCGGCCTCGGGGGCGTAGACGAAGCATCTCACCTTGCCGTCCTCGACCGGGTACATCCCTGGAGGCTCCTCAACACAGATTGGTCGCACGCACACGCACCGAGAAGCAAACGTGCACGAAGTAGCGGACGTGGCAAGCTCGGGTACGCCGCCTGCGATGGTCGCGAGCCTCCGCCCGTGATCCTCCAGCCTTGGGATCGCCGCCTCGAGTGCCTGGGAATAGGGGTGACGAACCCTCCGCAGCAGCTGCCCACTGCTGACCTCTTCGACGAAGCGACCCGCGTACATCACTGCCACGCGGTCGCAGAGTTGGGAGACGATGCCGAGATCGTGCGAGATATAGATCATTGCCGTCCCGTGCCGGTCCCGAAGGCGAAGGAGCAGCTCCAGTATCTGTGCTTCGAGAGTGACGTCGAGGGCAGAAGTCGCCTCGTCGGCGATGATGACCGAGGGCTCGAGCAGCAGCGCCATTGCGATCATCACTCGCTGCCGCATACCACCTGAGAACTCGTATGGATAGCGGTCGAAGGCACGGGCGGGATCCGGCAGCCCGACTTCCTCGAGCTTGTCGATTGCGAGAGCTCTCAACGACTCCGCCCCCCGGCGGCTCCCTTCCCGATGCGCCTCCTGGACCTGCCGCAGCTGGGTCCCTATCGGCAGACGGGGGTTCAAGCTCGCCGTCGGATCCTGGAAGATCATCGAGACCTCCTGGCCCCGTACCGCTCGCATCTGCTCGGTCCCGAGCCGGCACAGGTCCCGACCGTCCAAGATGACGCTTCCGCCGACGATGGCGGCGTTGGCAGGCAAAAGTTGCAAGATCGCGAGGCCGAGGGTGGACTTGCCGCATCCGGACTCTCCCACGACGCCGACGATCTCGGACTCGCTCAGGTCGAGGCTTACGCCGTCCAGAGCAAGCCGGTGAGACGAGCCGGTCTCATAGGCGACCGAGAGATCCTCGATGCCTAGCACGGGCCGGGTCATCGCACTGCTCGACGACGGATCGCAAACCGCCGCCTTCGAGTGCGATAGTGCCTGGGATCCATCGTGTCTCGGACTGTCTCGCCGAGAACCGTGAACGCAGTGGTCAGGAGGATCAGCGCCGCAACTGGTCCGACGATCGTCCATGGCGAAGTGCCGATGACCACGAATCCCTCGTTCAACATCACGCCCCAGTCGGGCGTAGGTGGTTGCACGCCGAGTCCGAGAAAGGCGAGCCCTGCCTCGATGGCGACAGCTCCGGGGATGTCCATGGCTACTACCACGAGAAGCGGTGCCAGCGCATTGGGCATGATGTGCCGCGTAAGGACGCGCCAACGCGACGCACCGAGGGAACGCTCGGCTTTCACGTACTCGTTCTTGGCCTCGGACAGGGTTTGAGCACGCGTCAAACGTCCGTAGTAAGGCACGAGCGACAGGCCGACGACCAGGATCACACTGCGGGTCGAAGGTCCCAGCAGCGTCAGCAACGCAAGTCCGAGGATCACCGCCGGAAACGAGATCACCGTGTCAAAGCAAACAGTAGCGACCCGATCCGCCCAACCGCCGAAGTACCCAGCCACCAGACCGATCACCGAGCCGATGGCGAAGGCTCCGAGCACCGACGGCAGCGCGATCTCGAGAGCCACCCGCGATCCGTAGACAAGGCGTGACAAGTTGTCCCGGCCAAGAGTGTCGGTACCGAGGAGGTGGTGGAGAGACGGAGAAGCCAGCGAGTTCGCCACGTTGATGGCGTCCGGGTTGTCAGGCGCGATCCATGGAGCGAAGATCGCAACGACGAACACGAGGGCCACCACGCCGAATGCCACGGCAGCTGCCGGCTGCCGGAGCACTGCCCAGGCCAGCTTCCGGACGGCTCGCGACCGGAAGGGTCGAGCCTCGCCCTCGACGAGGAGGGGCTGACTCGTCTCGACCACCACTAGAGGAAACCTTCGGAGGCAGCCTCGAGACGCATCCGCGGGTCCAGCCACCGGTACAGCACGTCTGCGACGAGGTTGCCCACGATGAACGCCGTGCAGTAGATGAGCACAGCGCCCCGGACTACGGGCCAGTCCCGGCTGCCCACGGCCGAGACGGCGAGGTTGCCGAGCCCTACCCGCTCGAAGATCGTCTCGACGTAAACCGTGCCGGCGAGAACGTATCCCAGCATGAGGCCGAACAACGCAACCACCGGCACGAGAGCATTCTTCAAAGCCACGTGGTAGCGAATCACATGCTCGGACACGCCGTAGGACCGAGAAGTGCGGACGTACTCGCGCGCGAGAACTTCCAAGGTGCTGGAACGAACGAGGCGCGCAAGGTAGGCCATCCAGTAGACCGACAGCGCCAGGCCGGGCATTATCAGCCGCTCGACATAGCCTGCCGGGTCAGAGAGGGAGCCGGCGCCAAGGGCAGGCAGCACTCGGAAGTGAACAGAGAACAGCAGCAGCAGGAGCAGCCCGACGACGTAGACCGGCGTGCTCAACAGGAGCATCGATGCGACTCGCACCAGCCGATCCGTCCATCCGCCGGGGTGGATCGCGCTCAGGACGCCGGTGGGAATACCGCAGACCAAGGCCAAAAGGACGCTGAAAAGAGTGAGGAGCGCGGTGTTGACGAGGGGCGTGCCCAGCTCCGAGACGACCGGCGCCCCGCTGATGAAGTCTGTGCCGAGGCTCCCGTGAATCGCCGCCCAGAAGAAGTCCCAGACCTGGGTGACGACAGGCTTGTTCAGGCCCATGTCCTTCCGCACCTGTGCGATGAGTTGCGGAGTGGCGTGGTTGCCGAGGACTACGCGCGCCGGATCACCGGGAACGAGCTGAACTAGAACCACCAAGATAACGATGATCGCAACCAGCACGACTACGGCAAGGGCTAACCTTCGGACGAGATAGCCAGCCACGGCTCTGTGTCAGACCGCGCGGAAATACTGAAGGCTTGGGTTACCATTGCCGTCGAAGACAGCCTGCACACTCTTCGTGCTGGCCGCAAAGTTGACGCCGTAGTGCATAAAGACAAACGGCACAGCTTGGTTCATAAGTTCCTGCATTTGCACTGCAATCTGCTGCCGCCGGCTCGTGTCGACGGTCGAGCCCAGCTCTTTCTCGAAAGAACTGTATTGCGGGTTGCACCACGACGCGTAATTCCAGGTGCCCACTTGGGAGCAAGTAAACCACTCGAACTGGTAGTACGGATCAGGTGCTCCGCCGAACTGTCCCCATGTCAGCTGTCCAGCGCCGGGCGTTGCTGTATAGCTGTTCGGCGGGGTCTCGACGATGTTGACAGTGATACCGGCTTCCTGCAGGTTTGCTTGAATAACCTGCATGACCTCGTTCGGTTCACCGGGCAACGTGGCGATAGTCGGCGCAGCGATCTCGATGGACAGCGAGCTCGCACCCGCTTGGGCGAGGAGTGTCTTCGCCTTGGCGACGTCGCGAGCGTAGTGGGGTGCTCCTGACCAGTACCCGACTGCCATCTGTGGGGAGATGAGAGCATCCTGTCTGGTCGAGAGTGGCACCCCATCGGCCGTAATGATCTCGTCTATGTCCAGGGCGTAGCGAATTGCGTCCCGGACGCGGACGTCTTTCAGCTTGGAGTTCTTGACGTCCAGCGACAGGAATGAGTAGTTCAGTGCCGCTACTGGCTCGTATGTGCTGAAACCGGAGTTCCCCTTGAGCCGTTTCAAGTCCAACTCGCCCAACGCAGGGGTGAAGTCGACCTCTCCGCTTTGGAGTGGGATCGTCAGGGCCTCGCCGGTCGGAACGGAGTTCAACGGCGTCAGGACCATGCGGATTTCATCGAAGTCGTGGCTTGTCCCAAGGTTTGCATTTGCTCCGCCATAGTCGGCGAACTTGTGCAAGACCATCTCAGAGTTCGGAGTATAGGAGACAACCTCGTAAGGGCCGGTGCCAATAGGGTGCAATGGCCACGCCGATCCATACTTTGCGACTGCCTTCTCCGGGATGATGTAGCTGCTCGTCGCAAACGGCAGCGTGATCGTCTCAAACGGGATGAACGGTTGAGAGAAAGTAACCTTACCGGTGTACTTCCCGGTAACAGTCACTCCGACGAGGTTAGGAAAGTCTCCGGCGTAATAGGAGACGGCGCTCTTGGGTGCATTCGGGTAGAGCGGTTGCAACCCAGCAGATCGTTCGAACGAGTACTTGACGTCGGCGGCTGTCACCTCGCCGTATCCTCCGTGGAACTGCATACCCTCTTTTAGCTTGAACGAGTAGACGAGTCCGTCCGTGCTTTGCTCAACGCTCTCGGCGAGAAGATTGTGTACGGTCCACGGACCTCCGGGGATGTACGTGGTCAAGCCTTCGTAGATGGACGAGAAGGGTGGTGCGCTGTAGTCAAGGCCGTTCGTGGCCGGGTCAAAGTTCTTCGCATCGCCAAGCGGACCGTAGACCAAGGTCTTCGATGACGATGAGCCGCCTTTGCCGCTGCCACTGGTATTGCCGCAGGCTGCGAGAAGCGAGGAGGCTGCGGCGACCGAGAGCCCGGCTACACCTGCCATCCGCAAGAACTCGCGCCGGTCGATTGGCGCTGCGAGCCGCCCGGGTGCTCCTGCGACGAGGTCTGAGTCAGACTGTCCCATATTCTGTCCTCCGAATGATTGCGCCGAGTGTTTTCTGTCGTTTAGGCACGTGACCTGCACCTCCTGAGGTACAAAGGGCAACGCGAGATTGGTCGGAAGCAACATATTTGAGGCTGAGCAGCGCTGGATCAGACTGAGACGAGTGTAGGGAAACCGCTGTCGTCTGTCAATGCCCTAGGCGCCAGGAGCCTGCCGCCGCCGACGAAGGGAATGAGGCGCCGCTGCCCTGCTGCCTGGCCCTGCCCCGCAGGGCCAGGGCTCATGATCGGTCCTCTGCGAGCTTGGTCGGGCGCTCCGGGTCGAGCTGCTGGAGGAAGAGCCCGCATCGCTCGGCCTCGTCAGCCTCGCCGATGGCGTCCGCCGCCCGGCGCAGAGCCTCCACCGAGCGGAGGAAGCCCCGGTTCGAGTCGTGCTGCCATCGCACGTATCCCGAGCCGCGCCAACCGGCCGCCCGCAGGGCGTCGAGACCTCGGTGGTAGCCGACGCGGGCATAGGCATAGGACTCGACGTCGGCGCCGGCCAGTCCGGCCAGCTCGGCCAGCGCTGCCCAGGCGTCGAGGAACCTCGGATGCGTTAATGGTTCAGCCGCCGGACGCATGCCGAATCTGACGTCGCAGGGAGTGGTTGGGGCGGGATGGCGACCGCCGTTTCGCGTTCGCGTCGACCGCGTTGCCCCTAGCGGTGGTACTTCGGCATAGCCATGGAGGTTGAGCCCGCAGATGGGCGGCCCGCCAGGTCCTACCCGACCAACCTCTACGATCAGACGAGGTCCACGGGGAGCAATCCACACCCAGGGTCGCGCCACGTGAGAAGGAGGCGAGTTGCATGCGGAACGACAAGCAGTTTTACATCGACGGGAAGTGGGTGACACCACTGACAACGGAAACGCTCGATGTTGTCAACCCGGCTACGGAGGAGACGATCACCACGATCGCGATGGGTGGGCCGGATGACGTTGATGTTGCCGTGAGCGCGGCCAAGGCTGCCTTCGAGACGTTTGCGCTCGTGGGGAGAGAGGAGCGACTAGCCCTGCTCGACAGGATCATCGCGGTGTACTCGCGGCGGCGCGAAGAGCTCGCTACTGTCATCACGGAAGAGCTGGGGGCGCCTCTCTGGCTGACCAGGACGGCACAGACCGCCGCTGGACTTCGTCATTTCGTCACTGCCCGCGCCGTGCTGGCCGACTTCGAGTTCGAGGAGCCGAGCGGCGGAACGCTGCTCGTACGTGAACCGATCGGCGTTTGCGGATTGATCACTCCATGGAACTGGCCGCTCAATCAGATCGCCTGCAAGGTAGCACCAGCCCTGGCAACAGGCTGCACCATGGTGCTAAAGCCATCTGAGGTTGCGCCGCTGAATGCGATCATGTTGGCGGACATCCTCGACGAGGCAGGCGTGCCCTCAGGCGTTTTCAATCTGGTCAACGGCGATGGTGCCAACGTTGGAGCGCCACTTTCAGCGCACCCTCTGGTCGACATGGTGTCCTTCACGGGCTCGACGCGAGCTGGCATCGAAGTTGCCCGGGCGGCCGCCCCAACCGTGAAGCGAGTCGCCCAGGAACTCGGCGGCAAGTCTGCCAACATCGTTCTCGACGACGCAGATCTCGAAGCCGTAATCGCCCGCGACCTTTCTGTCTTGTGCAGAAACTCTGGACAGTCCTGCGATGCTCCGACTCGCATGCTAGTTCCATCGTCGCGTATGGATGAGGCCGCTCGGATAGCTGTCGCTGCGGCCAAGAACCTCGTCGCAGGGAACCCTCTGGATCTGACTACCAACATCGGACCAGTGGTGTCGGCGACACAGTACAGCCGCATCCAACGGCTCATCGAGAAGGGCATTGGTGAGGGTGGCACGCTCGAGGTCGGCGGGCCTGGCAGGCCCGATGGCCTTGGGACCGGGTACTACGTACGCCCGACGGTCTTCTCCCACGTCTCCAACGAGATGACAATCGCCCGCGAAGAGATCTTCGGTCCGGTGCTGGTGCTGATCGGGTACGAGGACGATGACGATGCAGTGCGCATTGCGAACGACTCCGACTACGGCTTGTCGGGGTACATCTCGGGCACCCTTGACCGAGCAAGAGCGATGGCACGCCGGATCCGAGCGGGGAACGTGCACATCAACGGCGCCGGACCTGACTTCAACGCTCCGTTTGGCGGCTACCGCCAGTCGGGCAACGGCCGTGAGTGGGGTGCTCTAGGACTTGAGGAGTATCTCGAGACCAAAGCCATCCTGGGCTACGACGGCACCCGGTCTGAGTCGTAAACGGAGGCTTGTAGTGGCGGCTGCTCAAGAGTCGATGTACCTGCGAACTACGGAGAAGCGGAGGAATGCTCCGTTGATGTGCGCGTCGGTCGCGGCGATCGGTCGCTGCTCGTCGTTAACGTGAACGTGACGAAGCAACAAAGTCGCCGAACCCACCGGCAACTTGAGCAACTCCGCGACAACGACGTCTGGCACGGTTGGAATGAGCTCGGCTACTGAGTACAAGACGTGCTGTCCGGCGTTGCGGGCGAGGACGTCGAAAGTCGACCTGCCGGGCTCGATTGCTTCCCGGTCGTCAATGAGGTGGCTGAGGGGTATGTAGTCCACACTGAAAACTGCGGGATTACCGTCTGCTTCGAACAGCCGTTCAATGGCGTAGGCATCCGACTGACTGGGAAGTTCAAGCTTGTCCGCGATCTCCTCGCTGAGCCGCACCCGATTGATGGACAGAGTGCGGTCGGTCGCCTTGAACCCTTGGCCAGCCAGCAAATCGAGGAAGCGGCGGTCCTCTGAGAGATTAGTCGTCATGCGAATCGCGTACTTGTTGATGAATGTTCCTCGACCGTGGAATCGAAGGAGCTTCCCCTCCTTCTGGAGAGAGAGCAGTGCCGAGCGTATGGTGGCACGGCTGACTCCGAACATCTCGCCGAGCACGTCCTCTGCTGGCAATCGAAGCTGGTTGTCTTGGGCGAGCCTAACCGCGAACTCGTTCAATCGCGCCTTGACCTGCCGGTAGGCATCGGCATTGATAGGTGCACCTGCCAGGGCTCTTTGGTTTGCGCCGGCGCCGGACTTCACGCCGTCAGCATAACTCCTCAGAGGTCTACGTACCGAACCGTTCGCCTTTCGTAGCGGTCCGACCCGCTGTCGAAAGGTTCGTTCGGTGATGTTCATGCCTCGGGCACTCTCGATCTGGTGCTTGCCTAGCGGGGTCACCGTCGCACCGTCGGTGTTACGACGACCGAAGTGACGGAAGCGCTTGGTGACCGCTTAGCCAGCGCCCCGCCCAGCTAGCGCTAGCCGAATCACGCCATGGTAGCCAAGATCTCCTCCACCATCTCGACGGTCGTGTGAGGATGCACAAAGGCGAGCCGTGCAGCCGGTTTGCCCTCCCAAGTCGTCGGCGTGACAAAGCCGGTTTGCGTTTCCAGGAGCCGAGCCGACCAACGGTCATAGGTCGCTCGGTCCCAGCCAATACGTCGGAAAAGTACCACCGACAACTCAGGTCGACGAAGGAGTTCGAGGTGTGGCACCCGGTCGATGACGTCTGCAGTGGCCTGCGCTGTGGCGAGAGCCGTCTCGACAGCGTCGCGGTAGGCGTCAGTGCCGTTGACGGCAAGAGAGAACCAGAGCGGGAGCCCTCGGGCGCGTCGGGTCAAGTGGAATGCGTAGTCGCTAGGGTTCCACGTCCCGTCTGCATCATCGTGGAGTACGTCCTCGTAGTCGGCATGCTGTCTGTGTACCGCCTTGGCCAGCCACGGCTCGCGGTACAACAGCGCGGCGCAGTCGACCGGCGCGAACAACCACTTGTGCGGGTCGACGACGAACGAGTCAGCGAGCTCTATGCCACGGAAGCGATCGCGAAGTGCCCGGGCGAACAGCCCAGCACCGCCGTAGGCCGCGTCCACGTGGAACCAAAGACCCCTGTCGCGCGCCACCTGTGCGATCCCCGCCAGGTCGTCAATGATCCCGGCATTGGTAGTCCCTGCAGTTGCCACAACTGCAACGACATCCTCAGCGCGCGGATGTGTGGACAAGGCGGACCGGAGTACCTCGCCCGTCAGCCTATGGCCGTCGGCGGGCACCAGCAGCGGATCGACGCCGATGATGTGCAGTGCTTTTACCACCGAGGAGTGGGCTTCCGTACTGATTGCCACGAGTGGGCGAGCCGGAGACCCTCCGGGTCGGTGTCGTGCCCCCATGTCGCGGGCAACGACGAGTGCAGAAAGGTTGCCCATCGAGCCGCCCGACACGAAGCATCCGCCCGCATCAGGGGGGAACTCGGCGAGGTCGGCCAGCAAGCGCAGCGCTTGGTTTTCGGCCGCGACCAGGCCGGCCGACCCGAGCCAGGACGTTCCCTTCAGCGAGCAGCACGAGACCAGCATGTCGAAGAGAGAGGCGGCCTTGCTCGGTGCCACCGGGATAAACGAGAGGAAGCGAGGGCTGTCGCAGGACACTACGGCGGTGGCCAGGCTGGCGACGAAGAACTGCAGCACGTCGTCCGGCCTTGCTCCTCCCGCCGTGATCAGGCCGTCAAGTGCTGCGTCGAATGTCTTGCCGGCACCACCGAAGCCGAGCGGTACGGGGTCGACCGAGAGCCGGTCACGGCAGTATTCAAACACGAGTTCGGTCATCTGCTCGTCGAACACGAACATCGGGTGTCGCATTGGTTACGTTGCCTCCGAAGGGTCACAGCCGATCGCTCGCGTGAACAGGTTTGGGGCCCCGACGCCAGGTCGTTGGGTTCTTGGCCGACTTGCCACCCCTGCGGAGGCTAGCGCCTGGATCGCTGACATCAGACGTCTTGCGACTATCGCCAGCCGATGCTAAGTTGTAAGACGTTAGACTAATCCGGTACCTACCTAGACTGCGCCGATCACCGCCTGTGAGGGGGTTACATGCCGCTTGAGATGCACGGGGCTGACCTTGAGGTTCCACTCGTCACGGGTGGTAGCCGTCGGTACGTCTACCTAGACACCGCTGCCAGTGCGCCAGCGCTCAGCGCGGTCGTGGAGGCAGTGGCTGAGTTCCTACCTTGGTACAGCAGCGTTCACCGTGGCACGGGCTTCAAATCTATGGTGGCGACCGCAGCGTACGAGGGCGCTCGTCGCGAAGTCGAGCGCTTCTTTGGTACGCGACCCGACGACGTTGTGGTGTTCACTCGCAACACGACGGATGCGTTGAACCTCCTTGCGGCCAGTGTGCCTGACAACGTACGTGTTGTCGCATTCGAGACCGAGCACCACGCCAACCTCCTTCCCTGGCGCAGGCGCGGAGCGACCTTCCTCCCAGCGCCAAGGAGCCCGGCTGACGCCGTTGCGTTGGTGAAGGCAGAGTTGAGACTGGGTGGTCCAGCCCTGCTGGCGGTCACCGGGGCGTCGAATGTGACGGGGGAGCTGTGGCCGGTAGCCGACCTCGTCGCCGTGGCACATGAACATGACGCCAGGGTTGTTCTCGACGCCGCCCAACTCGCGCCCCACCGCGGGATCGACCTGACAACTCTGGATGTCGACTACCTCGCCGCATCCGGGCACAAGCTTTATGCCCCGTTCGGCGTGGGCGTCCTCATCGGGCGCTCGGACTGGTTGGAGGCGGGCGAGCCGTTTCTTGTCGGCGGCGGTGCTGTTCGGTTCGTCACGACCAGCGAGGTGGTTTGGGGCAGCCTCCCCGATCGTCAGGAAGCTGGGACCCCTAACGTAGTGGGCGCGGTTGCCCTCGGCGTGGCGTGCCGGGTTCTCCGAGAGGCTGGTGTCGACACACTCGCGGCGGAAGAGCATGCGTTACTCAAACGGATGGTGTCGGGCCTCCAAGGCCTGCCCGGCCTCGAGCTGTACTCCTTGTGGGGTTCCGATCACGACCGCATCGGTGTCGTCACCTTCAATCTTGTCGGCGTCGACTATGCCGTTACAGCTGCCGCGCTCAGCGCCGAGTATGCAGTCGCAGTCCGCCACGGCTGTTTTTGCGCTCATCCGCTGATGCTCCGACTCCTGGGTGTCGAGCAGAGCCGCGCCGATTCCGTTCGCGCCGCTATGCGGGGAGGTGAACCCGTTATGGTCCCGGGTGCGGTTCGGGCGAGCCTTGGCTTCGGCAGTACCATCGAAGACGTCGACCAGTTCCTGGCCGCGATGGGCTGCCTCTGCAACGGCGGACCTCGCTGGAAGTACGGCGCGCTCGATGGAGGCAAGGATGCCGTTCCCGTTCCCGACCCACGCCTCCAGGCAGGTTGTCCACCCTTCCGGACAGCTGTCTCTGCTCAGATAGCCCCCCCATTTCTTGTCGCGAGCCGGGCGCAACCTGATAGAGCCCGCTCCGACATGGTTGCGGTGTCTGATCGATGAGCGGGTCGTCGAAAGCGCTACCTTCGGTCTGGATGCAGGACCTCACCTGGGCCGAGGTCGAACGCTACTTGAGGGATGACTCGATAGCTCTCGTGCCCATCGGGAGTACCGAACAGCATGGACCGGCGGGCGTCCTTGGAGTGGACGCGTATGTCGCCATCACCTTGGCGGAGGACACAGCGCAGCGTCATGGAGTGCTCTGTACGCCGCCGATCTGGTTTGGGGATTCCTCGCATCACACCGGGTTCCCAGGGACGATCAGTGTGCGGCCCGAGACCCTCACAGCGCTCATACGAGACGTCTGCCGGAGCCTGGCTCTGCACGGGTTCGATCGCATCGTGCTCATCAATGGCCACAAGGGTTCGAATCTCCCGGCCCTTGTAAGCGCAGTGAGGGTGCTACACCAAGAAGAACTCCCAAACGTGCTCTTCACCGTCGCTGACCCGTTGCATTTGGCCCGGTCTACGGCGCCGACGATCAAAGAGACCAACGAACACCACGCCGGTGAACTCGAGTTGTCGCACGTTCTCTACCGTTTCCCCGATCGTATCCGGATGGACCGTTTAACTGATGCCTCGGTCGATTTCACAGAAGTCTTCGGTGGCTTCGTCGGCGACGACCTGTTTGGCCCGGCGCCGGACGGTGTCGAGATCATGTGGTCGGGGGAGGAACAACGCCGCTTCACACCTACCGGGAGTTTCAGTTCGTCGTTGGGGGTCAGTGAAGACAAGGGTCGCGCCTACCACGATCACATCGTCGCAAGGTTGGGTGAGCTGGTCGAATGGCTCCGGCGCTATGACGGGCCGATCGGGCGGCGGGATGCCTGACTCGATCACCGTCGACGTCCTCGTTGTCGGTGCGGGCGGCGCAGGGATTTATGCGGCGCTTGAGGCTAGCCGGACCGGCGCTGAGGTGTTCCTGCTTGACAAGAGCATGATTGGCGTCGGCGGAGCGACGGTGATGGCGCAGATGACCGTCGCAGCCGCTCTTGGCCATGCGGAGCCTGATGATACGGAAGCTCATTTCGCCGATACGGTCGCCGGAGGGCGGGGCATCGTGGACGAGTCCCTAGCGGCGCTGCTGTGCGAGGGTGCCCCTAGGCGCATCATGGAGACTCTGGAGATGGGCGTACGCTGGGCCAAGAGCGGAGACGGGCTCGCGCAGGTCGCGGCGCCCGGGCACTCCCGTCGACGCTGCTGTTACGTCGATCCACTGGCGACGGGAACAGCTCTGACACGAGGGCTGAAAGCCGAGCTCAGGCGCCGCTCGATCACGAATCGCGCGACATACCTAGTCACCGACCTCGTCCAAAACGATGATCAACGCGTCGTTGGGGCCTCGGCGCTCGACGTAATGACGGGTGAGCCGGTCGCGATATGGGCAAGTGTGGTCGTCCTCGCTTGTGGCGGGCTCACCGAACTCTACCAACGCAGTTCGGCTTCGCTAAACATGACAGGTGACTCGTACGCACTCGGTCTGCGAGCCGGGGCAGAACTGGTGGATGTCGAGTTCGTGCAGTTCTTCCCTATCGCCAACTTGGCCCCGCGGCTCGTGGGGCTCGACCCGATCATGTGGGATCCATTCCGCTACAAGCTTGGCGGACGATTGCTCAACGGCAACCGAGAGGAGTTCATCGACCGGTACGCCGAAGTCGCCGACGCCGGCCACTACACCGCAACGCGAGACGTACTGAGCTACGCGATCATCAAAGAGGTGGAGGCCGGTCGAGGAAGCCCCAACGGTGGCGCCTGGCTCGACTTTACCGACCTAACGGAACACGAGTTGCGCGCCGCGTTCAATCCGATCATCGACCGTCTCGTCGCGCAGGGCATCGACCTGACCAGTCGGGCCGTTGAGGTCGCGCCTATGGCTCACTACACCCTCGGTGGGTTGCGAGTCGACGCTGCTATGCAAACGACGGTTGCCGGGCTCTACGCGGCAGGCGAGGCGACAGGGGGGACCCACGGGGCGAACCGATTGTCGGGAAACGCCATCAGCGAGGCACTGGTCTTCGGTGCTCGTGCGGGCGAGCGCGCCGGAGCTGAGGCAATGAAGATCGGTCATGTTGGTCCGGATGTCGCGGGACGTGCCTGCATGGCACGCTCGTGTGAAGAGATATCGTCAGGTGCACCGCGGCTCGGTCAAGGCCGCCCTCCTCGCCAGTTGCGCGAGGCGCTTCAGGAGGTCATGTCCGCATATGTCGGTCCGATTCGCACGTCTGCCGGGCTCGGGCAGGCAAGCAAGCACATCGACGAACTCGACGCGGAACTGGCCGAAGCGCCCGTCGGAGGAGCTAACAAGTTCAATATCGGGCACGTCGAACGGATCGAGATGCGCAAAATGATCGATACCGCTCGAGCGGTAGTCCTCGCCGCTCAGGAGCGTCAGGAGAGTCGAGGTGCGCATCAGCGTGAGGATTATCCGGATACCGATGAGCGCTTCGAGCGGAACAGTGTGGTCTCCCTCGTAGACGGGCGCCTCAGCCATCGATGGACTGCGCTTCCGGATCCGGTCACGCTCCCGACGCCATCCCGAGTCGTGACCCTGTGAAGCTCGTCGTCCACCGTAGTGACCCGGATGAGGGGCGTTCATGGGTCGAGTCACACGACGTGCCGGAGTACGACGGTATGACAGTGCTCGACGCGCTGGTGTGGGTGCGCGGCCATGTCGACTCGACTCTCTCCTTCAGGTACTCGTGCCGATGTGCGAATGCTTGCAAACAGTGCCTCTCCGTCGTCGACGGAATCCGGACGTACACCTGCACGGTTCCTGCTACGGGCACGGTGACCGTCGAGCCGCTGCCCGGCAAGGCTCTGATCCGGGATCTGGTCGTTCGGCTCTGATGGTCGATCCGTCCAGGCCAGGAAGGATTTAGGCCCATGCGCCTGGTTGTCGGCATAAGCGGAGCGACGGGTGCCATTCTCGGCGTGCGTACGCTCGAGTTGCTCCGCCAGATGGAAGTGGAGACCCACTTGGTCATCTCCCGGTACGGTGCTGTGACCATACGCGAGGAGACCGACTATACGATCGACGAGGTTCGAGCGCTAGCTACAGTCGTCCACGCGAATACGGATCTCAGCGCATCGATCGCCAGCGGTTCCTTCCGTACTGACGGGATGATCGTGGCTCCCTGCTCGGTTAAGACGCTTTCGGCCGTCGCCAACAGCTCCGCCGACTCGCTCATCGCCCGCGCCGCTGACGTCGCCCTGAAAGAGAGACGTCGGGTGGTCCTGCTATTCCGCGAGACGCCGCTGCACCTCGGCCACCTGCGCCTGATGTCGCAGGTGGCCGAAAACGGAGCCATCGTTTTCCCGCCGGTTCTAGCGTTTTATGGTCGGCCGACCACTCTCGAGAACGTCATCGATCACATTGTCGCCCGCGCAACGGACCTGTTCGGGCTCGACGCCCCCGGAGCTGAGCGGTGGGAAGGATCTCGAAGGAACACCCTCATCAAGAACAACGGACGTGCCCAGGCGTGACCGACTCCGATGAGACCTTGGGACCTCGGCGCCTCAGGCAGTCACGATCCTTCGGGTCGATGTGGACGAGATCGTGTCGACCCTCTTCGGTCGCGGTGATGTACGCATGAGCAAGGATCTCCGCACCTTTCTCCAAGACCTTGTCCGATCCCGACCGGGCGACCTGCAGCGCGTTGACAGCATCGTTAGTCCAACCTTCGGCATCACAGCTTTCGGGGCGCGCAGCGCGCAGACCAACACTCACGCTGCGTTCTTCTTCACGGCCGTTGAAGGTTCGTCGTTACCGTGCGTGACCAACCTTCTCGCTACCCACGAGCGGGTGGCCGTCGCTCTGGGTTGCGACGTGGAGGAGTTACGGACCTCGTCAGAGGTGTTGAACCGGCAGAGAAAGCACCCTCCAGTCGAGGTTGCGCGAAGCGCTGCCCCGGTCAAAGAGGTGGTGCTCCGCGGCGAGGATGTGGACTTGGCAAGGTTGCCCATCCCGGTGCACAACGAGTTGGACGGGGGCCCGTTCCTTACGGCCGGCGTCACCGTGCTCCGCGATCCGGTGTCAGGGGCGATCAACGCCGGCATCTACCGTCACCACGTCTACGACAGTCAGCACATGGGCGTGTGGTTCTTTGGTTCTCACCATGGCGGCGTCATCTACCGTCGTTACGCGGAACGGGGTGAGCCGGCGCCGATCGCCATCGTCATAGGACACCACCCCGCGTTCTTGATGGGAGCGGTCTCCCGGGTAGCCGGTATCGGTGGCGAGTATGACGCTGCCGGCGCATTCCTCGACGAGTCGCTGGAAGTGGTCAAAGCAGAGACGAGCGATCTTCTGGTACCGGCCCGCGCCGAGATCATCCTCGAGGGAGTGATTCTTCCCGACGCCGAGCGCGAAGAAGGACCATTCGCCGAGTGGCCCGGCCACTATGTCGGTGGAGGTCCGAAGCCGGTGATACGGGTCGACTGCATCGCGATGCGCGGAGACGCAATCTTCCAGGACATCCAGGCATCGGGCCAAGAGCACCGACTCATTGGGGCATTGCCCCGCATCGCGAGCATCCACGGCCGTGTCAAGGAGGTAGTCGCGGGTCTACGCGCCGTCAACGTGCCAGTTCATGCCCGCATGAACTGCTACCTATCCATTCACAAACAACACGCCAACGATGCCATCCGCGCCGGATTCGCGGCCCTCAATACCGAGCCAGAGAACCTGCGCATGGTCGTCGTAGTGGACGACGATATCGACGTGTACGACGACCGCGACGTAGCCTGGGCGATCGGGACCCGTTTTAACGCGCCCGACGATCTGTTGGTCATTCCCGGTTTTTCCGGTCCGGGCGGCCTACTGCCCACCAACTGGTCCTACGACGTGCGTGGGAACCGAAGTCCCCAGCGATCCTCAGCCATGATTCTCGACGCCACCAAGCCGGCGCCGCCAGTTGAATTCCCGGTGCGGGCCCGAGTTCCTCTGGCCGAGGTCGATGCCGTCGACCTCAGCCAGGCGATCCCCATCAACGACGAGACCTCCCTCCCGTGGCTCTCCTCCCGCTGAGCATCGCGCACGGACGCTACGACCGTGTCTGGCCCCTGCTGGACGGTCGAGTACGTCCCGAGGGCATCGATGCCAATCACGTCATCCTCGAACCCGAGGAGTGCTTCTGGCGTATGTTGCGCCACGAGGAGTTCGACGTCGCAGAGATGTCGCTGTCCAGCTACTGCATAGCTCGGGCGCTAGGCGATGACCGCTTCGTAGGCATACCCGTTTTCCTTTCGCGGAGCTTCCGGCACTCGATGGTCTACGTGCGGGCGGACGCCGGGATCGCCACACCTCGCGACCTCGAGGGACGACGCGTGGGGGTGCCGGAGTACCAGATGACGGCCGCGGTGTGGGGGAGGGGCCTTCTCGCTCGCGAGCACGGCGTCGACCTCTCGACGATCACCTGGATGACGGGGGGCCTCGAGCAACCAGGGCGAGTCGAGCGCCAGCCGCTCTCCCTGCCGCCGTGGGTCCACGTGCGTCAGCTCAATACCGAGACGACGCTGGTCAGCGCGTTACAAGCCGGGCACCTCGATGGCGTCCTGGCACCCCGGGTACCCTCCCTCTATCGCAGTGGTGGCTGCGTCCGGCTGTTCCCGGACTTCGCTGATCAAGACTTGACCTATTTCAGGCACACCGGAATATTCCCGATCATGCACCTCGTCGTGGTCCGACGCGCCGTTCTCGAGCTGCACCCGTGGGTAGCAGAGAGCCTGTTCAAAGCCTTCACGGAAGCGAAGGACGTAGCCCTAGCGGGATTGGCCGACGCCCCGGCGCTCCGATACACGATTCCGATGCTCCTCCCGGTGCTCGAGGACCAACAATCCGTCTTCGGGTCGGACCCATGGCCTTATGGCATGGAGGCAAATCGGGTGGCGCTTGACACCTTCGTCGAGTTGTTGGTCGACCAGGGTTTGGTCGATGGCGCTCTCGATCCCGCAACGTTATTCGCCGCGAGCACGCTCACTACCTCCCGTATCTGAACCACCACCAACAGGACTACTGCCATGAAGATCACAACCACCGTCAATGGCGAAGAGGTCATCGTCGATGTCGATCCGCTCCAAACCGTGGCCTTCGTTGTCCGGGAACGACTGCGTCTTACCGGAACGAAGCTCGGTTGCGAGGCCGGCGACTGCGGTGCATGTACCGTGTCTCTCGACGGTGTGCCTGTCCTTTCGTGCCTTCTCGCGGCGAGTCGACTCGAGGGGAGGGCACTCACCACGATCGAGGGTCTCGCCGCCCGCGGCCATCCACTCTTTGATACCTTCCGCAAGTACAACGCGAGCCAGTGTGGATTCTGTATTCCTGGCGTGTTGGTTGCATGCGCGGAGCTGGTCGACAGTTCGAGCCACCTCGACCGCTCCGATGTGGTGGCTGGCCTCAGTGGCAACCTGTGTCGTTGTACGGGGTACGAGGCGATCATCGACGCCGTGCTCGCAGCTCACGGTTGTGACGAGCCCGCGATTGAGCAGGCACGTTGACAACAGTCGCGTGCCGCTGGGTGGGGCGCGGAATCCCTCAGATCGACATCGACCAGAAGCTAAACGGGTCGGCGGAGTACGTCGCCGACCTCCGGGTTCCGGGCATGCTGCATGGGGCTATCGTTCGGGCACCGATCGCCCATGGTCGGATCCTCCATATCGATACGGCCCGCGCCTGGAAAGTTCCCGGGGTCCGTGCCATCGTCCTCGGCAGTGAGTTGCCCATACGGTCGTTTGGTCCGTATATCCCGGACTGGGTAGTGCTTGCCCGTGACAAGGTGCTGCATGTCGGTGACGAGGTGGCCGCGGTCGCGGCCACCACCCCCGAGGCTGCGAAGCATGCTGCTGAGCTTGTGCAGGTCGCGTACGAAGAGCTTCCCGCCGTGTTCGATCCCCGTGTCGTGATCGCCGGTGGCGGCCCGCCGATCCACGATGAGAGTCCCGACAACGTGGCGTACCGGTTCGCGATCGAGCGAGGGGACGTCGCGGCAGCGATGGACAGTGCGGACCGGGTGTTCTCGGACACCTACGAGACGAGTCGGATCTACCACGGCTACCTCGAGCCGATCGGGTGTGTCGCCGTCTATGAAGCCGGTCGGTTCTTACTGCACGTGCCCACCCACATCCCCTTCCGGGCGCGGCTCACCTATGCGGCGGCTTTAGGGGTTCCTGTGGATCACGTACAGCTGAGGATACCGGAGATCGGTGGCAGTTTTGGCGCTAAGTACGAGATGAACGCACCGATTATCGCTGCCGTGCTGGCGGAGCGAGCCGGGGCACCGGTCCGCATCCTCTTCGACAGGGAGGAGGACGCTGCCAACGCCCATCCGCGTCCCGGGTTCATCTTTCATCACACGATCGCGATTGACGACCAAGGGCGGTTCGTTGCCCGGATGACTGACGTCCTCGGGACGGCCGGGGCCCGTACTTATTGGTCACCGGTGGTGATCGCCACCGCAGTGCACCGAGTCGACTCGCTCTACCACTTCGGTTCGATGTCGGGTGTTGGCCGTCTGGTGTACACCAACGAATGTCCGACGACGTGCATGCGTGGATTCGGCAACGCCGAAGCCCTCTTTGGGATCGAGCAGCTCATTGACCATATCGCCAATGAGATAGGTGATGACCCAGTGGAGCTCCGTCGGCGGAACGCAGTGTGCGAGGGTGACACGACGCTCCACGGCTGGAGGATCAGCTCGTCGAAGCTTCGGAATTGCCTCGACCGGGTGGTGGAACTGTCCGGCTATGCGGAGCGGCGCCACAAGCCCGACGTTGCGCGGCTCGTTGAGGGGGGTGTCCTCCGGGGCATCGGGCTGGCGATCGCACACCACGTGTCGGGCTACCGAACCATCTTGCGCGACTACGACGGGTCGTCGGCCATTCTGCGCCTCGGTGGTGACGGCTCCATTGCGGTGTTTATCGGCGAGCCCGATATCGGTCAGGGCGAACGCACTGTCGTCGCCCAACTGGTCGCCGAGCGCCTCGGAGTCAACCCGGACGTTGTCGCTGTGCACAACAGCGATACAGCGCTCAGCCCAGCATCGGTAGGGACTCTCGCCTCCCGCGCGGCGACGATGAGCGGTATGGCTGTCCTGGCGGCTTGCGACCACGCCATCAACCTGCTGGTGGAACACCTCGCCGACCAATGGTCCGTTGGGGCTGGAGCAATCGAATTCACCGACGGTCGGTTCGTCGTAGCCGACGACGGCAGCGGCGCCCCGAGGACAGCCACCCTTGGCGAGGTGCTGAAATTGTTCGCCATCGTCAACTGTGGCCTGCCGTTGCTCGCTCAAGGAGTACACAGGCCCCCGACGGAGATCCCGGATGCCAACGGCTACGGCAACCCATCGGCTGCCTACCCGTTCGCGGCGCACGTAGCCGAGATCGAGGTCGACGTGGAGACCGGTCAGGTACGTGTCTCCCGTTACTGGGCCGTTCACGACAGCGGCACGATCCTCAATCCTTCAACGGCCCGCGGCCAGGTAGTAGGTGGGATCGCCCAGGGGATCGGCTGGGCACTCACCGAAGAGGTCGTGTGCAGAGACGGGCGGGTGCGCAATCCGAACTTCCTCGACTACCGCATCCCCGGCGCCGGCGACATCCCTGCGGTCGACGTGGAGTTCGTCGCGGGATACGAGCCGAATGGGCCGATGGGTGCCAAGAGCCTCGCCGAGGTAGCCATCAATCCGGTTATCGCCGCCATCGCCAACGCGTTCTTCGACGCCACTGGAGTCCGTCCCCACGAGATGCCACTGTCGCCGGAACGCGTGTGGGAACTGCTCCGTCTGAGCGATGTGGGAGTCGGCGCATGACCTTCTACACACGACCGGCCACGTTGTTCGAGGCAGTAGACCTTCTAGCAGCCGCTGGCGCAGGAGGGGCTGCGATGGCCGGCGGAACGGACCTTCTCAACCAGCGCCGCCTGGGTCTGCGCTCGCCTCACACCGTAATAGACCTCTGCGATCTCCAAGAGCTTCGCGGCGTCGTTCCTCATGGCGCATCGGACCAGAACGTCGTGACAATCGGGGGATTGACCACAGTGCGCGATATTCGCACAAACCCTTCACTTGCCACAACGACGGCAGCGTTGCAGGACGCAGCGAGTTTACTTGGCGGCCGCCAGATTCAGGCGATGGCGACAGTGGGAGGAAACGTTTGCAACGCCTCGCCGGCCGCTGAGTTGGCGACGCCACTGCTTGTCCACCGCGCCGTCGTCGAAGTCATCGGCCCCGAAGGCCGCCGCACGCTGCCCCTGGCCGAGATGTGGCTGGGTCCCGGCAGAGTCTCGCTGTCTCCGGGCGAGATTCTCGTCGCATTCCGGATCTCGTCAGGTATCGCTTTGTGGCCGTCGGCCTACCGACGGCTCGAGCTGCGTCGGTCTGTCGACATCGCTGTTGTGAGTGCTTCGGCGGCTCTGAACGTCGACGAGCAAGGCGTCATTGTGGATGCCACCGTTGCCGTTGGTGCCGTAGGCCCTGTTGCCACGACAGTAGATAGTGCTGCTTCTGCGCTTATAGGGGTCCGCTTGGTTCCGGGGGAGCCGTCACCCGCTGCCCTGCTAGCGGCTGCCACGGCAGGTCGAGCGGCGGCGAGTGTCTCGCAGCCAATCGATGACGTCAGAGCGTCGGGCCGATACCGCCGGGCCATGTGCGGGGTGGTCACCAAGCGGGCGGTCGTTGCGGCGATGGGTCGTTGGACGCCGCCAAAATAGTTCAGAACCGGCGCAAGCATCGACCGATTTTGGAAGCCCGCAGTTGCTCGACTGCTGAGCCTGTGTTAGTCTACATTCATCAGACTTCTGACGTCAGGGAGGAACCATGAACAGGCGTTCGATGTTCGTTTTGGCAGCGGTCGTCTGTCTCGGAGCAGGGTGTGCTACGGCATCCTCGGCTGGGGGGCATACGGGGTCGTCTACCACTGGGCCCAGTGGCACACTCAAGATAGCTCTTGATGAAGAAATCACGAGTTGGGACCCTGCGCAAGCTTCCACCATCGACACCGTTCTCACTGACTACTTCACCGTGTACGATCCGCTCATTCAGTCCACGAGCACCGGTCAGCTTGAGCCAGGCTTGGCGACGAGTTGGAAGTTGACCCCGACGAGCCTCGATCTGACACTCCGATCGAATGTCAAGTTCACTGACGGCACGCCGTTCAATGCAGCCGCTGTGAAGGCGAACATCATTCACACCCAGAAGACCGGGCTCCCGAATAACGCGGTCGCCTTCGCAAATGTGTCGTCAGTCGACGTTGTAAGCCCAACCGAGGTGCGTCTCAACCTCTCGAAGCCGACACCCGAGCTCCTCCAGGACCTGACCCGGTGGGTTGGACTCATGGTCAGCCCCAAGGCCCTTGCCAACGAGGCGAGCTTGAAGACTGATCCCGTCGGCACAGGCGGTTGGATCTTGAATTCGGCGCAGACGAACCCGGGAACGGAATGGGTCTTCGACGCCAACCCAAACTACTGGGACAAGTCTGCACAGAAGGTCCAGCAGGTCGATATCTACTACCTGCCTGACCCGCAAGCTCAGGAGACGGCGCTCGTCAGCGGACGAGTGGACTGGGAGGACACGGCGCTACAGTACGCCCAGACGCTCAAGTCATCTGGATACCAAGTGAACCTTCAGCAGGCTTTCCCGTACGTCCTCGTGATTCTTGATCGCGATGGAGAGAAGGTGCCTGCGCTAAAGAATCCGAAAGTTCGAGAGGCGATGAGCCTCGCTATGAACCGGTCAACTTTTTACAAGGTGACGCAGTTCGGTTACGGTAATCCAGATCAACCTTTCGCCTACTCGGGTCAGGACGCCGTCGCCTCGTTGAGTGGCACCAACCTCATGGCCTACAGTCTCAGCAAGGCCAAGACGCTGATGGCGGAGGCCGGCAACCCAAAGTTCAGTCTCGAATTCCCATCGATCCCGCCCTTCCAGTCATATGACGAAGCGATTGCCGGGTTCCTTGCTCAGATCGGCATCAAGGTAACTCTGACCTCCACGCCATCGAGCAACGTAACGGGAGCAGCTGCCAGCGGCGCCTATGCAGCGGTACCGCTCCCGATCCACACTCTGAATCCACAAGAATTTTACGAGGATTGGATAGCGACCGATGGTCCGGACAACCCATTCCATGACGCCAGTCCGGACGTCGAGAGCGTTATGAGTGGTGTCTCGGGAACCAACTCATCAAGTGATATTGCCCTTTACAAAGAGATGAGCACTCTTGTGCTGAAGGATTATCTTGTCATTCCCATGGGTGTCAACTCATGTATCGGGGTTTGGAAAACCGGTGAGCTAACCGGCGCTCCGCAGGCGACGGTCTTCGACTCCTGCCAGGCACTGAAGCCGCTCGGCGTCGGCGTGGCTCAGTGATTCAATAGAGCCGCAGTCGTCATGGGAGAACGTTTCGAATGCGTTTCATAGTCCAACGCGTCCTTAACATCGTCCCCCTTCTTCTGATCACCTCGTTCCTAGCGCTTACGCTGACCGCACTTATTCCCGGCGGCGCGGCGTCTGTACTGCTAGGCGATGCAGCCACGCCGCAGGCAGTGGCTCGACTAAACCGGAGCCTAGGTCTTGACGCGCCTATTCCCGTGCAGTATTGGCACTGGTTGGACCACCTCGTTCACGGTAACTTCGGGACATCAATCATCTCCGGCCAACCGGTCAGCCGCCTGCTTGGTGACGCGCTTCCTCTCTCCCTATGGTTGATGTTCGGGTCGTTGGTCATCGCCATCATTGTCGGGATAGTTGCTGGGGTCGTTCTCGCCCTGCGGGTCGGACGGCCGGTCGACTACATCGGCTCTGCCGGTTCTGCGCTGGGCCTGGCTATCCCATCGTTCTGGCTGGGACTAATCCTGAGTGTCTTCATCGGAGTGAAGCTCCACTGGCTGCCTTCAGGCGGTTACGTGGCGTTTTCGGTGAACCCCGTTGAATCCATCAAGAGCTTGATTCTCCCATGGGTTGCCCTCGCATTGCCCTCGGCGGCGGTCATCGCCCGACAAACCCGAAGTTCTATGGTGACCGTCTTGGCGACCGACTACATTCGTTCCGCCCGAGCTTCGGGCGTGTCTCATACCCGGCTCATCATTCGCCATGCCCTGAAGAACGCACTCGTGCCGGTCGTAACCGTTGCTGCTTTCCAGTTGGTCGTTATCATCGGCTCGTCGTTTGTGGTGGAAATTGCGTTCGGATTCAGTGGTATCGGCAGCCTGACCATCCAGGCACTGACGAATCGTGACCTTCCGGTAGTTCAGGGCACGGTGATAGTTATCGCAGTGATGGTAGTCGCCGCCAACCTTGTCGCGGATCTAGTACACATTTGGATCGATCCTCGGATACGCACTTGACCGAGAGGAGTTTGTCGTCTGCACCGGCCGCGCGACAGCCGGATGTCATGTCGCGCTCGGGGATGCGGTTGTGGGGGCGTATACGTAGCCGTCCTGTGACCCTCGTCGCGCTTGCGGTCCTGGCCGCCCTCGTGTTCATGGCGATCTTTCCATCGTTGGTGGCCACGTATAACCCAACCGTCACTAACCTGTCCGTGGCCTTCCAAGGACCCTCGTTTCGACATCTGTTGGGTACGGACGATGTTGGGCGGGACGTGTTTAGTCGCCTGGTCTATAGTGATCGCGTCGAGTTTGGTTCGATGGCAATTGCACTCGGGGTTGCCATCGGCGTGGGATTGCCGATCGGTATGATCGCCGGCTTCTTTGGGGGCTGGTTCGATCGGGCAATTCGGACCGTGGCGGAGGTCTTCTTCTCCATTCCTACGGTCCTTGTAGCTTTTGGTTTCGTGGCCATGTTCGGCGTGTCAATCCTCCACGCGATGCTTGCGCTTGGCGTCGTGTTCAGCACCCGGTACATCATGTTGGGCCGCAGCATGTGCCGTTCCGCCCGGGAAGAAGCCTACGTGGCCGGGGCGCGAGTGCTTGGCCTCCGCTGGAACGGCATCATGTTCCGTCACATCTTGCCGAACATCCTGCAGCCGCTGGTCGTGCAGACGTCGGTGATCATGAGCGCAGTCATTCTGATCGAAGCCGAACTGAGCTACCTTGGCCTGGCAGCTGCGCCAGGCACGGCGACATGGGGCGGCATGTTGCAAGAGGCCCAGTCGTTCTTCGCCGTCGACGCCTTTCTTCCGTTTCCGCCGGGCCTGGCGATTGTCCTGACTGTGATTGCGTTGAGCCTCGCTGGTGACGGTATTAGTGACGCACTGGTACGCCGCTCGCTGCCTGTCCACGGACGTCGACAGCAAGTCGTGTCCCGCCCGCTCGCTCCTGCCGCGGTCGTCCAGTCAACCATGCCCGTTGGCGTCGCCGCCGGGGCGTCCGCCGGGTCCGACGGCTCCTCGACCGAAGTACCTGCTCTGGTAGTTGCGGATTTGGAGGTGGCCATTGCCGGGCCGGATGGCAGCTCGGTCAACGTCGTGGACGGCGTCTCGCTGGCAGTGCGTCCTGGTGAGATCTTGTGCATCGCGGGGGAGTCGGGTTCGGGCAAGACGATGACTCTCCTCGCTGCCCTGGGCATCCAGCCCGCGGCTGCAACAGTCACCGCTGGCTCCGTGAAGCTGTTCGGCCGCGAGCTCTTCGGTCTGAAGCAACGGGAAATTCGAGGGGTGCTCGGTCGAGATGTTGGGTTCGTGTTCCAAGAGCCGATCAGCTCGCTCAATCCGACCATGAAGATCGGGGCTCAGGTTGCAGAGCCGCTTCGAGTCCACGAAGGACTTTCCAAACGCCTTGCCCGGTCGCGGGTCGTCGAGCTGCTCGATCTGGTCGGAATTGTAGATCCTGCCGGACGCCTGGACGACTATCCCCACCAGTTCTCCGGTGGGATGGCTCAACGCGTTGCGATCGCTCGTGCAGTCGCCTGCCGCCCGCGTGTGCTGCTGGCGGACGAGCCGACGACCGCCCTTGACGTGACCGTGCAAGGCCAGCTTCTAGACCTGCTCCTCAAGCTCCGCGACGAGATGAACCTGGCCGTCATTCTCGTGACTCACGACTTGGGCGTGTGCGCCGATCTGGCGGATCGGATGGTTGTCCTCTATGCGGGTCAGGTCGTCGAGGCGGGAACAAGCGTAGAGGTATTCGCTCAGTGTCAACACCCTTACACCGCCGCCCTTCTTGCGGCTACGCCGCGCGAGGACGCCAGGAACGGTCAGTTGGCTACAATTCCCGGGCGGGTGCCACCGGCCTGGGAGTGGGGTCGAGCCTGCCGATTCTTGGACCGTTGCCAGTTCGCCGGACCAGGTTGCGCGGACAATCCTGTGGAACTGGCCGGAAACGGGCACCTCGTCCGTTGCGTAAAAGCGAAGTCACTCACGCTGCAGGGCACCCGATGACCACCCCACTCTTGCAGGTCGAGAGTCTCGCGGTGACCTTCGGGCGAGGCTCGCTCCTACGCCGCGCCGCCTCGAACCAAGTGCGAGCCGTCGAGGACGTGTCCTTCGACATCGATGCCGGCTCGACATTCGGACTTGTTGGCGAGACGGGCTCGGGCAAGAGCACCACGGGTCGCGCCATCCTGCGACTAGTCAATCCGACTGCTGGCCGGATCACGTTCGACGGTACGGATATTATGTCCTTTGGCAGGCACATCCCTGCTTCGTACCGAAGGGACGTACAGGTCGTATTTCAGGATGTGTCGGCCGCGCTCAACCCCAGCCACACGGTTGGTTACCTGATAGCTGAGCCGCTGCGGGTCTTGAAAGTTACGAAGAGCAGCCTGGTTGACTCAACGGTCGAGCAACTGCTCGACCAGGTGGGTTTGGCATCGTACTTTCGGCACCGCTTCCCAGCCGAGCTGTCCGGCGGGCAGCGCCAGCGGGTCTCGATCGCCCGAGCTCTGGCTTGTAGGCCTCGCCTGGTCATTTGCGACGAACCGGTGAGCGCGCTCGACGTTTCAACGCAGGCTCAGGTCGTCAACCTTCTCAAGTCCTTGCAGCGTGAGCTTGGTGTATCGTATGTGTTCATCGCCCACGATTTGGCACTAGTCCGCCATATCGCTCATCAGGTCGGGGTTATGTACCGAGGGCGTCTGGTCGAGACTGGCCCAACGGAGAGCGTTTACTCCCAACCGCTGCATCCCTACACGGTGGCATTGCTCGCCGCGGCGCCGGTAGCAGATCCGGAGCGCCAGCGCGAGCGTCGACGGCTGAGGCGCCTCTCGCCAGCGGCGAGGGACGAGAACTATTCGTTACCAACGGTGACCGGTGGGTGTCCCTACCAGGAACGCTGTCCTTTAGCACAAGCTGTCTGTCGTGAGGTCGTCCCGCTGCCGCGCCTACTACCAGGAGGCCGGACACTGGCCTGTCATCTGGTAGCGACGATCGATTCCGCAAAGTCCAGCGATACCAACGCCTTAGAAGGAGGTAGGAGGGAATGACATCGACCTTGCCGCGAGCTGAGGGCAGAGCGGACAGGACCACTGGCTGGGTATGGCACGAGCAGTTCGCGTGGCACGATACGGGAAACCTGGCGGGCATTTTCCAGCCCGGTGGCTACGTACAACCGGGCTCGCACGTCGAGACCGGCGAGCCCTCGAAGCGGCTTGCCGGTTTGCTGCAAGCGTGCGGGTTCGACCAGTACCTGGGCCGGATCGAGGCAATCGCCGCAGTAGCGAGGTTCAAGCCGGAACTGGTACTTGTCTCCTGTGGCTACGATGCCAACTTCTATGACCCAATGGCACACATGTTGCTTACGAGTTTCGACTACGCCGAGATGGCAAGCGCTGTTCTCGAGGTAGCCGACGCCTGCGCCGGTGGCCGGGTGGTAGTGGTGCAAGAGGGGGGCTATTCACCGTTCTACGTTCCGTTCTGCGGGTTGGCTGTTCTTGAGGTCCTAAGCGCCCACCCGTCCGGGGTGGACGACCCAGCCGCGGCACAGCTCGCTCCCGTCCGGATCCGGCCACTCCTGGCCCACCAGGAGGAGGTGATCACGGCCAGCCGTGATCTGGTCTCTTTGGTACCGAGCTAGCCCGCGCAGTTCCACTTACACGAGGACGAGGTTGACTGAATGTCCAAGAAGGATGCCGTGACCACTGCCGGTGGCGTCCCTATCCGCGAGGTCTCTCACTGGTTCGCTCAGCTCGACGAGACCGAGCCGGACGACTTGTGTCGCCGTCCTCCCTTGTCAGGTTCCCGAGGAGCCGACGTCTGCATCGTAGGGGCCGGGTTTACCGGTCTCTGGACGGCGTACGAGCTGCTGCGCGCCAGCCCTTCTCTCGAAGTGGTTGTGCTCGAGGCAGAGTTCACCGGATACGGCGCGTCAGGGCGAAACGGCGGTGCAGTGATAGCCCAGCTCAACGGCTCCCGCTCCTATTGGGACGCCAAGGGCGGTCCAGGAGCTGCGGTCAGGATGGAGAGAGCGATCCAGGCGGCCGTCGACGAGGTTGGGCGGGCCATCAAGCGTGAAGGCATCTTGTGTGGCTTCGCGAAGGGCGGGGTACTCGTCGCGGCCCGCAACGAGCTCGAGGCGATGCGTTTGAGGGCATCCGTCGAAGCCGATCGAGACGCCGGCTTTGGACCAGAGGACAGCGCGTTCCTCGATGCCAAGGAAGCGAACAAGCGGATAGGCGTCGATCACCTAGTCGGGGCGCGGTATAGCCCACACTCCGCAAGCATCCATCCCGGAGCTCTTGTCCGCGGCCTCGGGAGGGCGGTCGAACGCCTCGGCGCCACCATTCACGAGGGAACCATCGTCAGCGGCATCGAACCACATGTCGCGCACACTGCCTACGGAGACGTCAAGGCCGATTTCGTCGTTCGAGCCACCGAGGCCTACAGCCAAAGCCTGCAGTCCGATCGGCGGCGGGTGATTCCGGTGAGAACCTCGATGCTCGCGACCGAGCCGCTTGACGACTCGATGTGGGAAGCGCTCGGATGGAACGAACGCGAGACGCTGCTCGCTTTGCACCCGTTCCTCCATCTCCAGCACACCTCCGACCGGCGGATCACCATCGGTGGTGCTGACAACCGGTTTCCCTATCGTCTCGGCTCCCGGCCCTGCTCAGACGGCCCAGCAAACCCAGCAGTTACCAGATTCTACGAGCAGCAGCTGGCGCGGTTGTTTCCAGCACTTCGCGGCGCACGTACAGAACGCAGCTGGCATGGCGTCTTCGGCGTGTCGAGAGACTGGGCGCCAGGGGTCGGTTTCGACCGCGATACAGGTCTGGCATGGGCCGGGGGCTATGTCGGTGAAGGTGTCGCTGCTTCCAATCTTGCCGGTCGCACTCTCAGCGACCTCTTGAACGGGCGGGACACCGATCTCACGCACCTACCGTGGGTTGGGGTGGCGCCGCGGCGCTGGGAACCCGAGCCATTGCGTGGGATCGGCGCTGGAGCCATTTGGGGAGTCCGCGCCATCGGTGAAGCGATCGAGTCCCGACAAGACCGGCGGTCGAGGCTGGTCGCTCTGGCCAATCGGCTTTCTGGGTTCACGGGACACCTGGGCTGAGCGGGCGGTCCCTCGAAGGTTGGCAGTCCTGTAGATCAGGGAAGTGACAGCGACCAATCGGCCATGATTCGGCAGGCCTCCGCCTTGTGCTGGGGCTGATCCGCTAAGTAGTGCCCGCCGCCGACGATCGGTGATAGCTCCTTGCGGTCGTGAGCAACCGCGTCGAAGAGTGACCTTGCGTGGGTTGGGTAACAGCCAGGATCGGCGGTGCCGTAAATGACGTGCACCGGTACGGTGACCGCTTTCAGGCAGCGCGGCCCGTAGCCGTTCGACAACCGGCTGCTCCATTGGCTGAGCCAGGAGTGCAGGGTCGTGAAGTGACCAATCGCGGCCGGCAGCAGGTTGGCCACGTAGGGGTCACCCCACTGCGTGGTTGCCTGCCGGTCTGACGGGTCGATCGTGAGGTCGAGGTTGCGGGGGTCGGCCATGGTGCCATGGACAACGAACGGGAGGTCGGGCACTCGCCCGTTGGTGAGGTCGCGCAGAGAGTCGATCTGGGCGAGTGCCCAGTCGGTGATGCGTTCGTTTCGTGCCGTCTGGCTGTCGCGATACCGCTCGAGGAAAGATTGCGAATAAGGCGGACCATTGTCGGAATTGAACATGTCCAGTGTGGAGTCTCGATCGAATGGGTCGGTCTCGTCGAGGATGGCCGGATCGAGCTTCTCGGTGAGCACCGAAGAACGGCCCGGATGTGCCATCAACATCACGAGTCCGTCTGCCAAGGGGAGGTCGGCCATCGTCAGGTCCGGGCCGCCGCCTCCGGGCGCCATCGTGATCGTGGAGCATTCGGCTTGCTCCTGGTAGAGCGCGACAAGACCGCCTCCGCCCGAGTTGCCGACGAGCACGACCCGCCGGTATCCCTCGTCGCGGAGGTGGCGAACCACCGAGCCGATGTCGACGACACAGTTTTCAAGCAGCAAGGTGGACTCGTTGCCTACGTACCGTGTCGTCATGCCTATAGCGTCGATACCGAGCCCGGCCATGGTGGAGAGCGCGTAGTGGCCCATGAAGTTCGACGACGGGTGGATAAAGACCATAGCGGTGTCTGCCCGGTCGCGAAGGCTCCTGTGCCGCGTGCACCAGAGAGTCCCTGCCCTTCGAGCCACCCCCGACTGTATGCCCTCTCCGGAGGCGGACTGCATGGAGACGGCGAGCAACTCGGCACCACGGGCAGCCGCGGGAACCACAGGGCCGGCACCCTCCGCTTCCGCCGGTTTCATCGCGGATTCCGGTTCCACGATTGAATGTAGTTGGGTTGCTCCACGTCGAGAGCTCCAGCGGCTAACCCGAGCGGGCGGAACGTGTCGAGCATCACCGCGTACTCCTCGGTACGTTGCCCAACTCGGTCGGCTGCTCGCTCGAGGCTGCCGGGGTGGGGTCCGTGGACGTGCCCAGCGGGGTGCAGTGTCATCGAAGCACGCCCGATTCCCGAATCCCCTCGGCTGAAGAAATTGCCCTCCGCGTAGAAGATCAGTTCATCGCTGTCGGCGTTGGAGTGGAACGACGGGATGGGCAAGGCTCTCGGGTCGTAGTCGAGGACTCGGGGCACGAAGTTGCAGAACACAAGATTCGACGCCTCGAACACCTGGTGCACCGGAGGCGGCCGATGGAAGCTCGCGCTCGTCGGTGAGAAATCCTCGATGTTGAGAACCCACGGGTAGTTGCACCCGAACCAGCCGACAACGTCGAACGGATGGTTGGCGAATGTGTAGCGAGTGACTCCGTGGCGGGTACGGACCATCAACTCCGCCTCGCCACTCGCCAAGAAGGGCCCCTGCGGTCGGCGGATATCGAGCTCACAGAACGGCGCTACCTGGAGAAGCTGACCGTACTCGGAGAGATAACGCTTTGGAAAGCGGATGTGCCCGACGGTTTCGAAGACAAGGCCACGCAGCGGCGCCGCCCTCTCCACGACCCAACGTGCCGTCGTGCCTTTGGGGAGCACTACATAGTCTCCCGACCGGATCTCGAATGTACCGAGCAGCGTCTCGAGGACCGCCGCTCCCTCATGGACGTAGACGAGCTCGTCGGCAGCCGCGTTTCGATAGAGGGGTGACGTCGTGTCCGCTGCGACAAACGAGACCAGAACATCGTCGTTGCCCACGAGGAGCTGTCGCCCGAGCGCCACGTCTCCGCCCACCTTCATGCAGGTGGTGTCGAACAGCCGTGGTCGGAGTGGGTGGTTGGCCGCGAGCTCACGCGGCGCCGCAGCGACTTCCTCGACGTCCAAGATTACCGAAGGCGAACTTTGGTGGTAAAGGAGCGACATGTCAGAGGAGAAGCCTTCCTCGCCGAAGACCTCAGGCGAGAACAATCGGCCGTCGCCGTCGCGGAACTGCGAGAAGCGTTTGCGGGGAATGTCACCGGCCTGCATGAAGTAGGGCATCTGGCCTCCAGGGCTATGTCGATAAGGGTCATCGGAATCAGGGCATGGGTTCAACGCGTCGATTGAGGCCGTCGGAGCTTGGTTGCTCAGCGGCGGGCAGGTTCTCGCTGAACACCGGGCTTTCAGGCAGTGTGGATCCCCCGTCCACTATGATGGTTTGGCCAGTGATGTACGCGGCCTCGGGGGATGCGAGAAACGCCAAGGCCGCAGCAACCTCCTCCGGGCGCCCGAGCCGGCGGAGCGGGATGTGACGGACCACTGCTTCGAGGCCATAACGCTGGACGAAATGAGCAGTGGTCGGGGTATCTATGTAACCTGGCTCAACACCGTTGACAGTGATACCGTACGGCGCGAGTTCCAGGGCAGCAGAACGAATGAATCCGTTCACGCCCGCCTTCGAGGCAGCGTAGTGAGACGTGCGAGGCATGGCGACCCGCGGCCCGGTGACCGATGATGTGACAAGGATCCGCCCGGTGCCTTGCTTTCGCATCGGCTCGATCGACCATCGTGTCAGGTGGAAACAAGCAGACAGGTTGACAGCCAGCATCCGATCGAGAAGAGCGGGTGTCATTGCCTCGAGCTGGTCGGACGAGAAGTGTGCTGCATTGTGCACGACCACGTCGATCCTACCCTCGGCGGCTAGTGTTTCTTGCACTAGTGCCTTGACCTGAGTCGGGTCTCCGACGTCCAGCAGGAACATTGACGCCCGGTTACCGGCACCGACTACCAAGTCGACGGTGTCCTGTGCGTTCGCCTTGCTGCGAGTGGCGACGATCACCTTGGCTCCCTGAGCCGCGAATCTCAGAGCCACGGCCCGACCGATGCCCCGGCCGGCGCCGGTCACGATCACGACCTCGTCGGCTAGAGGCTTCCAGGCTGGGGTGGTCATGAGGTTAGTTGCCCGCCGTCGATGGGTATCTCAGCGCCGGTCGTGAACGATGCCTCGTCCGACAGGAGGAACGCGATTGTCCGGGCGACCTCGAGCGGTTCCACGAAGCGCCCCAACGGTTGGAGCCGAGCGACGATTGTGCGCGTCTCCTCCACGTCGTGAGTACCGAAGGTGCCGTGCGCAGCCCACTCGCTCAGCTCCCCGGTCAGCATGTCGGTGGCGGTGATTGCTGGATGTACCGAGTTCACGCGGATTTGGTGTCCCTCGCGGGCCCACTCGAGAGCGGCGCACTTGGACAGGTGCCGGACCGCCGCCTTTGATCCGGCGTAGGCACTGCCGTTTGCCGTTGCCTTGATCCCAACGACGGATGACACATTTACGATCGATCCGTGCGCCGGACGACCGCTGCTCCGTTCGAGCATCGCAAGGAACGCATGCTTCAAGCCGAGGAAGGTGCCGACGACGTTGACCTCGAACACTGTTCGAAAGTCCTCCAGCCGCATCATGGCAAGCGGCGATATGACCGAGATACCAGCGTTGTTCACGAGGCCATCGAGCCCGTCGAGTGAACCGAGCGTCCATGCCATAACGTCTCGCCACGCGTCCTCATCTGTCACGTCGAGACGCCGGGAATGCGCCCTGCCACCTGCCGAGCCGATCGCTGCCGCCAGTGCGGCGGCTGCTCTTTCGTCCGAGTCGGTGGCTACGACCACAGCGCCGCGGTCTGCTAGGAGCTGCGCCGTCGTTGCACCGATGCCGCGGCCGGCACCTGTCACCAGCACAACCTTGCCCTCAAGACTCCGGGAGGCGTTCACCTCGTAACCTCGTCGATGCACGCCGCAAAGGCGTCCGTATGTACGGCGACGTCGAAGGACGTGAGGGCGGGGCAGGACAACACCATGTTGTGGAATGGGGCCAGCAAGACACCCCGATTGAGTAGGTAGAGGTGGATCAGAGCTTCGAGATGCGATTCGCGCCCGGTGCGGGCCTCGGTGCCGTTCAGCGGCGGCCCCGGGAGGAACATGTACTCCGCCCGGGCTCCGACGCGTGTTACGTGCCAGGGAAGGTCATGACGATCGATCGTGGCCTCAACGCCGTCGGCGATCGCTGACGTTAGGGCGATCATGTACGCGTAGGTCTCGGGCACCATTACATGCTCGAGTGTCGCCCGCATCGCGGCTAGGGCCAGGTGATTGCCGACGAGAGTGCCTCCGAAGCCACCGTGCTGATTCTTTACGACTCCGACTTTCCAAACCGGGGGCTTGGCGTCCCAGATGAGATCGGCCGTTGTCGCGCTGGCACCGTAGACGGCAGTTGGGATGCCCCCACCGATCGCCTTGCCGAGGACGAACAGGTCGGGCTCGAGCCCGTCCGCTCCGACACAGCCAGCGGGTCCATTTGAGATCGTGTGGGTCTCGTCGATGAGGAGGAGCGTGCCATGACGACGAGTCAGTTCGCGCAATCCGGCGTGGAAGCCGGGGCGGGCCGGAACCATTCCGAGGTTCGTCAGCAGAGGCTCGGTCATCACACAGGCCACGTCTTCGTGACGGAGCGCGGCCTCGAGGGCAGCGAGGTCGTTGAACTCCACTACACGCGTCGTGAGTCTATGGTCGATGCCGTTCGGGTGGACGTTAGCCCGCGGGAGAGGTCCGCCACCGAGATCGAGCTCCACCTGGCTCTCGTCGACCGAGCCGTGATAGTTGCCATTGAACACCAGCACCTTGTTCCGCCCGGTGGCCATGCGAGCAAGACGAAGGGCGAAGCGGTTGGCGTCGGTGGCTGAGGTCGCCAGTTGCCAGTATGGGAGGCCGAACCGCCGCTGAAGCTCCTCGGCAACCCAGAGCCCATTCTCGTCGGGCAGCATGGTCGTCACCCCGCGCGCAGCTTGGCGTTGGATCGCCTCGGTGATCGCTGGATGTGCGTGGCCGAACATTGCGGCGCTGTCGCCTAGGCAGAGATCGATGTACTCATGACCGTCGACGTCGCGGACGTGCGCACCTGTCGCGTCCGAGACCGACACGGGGAACGTGCCAGCCCAGGCGCCCATCCAATGAAGCGGCGCTCCGTACAGGAACGCTGACCGGCCCCTTTCGTGCATCGACGCTGAGATGGGGTGGTCCGTGGCGAAGCGCGCCATTTCCCGTTCGTGGAGGATCGCCACACGCTCGAGGTCTAGGCCGACGGCGGTCATGCTTTCCTTTCATGAAACGTCAGACGTCTGGAGAGTATAGTCAACAGGTATGTGGCTCTCGCGTGCTCTCGCGGTCTCCGAGTCACGGGCTTCGGCCGCGAGCGAACCTGACCTCACGCTCATCTCCGCCCGGCCAAGCGCGGAGCGTACTGAACATCCGTACTGCAGCACGCTGCGAGCCATGTCATTACGGTTTTGAGCTGTGGCTTCAGGGTTCGGCGCAGTGTGAAGCGGGCAGACGGCGGTGGCCCGGGAACCGGCACACGCTGGCAGCTACCGACCGAGCAGTTGGGCCAGGCCCGTCGTGACGAGACGATGGAGCGCACGTTCGGCGAGTACTTCGACTACGTCCACCACGATGCGGTCCGGCCTGCCCTCGACGGGGGTGTCGAACGCCAGCGCCATCGGGTTGCCATCGTGGGCGGTGGCCCGACCGGGCTCGCTCTAGCTGTTGGGCTGGCGAGGCACGGCGTGCGTTCCGTCGTGCTTGAGGCGGACGACACCGTTTGCACGGGCAGCCGCGCTGGTGCGATCAGCAGGCGCACGCTGGAAGTGCTCGGACGGCTCGGCGTGGCGGAACGTGCGCTCGAGAATGGTTTCGCCTGGAACCGAGGCTGGACATATCACCGCGAGGAGGTGGTGCTGGAACTGAACATCCCCCACGCTGACGATGAACGCTATCCGCCGATGATCAGTCTCCAGCAGAACCTGCTCGAGCAGTACCTGGTCGACGCTGCCGAGGCCACCGGGCTCGTCGACATCCGTTGGCAGGCGACATTCGAGCACTTGACGCCGATAGCCGGTGGGGTTCGCCTCCACCTCGCCACGCCGCAGGGGCCCTACGAACTCGACGCTGACTGGGTGGCAGCGTGCGACGGTGCCCATAGCGCCATCCGACGGCAGCTTGGCCTTCGTATGGAAGGAACGCAATACGAGGGCCGATACGTGATAATCGACATCCGCGCCGAACTCGAGGGGTTCTCCGCCGGCCGGCATTGCTGGTTCGACCCGCCGTCGAGCCCCGGTACGACGGTGATCATGTACAAGAAGCCGGGTTCCATGGTCCGGCTCGACTACCAATTGCGCTCCGACGAGGATGCCGAAGAAGCGATGCGCCCCGAGCACGTGTTCGCCCGAGTCGATCGTCACCTGCGAATGCTCGGCGCTGAAGGCCCTTGGGAACCCGTGTGGATGAGCCTTTACCGCGCCAGCGCGCTGACCCTCCGCCGGTTCCGTGAGGACCGGGTGCTCTTCCTCGGCGACGCCGCCCACCTGGTACCTATCTTCGGGGTCCGAGGTATGAATTCGGCCATCGACGACGCCGACAACCTGATCTGGAAACTGGCGGCAGTGCTCGATGGCTCGGCCGCTGAGGAATTGCTGGACACCTATTCGGAAGAGCGCGTCGTGGTCGCTCGTGAGAACCTGCGACTAGGCTCGCGGGGTGCAGAGTTCATGGCACCGCAGTCTTCCGGATCGCGACTGCTCCGAGATGCAGCACTTTCGTTGAGCCGCTCTCACCCTTGGGTAACGCGGCTTCTCAATCCCCTGCCTCACTCTGGACAGGCCCTTCCTGACAGCTCGCTCAATATGCCCGATGACGACGCAGCAATCTTTGGGGCAAGCGCGATGCCGGGCTCGCTAATGCCTGAGTGCAGCCTTGAAGTGCGAACTACGAACGGCTGGCGGGACGGACACATCAGCGAACTCCTCGGACGGGAACTTACGGTCGTCTGCTTGGTCGACCACGCTGATCGGCCACCCCTGAGCTTCCCCGATGTGCCCGATCTGACAGTCCGGTCCATTGCTCCGAACGGAGCGAGTGCGAACGATGTTGTGGATGCTCGGGACACATACGGAAGCGTTTCCCGCCGATTGGGTGCCGCACCCGGCTGCACCTACCTGCTGCGTCCCGATGGCTACATAGCGGCGCGATGGACAACGCCTTCCAGGGAGCTCGTTCTCCGTGCGGTAGAGCATGTCTATTGCACCGGGGATGGCTCCCCACGAGTGGGGAGCCATCCGTGGGTCTGAATGCAGAGGAGTTCGACTGGGCCTACTCCCGGCTATGTGAGGCGCTCACCGACGTCGGGGACGAGCGAACGCAGATGGTTCTCGCTCGGCTGGTGCTCTTGCTCATTCACGAAGCGGCAGATCTCGGCGGGGCGCTCGCTGCCATCGACGACGCGGCGGCTGTTAACGCTGGCGGGTGATGCCCGCCTACCGACCGTTCGAACTCTCGGCGGCAAGACGGGCCACATTTAAGACGGGCCACATACCGGACGGGGCCGGCTTCCAGCCGTTAGTCCAGGAGGTTCGCCCGGAGCGCCGCCAGCGCGGCGCTCGACAAGCGGCCCTCTGTTGCCAGGTACCTTTCGACGCTCCCGAACTCAGAGTCGATCCAGTCGAGTGCCTCGGCCAAGGCCCAGCGCGGCGCTCGTAGCAGTCCCGTGGCCGCACCGTGGCCCATCCCCACGGAGAGAAACATCGCCCGTACCTCGTCGACCCGCTCCGCCGTCACCGAGGTGTTGGTCAGCTCGTAGTCGTCGAGGATGGTGGCGCGGTCAACGCCGAGCGTGCTGAGGAGGAGTGCGGTTGCCACGCCGGTCCGGTCCTTTCCTCCCATGCAGTGGATGACGGCCGGGAGGTGCTCAGGCGCCGCCAGTGCCGTCAGCAGCTCGCCGAACAGGATTGGTCCGGTGCGCAGCGTGGCCAGGTAGACGTCGCGCAGCCTGTTCTCGGCGTCCATAGCGGTCTGCAGCGCCGACCCGTCCTCGAACTCGTGCCGTGGCACCTGGCTCTCGACGTTGACGTGCACGGACGGCATGGGGTTCGGCTTCTCGAGGCGTTCCTGGTCGCCCCGCAGGTCGTACACGGTCTGGATCCCCAGGCGCTCATAATCCGCCAAGTCCGCCGCGGTCAGGCGGTGGAGACCGTCGGAGCGGTAGACGAGACCCCACCGGGTGAAGCGACCGGAGTCTGTCCGGTAGCCGCCTATGTCGCGGAAGTTGACCGGTCCGACGAAGGGAACTCGCCGCTGCCGCTTCCCTGCTGCCTGGCCCTGCCCCGCAGGGTCCCGGGTCATGATCGATCCTCTGCGAGGTTGGGCGGGCGTTCCGGGTCGAGCTGCTGGAGGAAGAGCCGGCATCGCTCGGCCTCGTCGGCCTCGCCGATGGCTGCAGCCGCCCGGCGCAGAGCCTCCACCGAGCGGAGGAAGCCCCGGTTCGAGTCGTGCTGCCATCTCACGTACCCCGAGCCGCGCCAACCGGCCGCCCGCAGGGCGTCGAGTCCTCGGTGGTATCCGACACGGGCGTAGGCATAGGACTCGACGTCCTCGCCTGCCAGCTCGGCCAGCTCGGCCAGTGCCGCCCAGGCGTCGAGGAACCGCGGGTGGGATGCGGCAACGGCAGAGACCTCGGCGCGACGCGCTGGTGCCGAGACCGCCATGGCAACAGCCAACGCTGCGGCCCAGTCAGGCGGCGGCGGAAGGAGCGTCGTCTCGGGAAGACCCTTGCTGAGCGTTACTTCGGCGTCGTCGGTCATGCGCCATCCTCTCCTACCCGGCGCCGCCACGCCGCCACGCCGCCGAGCGCAGATGGTTGTCACTCCCCACTTCGCAAGAGGTCGGAGATGGAATTGACGACGTCCACCATCTCGTCCGTCTCGGCGAGAAGGCGGGGTATCGAGCCGCTTGTTGCCGCGAAGGCAGCGAGCTCTCCGGCCAGTTGCCTATGTGCTGCCCGCAAGGTCCAGGGAGCGCCGACCGCTGGAGCGCCCGTCTTCTCGGCGGTTTGCCCGAGGCGGAGCCGCCCGAGCGCCGCGTCCACCCGTGCGCCGGTCCTCGAGGGCGTGAAGTGTCGCCGAAGATCTTCGGCCTCGGCGCGGGCGCGGTTGGTGAGGGCGGTGGTGAAGGCTTCGAGTTGAGGCAGCGGGGCGTCGTCTTCGGCGGGCAGATGGGCGTGCAAGGTGATGAGGACGACCGAGAGCCGGCGGGCGGCGGTGGCGACGCCGCGGGCACTGGCGAGCTCGAGCGGGGCCAAGCGTCTGGAGCGGCGCGGCTCGGCTGCCATCTGCTGCACTGAGACCTCTGCATTGGATCGAGCCAAGCGGGTGGCCGATCTGGCGTCCTCCAGTCGGCGCCTCGCAACAGCGGTCGGGTGAGAGAAGGTCCCGAGAAGCAGTTCGGCATAGGAGGCCTGTGCGTCGAGCAGGGTGCCCAGCCGGGCGCCCACAAGCTCTGACTCCCACGTCGGCCATGCGAGGTAGGCAGCTGCGGCCAGCCCGCCGCCGATGAGAGTGCTGATGACTCGGTCGCCTGCTGTGGAGACAGCAGGCAGGGCCGCAAACGCAAGGAGAAACACCACATAGGACGTCACGCATACCGAGAACATCGCATAGTTGACGCGCACCAGGACGAAAGCCAGCATCACGCTGCAGGCGAACATCACGGTGAGACCGACGTGCCCGGGATTGAGAGCAGCCGCCAGCAGCGTCGCGAGCCCGGCGCCGACGATGGTCCCGGTGACCCGGCTCACCCCTCTCACGAGCGTCTGGCTGAAGTCCGGGCGAAGCACGATGAGTGCCGTGAGCACGATCCAGTAGCCGTGGCTGAGACCTGACACGCGATAGACGACCATTGCCGCGCACAGCGTGACGGCAAGGCGCATGGCGTGGCGGAAGACGCCGGAGCGCCACGACATGTTGGACCGCAGCGTCACCAAGGCGTCGCGGACGGCTGCCGACCGCCGCCCGGCCCGGGCTCGTGCGGGGGCAGCTCTAGCGGCACCCTCGACGCGCTGGCCGTGCATGGCCGCGACTGTCCGCAGCACGCCACGCAGTTGACCGGCGAGGGCCTCGACGGTCTGCCCGGCGTCGTGCGTCAGCCAAGTCGTCTCGGCTGCGTGACCCACAGGCAGAGCGCCGAGAGCCTCCGAAGCTCTCGTCGTGGAGGCACGGAGCCGCGCTGTGTCCCCCTCGGGGACTGGCGAGTCCGAGGAGATCGAGCTGGCCACCGAAGCCAAGATGCTGCTGACAGCATCGAATAGTTGCTCGATGCCGTTGGCTGCCGCAGAAGGTGGCAGTCTCGCTGCCAGGCTTGCCAGGGAGACCAAGGTGACCCTCAGGCGGTGTGCTTCGTCGACGAGTGCCTGGAAGGCAACGAGCCTGTCCGGGTGGCCGAACGGCTGAGGGTCTGCCAGGGCTCTCCTGGCCTCGCTGAGAGTTGTCGGCGCCGCGCTCGCCCCATCGGGCAGCCTGCCGGCTCCTAGGCCGCTGCCTGCGGCATAGGCGCTGAGATCGGAGAAGGCGGCCGACACGGCCCGGCGCTCAGATGCGAAGGAGCCAACGGGCCACGCAAGTACCACGAGGACCGTCTGCAAGGCTCCGCCTACCAGCACCATGGCTCCTCGCACGAGGGCCTGCTCGGGCGTCATGGGCAGGGCATTGACGATGATGACGGCGACGCCCCACTGCAGGCTGACTACGAGCCAGGCCTGGCCGAGCGACGTCATCATCCCCGCCAGCGCCCCCCAAAGGGCAACGACGGCGATTGCCGACCAGTCGGCCCGCGCCGCCAGGGCACCGGTGACGGTGGCCAACGACATGCCGGCGGCAACGGCGAGCGTCAGTGCCGCCCGGGAGCGGTAGGCACCCTGGAAGGAAGCGAACCCCGCACACAAGGCGCCCACCGCCGCAGCCAAGCCGTCGGCGACCGCACCGGTCGCCAGCCCGACGAGGAGCGGGATGAGGACACCGATCGTGCAGCGCAGGGCTCCTGCCAAGTCGGCCTGGTCGAGGCGGAGCCGTGAGCTGTCCGCCAAGAGCCAGCGCCAACGGGAAGTCGTCATCGCCTACGGCTTACCTGATTGCACCTGGCAGCACTTGCCCGGTCTCGCGCTGCCGCTCTTAGGCCGACGCGCGAGCGAGGTTGAGGCTGGTACCGAAGGCTACGACGAGGTCGTTGTGCTTCTCGAACACCGCCAGGTCGACATCCGGCGCACGTCTCCCGTCATCTCGCATGGCAAGAGTGTCGCACCCCCGACAAACGAGCAACCGCTCCGCACAAGCCGTTCCTGTCTGGCGTCAGTAGGTGAACTTCGCCCCGGCGACCGCCTTGCTCGTCCCTCCCGGCGTCGTGACCGTGACGGTGACCGTGCCGCTGCCCGCAGGCGAGACGGCGATCACTTCGGTCGGCGACACGATCTCCAACGACTTGGCTGCCTTGCCTCCGAACTTGACGGCGCTTGCCCAGAGCATCCCCGTGCCCGTGATCCGTACCGAAGTGCCGCCCGTGCCCGGGCCAGAAGCGGGGGACAGCGACTTGATGGTCGGCGCCGGCTCGAAGCCGAGATACTGCGACAGGCCCGTGCCGATTGGGGAGCCGAGGCCCGAAGCCATGTCGTAGCCGGCAGTAGCCGGGTAGAGGCCGCCGCCCGTCGTCGTGTAGTCGTCGTTGCCCTTGGTGATGTCGTTCACGATGGGCTTGCCGGCCGCCACCAGCTTGTAGAGGGCCGGGTTCAAGAAACCGACCCGGTGCAAAGTCGCCTGCTGGACGTCCAGTAGCCCGATGATGGCCGCCCAGAGCGGAGTGGCGGCACTCGTGCCTCCGATGCTCTCCCACTGGCCTTGCTCGAAGACGACGTAGCCGTGGACCGGGTCGGCGGACGCCGAGACGTCGGGCACCTCACGGCAGTCCCCGCTCGCGTCCCCGCATGGCACACCGGAGCTGTCGGCATTCTTGACGCCAGGCCCTGCCTGGTACTTGGGCATGCCCCAGAGGACAGAGATGCCGCCACCTCCTGCCCCGGCAGGGTGCTCGCTGCCTGCCACGAGCGGTTCGTCCCAGACGCTTTGCGTCGGCTTGGGGCCAAGCGCAGTCAGGTCGGTGCCTCCTACGCCCGTGACGAAGGGCTGCGTCGCCGGGTCCCACGGGTCGAGCACGATGGGTTGCTCGACCATCGCATTGTCTTTGAAGTCGGCGATGTCGATCAGGTCCAGATTCGGGTCGCTGGCTACGTCGAACGGTTCGGAACCACCGTTGATCACCGACGTGACCTTGTCGGTCGAGAGCGAGATGACGACTACTCCGGCGGCTCCGCTCGGTCCTGCCGAAGCGCAGGCGACAAGCAGTGCCGTACCCGACGGCGAGATGGCCATGCCGCCAGGAGCGCCCGCTGCCTCGGTGCCGATGCTGGCGATCGTGGTTCCCGTGGTGGCATTGAGAACCGTCACGGTGTTGAAGGCGCTGTTCGCGACGTAGACCGTGTTGCCGGCGGCATCGACGGTGACATTGGTCGGGTCATTGCCCGCCCGGGCCGCGAACGCCTCGCAGTCCGAGGTGTTGGCGACGTCACACGTGGCACCGGGGAGGTCGCCAAGCTCGCCCAAAGTTGTCACGGCGAAGTAGATCTGGTTCGTCGCGACGTCGATGGTGATTCCGTCCGGGTCGGCGGCGATGCCTCCGGCACCGACGGCACCCAGGAGCGTGTCCGAGCTCTCCGAGATCACGGCGATCTGTCCGTAGTTGTGCAGCACGACGTAGACGGTCTTGGTGGTCGGGTCGACGGCAACGCCCTCGGGCGCGGAGTTACCGTCGCCCGCTCCCTCGAGGTTGATCGCACCGACTGAGCAGTTCGACTGCTTGCTGGCGTTGCAAGTGGCGCCGTCGATGACTCCGAGAGCTCCCGCCCCGGCGGCTGTTACGAAGACCTCGTCGTGCACCGGGTCGACGGCCACGTCGTAGGGGTCGGTGCCGCTCCCGAGGCTGACCGTCTTCACGACCGTCTCCGACTCCTCGTTCACGACCGAGACGTCCCCGTCGCCGAAGTCCGTCACGTACGCCGTGTGCGTGGCCGGGTCGACGGCGACGGCGTCAGGCCCGCTGCCCGAGCCTGTGCTGACGCCTCCGGCGCCGAAGTCGTTGGGAAGGCATCCCTCGGACCCTTCGTCCCCCGGCACGGCGAGCATCGACTGGCCCTGGGCGGCGGCCTGCTCGAAGATCGTGTTCTCGGCGCTGGCGGCGGAGCTTCCGAGAAACACCTCGCACTGTCCCCAACTCGACGAGATCACTTCAGCGGTGTTCTGGGAGACGATGGCGTCGTACTCGTCGAGGGTCCCGACACCGGAGTTCGCCACCTCGTAGACGAGGAGCTTGGCTTTGGGGGCGATGCCGAGGACCGTCTCGATGTCCAGCTCGGCCTCGCCGAGTCCGGCCGTACTTGTCGTCCCGCCGTTGACCTTGACGTTCGTGATGGACGTGTCGGTCCCGTAGCACTTCTGGAACGTGGCGACGTCGCCGGCGTCGTAGGCGGTCGCCTCGAACAGGGCGATGGTCACGCCTGCGCCGAGATCACCTCTTGCGTACAGGGTGGGCGACGAGTACGCCTTTGCCAACTGGTTCTCGGTCCAGGCACCGAAGTTGGAACCTGCCGAGGCGGCGGCGCCGCAGGCCTGTGGACCGGTCGCCCGGCTGCCTTGAGAGCTAGAGATACTTGCGTCCGCGGACGTCGTCGCAGCGGACGCGGGTGTCGTGGCGGCCTCAGTGACCGCCGGAAGAACACCGAGGTTCGCCGGTTGGCTCAGCGTGAGGTCGTCGAGCCCGACAACGGCCGTGATTGATCGCGCGATCGTTGCCGGCAAACGAGGCGCGGTGAGGTTGGCGATCGCAAGGCGGCCTGACGCCAGCCTGAAGCTCTCGATGACGACACCAAAGGCGCGCTCGGCAGTGCCAACAGTCGTGCTGACAGGAATTATGAGGTGGTTGGCGCTGATCGGGCCGGTCCTGAGCCCGGTGCCGTGCAGCCCGGCCAGCACTCTTGCGATTGTGCCGGGCGTAGGCCCGAAGACCGCCGGGAACTCGCCTGTCCTCAGGTAGTGGCCGTACAGCGAGTTGCCTGGAGTGGACACTGCCGAGGCGAAGGCCGAGAGAGCCTTGGGGTCTCGTGGGCTGAGCACGACGTCGAGATGCAGGACCGCGGCACGGGGGGCAGGGCCGAGTTGCTTGGTTCCCAACGGCACGACAGCGGCGTTTCCCACGTCCTTGTCTTTGGCAGTGAGGCTGACACTAGGAAGTGACGCCGCCCCCGGTGCGAGGACTGCCACTAGGGCCGCGACGGCGGCGCTGGCGGCTGCGAAGCGCCACGCCCTCCGGAGTGGCTTCCAGTGGTCGCCTGTGACTGATAAAAGAGCCGCCGTACCCCGCATGGGTCATCTCCGCCTGTCGAATTTGACCAAGTCTCGCGCGTCAAGCAGAACTTTGCACGCGCCGTGGTCCGCCCGGCGGGCTCTCCACCCCGTTTCCACCCGTCAAATCCACCCCAGGGTGGACGCCGGGGAAGTCCGTCGGGGCGCACAGTGTCCACATGTCAATCAGCGATTACATCCTCGACCTGGCGCTCATCGGGCTCGTGTTTCTGCAGTTGCGCGGCAGGCGCCTCACGACTCGTGCACTCGTGCTTCCTCTCGTCATCGTTGGCATAGCTGCTCGCGAGTACCTGCACGCGATCCCGACGGCCGGCAACGACCTGGTTCTCATCGTCGGCTGTGCAGCAGTCGGCTCGCTGCTGGGCAGCCTGTGCGCAGTCTTTACTTCGGTCAGCCCCGGCCGCGACGGGACGCCGATTGCCAAGGCAGGGGCCGCTGCGGCGTTGCTGTGGGTGTTGGGAGTAGGTAGTCGTTTCGCATTCCAGATGTACGTCACCCACGGCGGGGAGGGTGCCCTAGTCCGCTTCAGCGCCGCGCACCAGATCACGAGCGCCAATGCGTGGGTGGCGGCCGTGCTCCTCATGGCCTTCGGTGAAGTGGCATTCAGGAGCGGGATCCTGGCATTCAGGAGCATGCGCCTACGGCGCCAGGCGGAAGCTCCTGGGCCGTCGTTGGTGCCGGCAGGTGGCAGCATCATGGGCAGTGTCGACGGATCCGTCTAGCAGGGTCATGGCGTCGCCCGGGCTGTTCGGCCTGGGCGACGAGACCATGCTCGGCGACGGTATCAACCTCGCTGCGCTCGGCCTGCTCGTCTACGGGACCGACACCGAGGCCCACCTTGGCCTCGTCGGCCCGCACCTGGCGGCGCTGTGCCTGACGGTGGGGGCGACGCTCGGGTGGCTGGCTTGGGTCGCTTCCCGCCGGCTCGGCGCGGACTTCGCGCGCTGGGCGGCTCTCATGTCCATGGCCTGCTGTGGCGGCGCCCTGGCGGCCTTTGCTCCGGTGGCCATGGTCTGGGTAGGCGTGGCGGCGGTGAGCGCCAACGCCGGCTCCAGGTTGCAGACAGCCGGCATCGTCACTGTGTCAGGCCCGCTTGCGATGTTGATCGCCGTCCCTGCCTCCGGCCGGCCCTTCGGCCTCGTCGTCTCCGGGGTGGCTGTTGCCCTCGCCGGGACCCTGGTTGGTGCCAGCCGCCGCCAGTCCGCTCAGCGAGCCGAGCAGCTTGCCGTGCTGGAGGTGGCCAGAGACCGGGCCGAGGTCGAGGGTGCACGCGCTCAGTTGCTCGAGGAGCGCAACCGGCTGGCGCGCGAGATCCACGACGTGCTCGCCCACACGCTGTCAGCCCTCTCGCTGCAGCTGGAGGCGATGCGGACGGTGGTAGCGGACCACCCCGGTACGGACCCTGCTGTCTCCGAGCAGCTGGAGCGCAGCCAGCGACTGGTCCGCGAAGGGCTGGACGAGGCCCGCACGGCGGTCGGGGCGCTACGTGACGACGTCAAGCCCCTCGCCGAGCAGTTGGAGAGGCTCTGCCGCCAGCGCCAAGCCGAACTTGTGGTGTCGGGAGCTGCCAGGCCGCTCGACGCCGAGGTTGGCGTGGCCCTGTACCGAGTGGCCCAGGAAGCACTGACGAACGCCGTCAAGCACGCACCTGGGGCCAGCGCCACAGTTGGGCTCGTCTTCTCGGACAACAGCGTCACCCTGCGCGTCGAGAACGCCGCGCCGAGCGGGGTAGTTCACCCGCTGGCCGCCGCCGGCGGTGGCTATGGCTTGCAAGGGGTCCGTGAGCGTGTGAGCCTCCTCGGCGGGCGGGTCAGTGCTGGCCCGTCGGTCTCCGGCTGGCGTGTAGAGGCAGAGGTGCCTGCGTGAAGGTCCTGATTGCGGACGATCAAAGGGTGGTCCGGGAGGGATTGGCGACGATAGTTGGGAGCATGGCTGGGCTCGAGGTCGTCGGGCTGGCGGCCGACGGCGCCGAGGCGGTGACGTTGACCGGTCAGCATCTGCCCGACGTGGTCCTCATGGACCTGCGCATGCCGCGCATGGACGGCGTGGAGGCGACGGCGCTGATCCGGCATCGGTACCCGGCGACCCAGGTGGTGGTGCTGACGACGTTCGCTGACGACGACTCGGTCATCGGCGCCTTGTCAGCCGGTGCCGCCGGTTACTTGACGAAAGACGCAGCCAGAGAGGACATCCAAAGGGCGCTCGAGGCGGCCACTGCTGGCCAGAGCGTGCTCGACTCCTCCGTGCAGGCAGCCCTGCTGCGGGCCGCCCAACGGGCGCCTGCCAGTCCCAAGCGCCCGATCGAGCCGCCCGACGGCCTCACCGAGCGCGAGCTCGAGGTGCTGGCGCTGATCGCCGAGGGCCTCTCGAACACCGAGATAGCCGGCCGCCTGTTCGTTGCCGAGGCCACCGTCAAGACCCACGTCAACCGGATATTCGCCAAGACCCACAGCCGGGACAGGGCACAGGCGACCGGTTATGCGCACCGCAACGGCCTGGCCTGAAGAAGACTGGGTTGCAGGCTCAGGTCGGCCCCGCCGAGCGCTTGAGGACAGAAACGCCGGGTCCGACCCGCCCAACCGCCCGCGAGTCGGCCCCGCCCGGCGCTTGAGACACGGCCCGGCACTTGCACCAAGTTGACGTTTACGTTAAGATCACTTTCGTGAGGACACCATGACGCCAGATCGCTCCAAGGCAGACCGCTACAAGTGGGTAGCCCTTTCCAACACGACGCTCGGCATGGTGATGGCGACCGTCAACTCGTCGATCACCTTGATCGCCCTGCCGGACATCTTCCGTGGCATAGGGCTCAATCCTCTTGCGCCAGGCAACGTCAGCTACCTGTTGTGGATGCTCATGGGCTTCCTCGTCGTGACGGCCGTCCTGGTCGTCTCGTTCGGGCGGATCGGCGACATGTTCGGACGCGTTCGCATGTACGAACTGGGTTTCGCAGTTTTCACTTTGGGTTCGGTAGCGCTCTCCGTCGTCTGGATGCAGGGCGCCGCTGGGGCGTCGTACCTGATCGGCATGCGCGTGGTGCAGGGGCTCGGAGCGGCCATGCTCATGGCCAACTCGTCTGCGATCTTGACTGACGCCTTCCCGGTCGAGCAGCGCGGGCTGGCTCTCGGGATCAACAACGTTGCTGCCATCGCCGGTTCCTTCGTCGGTCTAGTCGTGGGCGGACTGCTCGGGCCCGTCGATTGGCGGCTCGTCTTCCTTGTTTCCGTACCGGTCGGCATCTTCGGCACGATTTGGGCGTACCGGCGGCTCGAAGAGCGGGGCCTCCGCAAGCCGGCGCGCCTCGACTGGTGGGGCAACCTCACCTTCGCCGCCGGTCTCATCGCTGTTCTCGTCGGGATCACCTACGGGATCCAGCCCTACGGCGGCCACACGATGGGCTGGACAGCCCCCATGGTGATTGGGTGCCTCGCCGGTGGTGTCGGTCTGTTGGCAGTCTTCTGCCTGATCGAGCGACGCGTCACCGATCCGATGTTCCATCTTCCGCTCTTCCGCATCCGGTCGTTCACGTTCGGCAACCTGGCTTCGCTGCTTTCCTCTCTCGGCCGCGGTGGCCTGATGTTCATGCTGATCATCTGGTTGCAGGGGATCTGGTTGCCGCTGCACGGCTACTCGTTCCAGGAGACACCGCTCTGGGCGGGGATCTACATGCTGCCGCTGACAGTTGGCTTCCTTGCATCAGGACCACTGTCGGGATACCTGTCCGACCATCACGGCGCCCGCCCATTTGCCACGCTCGGGATGATCCTGGCGGCGATTTCGTTCTTCCTCCTCGAATACCTCCCCGTCAACTTCGGCTACGGGTGGTTCGCTCTCCTCGTCGTCATGCTCGGGCTATCGATGGGCCTGTTCGCCTCGCCGAACCGGGCACAGGTCATGAACAGCCTGCCGGCCGACCAGCGCGGCGTCGGGAGCGGCATCAGCGCCACCTTCCAGAACTCCGCCATGGTGCTGTCGATCGGCGTCTTCTTCAGTTTGATGGTCCTCGGCCTGGCTTCGAGTCTGCCGTCGCATCTGGACGCGGGTCTACTGTCAGCCGGCGTGCCCGCCGCCAAAGCCCAGCAGATATCCCATCTCCCGCCCGTCGGCACGCTGTTCGCGGCCTTCCTCGGTTACAACCCGATGAAGGTCCTGCTCGGGCCGTCCATCACCCATCTGACTGCTGCGCACGCCCGGCTGCTCACGAGTCGCAGCTATTTCCCCGGCCTCATCTCGGCGCCGTTCGAAGCCGGTCTCCGCAAGGCCTTCGACTTCGCGGCCGTTGCCTGCCTGGTGGCGGCGCTGGCCTCCTGGCTGAGCGGCGAGAAGTACGTACACAGCGAGCCGCAGCCGTCCGAGCTTGCGACCGAGCCGGAGCTGGCGACCGAGCCGGAGCTGGCGACGCTGGCACTTGCGACCGAGCCGGAGTCGCTGGCGCTTGCTACCGGCCCCGGGTCAGGGCAACTGGCCAACGAGGTGGAGACGCCGTCGGAGCTGGCCTCGACGACGCTGCGGCGCCGTGGCTGAGCTCCGGTCGATCGGGGAAGTGGCCGAGATGCTCGGCACCACTACCCGCACACTGCGCTACTACGAGCAGTTGGGACTGGTGTCTTCGTCACGTCTCACAGAGACGGCGCAGCGCCGCTACGGGGAGGACGAGATAGGGCGGCTCCGCCAGATACGCGAACTTCAGACGGTCCTCGGGCTCGACCTCGAGGAGATCGGCGAGCACATGGCGGCATACGACCGGCTCGACGAATTGAAGACCGAGTACCAGGCTGGGGCTGTGGCCGAGCGGCGATCCGAGATCCTCGACGAGGGCATGGCGATACTTGGCGCCCTGCGGTCGCGAGTCAGCGAGAAACAAGCCCTCCTCACCGCCTTCACCACCGACCTCGACGCCCGGCTCGACAGATACCGCTTGGCGCTGCAGAGGACTCCGGCAGCCGCGCCGCCGGGCGGAGCCGAACCGCCTCGGCAGTCTTCACACCGACGGCAGGCTGTCTCCACGTAGCGCGCGGCTCGGTGCTCGTCGGCGCAGTTGCTCGCCGGCGCGGCTGGGTGCTGGCAGACTCGGGTATGCGTTTTGTCGTGATCGGTGGCGGGCCAGCCGGGCTTCGAGCGGCTTCGAGCGCCGCCCGCCTCGGTGCCGAGGTGGTGCTCGTCGAGCGTGACGTCGTCGGCGGAGCCGCCAACCTGTGGGATTGCATCCCTTCGAAGGCCATGATCGCCACCGGCGCTCTCGTCGGGCGGGCGCGTCGAGCCGAGCTGCTGGGGCTGGCACCCCTCGCACCGGGCGTCGATCTGGCGGCGCTGGCGGATCGCGTTCGCGGTCTCGAGGAGCGTCTGGCCGCCCAGATGACCCGGCAGCTGGAGAGCCAAGGGGTGACGATCGTGCGTGGCACCGGCAGGCTCGTCGGCCCGCACAGCGTCAGGGTGACTCTCTGCGACGCGGCGGCCGAGGTCGAGGCGGACCGGACGAGTGCGTCCCTCAGCGCGTCAACCGCGCGTCCAACGCCTGGCAGCAGCGGCGAGCCGGGACCGGGGTCGGGGCACCCGGCGCGTCCCGGGCCCGGCAGCGGCGAGCCGGGACCGCTGACCGAGACTCTCGATGCTGATGCCGTCCTGTTGTCGACGGGCTCATTTCCTCGCATTCCGGGTTTTGCTGAAGTAGACGGAGAGCGGGTGCTGACGACCCGACAGGCCTACCCCCCGCCCGTCGTCCCCGAGCACCTGGTAGTCATCGGCTCGGGCGTCACCGGCGTCGAGTTCGTTCACATGTTCGCCTCGCTCGGATCGGCTGTGACGTTGATTGTCTCCCGCCAGCAGGTTCTCCCTGCGAAGGATCCCGAGGTCGCGGCCGCCCTCGAGGCGGACTTCCTCTCGCGTGGCGTGGCGCTGTGCATGGGAGCCAGGGCGGTCGCCATCGATCGCCGCACCGATTGCGTCTCGGTGAAGTGCAACGACGGGCGGGCCATCGACGGCAGCCACGCCCTGATCTGTATCGGCTCGATACCGGCCAGCGAGGGTCTCGGGCTCGAGGCGGCGGGAGTCTCCACGAAGGACGGTTACGTACCTGTGAACCAGCACTGCCAGACCAACGTGCAGCACATCTATGCCGCCGGCGACCTCTCGGGGCGCCTCCCGCTGGCGTCGGTCGCGTCGGTGCAGGGCCACAAGGTTGCAGAGCACGTGATGGGTCTGCACACCCGCAAGCACCGGCACCTCGACTACGACAAGGCCGCCTCGGCCATCTTCACCGAGCCGGAGATCGCCGACGTCGGGCTGGCCGAAGCCGAAGCCTTCGCCCTCGGGCGCAAGATCCGCGTGACCAAGGTTCCGTACGCCGCCAACGCCCGGTCGCTGATCGACGGCGACTCGCGGGGATTCGTCAAGCTCGTCTCCGACCCGGCCACGGGCGTCGTGCTCGGGGGCTCCATCGTCGGCGCCCATGCTGCCGAGCTGATCAGCGTGGTGGCACTTGCCGTGACCGCCAACTTGCGGGTCATCGACCTGGCCGAGAGCCTGTTCGTGCATCCTGCGCTGGCCGAGGCGCTGGCGGAGGCGGCGGAATAGGCGCCGTCCCGGCCAGCGTAGGCTTGTGGCCCCATGACCTCGGCCGTACCCGCTCCCCGCAAGTTCGTCGTTCGGACGTTCGGCTGTCAGATGAACGAGCACGACTCTGAGCGGATCGCCGCCATCCTGGCTGCCGACGGCATGGTGCGAACTGACGAGACTCACGACGCGGACCTCGTGGTGCTCAACACCTGCTGCATCCGCCAGAACGCCGACGACAAGCTCTACGGCCACCTCGGCCACCTGAAGTCGATGAAGGCCGAGCGCCCCGGAATGGAGATCGCAGTCGGCGGCTGCCTGGCCCAGAAAGACCGGGAAGCTCTGCTGCAGCGGGCCCCCTTTGTCGACGCAGTCTTTGGGACCCACAACGTGAGCCGGGTGGGCGAGCTCCTCGCTCAGGCACGCCAGTCCGGGAACCCGGTTCTGGAGATCCTCGACGCGCCGAAACCGGACGACGAGGGGATCGACTTCCCGACGGCGATGCTCGTGCGCTCGGACCTCGCCCATGCCGCTTGGGTCACCATCCAGATGGGATGCGACAACTCGTGCGCCTTCTGCATCGTTCCTGCAGTCCGCGGCCCGGAGGTGAGCAGGCCGTTCGAGGAGCTCGTGAGAGAAGTCGAGAGACTGGCGGCCGGCGGGGTCGTCGAGGTGACCCTGCTCGGACAGAACGTCAACTCCTACGGCCGCGACGTGACGACGCGGCTGCGCGCCGGCCGCTCCGGGCTGAGCCGTCAGCTGATGGCCAGCCAGGCAGGGTGGACCTGGGTCGAGTCCGGGGCCAGCAGGCCGCGTCCGCTCTTTGCCGACTTGTTGCGCGCCGTCGGTGGCGTGCCCGGGATCGAGCGCGTGCGGTTCACCAGCCCGCACCCTAAGGACCTCCGCCCGGAGACGATCGAGGCGATGGCCGAGACGCCGGCGGTCTGCAACCAATTGCACCTGCCCCTGCAGGCCGGCAGCGACCGGATCTTGAAGGCGATGAGGCGGGGTTACACCGCCGACCGCTATCTCGAGCGCCTGCGAGCCGCCCGGGCGGGGATTGACGACCTTGCTGTCACCACGGACGTCATCGTCGGCTTCCCCGGCGAGACCGACGAGGACTTCCGGCAGACGCTGGAAGTGGTGGCCGAAGCCGAGTACGACAGTGCCTACACGTTCATCTTCTCTCCCCGCCCCGGGACCAGGGCAGCCGAGATGGCCGACCGGTTCGTCGGGGTCGAGGAGGTGGCGGAGCGTTTCGAAGCTCTGCGAGTGGTGGTCGAGCGCTCGGCGCTGGCCCGCCACCGCGCTCGCATCGGGCGCGTGGAAGAGGCGCTGGTCGAGGGCCCGTCCAAGAAGGACCCGAGTGTGCTCACCGGTCGGACCCGCCAGGGCAAGCTCGTCCACTTTGCTCCACCCACCGGTGGTGCGGAGACCGCTCCGCCTGGGCGCACCGTTCCGGTGCTCATCGAGGCTGCCGGTCCGCATCACCTGATGGGCAGCCTGGCCGGACAGGCTGTAGGTGCTAGTCGCCGCACCCGGGTGCCGATCCGGATCCCTGTTCACGCCGGTTGAGTTCGGCGGGCGGGGCCGGCCGGCGTGCCGCCTCCGGACATAAGTACCGGGCCCGACCGGCCGAAATGCCCGCGAGTGGGCCAGGCGGTGGGCCTGCGGACATAAGTACCGGGCCCGACCGGCCGAAATGCCCGCGAGTGGGCCAGACGGCCGCCGGGTACCCGGAGCCGATTCAGGCAGACCCCGATCGGCACGTAAACTGGACGGTCGTGAGTCTGTTCACCAAAGTCCTGCGCGCCGGTGAGTCCAAGAAGGTCAGGAACCTTCAGGCTGTCCTGCCTCTTATCAGCAGCCTGGAGCCCGAGATGCAGGCGCTCAGCGACGATGCCCTGGCTGCCAAGACGAACGAGTTCAAGGAGCGCATCGCCAACGGCGAGGAGCTGAACGACCTGTTGGTCGAATCCTTTGCCGTCGTGCGCGAGACCGCCTCGCGAGTCATCGGGCAGCGTCACTTCGACGTCCAGCTGCTCGGCGGAATGGTGCTGCACTTCGGCGGTATCGCCGAGATGAAGACGGGCGAGGGCAAGACTCTTGTCTCCACCGCCCCGGTGTACCTGAACGCGCTAGAGGGCCGCGGCGCCCACGTCATCACGGTCAACGACTACTTGGCCGGCTTCCATGCCAAGTGGATGGGCCAGATCTACAACTTTCTCGGGCTGAGCGTGGGCTTGGTCGTGCCGGACGTCTCCGACGCCGCCGCCAAGCGGGCGGCTTACGCGGCGGATCTGACGTACGGGACGAACACCGAGATGGGCTTCGACTACCTGCGCGACAACATGGCGTTCTCGCGCGACCAGATGGTGCAGCGCGAGTACTTCTACGCCATCGTCGACGAGGTCGACTCGATCCTCATCGACGAAGCTCGCACGCCGCTTCTCATAGCCGGCCCGACCAACGAGTCGACGAAGCTCTACTACCAGTTCGCCAGCATTGTGCGGGCGCTCAGGCGTGACGCCGACTACGAAGTGGACGAGGAGAAACGCACAGTCGTGCCCACCGACGAGGGCATAGCCCGAGTCGAGAAGCAGCTCGGGGTCGAGAACCTCTACGACGGCGTCGCCACCAACCTCATCCACCAGCTCGAGAAAGCTCTGCAGGCCAAGGAGCTCTACCACCGCGACGACGACTACATGGTCGCCGACGGCGAGGTGAAGATCATCGACGAGTTCACCGGGCGAGTGCTCGAGGGTCGCCGGTGGAACGACGGGCTCCACCAGGCGGTCGAGGCCAAGGAGCGCGTGCGGATCCAGGAGGAGAACCACACCTGGGCGACGGTGACGCTGCAGAACTACTTCCGCATGTACGAGAAGCTCTCGGGGATGACAGGAACGGCCGAGACCGAGGCCGCGGAGTTCGCCTCCACCTACGGGCTGCACGTGGTCCCCATCCCGACTCACAAGCCGATGATCCGCCAAGACCAGTCGGACCTGATCTACAAGACGGAGGAGGCAAAGTTCAACGCAGTCGTCGAGGACATAGCCGAGCGCAACGCTGCCGGGCAACCCATCCTGGTCGGCACCGCCTCGGTCGAGAGGTCCGAGCACCTCTCCAAGCTCTTGGAGAAGCGCGGCGTTCCCCACAATGTTCTCAACGCAAAGCAGCATGCCCGTGAGGCGGTCGTCATCGCACAGGCCGGCCGGCTCCATGCCGTGACGGTGGCAACGAACATGGCAGGTCGAGGCGTCGACATCCTGCTCGGCGGCAACCCGGAGGGCTTGGCGCACGACGACCTCGTGGCTACCGGGATCGACCTGGCGTCTGACGAGGGTCAGGCCAAGTACCAGGAGCTGCTCGCCGACTACTCGGCCAAGTGTGAGGCCGAAGGGGACCAGGTACGCGAGCAGGGCGGGCTGTACGTGCTCGGCAGCGAGCGTCACGACAGCCGCCGGATCGACAACCAGCTGCGTGGGCGGTCGGGGAGGCAGGGGGATGCGGGGGAGAGCCGTTTCTTCTTGTCGTTGGAGGACGAGCTCATGCGCTTGTTCGCGACCGGAGCGGTCAGCTGGGTGATGAACAGAGCCCTGCCCGACGAGATGCCCATCGAGACCCGCATGGTGACAAAGCAGATCGAGAAGGCGCAGAACACCGTCGAGCAGAAGAACGCCGAGACCCGCAAGGACCTGCTCAAGTACGACGAGGTCTACGACAAGCAGCGCAAGGAGATCTACGCCCGGCGGATGCAGATCATCGATGGGGAGGATCTGCGGGACTACACCGAGCAGTTGCTGAGCGACGTGGTCGCCAAGTGCGTCAACGACGCCTGCCCGAACGAATTCGAGGAGGAGTGGGAGCTGACCCAGCTCGTGTCGGAGGTCACTCGCTACTACCCCACCAAGTTCACGGCCGACGACCTGGCCAAGGGTGCCAACGTCGCCCACATCACCGAGAGCCTGGTCACCGAGGCGATTCAGTATTACGACGACCGCGAAGCCGAGTTCGGCCCCGATAGGGCGCGCGAGATCGAGCGGAGCCTCATGCTGCAGATCATCGACCAGCGCTGGCGCCTCCACCTGATGGAGCTCGACTACCTGCAGGAGGGCATCCACCTGCGGAGCCTTGCCCAGACCGACCCGCTGGTCGCCTGGCAGAGAGAGGCCTTTGCGATGTTCGGCCAGCTCTCCGACGGCATCGCCGACGACTATCTCCAGTACGTGATGCACGTGCAGTTGGTCGAGGAGGAACAGGCGCAGCCTGACCTTGCCGACGCCTCCTACTCCGGCGCCGACGACCCCTCGGAGGCGACAAGCGTGCAGTTGCAGAGCGGCGGCGGCACCAACCGTGCCCATCTTGCCGGAGGTTCCACAGTTGCCACCGGTGGCAACGGAGA
>JBOGHW010000052.1:0-6811 GCA_050744865.1 Acidimicrobiales bacterium | reverse complement strand
ACCCTGCCTGGTGCTGAAAGTGCGCCAGCGAACCCAGATGAAGGGCCGCTGCGGTGTCTGTGCCGAACCGTCGCCCTGGTTCGACAGAGGCGGGGGTGAGCGCTCGGCGCCACCTCGACATCGGCTTTGCCACCTGTGAGATCGTCTGTCAGGCAAGGCGCGTCAGCTGTCATGCCCATGGCCCGACGGTGGCTGCTGTCGCCTTCGCCCGCCACGACTCGGCTTTCACGAGGGACTTCGAGGACCTGGTCGTCTACGACGCCGTCACCTCCAACAAGCTGGCGGCCGCCGGGCGTCACGGCGTCAGCTGGCGAGCAGTCGACGGCATCTGCCTGCGGGTGGCGACCGAGGCCCTCGGACGGGTCGACCTGTTGTCGGGCCTGGTGGCGATCTCGATCGACGAGGTCAAGTACAAGAGGCCAGACGTACAACTGCGCCTCCTGGGGAAGCGGCCGCGATTACCACTCCTTACTCCGGGGGCGACGAGAGTCCCCGCTACGAGCACATGCCGCCGGAGACGGCGTGGTCGTCTCTCGTACCACGGCCAACCGGCCGTTCGAGCAAGCCAGATGCAACAGCGAACGAGCCCACGCTCAGCGCGATGGACCGCTCTTGCGACCGCGGCGCCAGCGCAGAATCAAGGTTGTCATCGTCCGTGCTTGATCAGACTTGCGGACGCTGATAGACGATCATCGTGCGTCTTCTGCAGATTGACATCAAACCTTGGCGGGCCCTCGGCGCGACGGTTATCCCGCTCGAAGGAGTGGTGGTCCTGTTCGGCGCAAACTCTGCTGGCAAGACCTCGGCTCTCGAGGCGATCGCGTCGATCCTGAACGGCTCGTCCTCGAGAACCGACCCTCTTAGCACCGAGGCATGGTGGCCGGAGGCGAGCATCCTCTTCGAGCTCAGCCAAGCTGACCTGCCGGGTCATGCTGATGCCGAGCTGTACGAGCGGCTCATGACAGGTGGTGGCAACTTCGACCTGGACCCCCGTTGGGACTCCGTGGCCGAGGGCCTCACCGAGATGATCAGAGGCGCAGATGTCTCCACGATCAAGGACATGATCGCCCAAGCCCTTGTCGAGATGGGGAGTGCCGGCGAGAGATCGGATCGCGAACTCGTCGCCCGCCACATCGTGCAGAGTCACCAGTTCCTTCTCGACGAGGGCATGCCCACCGTCTGGTATGTCTCCCCGCCCTCCGACGACCCGGAGGTTCTGGTCGCCACGGAGCGACTGGCGTCTCTCGAGCAGGAGGCGTACGACGATCTCCTGATTTCGGCCGCCGGGCAGCTAAACACCCAAAGAACAGCTTGGGTCCACTCGCTGGAGTCGGGGAGGCTGCCCGAGCAATTCTTCGGTGAACAGGTGAGATGTCTCAGCGTCAACTTCAGCGTCGCTGAGCTGAGCGGGGAACTGCGGCGGGCCGTGGAAGCTGTGCATGACCGACTTTGGGTGGTCCCCTGGATGACCGACGCCGCCAGGCAAAACCAGGAGAACATTGACGTCGTGCTGACGAGCTTCAACGACGCCCGCGCCGGGACGACCGACGGGAAGCAAGTCGTGTACGGGCCTGACATCTCGCTCGCGCCGTTTGGCTGGATCGACCGGGGAGGAACGCTCGAGCCCGATCACTTCCTGTTGCGGGCAGCACCTCGAGCCCGCCAGGTCGGTGTGTACCTGCCTGATCCGTGGCTGGAGTGGACGAGGCTGCCCGGCTCGGAGCCGAGTTCTCCTGACGATCAGGCGACGCCCCATCTCCACGATCCCCGCTCCGACGTGACGACCTGGCAACGAGTTCGGAAGAGTGTGTTGTACGCCGCGCGCCTAATCGCTGACCGTGCCAACTCGCTAGCACCATCCTTCGTGAGGTCGCTTGGCAGGATCGAAATCGAGTTGCTCCCGCCGGCACTCTGGGCCGAGGAACCGCACAGACTTCGAATCGTCTTTGTCGAAGGCGATGAAGAACGCAGGGACATCCGTGTGATCGGCTCTGGCGTGGCCGGCTGGGTCGCCGCCACGCTAAGGATCGCTTGCGATGAGTTGCTAAACGCAAAACTCGAGGTCTTCGATCCAACGACGAAGGAGCTCGTCACCGACCCCGCTGCAAAGATCGCCATCGCTTTGAGCGCGCGACATCCGTCGTCGCTCGATCCTCCCGGTCTGCGCCTGGCTCCGAGCACGAACCTCCGGGTTCTCCTCATTGATGAGCCGGAAGCCCATCTCCACCCGGCCGCGGTGAAGTCAGTGGCTGACTGGCTTGTCGAGGCTTCGACACAAGGCGCCGTGGTCGTCGCCACTCATCACCAGTCCCTCGTTGATATTCCATCTGAGTTGGCCTCGCTGGTCGTGATGAGTCGGGTAGGTGGCACCAGCTGCGATGCCAAGTGGGTGCGAACCGACCGCGTACGCGCACTGGAGTCCATTGCCTCGGAGGTCGGTCTAACCAAGGCGGACCTACTTCTCCACACCAGACTCATCGTGTTCGTCGAGGGACTGCACGACGAGGCTGTGCTGACAGCGATGTTCGGTGAACGGCTGCGCCGAGCGAGCGTTCGCCTCGTTCCGATCTACGGCACCAACAGTCTTGGTGCTCTTGCCGAGTCGGACTTAATCGGTGCTCTTGGGATACCGATGGCGGTCGTGACGGATCACACCGACCCCAGCCGAGTAAGGCGCGGCGAGGCCGACTCCCCCGAGGAGCGGTCCGTAGTCTCCTTCCTGGACGAGATGGCTCGGCGCGGTTTACTGGTACAGCCGCTCGGGCACTCCAAGCGAGACATCCTCGACCACCTGAGTGATGATGTGTGTCGGAGCTTCGCTCCCGACTTTCCTGGCTGGGAGTCGGCTCGGCAAACCTGGTCAAGGGACACCGGTCTGGACTTCAAGAGATGGGTTAAGAGGGCGTATGGACTGAAACTCGATCGAGACTCTGTGGCGCGGATCGCCGAAGACTGCGCCAAACACGGCGAGATTCCTCCGGCGTTGGACCGGCTCGTACGAGAGATTGAGGCCCAAGCAGGGAGGTAGGTCCGGACTGGCGCGGCATTGGATGACCAGGTACGGGGAGCGGGTCATACGCCTTCGTGACGCTCCACGGCGACATACGAGCGGGTGGGCACTCGTTCTCGAGTTTCCAGATCGCGCGATTGCAGCCGGCAGTGCCTCCGATGGTATCGAGATGGCCGCCAAGGGTTCCAGGACGAAAGTATGGTCGGACCCCTCGGCAGCATTCGGCCAAATTCGGTTTGAGCAGGTCAGCGTGGATGCCGCTGTTGGCCCAGTGGCTCCAGTCGGACCGAACAGGCAGGAGCATTTGGTCCGAATTTGGTCCGCGCAGTAGGGATGTCCGCGGTTGGCGCCATCGTCGTCGCAGTAGTCGAACGGACCCGGCGGACGTGCTGGGCCACGAGCACTGGATCTGCAGGGTCCTGCCAGATTCGAACTCGTCTCGACCTCCGGCCCGGATCACGACCGGAGCCAGTGGGCAGCGCTCGACCCTCCCGATGTGACCACGCTCGCGAATCTAGCGGCGCCTTCGCTCCGATTCGTGCCCGCGCCGACCGCAGTCCTCCGTCGCGCCATGGGCATTTTAGAGCTTGTGGGCTCGAAGCCCACGGAGTGGTCAGAACTCGATCGTGGTCGTCAGGACAGCAGCGCGCCGGTCTGATGGCCTGTAGAGCAACCTGACTGTTCCGTTAGGGGCGTCGGGCATCCAGAACGTGCCGAAGGTGCCAGTACCGAGGTCGGCTGTGCCGTTGTCGTGGGTGAGCTCGAGGTGACATGCCTGTGGAGGATCACCTGGCAGTGCAGTCCGCGAGAGGCTTTGACGAAGCTCGCTTGAATGAGCACATCCTTGGCCTGGAAGGTGATGTTGCGCAGCCCTGCATGGGTTTCCAGCAGGGCCGGCTTACCGCTGCCGGCAGTCGTGTCAGAGTCGTAGACGACTTCGGCGGTATCCGCCTTCGGAGTCTTGCCCTGACGACCGACTACGTCTCGGGTCGGCGCCGCGTCGCTCGTCCTCTTTCTGACCACAGCCCACGAACCTAGTGCGAACGCTTCCCCGCGATCGGCGGCGTCGGCGCAGCAGGGGCAACAAAGCGCGGCCGATCGGCCGCCCGCGGTTGGCCGGCTTCAACCACTTGCTGAAGAACCAAGAAGCGCCAGGCACCCGGATACCAGACCAGGCAAGGCCTCAAGGGGCCCGGTCCTATGGGCGTTCGGGCAGCGCAGCTGATCCAGAGACGACTGCCGCCTCCCTCGTTGTGCTCGCCGGAGACTTGATTACCGAGCTGACCGCCCGATAGCTCTGATCGAACAACAGCAAATGCGAGGCGCTCGCGCGTTTCCCCCAACGGTAGCCCGGAAGGCATGACGAGACGTCGAACCCCTCAAGCAAGAAACCCCGGCTCAGAGGGGTTAGAACGCCTCAGTCGTGGGAGTGGGGGTCGAGCCACTCCCGTACACCAGCGCAGTAGACATCGGCCTGCGGCCCGCCACTAACAACAAGGGACGCCGTTTCGAGGCGACTAGCGCCAACCGAACTCCGACAACTTGTCCTCAGCGTCGTTGTCGCCGCCAGCCGTCGTCTTCATCAGCCGAGAGCGGAGCTTGGCGTCGTGGCCGGGCCTGAAGCGTCCTGGCGTCCCCAGGCCGCATCCGCACTCACCAGAACGGTAGCCTCGGCGCTCACTACGACTCGGGCGGCAGGGCCGCACATCTAGTGGCGGCCCGTCGTCGTTTGCAGCACCAAAGCGGACGCCGAGTATCCAGCCCTCCTCGCGCCTTACTGTCATGTCATCCGGTACCGCGGCAAATGCCTCGGCAAGTGACCCGGACTGGTCTTGGTCCTGCCAACTGGAATGCCTAGCCTAGCAACGACTGACTGCCGACCGATCCGGGATATGCCACTCTCCAGACTGACTGGGGATACCGCCCGACGGCGTGAAGACTCAGTTCGATCTGGCGCCACTCCGAAAGACGGGAATACTTGACCTCCTTTCGCTCTAGGAGGTCGGCTACAGGTCGAGTCGCCGGCCGGGCCTAGAAGGGCGCGTCCTGCCCGAGCGCCCGGTTGACCTTTGCAGCCACCTCGAACCGGTTACTCATGTTGCAGGGTTCGGAACTGCGCGCTCCGCGGGCGCCCTCGGGCGACCCAGCGACAGCCGTTGGAAACGTGTAGCGTCTCGATTCGTGCCGTCCTACAGAGACTTCGCGGTTCGGTCGACGAACCGCAGCATCTACCTGATCGCCGTTCTCGGGATTAGCACGATCAGCGTTCTTGGCGTCTCGAGCACGTCCGCCCAGGCCTCGGTTTCGGGCTCCCAGGATCGCCCTCCCATCTACTCGAACTGGCCGAAGAATCCGACTAACTGGCCTTGTTTCGCTACCCCGAGTTACGCCTGCACAGGAGGGAACTACAACAACACAACCATGCAGAAATCGGGATGGCCATGGACGTACTACGGCGGAGCTGAGGCCAGCACGAACTCGTATGGTCACCACAACTGCACGCTGTACGCGGCATTTCGGCTGGAAGAGAACCGCGTCAGCAATCCCGGCAATCTTGGAAATGCAACCGATTGGGCTACGCACGCTGCCGCCAAGGGCATCGTCGTCAACCAAACTCCGTCGATTGGGGCAATCGCTCAATGGAACGCCGGCGGTGGCGGAGACGGACACGTCGCCTACGTCGAATCTGTTGATCCCGGCGGCGCGGGCATCACGATCACGGAGGACAACTACATGCCGGAGAACGCCAGCTCGTTCCCGGGCGGCTATACGGCAGAGGTCCACATCACAGCTGGGTCGGCTGTGTGGCCTGCGAACTTCATCCACTTTGGCGGCGTGGGCAGCGGCATGAACGAGGAAGCGTTCCAGGCGAATACCGGCTACCTCTACACCGACTCGACATCCGGCCCCGTGAACACCCACGAAGGGATGATGAAGGGGACGAGTCCGAGCATCGTCTCCCTGCCCAATGGGACCTACGAGGAAGCCTTCCAGGCGAATACCGGCTACCTCTACACTGACTCGACAGCGGGTCCCGTGAACACCTATCAGGGGATGATGGCAGGGACGAGTCCGAGCATCGCGGCGTCGACGAACGGCAGCTTTGAGGAAGCGTTCCAGGCCAACACAGGCTACCTTTACACCTTCTCGTCAACATCCGGCCCCGTGAACACCCACGAAGGGGTGATGAAGGGGACGAGTCCCACAGTCTCTTCCTAACCAACTAGTGGTGCCGCGCAGAAGTTCGTTGAACGTGGGTCACGCCGCCGCCTTCGCGTCGTAGACCCACTTGAATGGCTTGGCCGTTGTTCTGTGGTGCTCGATGAACGCGAGCATCTTTGAAACGAGTTCCTCGCGTGATCCGAACTCGCCTCGGCGGAGCACCTTGCGGGTGAGGATCGAGAAGAACGCCTCGACCTGATTGAGTCAGCTGGCGTGGACCGGCGTGTGGTGCACGACGAAGCGCGGGTGCTCTGCCAACCATGCCTTGGTGGCTTTGGATGTGTGGGACGAACCGTTGTCCATCACGACGTGGATGTCGAGGCAGGGTTCGATCCGCTCGTCGATCTCCTCCAAGAACGAGACGAAAGTGACCGAGTTGTTGCACTCGATGTCTTTGGCGTGCACCTTGCCCGTGGCCACGTCCATGGCGGCCATGAGCGAGGCCGTGCCGTCGTGGCGTGCACCTCGAGCGTGGCGGGGTAGGGCACCGCCGGCAGTGCCAGGAGCGGCTCGGACCCGGCCAGCTCGCCCACGCTCGGCCAGCGGGGACGGCTCGTGTCCATCGGCGGGTCCTCGATA
>JBOGHW010000051.1:0-102228 GCA_050744865.1 Acidimicrobiales bacterium | reverse complement strand
GGAACTTCGACGACATCACCTCGGGGAACAACGACTACAACGGCACCAAGCTCTACCCGGCCGGCACTGCCTACGACATGGCCTCCGGGCTCGGCACGCCCAAGGCGGCGTCGCTGGCCGAAGCGGTGTGCGGTGGCGGAAGCACGCCGCCGCCCGCCAACACCGTAACTGTCACCAACCCCGGCAACCAGACCACGACCGTGGGCAGCTCTGTCAGCCTGCAGATCTCGGCCACGGACTCGGGCGGTGCTTCGCTGACCTACTCGGCGACAGGCCTCCCGGCCGGATTGTCGATCAGCTCGTCAGGGCTGATCTCGGGCTCGCCGACGACGGCTGGCTCGTCCTCGGTGACAGTGACTGCAACCGACACGACGGGAGCAAACGGCTCGGCGTCGTTCACTTGGACTGTCAACCCCAAGGGGGGCAACGTCGTCACCGTCACCAACCCCGGCAACCAGACACCGACCGTGGGCAGCTCTGTCAGCCTGCAGATCTCGGCCACGGACTCGGGCGGCGCTTCGCTGACCTACTCGGCGACAGGCCTCCCGGCCGGATTGTCGATCAGCTCGTCAGGGCTGATCTCGGGCTCGCCGACGACTGCTGGCTCGTCTTCGGTGACAGTGACTGCAACCGACACGACGGGAGCAAACGGCTCGGCGTCGTTCAGCTGGACGGTCAACGCCCAGTCGTCCTGCACCGCGACGCAGTTGCTGGAGAACCCAGGCTTCGAGAGCGGGAACGTCGATTGGACGGCCACCTCTGACGTCATCCTCGACAACTCCGAAGCCGAGGGGGAAGAGGTCGCTGAGGCAGGCAAGTACTTCGCCTGGCTCGACGGCTACAGCACGCCTCACACCGACACGCTCTCGCAGAGCGTCGCGGTGCCGGCTGGCTGCTCCAGCTACACGTTGTCCTACTACCAGCACATAGACACCAGCGAGAGGGCCAAGGACGGCGCTGTCGACACCCTGACCCTCCAGGTGCTGAACAGCTCGGGCACAGTCCTTTCGACGCTGTCGACCTACAGCAACTTGAACGCCGCCTCGGGCTACCAGCTCGTCACGGTCAACATGGCCGCCTACGCAGGCGAGACCATCACCATCAAGTGGACCGGCAAGACGACCAACAAGGGCCGTGGTACGACAGACTTCTGCATCGACACCACGTCCTTCGAGGACTAAGTCTGACGATCCACCACTAGAGCTGCCGGTTGGCCGGCCCGAGGTGCAGACAGCGCCACGGGCCGGTCAGGCAGTTCGGGCGACGCGATTGGCGTCACCCTGCAACACCTCATACCAGAGATCGCCGCGCGCGAATGAGGGGGGAAGGAGAAGGGACGTCTCGTTGCAGATGTCCCTTCTTCTGTATCCGGGCTCGCTCCATGCGAATCCTGACCTCAAGCGGCGCGGCGGGCAGACGAGCGGTTTGCCCCAAGGGTCACCGCTCACTTCCCCGTCATCGGGTGGGCGGCGAAGAAGGCCCAGATGAGCTGATCAGCGTCGACCGCTGTCGTCTGCGGGCCGAGTGCCCTGGTGATCCTCTTGCCTAGATGCGGGCCGCCGGGCCACTCGTGGCCCTCGCCCGCGATCGTGTAGAGCTCCACCACAGCACCATCGCGGCAGCCTGAGTACTTGGTCAACGTGACGGTCGCGGCCGGCGTGGAAGTCGCGGCAGAGGCTCCGCACCCGTCTTTGACGGCCCAATACTTCGCGGCCTGTGGCACCGAGTAAACCCAGTACGCCTGCCCGTGGCCGTTGTAGGGGTCGACAGGATCGGCAGTTCCGTGGAACGAGAGGATCGGCACGGCTCGCGTGGCCGGGCAAGGGGTCGGCAACCGCAGCCCGCTCACCGGAGCAACGGCGGCGAACACCGTCGAGGCGTCGCATGCGAGTTGGCTCGACATGCGGGCACCACCCGAGAACCCCGTCGCGTAAACGCGCTCGGAGCTGACGCAGTACCGCTGCTCGAGGACGTGGACCAGGCTCGTGAGGAACGTGACGTCATCTGGGGAGCCGGCTGGCACTGCTCTGCCGCCTACCAACGGGACGCCTGGCACGTTCCAGTCGTAGCCCGCGCCGTCGGGGATCATGGCCTGTGGGAAAGCCACTATGAACCCGTCGCTGTCGGACGTGGCATCCATGCCGGTGAATCCCTCCTGTTCGACGGCGTCGCTGGCGCTGCCGTGCAGGTTGAGCACGAGCGCGACCGGTTGCGAGCCCGAGTACCCCGTCGGCACGTGCACACGGACGGTCCGAGTCCTGCCGCCTATCTGGAAGGACTCGACGGAGGTGCCGGCTGTGGCTGACTTCCCACAACCGGTAGTCGTACCGGAGTCCGTTGCGCTCGTCGATGTCGGTACGGTCGAGCCAGCAGTTGTCGACGGCGGACTTGCCGTCTTGGCGCAAGCTGCCATGAGCAGGCCGAAGCTTGCGAGGATCGCAAGGGTGACACCAAGTGCTCGTACCGGTGACTTGTCCACTACTACCGCTCCTTTGTGTAAACGTTTACACTCCCAGTATGCCACACAGAGCGCCCGCTGACATTCGCCAAGTCGCGATGCAGGCCGGCGTCAGCATCGCCACCGTGTCCCGGGTCGTGAGCGGCCGGGGCCCGGCAAGCCAAGAGACCCGCGCCCGCGTCTTGGAGGCCGTCGCACTGCTCGGCTACTCGCCGAGCGCGCCGGCCCGAAGCTTGCGCACCACACGAACACACCTGATCGCGGTGCTGGTACCCAACCTTGTCAACCCGGTCTTCGTGCCATTCCTCCGCGGAGTGCAGCATGAAGCCCAGCTAGCCGGCTACTCGGTGCTGGTCGTCGACTCCCAACGCTCCGCTGAGATAGAAGCGGCCGCGGTTGGGCGCTTGGTCGAGTTGCGGGTCGAAGCACTGATTCTTGTCGGCCGGCTGCATGATCCCGCCGGCATCACCGACCTTGCCGACCGTGGAGTCGTCGTGGCCACCGCAGGGCTTCCCGGCACTGGGTCGCCCGCGGTGATCGACGAACTGGAGACGCCGGGCACCCGACAGATGTGCGCAGCGTTGGCGTCCCTCGGCCACCGTCATGTGTTGTACGCGACCGGCGGACGGGTCCCGGGCGATACGGGCGGGGGTCGGCTGGCGACCCTCGGCACCCACTGCGACGCCCTGGGCATGCAGGTGTCACACATGGCATTGAGGCGGGGACGCGACCCTCACGAGGCGGGGCGGGCCCTCCGGGCCAGGCTTGCTTCAGGCCGGCCGGGATCGCCGACGGTCCTGGTGTGCGCAAGCTTTCCCTTGGCTCCCACACTGTTGGCCGGCCTCGACGCTGCATCGATCGACGTGCCGGCCGCCTGCTCGTTCGTCACCTATGGCGACTCCGACTGGGCAGCCGCCTATCGGCCGCCCGTGAGCGTGGTGACGATGGACCTGTACAAGATGGCTGTCGCGGTCGCACGGCAGACCCTGCAAGCCGTAGCAGCCGGCGGGAGCAACCACACGATCTCCCTCGCGGACACCGATGCAGAGCCGGCGAGATTCGTCCGCCGTGCCAGCGTTGGCGTCGCCGCGCATGCCCTTTGACCCGGCGACTTGCCTCAGCGGCGGCGCCAGGCCGGCGTGACCGCGGTACGAGGCCGGGCGTTACCGACAGGAGCAAGCACGATGGTGAGCCAGGTGGAACAATCGGGACGGGCAACGGCGCCGCCACCTGACAGGCGGTGGCCGCTCGCGACGACAAGTAACAGGACGGGAGAAGACAGGATGACTCCGCCGGAACACAGGCTGGCGACTGAGAGCCCTTGGTGGCCAGAGGTAAGGCGGGCGTTTCGAATCCCTGAGCACGTGTCGACTACGGCGGCGCGCGAGGCGATCGCACGCTCGCTCGTGAAGGCGGTACCGCCGGGCCCTCCGATACCGCCGCAACCGTTCAGCGCAACGCTCTCGATCGCAACAGCACACGTCGGTGCGCTGTTGGACGCCCTCCGAGAGGGTGCCCTCGACCTGCAGATCTGCGGCCATGGCGGTATGACCGACACCGCAGGCGGCGGTTACGAGGAGCAGTCCGTACCCAACACCGCCGTCGGCATCATGGAGATCAAGCTCAGGATGATGCAGAAGTACCGCCCGTGGCTCGAGTGGCTCTGGGCGACCTTCGAGAGCTACGTATCTGAGAACCCGTTCGGCAGTACCTGACTGAAAGGACCCCGGGGCCTCGGTCCCCGGCCGGGTGACGCGCCCAGCAGGGACTCTTGCCCTATACTCAAACCGAGTCACTTCCGCCGGGCGCAACAGGTGCGCGGGCGCGGTCTCCCTCCCTTATGAGCCAGCACCCGCCACCTATTCACGTTCGCCTGCTCCAGCACCCCTTGGCCCGTCATCCACTAGCGCGGAGGATCACCGGCTACAGCGCAGGCTCGGTCGTCGCGGTCGTCGTGAGCGAGGTGGCGTTCGCCTTAGCGCTCGGATGGGGACATACCGGCACCACCGTCGCTTCGGCAGTCGGCTTCGTCGGTGGCGCCATTCCCAACTACATCCTGAACCGTCGCTGGGCCTGGCGGGACAGGCGCGGCCGCGACAGGCGCAGCGAGATTCTTCTATACGCCGTCGTGTCGTTCGCCACCTTCGTCGCATCGGCGCTCGTCACTCACTGGGCCGAGACCGGAGCACGCCATGTCGTCACCGACCGAGGTGGACAAGTCGCCCTTGTCACCGGTGCCTATCTCGGTGTCTCGGCAGTTTTCTTCGTGGTGAAGTTCGTGATCTACGAAACAGTCGTATTTCGCAAGCATCCCAAGCACCCGAAGACCAGGTCGCCCGAGTATGCAATCGAGGTTGTCGGCGACTGAGCCGGTGGGTCTCCCGGCTGCGCCTCAGGCGAAGGCCGCAGACTCCGCGACGTGATTGCGCCAGATCACGCCAGCTCCTATGGCGGCAACATAGACCAGGAGTATGCCGGCGTCGGCCATGCCCGCGGACTGCCGTCCTACGACGGCCCAGCCGAGGCAAGCGGCGTGGTAGCTCGGGAGGAACCCGGCGACGCGGCGCAACACGAGCGGCATGCTCTCCACCGGAGTGAACAACCCACCGAAGAAGCTCAGGAGGAACATGAGAGCAGTAACAACGGGATAGGCCGTCTCGCTCGAGGCCATGAAGCCGACCAGGACGCCGAGCACGACGAAGGGCAGAGTGCTCGCCCACAGCACCAGAGTCAGCGACACCCAAGTAGCCAGCCCGAGCCGGACTCCCCCGACGAGCCAACCTGTCATCTCGACCACGACGATGACGGGAAAGGCGATGACCATGGAGGCGGCGATCTTGGTCGTCACATAGCTCCAACCCGGCAGCGGCGTCACGCGCAGCTGGCGCGTCCAGCCGGATGCCCGCTCGGCTGCGAGCCTCGTCCCCCCGGCGTTGAGGGCAGCAACCATCGCCCCGAAGCTCGCCATCGACACCATGAAGTAGGTGTTCCACGTCGTTCCTGCTATGTGGCGGGACGGTTCCAAGCTGTGGAGGAACAAGCTGTAGAACACGACGGGGAACCCGATGGTGATCGCCACGTACCGCGGGTTCCGCAACAGGCGCAACACCTCGAAACGCAAAAACCCCGCCAACCCCGTCATAGCTCCACTCCCGCCGCCTGTGCGCCGGCTCTCGCGGAGGTGACGGCGTCGTCAACGGTCTGCGCCTTGACAAGGTCACAGGTCAGAGCCATGAACGCCTGCTCCAGATCGGCCCCGGTCACCTCGATGTGGCTGAAGGCCAGACCGGCGGCTACGAGCGCCCGGACCGTGGCGTCGGCGTCAATCGAGTCGAGGACGACCTCCGAGCCGCGCACGCAGGCGGCGTTCACGCCGTCGAGCTCCCGGAGCCGCCCGGGATCGGCCCGTTCCGATACGAAGCGCACCCGGCGCGTCGCCACGATCGCCTTGATCATCGAGGCCGCCCCGTTGGCCACCACCGAGCCCTTGCGCATTACGACGATTCGGTCGGCAACCGCGTCGGCCTCGTCGAGGTGATGGGTCGCGAAGACCACGGTGCGTCCCTCCCCGGCGAACTCGCGCATCATGCTCCAGAACGCCCGCCTACCTTCGACGTCCATAGCCACGGTGGGCTCGTCCAAGAACACGAGGTCCGGGTCGCCGGCGATCGCCAGGGCGAAACGTACACGCTGCGCCTGCCCGCCCGAGAGCCGGTGAGTCTGGCAGTCGGCGAGCTGGGTGAGACCCGCACGGCCAAGCGTGTGCTCGACCGGCGCTGGGCGACGGTACAAGCGGGAGGTCATCGCGACGAGCTCTCCGACTTTGACCCCGTGCGGCAGCCCGCTCCCCCCGCCCACTTGGAGCATGGCGCCCACTCGCCCGGAGACCATCGCCGTCCGCGGGTCAGTGCCGAGGACGCGGAGCTCGCCCTCCTGTAGGCGCTGTAGGCCAAGCAGGAGCGAGATCGCCGTCGATTTTCCGGCCCCGTTCGGCCCAAGGAGGGCGAGAGTTTCCCCTCTTTGCACCGCGAGGCCGAGATGATCTAGGGCGAGAAGGCGGCCATAGCGATGCACCACGTCGGAGAAACGAACCACGGGGCTGTCATCGGCGCCGCCGGGGCGCGAAGCACCGCAGCGAGGACTCATGATGTACGGGTTATCGGCCGGCGGAGGCTGCCGCTTGAGGCACTGGGGCACTACCGTTCATGGCATGCCCCGCCTGCTGTCGATCGTCCTGGCAGGGGGAGAAGGCAAGCGCCTGATGCCGCTGACGCTCGATCGGGCCAAGCCCGCTGTGCCTTTCGGCGGCCAGTACCGCCTCGTCGACTTCGCGCTCTCGAACCTGACGAACGCCGGGTTCCTCAAGCTCGTCGTGCTGACGCAGTACAAGAGCCACAGCCTCGACCTTCACATCTCGCGAACCTGGCGGATGTCGACAGTGCTCGGGAACTACGTGACAACAGTGCCCGCCCAGATGAGGCGCGGCAGGCAGTGGTTCTCAGGCTCGGCCGACGCCGTGTTCCAGAACCTCAACATCGTCGGCGACGAACGGCCGGATTACATCTGCGTGTTCGGGGCCGACCATATCTACCGCATGGACCCACGCCAGATGCTGGAGCAGCACATGGCACGTGGCGTCGGTGTCACCGTGGCTGGAATCAGGGTCGACATCGGCGACGCATCCCAGTTCGGGGTCATCGAGCCAGGCGAGGGCACGGCGATTCGCAGGTTCCTCGAGAAGCCGGCAGGCCCTCCCCCGCTCCCAGACGACCCTCAACACGTGCTCGCCTCGATGGGCAACTACATCTTCACGACCCAAGCGCTCGTCGACGCCCTGGCAGCCGACTCGAACGACGACTCGTCGCGCCACGACATGGGCGGCGACGTGATACCCGCCATGGTGGCGGCGGGCGACGCCGATATCTACGACTTCTCCCGCAACCAGGTGCCTGGGGCAACGGAGAGGGACAGGGGCTACTGGCGGGACGTCGGCACGCTCGACAGCTACTACGACGCCAGCATGGATCTGATATCGGTGCACCCGATCTTCAACCTCTACAACCACGAGTGGCCGATCTACACCTCTCTCCCATCGCAGCTCCCGCCCGCCAAGTTCGTCTTCGAGGACCCCGGCCGCATCGGTCATGCGCTCGACTCGGTCGTAAGCGGCGGCGTGATCGTGAGCGGCGGCACCGTCCGCCGATCAGTCCTGTCCCCGGGGGTGCACGTGGAGTCCGGTGCCCTGGTCGAGGACTCGGTGCTGATGAACGACGTCAAAGTTGGGGCAGGAGCTGTCGTGCGGCGGGCCATCCTCGACAAGAACGTCGTCGTCGAGGACCGAGCCGTGCTCGGCGCCGACGACGGCCCGGCACGAGAGCTGTTCACGATCTCCGAGCAAGGCATAGTCGTGGTCGGCAAGGGCGGCGAGGTGCGGCGGGCGTGAAGGTGGCGCTACTGACCCGCGAGTTCCCGCCAGAGGTGTACGGAGGTGCAGGCGTCCATGTCGAGTACCTCAGCCGTGAGTTGGCGGGGTTGGTGGACGTGGAGGTGCATTGTTTCGGGGGGGAGCGCCAGGCACCGTCAGTCCACGCCTACGGGCCCTGGCAGGCACTCGACGAAGCCCCCGCCGCCGGCCCCTTGCAGGCGATGGCGACCGATCTCCGGATGGCCGCCAACGTGAGCGGTGCCGCCCTCGTGCACAGCCACACCTGGTACGCCAACCTCGGAGGGCACCTGGCCAAGCTGCTTTACGACGTGCCGCACGTCATGACCGCACACAGCCTCGAGCCTCTGCGACCGTGGAAAGCCCAACAGCTAGGCGGCGGTTACGCAGTGTCGAGCTTCTGCGAGCGCACGGCGGTCGAAGCTGCCGACGCGGTGATCGCCGTGTCGGCCAGCATGGCCGGCGACGTCCGGCGGGTCTACCCCGCCGTCGACCCCGGGCGCGTCGTCGTGATTCACAACGGCATAGATCCGGCCGAGTACCAGCCCGATCCCGGCACCGATGTCCTCGAGCGTTACGGCGTGGCAGCGGACCGCCCGACGGTGATCTGGATCGGGCGGGTCACTGCGCAAAAGGGCATCGCCCATCTCCTGGACATGGCGTCGCTCCTGCCAGCCGGCACCCAGCTCGTGTTCCTGGCCGGTGCCGCCGACACCGCCGAGATCAGCAGCGACATGTCGGCCCGGGCGGTCGCACTGGCTGCCGAGCGGGACGGCGTGCACTGGATCGAGGCGATGCTTCCGCGTGCCGACGTCGTGCAGCTGCTCAGCCACGCCAGCGTGTTCGTCTGCCCCTCGGTCTACGAGCCCTTCGGGCTGATCAACTTGGAAGCCATGGCGTGCTGCCTTCCCGTCGTGGCCACGGCCGTCGGCGGGATCCCTGAGATAGTCGTCGAGGGCGTGACCGGCCACCTGGTGCCGGTGCCGGACGGAGAGGTGGGTCTCGGTGCTGCGCTCGCCGGCCCGGTCAACGCCCTCCTGGCGGACCCGGCTCGCGGGCGGGACATGGGCCTGGCGGGCCGCCGGCGAGTGTTGGAGCACTTCAGCTGGCGAGCCATAGCCGAGCGCACCTGCGACCTTTACTCCTCGCTGCTCTGAGCCAGATCCCAGAGTCGCCTGCCGGGGGCCGCGACTAGCCCGCTGGGTCGAGCGTCTCCCGGGCGCTCGCAGAAGCCTCCACTTCTTGGCGCGACCACCTCGCCGGGAGCAACCGACCGTTCCGCCAAGCTCCCTGCTGGTCGAAGGCGTGGCGGTCGTGCGGGTTGCCGGCCGCTCCGAGGGGGACGACCCAACCCGAACTGTCCCAGTCCGAGAGGTCGAAGCAGTAGCGGGCCACCGAGCCCGCCCGGGTGGTCAGGTCCTGGCCCGGGACATAGGCGGCCGCCTGGACCGTGTCCATGTCTCCGCTGTAGGGAACTCTGGGGGGATCCAGCTCATCCAGACCGAGCAGATGGCGTTGCGCAGTGTGGTGCAGCTCTCCCCAGCTCTGTCCGGTCCAAGATGCCTCGACGGCCTCGGTCGCCAGCCGGAGCGCCTCGTCCCACGTACAGCCCCCGAGCAGCGATTCGTCGCCCGCCCGCAGGTGCCGCTCGATGACCGCCATGAGCGACGACTCGGGCAGAACGCCGGGCAGGAGCCTGTTCAGGGGTGTCTCGAGGTGGCGCCCCAGCCCCGAGCGCTCCATTACGAGGAGGAAGAGCTCGCGTCGGAGCATGCCATAGGCGGCCGCCTCGTGGGACTCCTCAAGCATCTCGCCGTCCCAGGAGGACAGCAGGGACCACTCGCCGAGGCGCTCCATGATCGAGAGAGCCGGGATGGATACCCGGTCGCGGTGCAGGGACTCCATATCGGAGGGGACGGCGGACCTGAGCTCCGAGAGCCGGGCGACGAGCCGGCTAGCCCGCCAAGGGGCGGCGGTGTCCATCCCGAGATATGGGCCGGACGGGTCGGCGAGGATGGGGTTGTTGGCGCTGTAGACGAAGCCACAGCTGGGGTTGAGCAGCCTGGGCATCTCCTCGAAGGGCACCCACCCTGACCAACCGTACGACAGGTCCTCGGCGGGGACCGGCATCCAGGTCGCCTCGGGCCGGAGTCGACGTGGCACCCGGCCCCTGGTTTGGTAGCCAACGGTGCCGCTCCGGTCTGCCGCCAGGAGGTTGTTGGCCGGAGCCGCCCAGGGACGCATGGCCTCGAACAGCTCGAGAACCGAGCGCGCCCGCAGCATCGGCCAGAGGGCGTCGAAGCCGGTGTCGGCCTCGGCCGTGGCCGTCCAGCACAGCGCGAGGTCAGGTGCGACGAGTGGCCCCCGGGAGCTGATCGCGATCTCCACCTCGACGGGATCCCCACCCCGGACCTCTATCGTCTCGGTGCGTCGCGTTGCCTCCGGACGGTCCTCAAATCGGTACAGATCCTGGTCGTCGACCATGGCGTGGGTGATCGACCAGGCCACCTCGGCGTTGTGGCCGAAATGCGGGAAGCCGGGGACTCCCGGGATGCTGAAGCCGAGGACGTCCCACTCGGCGCAGGCGACGTGGCCCTGGACGTACACGTTCGGCATCTCGAGCTCGCGGTGGGGATCACCGGCGAGAAGCGGCATGCCTGATCGAGTGCGTGAGCCGCTGAGCGCCCAGTTGTTGCTGCCACCGGCGACTGGGTCCTCGCCGCCGGCGATCGGATGGGCGGCACCGCAGGGTGCACCTGGCGGAACGCAAGCGATCTGGTCGGCGCCAGGAGGGCCGGCGAGCGACGCCGCCACCTCTTCGCCGAGGACATCTGTCACGAGGGCTCGCCAGCACTTGCTCCGCGCCGAGCCCATCAAGACGTGGCGGACCCGGAACACGAGCAGGCTGTGCCAGGCCTCCCAGGGTTCGGGAAGCACCTGTGCCAGGACAAGATCCGGGGGAAGCGAACCGCCACCGACCATGGCCACCCGGGCGGCGTTGACACCTCTGGCGTAAGCCTCCAGGAGGTCTCTGCTCTCGGGCGTGATGGCCAGCCAGTCCCCCCGCACGCCGGCCACGAGGTCCATGCGGCGATGGAAGAGGTCACTTGGGACGCCTCGCTGGCCCACGACCTCAGCCAGCCGTCCGCTCCCCCGCCGCCGGTCGTACTCGAGCTGCCAAAGACGGTCCTTTGCGTGCACCCAACCCTGCGCGAACAGGGCATCGCGCTCGCTGCCTGCATAGCAGTGAGGGACTCCGTAGTCGTCACGCAGGATCTCCACGGGACCCTCCAAGCCGGCAACTGTCAGGGAGGAGACAACCGGTGGCACTGGGCGACCCTATCGCGCCTTGTCCCTGGCGAACTCCCGGTGCAGCTGCAAGGATCTGCCTGATGGTAGACAGCAAAGTGGCTTACGAACAGGTGCGGCCCCGGGAGCTCTCCGACGAGGAAACCGCCTCTTATCACGCCTTCTGGCTCGTGGTGGAAGCCGAGACCCATCCCGACGACCCGCCCATTCCCGTCTCCATCTTCAGCGCCCAGAAGCGCAGCCTCCCCGGCTTCATCGATGTCTGGTGCTTCCTGGCCCGGGACACGGCCGGGGCCGTCGTCGGTGCCGGGACCGCTCTAGCCCTCACGACGGGCGAGAACCCCCACGCCCTGCAGGTCGGGGTACGAGTCCTGCCTGCCCGCCGCCGCCAAGGCATCGGGCGAGAACTCCTGCGCCGTCTCGTCGAGCTGGCCGAGCACGAGGGCAAGAGCCTCCTGATCGGCGAGACGAGTGACCTGGCCCCGGCCGGCGCCGAGCTTTGCCGGCGCGCCGGAGCCACGCCCGGGATGGAGACCCACGTCAACCGTCTTTTGCTTGCCGGCCTCGACCCGGGCCAGCTTCGCCGCTGGGTCGAGGAAGGCCCGACGCGTGCGCCCGGCTACGAGCTGGTGGGCTACGACGGAGCCTGCTCCGACGAACTGGCGGAGGCCGTTGCCCAGGTGCTCAACGTCATGAACGACGCGCCGCGCGACGAGCTGCGCCTGGACGACATGCACTTCACGGTCAGCCAGCTCCGGGACTGGGAGCGCTCAGACGAGGCGACGGGCAACGAGCACTGGTGGCTCCTCGCCCGGGAGGTCGGGAGCGACCAGCTGGCCGGGCTCACGGACGTGACGTGGAATGCCGCCCACCCCGAGACGGTCTTCCAGGGCAACACGGGTGTGCTCGCCGCCCATCGCGGGAAGGCCCTCGGCAAGTGGCTGAAAGCGGCGATGCTGGAACGAGTCCTCGCCGAACGGCCAGGCGCCAACGACGTGCGCACGAGCAACGCCGACTCCAACGAAGCAATGCTCGGGATCAACCGCCAGCTCGGCTTCGAGCACTACATCGCCAGGACGGCTTGGCAGGCCGATCTCGAGGCAGTACGCGTCTATTTGGCGTCGGGCTGAAGGGCACAGCCGGACGACGACCTAGTCGCTCGGTTCGACCCGTTCCACCGTTCCTACGCGGTCGATGCTCTTGTCGAAGGAAACGACTTTGTTGATCCCGGTGCTCTCGGCACACGCAACTAGGTACGCCCCCGCGAAATCGAGTCGGTCGATCTCGTAGACCTCGATAGCGCGCAATAGAACAGATGGGTCAACGCTGAGCACTGAGTCCAAGGCGATGAGAGACCGGAGCGCCTCGGCTACGTGGGACCGGGGCGTCTCATAGAACGACTCAAGAACGTAGACGGTCTCGGCGACCACCAGATCGGTCAGCCACAACTCGCCAGCGGTGCGAAGGTAGGCCGTAGCCCGTGCCGCCATGTCCGCCGGGTCGCCGGTCAGGTGCCGAACGAGTACGTTCGTGTCCACGAACGCACTCACCGGCCCCTGGAAGCCCTCATTGCTCTGGTTCTACGGATGACGTCGTCCCAGGCAGCATTACGCCGCGCTGCGGGAACCGAGATAGCACCGGCAAGATCGAGAAAGTCGTGCGTGCGGGCCAGAACGGCGTGTCGCCCTTCGACGCGGAACACGACCGTGTCCCCCTCTTTGATTCCCAATGCGTCCCGTACCGCCTTCGGCACTGTCACTTGACCCTTCGACGTCACCCTCGCAGCAGCATCCATCGGCATCTCCTTACGAACTGCTGACAGTAAGGATACCCGATTAGGGCGCTACCGCTGGGGGCGTGAATTGGTCGAGGTCGTAGATGCCAAGACTCTTCTCCATGGCGGCCACGTGGTCGACGATCCCGGCGAAAGCATCGCGGCCCGCTGCTGCACCCTTCGATGGCCGACAGGATCCTGACAGTCGCCAGAGGGCTCGCCGGCGCGTTTCTGGCGGGCGACTGGGAACCACCTCTCATGACCCGCCGAGGCCGGAGTGCCGTCGGCCAGCGCAGAGTCTGGGTTCGGAATGTCGACCACGTCGCCCTCACCGGTTGCCGCCAGGACCTGACCGCTGGCCACGAGATCCCGCCACCGGTCTTCACCGGTGGGAACGAGGAGCGCGACGGGCCGGCCTCCATCGGTTACCTCGGTCGTCTCTCCCATCGCGACCCGGGCGAGGTAGCGATTGGCATGTTGGCGAAGCTCCCTGACGCCATGATCCTGGCCCTGGGTGACGACCGGGATCTGCTCGACAAGGGCGGTGGCCGCCACGAGCGCGTCCAGGACGGGCATACGACGACGACCGGCTTGCGCAGGGCAGCGACGATCCGCGCCAACTGGCGCGCCACTTCCGCGTCGACCGGCAACGGGTCCCCCGTCGACTCGACTGCCGCCAGCGTCGCCACCCGCGTTGGTCGATCGGCGTCGCTGGCCGTAAGCACTCCAACGGTCAGCTCGGTCAGCGTCGCCACTGAAATCTCGGTATCGGTCACCCCTTCCATCTCGCCAAGGGGTCGCCTCGACTCCGTAGCGACGAAGAACGAGGTGTCCAGCAGGGCCCTCACACGTGGTCGGTCGTATCAGACAACAGATCTCGAACCTCGCCGAGGAGCCCGCGGTCGGCCACGTGGCGTGATGCGATGGCGAGCGCATCGACCGCCGATCCGGTCCGATGGCGACGCAGCGGCACGATCTCGGCGACCGGACGCCGGTCGACCGTCACCGTCAACTTCTCGCCGCCTTCGACACGACGGAGCACTTCGCTGACCGTGTTCCGCCACGGCTGGCTCGGATTCCCCACCTGACAGGTCGTCCGATTGAGCTGGGCGCCGGTGAGCGCGGGCACGACCCGAAAATGGAGCGGGCCACCGCGACGAGAGCCCTCAGCTTGCCGCGCCGCTTCACGAGCCGCCGACAGCGCTCGCCCGAGAAGGTATCGGTTCTGGCCACCGAGGCGGCTGCATCAGCGAGAGCACGCTTCATGTAGGACGGCCTCTGCGGTCTTGACAGAACCAGCCCCGGCTCCCGGTCTGGATGATGCGTGGTGAGCGCCTGGCCTACCAGACCAGATGCGGCCGTGGGGACTGGGCCATGCCGAGGCCGACGGCGGCGACGATGCTCTGGCTCGCATTCACCCAATGCCGGTGAGCTCGTCGAGCCGGGCGACGGCGTCGAGTTCTGCCGTGCCATCAAGGCTCTGGTCTACGAGACCACGGCGCTCGGCATACCGGCCAACAGGCAGGGAACCATGATGGTCGACGGGGCCCCTACTGCCGGCGAATGCCACCGCCCCGTCGTGGGGACCAGCGCCGATCACCGCGCCGGCAAGGTCGGCGACGAGAGCTTCCAAAGGCTCGTGAAGGCACGAGGTTGCCGGCGATTCTGCGCGAACAGGTCCCTGACCAAGACGGCTACGAGCGCTTCGCCTGCCTGGCCTTCGGCGATCGTCCCAAGCTGTGCTTCCCGCTCAGGCAGAACGACTCGTCAACTCGGCACGATCCCGGTCACCTCGCTGCCGCCGCCGCCGGCCAAGCTGCGCTGCCAGAGCTCCGTCACGATCGCTCCCGACGTCGGTGCCCGCCACGGCAAGGACCTGTCCCGTCGAATATGAGCAGTGGTGGCCGTCACTGAGTCGGATAGCGCATGAGTCGACCTCAGGCTGGTGGAGACCGACCCCTCCATCCCCGGAACTCGCCCGCGCGGGGACGACTCGCGCCCTTCGATGAGGTATGTGACTAGAATATAGGTCATGACAGAGACGCTCTCGCTCGCCCACATCAAGGCTCACCTCTCCGAGGTCGTCGACCGGGTCGAGCACCAGCACGATCGCGTCGTCTTGACTCGTAACGGCCGGCCCGCGGCCGTCTTGGTGAGCCCCGAGGACCTCGAGGCGCTTGAGGACACCCTCGACCTGCTGTCAGACCCTCAGGCCCTACAAGAGATCAGCGAGGCCCGCGACGAGATCTCCAAGGGCCACACCGTGGACGCCGAGGCATTACGAGCCAAGTACCTCACTCGTTGACCACTGAGCCGTGGAGACTTGTGCTCGCCGCGTCTGCCGAACGCTCTCTCGACCGACTGCCACCGAAGATCGCCGCAGCCACGGTGGAGTTCACGCTCGGGCCATTACTCGAAGCGCCTCGACGGGTGGGCCACCCGCTCCAACGAGAGCTCACCGGCCTATGGTCCGCTCGCCGGGGTGCCTATCGGATCGTGTACGAACTGGCTGCCATTGAACGGAGTCGTCGAGGTAGTACGAGTCACTCACCGCTCCGACGTGTATCGACCTCGCTGAGACAGCGCCCGGGTTGTCAGCTCGAAGAACGACGTGGGCGCTGCCCTTCTCCAGCAGGGTAGCGACGGTGAGGCCGATCGCGACCGCTTGGTGGTCATGGGCGTCGCTGTCGTGGTCGAGCCAAACGACACCGGGCGCTCGTCGTTGCTCTGAACTCCCGACGCCCTTCTGTACTTCTCTCGACCGGCGAGAGGTGGCCGGCAGGCGTCAAGCCGTCGAAGTCGACGTGGTTGTGGTGAACGTCGGGCTCTGAGGAAGGCCGCCCGAGACGACGAGTCTCACGATCGTCTGGTCACCCACGATGGTGCCGCCGATCGGCGTCTGCGTTGAGATGGTACCGACCTGCGCCTGGGAGGCGCCCTTGCGAACCACCCATCTGGCATCAGCCTTCGTCAGCGCAGACTCTGCCGCTTCGACGGAGTCGCCGATCACCGAGGGCAGCCGTGTGTGGCCGGCGGCCACCGTCAAGGTTCTCAGCGAGCTCGTGGACACCCACTGCACGAGCTGATAAGAGTTGCTCAGGTCGACACGCGGCCAGCCGAGAACCTCGGCATACGTCTCGAGCGCCCCACCTGTCCAGTGTTGCCCGACGACGGCTATCGACCCTGTCCTCGGGGATACGGAGGCCGACAAGACTGATCCGCTCACCGCCAGTGTCGTGACCCGCCCGCTGATGCCGTCGACCTCGGCAAGGGGGGCGCTCTGGCCGGCGCAGTACATCAGCTCCGGATTGATGCAGCTCGACCCTCCGAGCACGAGCGTTCTGCCTCCGGGCAGCCAGCTCAGGGAGTCAACCTGGTTGCCGATGGTCCGCCGCCCGGCCGGCGTCAGGTCGATGAAGCTGACCTTGCTGCTGGGAGCTCCTGCCTGGATCGGGACGGTGACGATACGAGTGTTGTCAAACGGGGCGTTGGAGATGACAATCGCCAAAGTGCTGTCATCCGATAGCCACGTCATCGCTCCCAGACGACTGGACGTGTCGCCGCTCCCGAGCAACTCGGACAGCGACACAGAGCGCTGCTGGCCGGTCACCAGGCTCCGCACCACGAGCAAGGAGAAGGCGGCCGATCCAGATTCCTCGACCCAGGCCAGCTCTCGCCCGTCAGGGCTGAGCGCCACGTTCTCGCCTCCCGTCAGCACCTCACCCTTCCCGTCGGCGAGCGGCACCTTGACGACAACGTTGCCCTGATCCACATTGCTCCAGGCGGACGTAGTCGTCTCGTAGTCGGCGTAGAGATCCGGTGAGCCGGGCTCAGCCGCGAAGCCCTGGAGGGAAGCACCTTGCAGCCCGGCAGGGAGCACGACCTTCAGCCGCGCCAAGGCGCTGCCGGTCTCAGGAGAGACCGCAACGAAGCCGGCGCTCGTGCTCACGAGCAGGGCGAGCCCGGCGTTGTCCCCCGTAGCGAGCGGCTGTGCGGCACTGTTTTCGTGGATCCGGGACAGCGGGATTGAAATGCTGGCGCACACCAGGACAACCACCAGGACGGCCTTCAGCCGGCTCCGCCTGGCGGGCTGAGCATCGGCAAAGCGAGGTGCCGTCAGTTCCTCCGGTTCATCCACCACCGGATTATGACGCCGGAGAGGTAGCCGGTCCAGCACCTGGCCTCGACGCCGCGCGAGGGGGCGCGCTGTCAAGCTCGCCTGCAACAGTCGATGCTGAGTGAGTGAGTGAGTGAGTGAGTGGGCGCTACAGGACTCGAACCTGTGACCTCAGCCGTGTGAAGGCTGCGCTCTAACCAACTGAGCCAAGCGCCCGGAAAGTGGCCAGGTTACTGGAATCGACCCGTGGGCGGCGACGACGGTGAGTTGCCCGTGGCCGACTCCCCGAAGCAGGCCCTCGGGAGGCGACACAGAGGGACGTCTCTTTGGCACAAGTGCCACCAGCGTGACCGGATCGCACCCTCGACTCCGGCTCTTCGGTTCAGTCTGCTCCCCCGAGGACCCGCGCATACCCTATCGAGTGGATGCGCGAAGCGAAAGGCCTCTTCAGGGCCTCCACTGACGAAGGCTGTCCCGGGCGCAGGTAGCCTGGTTCGCCATGGCGCGTGGAAAATTCAAGGCTCTCCGTCAGGGCGAGTACGACGAGGACGGAGAGTACGACGAAGAGTATGACGAGGACGCGGCCGATGAGTATGCGGACGGCGAGTACGAAGGCGGCGAAGAGGGTGAGTACGAGGGCGAGGAAGAGTACGAGGACGACGAAGAGGGCCAGTACGAGGAAGGCGAGTACGAGGGCGAGGAAGAGGGCCAGTACGAGGAAGGCGAGTACGAGGCCGACGTAGAGGGCGAGTACGGCGACGACGACGTAGAAGGTGACCAGGCCGAGCCGTACCGGCCGCCGAACGCACTATCGGCTATCAAGGACGCCTTCTCGGGGAGGTCAGGGGCTTCGAGACCAAAGGCTCGGCCCGTCTCGGGCACCGCAGAGGACGCTCGGCGCGTCAACTACCTGACTACCCGTGAGCGATCGATCGGGTTCTTCTTCGGCTTCTCGCTCATAGCCCTCGGAGTCCTGGTCTACCTGTCGGACCGCCACTACACGATGAAGGTCAAGGGTGCCCTGACCCTGAAGGACAAGGCGAACATAGCCCAAGTCCACCAGGCAGCGCCTCGTGACCTGCTCGTTTATGCAATCCTCGGCATCATTATCTTGGCAGCGACGCTCTCGAAACGCCGCGCCGCAGTGGCATTCGCCGTCCTGTTCGCTGGGCTGGGGCTGTTTCTAACCGGGGATGTGCTCGGGATCGCGTTTCTGGGTACGGGCCTCTGGCTGATATTCCGTGTCCGCAAGGAGGCCAAGGAGGCGATGTCCGGCGGCCGAGCGCCCGCAACCGGCAGACGCGGCACACAGAACGCCAGCTCGACGCCGACTCGCGCCGGCAAAGAGCCGTCGCATTCTCGTGCCACAACCCCGGCCGCTGGAGGTCGTCAGATCGGCAAGAACAACCGGGGGTCGACAAGTCGTCCGGCCCCCCGAAGCTCGTCGCCTGCAGCGCCTTCTTCCAAGCGCTACACACCCCCCAAACCGGTACGCAGACCAACCGCGGCCGCCCCAGCCGCACCTGAGCCAGCCAACCGGCTAACTGCTTGGCTGCGCAAGTAAGCCCGGACGAACTAGACAACACTTCGTGATAAGCCACGACCTGGCCGGGAGGCGGGTTGCCGTGACTGGGGCAACGGGCTTCCTGGGGACTGCCCTCGTCGAGCGCCTTCTGCGCTGCGTGCCCGCTTGCGAGGTTGTCGTCCTCGTGCGCCCCGGGCAGCGGCTGACAGCCGCCGAGCGGACGAGGCGAGAGATCGTGCGCAACGACTGCTTCGACCGGCTCCGTTCCGAGCTGGGCGGCGACTTCGAGGACGTGATCGGCAAACGCCTCAGCACCATCGCTGGCGACGTCGCCCGCGATGGTTTGTCTCTCGACGACAACGGCAGGCAGATCCTCTCGACCTGCGACATCGTCATCCACTCCGCCGCCACTGTCAGCTTCGACGCCCCACTCGACGGAGCCGTCGAAGTCAACCTTCTCGGTCCCACCCGCTTGGCGGACACCCTCAAGTCGGTCTCGCGAGAGTTCGACACGCCGCTCCCCCATCTCGTGGCGGTCTCCACTGCTTATGTGAACAGCGGCCACAAGGGAGACGCCGCCGAGGAGCTCATCACTGCCAGTCGCTGGCTGACGGACACCGATTGGCGAGTAGAGGTAGCCGCCGCCAGGCGCACTCGCTCCGACGCCGACGCCGCCAGCCGTGCCCCTGAGCGCCTTGCCGAGTTCCGCAAGGGCGCCCGCTCGGAACTGGGGGCAGCAGGCAGTTCGCTGCTGGCCGAGCGCACGGAACGCCTCCGCGAGCGATGGGTGACAGACCACATGGTCAAGGCCGGGCGCTCCCGGGCCCAGGCGCTCGGCTGGCCCGACGCCTACGCCTACACCAAGTCGCTCGGCGAGCGGGCGTTGCTTGAGTCACGCGGGGACCTGCCGGTGACGTTCGTCCGCCCCTCGATCGTCGAGTCAGCTCTGGCCGAGCCATACCCTGGGTGGATCCGCGGCTTTCGAATGGCGGAGCCAGTCATCATCTCGTATGCCCGCGGGCTTCTCCGCCAATTCCCCGGCGTCCCCGAGGGCGTGGTCGACGTCGTGCCCGTCGATCTCGTCGTGGCGGCAATCATCGCTGTGGCAGCGCACGGCCCGGACCCGGCAGGGCCAACCGTCTACCAGGTCGCGTCCGGAAAGCGCCATCCCCTCGCCTACGGCCACCTCGTGCAACTCGTGGAGCGTTGGTTCACCGAGCGCCCGCTCTACGACGGTCGCGGCCAGCCGATCGTGGTGCCCAAGTGGTCGTTTCCGGGCAGAGGCAAGGTCCAAGGAGAGCTCCGCCGGGCTGTCAAGGTTCTTTCCACCGCAGAGAAGGCTGTGAACATGCTGCCCGTCCGCGGGGAGATGGCCGATCTCGTTGGCAAGATCGAGGAACGGAGGGCGGAGGCCGAGCGGGCCCTCGACTACGTCGAGTTGTACGGGGCGTATGCAGAGACGGAGGCTCGCTTCGGCGTCGAAAGGACACTCGGCCTCTTCCAGAGCCTGGCGCCGGAGGACCAAGCGTCGTTCGGCTTCGACCCGGCTGCGATCGACTGGGACGACTACGTCGAGAACGTCCACCTGCCTTCGGTGGTAGCCCACGCCCGCGTGCGGACTTCGCCTGGCAAGCGAGTGCTGGCGGGGCGAGAGGAGCGGTCTCGCAGGGCGATCCTGTCCGAGGAGCCGAGGGTGGCCATCTTCGACCTGGAGAACACGCTCATCGCCTCCAACGTCGTCGAGAGCTATGCCTGGCTCGCCACGCGCCACTGCAAGGGGAAGGATCGCGCCCGAATCATCGGCGGCTTGCTCGCCGAAGGGCCCCGCCTCTTGGCACTCGACCGCCGCGACAGGAGCGACTTCCTGCGCAGCTTCTACCGGCGTTACGAAGGCGCCCCAGCCGAGCGGCTCCGAGTGGACGGCTACGAGCTCTGGAACGACCTGCTGGCGCTCCGGGCTTTTCCTGACGGGCTCACCCGTCTTCGACAGCACCGGTCGCTCGGGCACAAGACAGTACTCATAACCGGAGCTTTGGACTTCGTCATCGAGCCCCTGCATCCACTCTTCGACGTGGTCATATGCGCCAGCCTCGGCGAGAGTGACGGCAAGCTGACGGGCGAGATGGTGAACGCCCCGCCGACGGGAGAGGCCCGCGCCCTTTTGACCGAGGCGATCGCCAGGGACCTCGGCCTGGCGCGCGACCAGATCGTCGCCTACGCCGACTCCACGAGCGACCTGCCGATGCTCGAGGCTGCGGGCCTCCCCGTCGCCGTGAACCCGGAGGCCAAGCTGGCCGCCGTTGCCCGCCGCCGTGGCTGGCCGATCGAGCAGTGGGACAAGACTCCGGGAGGCCCGAAGAGGCTGCTGGCAACGGCGAGGCTGAAGCCCGGTGTCAGGACGGCCACCCTGCCTAGGACAGGCGGAGGTATTGGCCGGTGAAGGCCCTCGTATTCGAGCGCAGCCTGCCCCGGTTCGCCGCCTCCCGCTTGGCGGCCTCGGTTGCCGGTTCGGGTCGAGGCGTCGGCGTCGGCCCCCTCGAGCTGCTCGAGGTCGACCCGCCGAGACTGCCTGGGCCCGGATGGGTGCGCATCGAGCCGCGGTTGGCAGGTATCTGCGGATCCGACCTCGCCACGCTCGACGGCCGCTCTTCCCGGTACTTCGAGCACATCGTCAGCTTTCCGTTCGTGCCCGGCCACGAGATCGTCGCAGACGTGAAAGGTGGCGTGCTGGAAGGCAAGCGCGCAGTGGTGGAACCGGTGCTCGGGTGCCTCGCACGCGCTGTCGACCCGCCTTGCAGAGCTTGCGCCGAAGGCAGGAAGGGCTCCTGCGATCGCATCGCCTTCGGTAACCTCAAGCCCGGCCTGCAGACCGGGTACTGCAGCGACACGGGCGGCGGTTGGGCAGCGGGGCTCGTCGCTCACGAGAGCCAGTTGCACGAAGTCCCCGAAGGGTTCTCAGACGAGGCAGCCGTCATGGTCGAGCCCACCGCTTGCGCAGTCCACGCTGCGTGCTCGGCTACCGGCACGAGCGCCGCTGCCATCATGGTGCTCGGCGCAGGGACGCTCGGCCTCTGTACGATCGCCGCCCTGAGGGCCTACTGCCTCCCAGGGGCCTTGATTGCCGTCGCCAAGCACCCGGCCCAGCGTCACCTCGCCGGAGACCTCGGAGCCGACCAAGTGGTCGAGCCGGGCGAAGTGCTGCGTGCCGCCCGCCGGATTTCTGGCAGTCTGGCCGTCACGACTGGCAAGGGCGACATCGGGCGGCTGGCCGGCGGCGTCGACATCGTCTTCGACTGCGTCGGCAGCGCCGACTCTCTCGAGCAGTCGTTAGCGGCCACCCGCCCCGGCGGCACCATTGTCCTTGTCGGCATGCCGGGCTCGGTCAGGGTCGACCTTGCTCCGTTGTGGCAGAGGGAAGTCGCTTTGCGTGGCACCTACGCCTACGGAACCGAGTCCACGCCCGAAGGGGAGAGATCGACATTCGCTCTCGCCTTCGAGCTCGTGGCAGCAGCCCGTCTCGAGCGACTGGTCTCTGCCACGTACCCGCTGGATCGATACCAGGAGGCAGTCGCCCACGCCGCCTCGGCAGGGAGGCGAGGCGCCGTGAAGGTGGCCTTCGACGCGCGCCGGCAGCGACCGGATGGTCGTAGCCGCAACCACCCACCAACCAATGAGGAGGCTCAGTGAGTCCGCGACCCGGCTTCGTCCTCGAGGTCGACCGGTCCACCCCGCAGACGTTGTTCTGGCATGGGGAAGGGTGGCGCCTCGAACGGCTCCCCGTCGGGTCCCGCGTGATCTACGCCCCCGAGCCCCTGTCGGCTCTGAAGGACCCCGACGCAGCCATACGGCTGGCGCTCGACCACCCACTCGGCGACTCCGCACCGTTACGATCGCTGCTTCGGCCGGGGATGAAGCTGACGATCGCCTTCGACGACATCTCCCTGCCGCTTCCTCCCATGAAGGCGCCAGACGTCAGACAGCGTGTCATCGAAGCGGTGCTCGACCTGGCGGCAGAGGCAGGCGTCGACGACGTCGTGCTGATCGCGGCGCTGGCCTTGCACCGGCGCATGACAGACGAAGAGTTGCGCCACGCCCTGGGCAGGCGCGTCTTCGATGCCTTCGCTCCGCACGGGCTGCTCCGCCAGCACGATGCCGAGGATCCGTCCGAGCTCGTCCATCTAGGGCAGACCGACCAGGGTGAGGACGTCGAGCTCAACAAGCGGGCGGTCGAGAGCGACCTGCTCGTGTACGTCAACATCAACCTGGTCGCCATGGACGGCGGCCACAAGTCCGTCGCCACGGGTCTGTCCTCGTACCGCAGCCTCAAGCATCACCACAACGTCCGCACGATGAGGGCGAGCAAGTCCTTCATGGACCGTCACCACTCGGAGCTTCACACCTCGAACTGGCGTATGGGCAAGTTGATCGCCGATTCCGGTTTGAAGGTCTTCCAGATCGAGACGACACTGAACACCGACACCTTCCCTCCGGAGATGCGTTTCTTGCAGAGACGCGAGTGGGAGTGGTCCTTCCGCGACCGTGCGACATACATGGCTGCCTCCAAGACCCTCGACCGCACGCCGCCGGAGGTGGCTCGGAAGATCTTCGGCGCTGTGCTGGCGCCTCACAACCTCACCTCAGTGCAGGCAGGTGAAGTGGGTCCCGTGCACGACAGCACGCTTAAGAACGTGCACCGGCAGCAACTCGTGGAAGTGGACGGCCAGACGGACATCTTGACGATGGGGCTCCCCTACATCTGTCCCTACAACGTCAACTCCATCATGAACCCGATCCTCGTGGCGTGCCTCGGCCTCGGCTACTTCTTCAACCTTTACCGGGGCAAGCCGCTCGTGCGTGAGGGCGGCGTGGTCATCATGTCGCACCCCACGCCATGGGCCTTCAATCCGGTCCACCACCCCAGCTACATCGACTTCTTCGAGCAGGTCCTAGCCGAGACGACCGACCTTCTCGAGATCGAGTCCAAATACGAGGCTTCGTTCGCCAACGACGAGTGGTACCGGCACCTCTACCGCACCGGATACGCCTACCACGGCGTCCACCCGTTCTACATGTGGTACTGGTGCGCTCACGCCCTGGAGCATGTGAGCAAGGTCATCATCGTCGGCGGCGACCGAGCGGCCGTGCGCCGCCTTGGTTTCACACCGGCGTCGACCCTGGCCGACGCCCTCGAGATGGCCAGCGACGTTGTGGGCCGCGACCCGTCGATCACCCATTTCCACTCTCCGCCGGTGATGCTCGCCGACGTGCGATGAAGCCGTCGTTCGTCCTGCGATCCCCGACCAGGCCCGCCGGAGCGGAGCCAGAGCCCCTGCGGCGGCGCCTTGGTGTCGACTACCAGACTGCTTGGGCGCGGCGCTACCCGGTGAGACTGGGGCGCGCGATGCTGCTTGACAACGTCACTCGTCCCGCTTTGCGGCTGGTCACCTCCCCTGCCATATACGGACTCGACCACCTCGAGGTCCTCGACGGCCCCGTCATCGTGACGGCCAACCACGCAAGCCACCTTGATACGGCCCTGCTCTTGTCGTGCCTCCCGGTACGGATCCGGCACCACTGCGTCGTGGGTGCCGCCGCCGACTACTTCTTCGACAGGCGCTACAAGGCTGCTGCTTGGGCGTCGATCCTCGGCGCAGTCCCGATGGAGCGCACCAAGGTCAACCGAAAGTCGGCGGACATCGCAGCCGCCCTGATCGACGAGGGCTGGAGCCTTGTCATGTTCCCCGAGGGCGGCCGCTCGAACGACGGCTGGGGACAGGAGTTCAAGGGCGGCGCCGCGTACCTGGCCAAGCGCTGCTCGGTCCCAGTCGTGCCCGTGCACATGCGCGGCACCCGGGCGATTTTGGCGAAAGGCGACTCTCGATTCCGGCCGGGCACCACCGAGGTGCGTTTCGGCGATGCGCTCCGGCCGGCCGATTCGGAGGACGCCAGGCGATTCGCAGCCCGCATCGAGAAGGCGGTCGCTCTCCTTGCCGACGAGGCCGAGACAGACTGGTGGTCCGCCCGGCGCCGTGCCGCAGACGGCTCGTCGCCTCCTTTCCGTGGTCCCGACGCCTCGCCATGGCGAAGGGCCTGGTCGCTCCCACAGTCAGCCGACCCGACCCCGCGCCGAAAGCCGGCCAGGCGTTCACGAGCCGGCGGGGCAAAGGGCTGGCCGCTCGACAAGCTCGATTGATGACGGCCGTGGGCTTGGCGCTTGCGGTGGGCGAGCCGGCCAGGTGGGCCGGCTGACGTACGTCTCTGAGCCGAATTCGGCGCGTGCGGCGGCCCACCTGCGCCGTGGGACCGAGAAGGACTCAGCCGGCTACCCGACAGCCGAAGCCGGAAGTGCAGCGAGCCGTTGCTCGAAGGTGTGGGTGATCGTCTCGATCGACGTCGACCCGGCGACGGCGAACGGCAGGCTCGTCGGGGAGCCGTTGAAGTAGATGCCGAGCAGCACGCGGCCCCTTCGCAGGTAGACGACGTCCGAGCTGAAGCCGGACTCCGAGGTCGCGTAAGACAGGCGTTCGACTCCCGGGACGGTGGGCCAGGACCCCCCGACGGTCGTGTCGCTGCCCCCTTGACAGTTGGCCGCGGCCGCCCTCACCTCGGCGAAAGCAGTCAGCGTGGCGGCGGCGTCCTTGTAGATGACAGCTTCGGTACTGAACGTGAAGACCGTGCCATTGCTCTGCAACGTGACCATCTGCCGGCGGTCTACCCGCAATGTCTCGGATGCATAGGAGTCGCTGCAGAAGTCGAGGGTGGTCTGGCCGGCTACCTCGAGGCCGCCGTTCAGGACCACAGCGCTGACGCCTTTCGGCAAGTCTCGCTGGCCGAGCGATATCTTCGCCAGCACGTCCTGTTGCCCCGTGGGGTGCAGGATCGTGGTGATCGGCGTGGAGCTTGGCACGGTGAGCGCCGGGACGGCACCCCAGCGGCTGAAGGTCACCCCTTCGGTCTCGCCCTGAACGGTCTCGCGAACCTCCTCCGGGTAGTAGGGGGATGCCGTCGAGATGGTGACGGTGACTACAGCCCCACCGGTCGTGCTGGTGCCGGTGAGCTCGACCTCCGTGGCGGTTGCCAGCTCCTTTGCGGGATGCGTGATGTGGAGAAGAGACAAGAAGCCCGTAAGGCCCGCGAACATAACGGCGACTCCAGGTCCAGAGCGGGGATCTGCATACCAACCGGAGCCGGCGGTGGTGGCTTCGCCTTGCGTGACCCCCATGGACTCGAGCACCGAGGCGCTCGTGAAGTAGGCCGTCGCCCCGATCTCCATGGCGCTCAGGGCCGAGGAGGAAGTTCCGAAGCCGACGCCATTGGCCGCCACGACCGTGGTCACCTGCGTGCCGGAGCCCTCGTCCGACAGCGCCTGGTACGAGCCGGCATCCGTGGCGGCGGCGATCGCCTTGGCGAGAACTCGGGCAGCAGGTAGTGAACCGATGCCGGCGGAAGGTGAAGTAGAACCGCCTCCGCCAGCAGCGGGCTTGCTCCGGCTCGTGAGAGCGAGTGGAACGGCGATGGCGGCAGCCACGACCAGAGCTACCACGAGAGCAATCGCGACGACTTTGCGGGACCTGCGCTTGCGTGCGTCCGGCGCCGCGAGAGCTGCCGGAGCTGGAGCCGTCACGTCCGGCCCGGGGGCACCCCACCCAGCTTGTTGAGGTGGGTACCATGCTCCGGGCTGAGGCTGCTGCCATCCGCCGGCGGCAGGGCCGGGAGGCTGCTGCCATCCGCCGGCGGCAGGGCCGGGAGGCTGCTGGCCTTGTTGTTGCCATGGGCTCTGAGGCATCTGACCACCTGGCCAAAGCCCGGGCTGAGGCTCTGTGGCGGGCTCTGCCCAGTGTGCCCGCCATCCCGGATCAGGATGGGTTTCCGGTGGGTACCAACGACCGTCGGAGGCTATCCACCATCCGGGTCCCTGTTGTATGTCGCTCACTCAGCTCCCCTTGCGTGACTCGGCGCCATGCTACCGAGCAGATAGCAGGCGGAGTTGGCGTCCGCCGGCCCCCGCGACCTGCGGCACCGCCCCCTACCATCTCCAACAGGCCTGAGGAGCAAGACGTGGGCTGGGAAGTCCGGCAGTGCCGGCATGGCTCACTACCCCCGCAGCAGTTGATGGCCTGGGGGGTGTCGCCTCCGGCGTGGCGGTACGTGGACCTCCGATGGGGACATGCGGCTTGATCGCTGGTTCTTAAGGTGGATGACGCCGAGCGCACCATGGACGGCGTTCCCGAACCGGGCAATAGGCAACGACAAGGAAGCTGGAGCTTGACTACACCAGACCAGGCAGACCAGGCAGACGTGTGGGTGGGACTGGACGTGGGCAAAGAAGAGCATTTCGCCGAGGCCGACGACGTCATCCGCTTCGCGGACGGCGACAAGCTCGCTTCTTACGCCGGCCCCGCCCCCGTCACCGGCCAATCAGGCAAGTCCACCAACGGCGGGTCCAAGACCCGACCAGGCAATCATCGACTGAAGAACGCCATGTCTCTGGCAGCTTTGCGTCATTGCGGTCGCCAGAGTCCAAGGCCTTCTACGACCGCCAGAGGGCGGAAGGTAAACGTCATAGTGCAGCCATGATCTGCCCGGCCCGGCGTCGGTGCAACGCCATCCTGGCCATGCTCCGCACCAGCTGCGCCTACAACCCGAACCACGCCGCTCCCGATCTCGCCGATGCCGCTTGACATGCCCGGCGCCCTCGAAGAGCAGCCGGCTCTGCAAAGAAGTCGGTCGGCCCATCGCCTGGCCAACCGCAGCGTTCGCTATTAGACCCCGGTATGCAACCCTCATCGGCTTCAAGCGGGTATCCGCCTTCGTGACTTGACTGAGAACGTGAGGCCCTGGCAGTGCAGCGACGTTCTCACACATCCCCTAGGGTGCCCGCAAGCAGCGCTACACAAGACAACAAGAAAGAGCCGAACAGATGAGCGACTTGTTCTCCATCGCAGGCAAGACGGCACTCGTGACCGGCGGCTCGCGCGGCATCGGCAAGATGATCGCCACGGGCTTCGTGGACGCCGGCGCCAAGGTCTACATCTCCTCCCGCAAGGCGGCTGTCTGTGAAGAAGTAGCAGCAGAGCTATCACAACACGGCGAGTGCGTGTCCCTGCCGGCCGATCTGTCGAGCGAGGAGGAGTGCCGCAGGCTCGCCGGTGAGATCGCCGCCCGCGAGGATCACTTGGACATCCTGGTGAACAATGCCGGCGCTGCCTGGGGGGCCCCGCTCGCCGAGCACGACGAGACGTCCTTCGAAAGGGTGCTGGCCCTCAACGTAAAAGCTGTCTTCCACTTGACGAAGTTCCTGTCGCCCTTGCTGAAAGCGGCCGGCACTGCCGACGAACCTGCTCGGGTGATCAATATCGGCTCCATCGACGGCATCCAGGTCCCGATACTGGAGACGTACTCCTACTCCGCCTCCAAGGCGGCCGTCCACCAGCTCACCCGTCACCTCGCCAGCCGCCTGGCGCCGACGGTCACAGTGAACGCCATCGCACCCGGGCCCTTCGAGTCCAAGATGATGGCATCGACGCTGGCAGCCGCCGGTGACCAGATCGCGGCCGCCGCCCCGCTCAAACGGATAGGGCGCCCCGACGACATGGCCGGCGCTGCCATCTTCCTTGCCTCGCGAGCCGCCTCTTACGTGACCGGCACGATCCTCCCGGTTGACGGGGGGATCGCCACCCTCAAATAGCGGAGACGGAGCGGTGCCCGAGCTGCCAGAAGTCGAGGTGCTCTGCCGGCGCCTCGACGAGCGCTGCCTAGGGCGCACGGTGTCGCGGGTGGAGCTCGCCTCCATCGCCGCCCTGAAGAGCTATGCGCCGCCCCTCGGCGATCTCGTCGGAGCCGAGTGGCTCGCCTGCTCCCGCCGGGGGAAGTACGTGTGCATCGAGCTGCGCCGAGCATCGGCGGAGCAGGCTTGGCTAGTGATCAACCTGGCGCGGGCGGGATGGGTCAAGTGGCGACCCAAGCTCAGCGTCACGACGGGACGTCCAGGGAGGGGGCCTTTGGCGCTGAGGGTGGGTTTTGACGAGGGGGACGGCTTCGAGGTGACCGAGATGGGCCACGAGAAACGTCTATCCATCTGGACCACCGCCCCCTCAACCATCGACGGTGTCTCCAGCCTCGGTCCCGAGCCTCTCGATCCGGACCTCACCGTCGAGCTACTCGGCAAGATTCTGAGCGCCGAGAAGGGCGACCTGAAGCACGCTCTCTCGCGCCAGTCGCTCATCGCCGGAGTCGGCAACGCCTACTCTGACGAAGCCCTTAACGCCGCCCGCCTGTCGCCGTACAAGCCGTGCGCAAACCTCTCCCGGGAGGAGCTGGGAGCGCTGCACGAGGCGCTGACGGGTGTCCTGAGGGATGCGATCACCCGCTCGGAGGGTCTCGATCTCGACGAGCTGAAGGACGGCAAGCGCTCAGGCATGAGGGTCCACGGCCGCACCGGTTTGCCTTGCGGAACGTGTGGAGACACCGTACGGGAGGTCTCGTTCGCCACGCGCTCGATGCAGTACTGCCCAACCTGCCAGACGGGCGGCAAGCCGCTCGCCGACAGACGCCTGTCGCGCCTGCTGAAGTGATGCGACGCGATCCCGGCAGCTCCGGCGGCGCCACCGTGCGATGGCACCGAGCGGCCTAGACGAGGCCAGGCGGCACAGCGTCTCCCCAGCCGAGCGCGACGGCCTGGCGGTAGCCGGGGCTGGACCGGCCGACCGCTAGCTGGGCGATGTCGTGGCCGCGACAACTCGTAAGCTCCACCAGCCGCCGGCGCCTGACCGGCCGCCGCACAACACGCCCTGCCGGAAGCTCCGCCTCGCCCCTCGTGAAGGCCACATAGCTGAACTTCTCGTCCTCGAACGACCTGCCGCCATTCTTCAGCTGCCTGTGAACGGCCGAGCGGTTGACCCTGGCGGCGAAGTGACACCAGTCGCCCTGAGTTACCGGGCACGAGCCCTCGTGCGGGCACGGCGCCACCAGCGTCGCACCGCGTCCGATCAAAGCTCCGCGCACCTCGCGCACGCGCTCGAAGCCCGCCGGTGTCCCGGGCTCGACGATGACAAGGCAGCCGCTCGTCGCTGCCCAAGCGGCCTCGGCCACCGTCCGGGCGGTCTCATCGCCCAGCTCGCCGAGGGCGTAGCCGAGCGTGACGAGGTCCGTGGCGCCGACCTCTCCTTCTTGCGCAAGGAGAGTGGCCCAGACGGCGAGGTCGAGGCGCTGCCAGACCCAGGGCGCAGCACCTGATGGAGCGGCGCCCGGCTGCCGACGGATCTCCAACTCCCGCAAGGCGCGCAGCTGCTGGCCGGCGCGCAGCATCTCGGTGTCGCGATCGACGAGCTTCACGTCCAAGATCGACGGCCACAACTGCTCGGCTGCCCAGGCAGCGCCGCCCGGGCCGGTGCCGAGGTCGAGCTGGCTCCGCGGCGCGAAGGCGGGCAGCAGTTCGGCTACGGCAGCCAAGGCGCGGTGGTTCGCCCCTACCGTGGCGGGCAACCGGCCTGCCACGTAGGCCAAGACCGCCGTCTCCGAGAGAGCGTCGTCACCGCCGGGCCTACCCTCCCGGTAGCCCAGTGACAGCTGGCTGTGCGCCGTCGCAAGTGACGCTGCGCTCCGGCCCACAAGCAGGCCGGCGATGGCGCGATCGAGCGAAGTCACAGTGCGCTGGTCGGCCCGACGCGGCGCCAGTAGATGAGTGCCGGCTCCCCGTCGACGGCTTCTGGGATGCGGCCGATCTCGGTCCAGCCGAGCTCTTCGTACAGCTTGCGGGCTGGGTTCGACTCGAACACGAGGTTGAACTGGATCGCCGCAAAGCCGAGCAGCGGCGCTCGCCAGACGGAGTCGGCCACGAGGGCGCGGCCCACGCCGCGGCCGCGGGCCGCCTCTTGGACCACGTAGCCCGCATTGGCGATCTGCCCGGCCCGCTGGGCAAAGTTGGGCTTCAGATAGTAAGCCCCGAGCAGAGGTCCTCCGGCGACCGGGCGGGCGCCGACGACGACCGTCACGGTGTCCACCCAGGTTGCGGCGAACACCGCCCGCGTCAAGGGCGGGGCCTGAGGGAATCCATCGCCACTCGCTACAACCTCGCCGAACAACACGAACAACTCCTCGGGCTCGGCGCCCCGCAGTGGCCCGAGGCAAATCCGCTCCCCCGCCCTCGTGACAACCTCGACGCTGTCGATTGCTGGCATCGGGCGCACCTTATCGAGGGTCGGGCGGGCGCGCAGGCATCGTTTCGTGGCAAGCCTTCGTACCTGGCTAGGCTCGGACCGAGGGCGACAACCGCGGGTTCAGGCCTGGTTGCGCAAGAACGCCCGGTGGGGCCAGACAGGAGGAGACCCGTTGCTGCACGGATTTGCCAAGACGCGTAAGCATGCACGACCGCACAGCTGGCACGGCGCCACGGTGGCCAGCGCCGTGGCCAGCACCGTGGCCCTGGCAAGCGGTCTCACCGTGGCCGTCACTGCACAGGGGGCAGGGGCGAGCACGCCGGCGGGTCGCTCGCTCGAGTCCCTGCTGGCGGCTCCGCTCGTCCGGATCGGGCAGCCTGCGGTCGCCCCGGACGGCGCCCGTTCGTCCGGAGTGATGGCCAACAGCAGGGTGATGACCCTCGGGATAGCCCTGGCGCCTCGCGAGACGAGCGCCCTGACCACCTATGCCACCGAGGTGAGCACGCCAGGAGCGTCTCAGTTCGGGCGCTTCATCACGCCGGTGGAGTTCCGCGACACATTCGGCCCGACGCCGCTTGCCGTGCGCGAAGTGCAGGAGGTCCTGAGAGCCGAGGGCTTCTCGGTGAGCGCTCCGTCGACAAACGGCCTGATCATGGATGTCAAGGCGCCCGTCTGGCGAATCGACAACGTGTTCCACGTCACGATGGACTCCTACCGCTTGACGAACGGCACCAAGGGTTGGGGAGCCGTCGGGGCGCCCGAGATGCAGGGTCCGATCGCACGCGACGTCACCGCCATCCTCGGACTTGACAACCTCGTACCACCGCAGAACTTCCTGCAGCGCCCGAAGCGAGCTGCGTCCCCGGCGGCGCCGAGCGCGACGAGCCCTTCTCCACGCGCAACCGCAGGCAGCCCCGTCGCTTGCAAGGCTGCAGCCACCGGGGCGAGCGAGTACGGCGGTTATACGTTCAACCAGCTGGCGGCGTCCTACGGGATCGAGGGCCTCTACAGCTCCGGCGACCTCGGGCAGGGCACATCAGTGGACATCTTCGAGCTTGAGCCGTTTCTCACGGGCGACATCGACACGTTCGACAAGTGCTACTTCGGTGACACCAAGGCTGCTCAGATGATGGGCCGCTTGCACGTCGTACCTGTCGACGGCGGCATCCCGAGCGGCCCTGGCGAGGGAGAGGCCGTGCTCGACGTAGAAGACGTCTCGGCGCTCGCCTCTGATGCCAACATCAACGTCTACGAGGCGCCCAGCAGCGACGTCGGCACCCAGTTCGCCACCAACGACGTCTACAACGCCATGGTCAACAGCGACAACGCCAACGTCATCAGCGCCAGCTGGGGACTCTGCGAGCCCGCCTTCGAGCTGGCCTCACCAGGTGCCCAGGAGGTCGAGGACTCCATCTTCGAAGAGGCGGCGGCCCAGGGAATGACGATGTACGCCGCCGCCGGTGACTCAGGATCCAACGACTGCGCCTACGGGGCGACCGCGACCAGCCCCAAGGTGTCCGTGGACGACCCCGCTAGCCAACCCTTCGTGGTCGGCGTGGGAGGAACCACCCTCCTCGCGCCGACGACACCCCCGGACGAGAAGGTCTGGAACGAGGGCGCCGAAGGGGGTGGCGGCGGCGGCGGGATCTCGAGGACATGGCCGAGCCCCGGCTGGCAGTCCAACTCGGGTGTCTCCGGTGTCGCGAACTCGTACTCCGGCAGTGCCGCCTATGCCTTCTGCGTACCCAAGGCCAGCCAGAAGACCTCCTACGCCACACCGCCGTGCCGGGAAGTCCCCGACGTCACGATCGACGCCGACGAGTACACGGGGACGTCGTTCTACCAGAAGCTCTACGGCGGCTGGAGCACGATCGGTGGCACCTCGACGGCGGCGCCGATGTGGGCGGGCATCACCCTCGACGTGACCGCAAGCAGCGACTGCAGCGCTCTGGCCGACAACCCGACCAACGGTGAGCGAGATCTCGGCTTCGACTCGCCGGCGCTCTACGAGGCGGCCGCCACCACCAAGGCCGGTACGGACTTCAACGACATCACCAAAGGCAACAACGACATCTTCGGCCTTGGCAAGGGATACCCGGCCACGGCCGGCTACGACATGGCTTCGGGACTCGGTTCGCCCGTGGTAACCGACGGCGGTTCAGTCTCCAGCGGCCTGGCCGCCTCCCTCTGCAGCCTCCTGACCCCAGCCGAGGGACAAGTCTCGGTCACCGGCCTCAGCCCGGCGGCAGGGCCTGCAAGGGGTGGCAACACCGTGGTGGTGGCGGGCAATGGTTTCTCCGGTGCTGGCACCAAGGTCCTGGCCGTGACTTTCGGTGCCACGCCGGCCACCTCGTTCACTGTCAGGGCGAGTGGCAGCATCTCCGCCGTGGCGCCCCCGGAGGCCCCGGTTCCAGACAGTGGCAACGAGAAGGTCGAGACCCCGGCGCCCGTCGACGTCACGGTCACCGTGGCGACCGCCGCGGGCATCCGGACCACGATGCCTCTCCCGTCGCTCAGCCGGTACGTCTACGTCGCTTCCAATGGCAAGACCTTGCTGCCGTCGGTGAGCGGCGTCGGCCCATCCGGCGGACCGGGGGCGGGCGGCAACGTCGTGAGCGTGTACGGCTCAGGCTTCGGGAGCGAAGGCCCGATCAAGGCCGTCACCTTCGGAGGCGTCAAGGTGACCGACGTGAAGTACGTGAGCCAGTACGAGCTGCAGGTGACGGTTCCCCCCAGGACAAAGGCGACCCAATGCAAGGACGGCAAGGGATTCGTCCCATCAGCCGTGTGCCAGGTGGAAGTTGTGGTCACCGGCGCGCACGGACCGAGCCCGGCGCTGCCGATCCTGCCCGGGATGTCCGGCCGGATGGCGGTCAACGACGAGGGCATCGTCGTGCCCGCCAGCGGCACCGAGATCGACCCGGCACCGAGCGAGTACGACTACGCGCCCAAGCCGGTGATCGCCTCGGTATCCCCCAACCCCTACAGCGAGTCCAAGGGAGGCGCCCTCGTCGTGACCGGCTCGGGCTTCAGCGTCCTGACGCTCGACTGGGTGAACGTCGGGAACGCCTCCCAGTGGTTCAACAACGACTCTGAGTTCGCCTATATCTCGGGCACAGAGATCAAAATTGCCGTCCAGTTCCCGACCGTGGCCAGCCGCACGAACCTCGAAGGCGGCATCAGCGTGCGGACTCTCGGCGGTGTGACCAAGAGCCTGCCCTTCAGCTACGGGAGCTAGCGCCGAGCAGGACTGCCGCTCACAACTCTGCAGTCCTGCCGGCTGCTCGGCCTAGCCGGGCCGGTGTCACACGGCCGACAAAACGTATCAGGGCCACTGGCGTCTGCTCGTCTCCCTGGCCGAGCGGGTTGTCGCCGAAGAGCCAAGCCAGCAACGGCCTGTCGAGGCCGCGGCTGCCTCCGAGCACTGTCACGCCCCGGTCGTTGGCGTCGATGACAGCAACGTGCACCGGTCCGCCGGCTTCGTCCGCCAGCCTGCTGGCAAGGCGCTCGGCCACGCCGTCGGGGTCGCGGGGAGGGAGCTTGGCGTGCGTGTCGAACGGAGGCAGGGTTCCGGCGGTGGGACCGTCGATGGCCGACACGGCTCCACCGGCAACCCGGTAGAAAGTGCCGTGCCTGCCGAAGACCCGCGTGACGCCGGCTGCCGCCGTAGCCATCAGAATGCGTGCGGCCCCGGCCTCCTCGATGGCCAGTTGCATAGTCGCCGGTATACCCAGCCCTATGCCGGCAGGACCTTTTGACACCAGGCGTGACAGCGCCTTGGACAGCAGGCCGGTCTTGATCGAGGTGACGGGGAACGAGCGCCCTTGGCTCACGGCCACGGCCTTCTCGGACACGGCGACGATGTCGCCCGGCTCGACACCCAGGCGCCCGCCCTCCACCGAGAGGATCGAGTCGCTGACTATGCGATCGAGGTCGTCGCCGGCCACGATCCTCGGTGTGCGGACCGGGACCCGCCCATAGGCGTTGCGACCGTCCGGACCGCAGCAGAAGACGTGGCGCCCGGCGTTGGGGCGCACACTCGCCCAAGCCGCCGCCTCGCCGCCGAGCCCAAGCATCTCGACGCACTCGGCGTCGCCGGCACCCTCGAGAGATCGGCCCGGGCGCTTGCCACCTGGGGCGAGCGGTGCAGGGCCATGAAAGACGCGCAGCCACGCTTCGACGTTGATGAGGCGCCAGAACAGGGGGGACTCCTCGAGCTCGCCATCGCAAGCGGACTTGAACGCCCGCGCCACAGCAGGCGCGTCCCAATAGGGCCGCGAGCAGAACGACGGCGATCGGAGCAGGCCCTGCACCCTGGCCCGCTCTGCTCGCAGCCACCGCATCTCCGGCGTGGTGAAGCCGATCTTCTTGCGCCTGAGCCGGATCTTGTCGGGCAGGAGGCCCTTCATGGACTCGCGGAAGATCCACCTGCTCCAGCCGTCCCGCACGATGGCGTCCGGCGGTAGCGACAACACCAGCTCCACCAGCTCCTGATCGAGAAACGGCGGCCGCGACTCGATCGAGTGCGCCATCGAGTTGCGGTCCTCGTAGCGCAGCAGCGAAGGCAGGCTGTATCGGGTCAGATCCTGCAAGAGGCGCTGCTTCAGGTTGGCCGCCGAGCGCGTGTCCGCTGCCCGGATCGCCGCCGAGACCTCCGGGTCGCCGAGCAGGTTCGGGCAGTACTTGGCCGGGTCGACGCCGCGTCGCCGGTTGTGCAGCCTGGCCCTGGCGAAGGGCGTGAGAAGATCCCTGACAACAAGGGTCTCTCTGGCGAGCACCGTTATCTCCCTCGACTTGGCCAGGTCCTTCAAGTACACGTACTGGTAGGGGACGTAACCAGCGAGCAGCTCGTCGCCGCCCTGACCGTCGAGCAAGACCTTGACATTGCCCTTGGCAAGCTCCATCACGCGGTACTGGGCATAGGGCCCGGACGAGACCATGGGCTCGTCCTGGTGCCATACGACCAGTGGCAAGTCCTCGAACAGGTCGTTCGACTTCGGTCTGACGAAGGCGCTACCGGCTCCGGAGGCAGCCAGCACCGGCTCGATGTACTCCTGCTCGTCGATCGGGTCACCGTCGAAGACGGCCGAGAAGGTGCGCAACTGCTCGCCCATAGAGCCGGCGTCGGGGGCTCCCTCGGCCCTCAGCTGGCTCATCATGCAGACGATCGCCGACGAGTCGAGGCCACCGGACAAGCAGGTGCCAACAGGCACGTCGGCCACCAGGCGCCGCTCGACCGCCCTCTTGAAGACACGGCGAAAGGTTGCGGGGTCGGCCGGGCCATCCGAGCTCAGCCTCGGCTCCCAGAAGCGGTGCGCCGTCTGGGTGCGCGTGGCGAGGTCGATCTCGACAGCTGTCGCGGGCAGCACTTGGTTGACACCGGCAAAGAACGTTCCGTCGTCGTGGTCGTGCAAGCTCCGCGCCAAGTATTCGGCCAGGCGCTTGTTGTCGGCCGCGGGCACCAGCTCAGGCGAGGCGAGCAGCGCCTTGATCTCGGAGGCGAACAGATACCGCGTGGCTGTCGCAGCTACGTAAAGGGGTTTGATGCCCAGGTGGTCGCGGCTCAGGAGCAACTTGCCCCCGCCATGACCTGGCTGGCCGTCCGGCGTTGCCTGTGCCCTCCGCTCGTCCAGGATCGCCAAGGCCCACATGCCGTTGAAGCGCCGGAAGCACTCGACTCCCCAGTGCTCGTAGGCGACCAGCACCACCTCGGCGTCGCAGCGAGTCTCAAAACAACGGCCAGCCTCCTCCAACTCGGCTCTTAGCTCCCGAAAGTTGTAGATCTCGCCGTTGTAGACCAGTTGCAGGTCTCGGGCGGCATTCGACATCGGTTCGCGGCCATGCTCGAGGTCGATGATGGCCAGGCGACGATGACCGAGACTGGCCGCAGGCGTCTCGTGGAATCCATCGCCATCAGGGCCGCGGTGGGCGATCGTCTCGCACATGGCCGCCAGCAACTGGTGGTCGGGCGGGCCGATGAAACCCGCGATGCCGCACACCGCTGGTCAGCGGCTCGGATTGGCAGCGGGCTTAGCCTTGGCCCGTCGCTCGGTGGCCGACGGCGACACGCCGACAGCTCGCTCTGATCCCACCTGGCCCTTGGGGTAGGTGCGCATCAAGTCCTCCTCGGTCGGCTCCCGGCCGGCACCTGCCTCCGCTGGTAGCAGAGAGGCGATGGCCGACATGATCGTCTCGGTGTCGGCAAGCGAGTCGTCTCGCCCGCTGCCGCGCCGAAGGCCCTCGATCGGGCGCCCGACCCGCACACGCACGGTCGGAGGTGAGATGACGTTCACGACGTTGGGCAGCCGCGAAGAACGCGGCCACACAGCCTCGGTGTTCCAGAGAGCCACCGGCACCACGGCGGCGCCGGTAGCGGCGGCCAGCCGGGCAGCACCGGTCTTGCCCTTCAGGACTGGCTCGAAGAAGGCGTGACCGCGCGGGATGGTGCCCTGTGGCAGAACGACCAATCCCTCACCAGCCCGCAGGACACGCTCGGCCGGGCCAAGGGCAGAAGCGGCGTCGCCTGCCCGTTCGACCGGAATGCCGCCGAGGGCGCGGCAGATCTGGCCGACAACCGGCGCCTCGAACAACTCCTTCTTGGCAAGGAAGCGAGTAGGGCGGCCCTTTCTTTGAACGACCAGGCCGAGGGCCGCAACGTCGAAGTAGCTGCGATGATTGGACACGAGGATGAACGGCCCGCTGTCCGGAATGCTGTCGGTGCCATCGATGTCAAAGCGCGCATAAGGGAACAACTCGGGCCGCACGACACGCTTGCCAACGTCGAAGGCCTCCAAACCGACGAGCGTCGGGACGCCCGGCGGGACGTCGAGGTGCAGGATGGGCCAGCGCCTCACCGTCGCCAGTGCGTGGAGCGGCACGTCGGGGTTCACCGCCCGCGGGTTCCCGACAGCAGCCAGCAACGGAACGTCGTTGATGCTGTCGGAATAGGCGAAGCTGGCCGAGAGGTCGACGTCCTTGTCCTCGGCCCACTGCCGGACGGCGTTCAGCTTGCCGAGCCCCCAGACGAAGCCACCATCGAGGCGACCGGTGTAGACGCCGTCGGTCCAGGCGTACCGGGTGGCTATGACGTCGTCGACGCCGAGGCGCTCCGCGAGCGGCTCCACGAGGTCGAGGGGAGTCGTCGTGGCGATCACGAGGCTGTGCCCGGCATCCCTGTGCTCTTCCAGCAGACCGGGTGCGTACGAGGCAACCTCGCCCATGAGCAACTCTGCCGCCCTGCGGCCGGCTGCGCGCATCGTGTCGACGGGCCAGCCCCGCACGGCGAAGGCGGCTGCCCTCGCCAGAGCCATCCCGAGGGGATTCTCGCCGAATCGATCGAAGGACTTGTAAAGCAATGCCTCACCTGGAAAGCGGGTGTTGCGAAGCCCGACCTCGGTGAGCGCCTGATTGATGACAGGACCACTCGCGCCGCGCAGAAGCGTGCGGTCGAGATCGAAGACAGCTGCGATACGGCCCACACGATTGACGTTAGCTGGCGCAGGCCTGGGCGATCTGGGACCCGTCAACGTTCGATCCGCCTCCCGGACATGAAAGAAGGGGCCGGCGGGGGGGAGCCGGCCCCTTCTTAGAGACTCAACAGGGTTGGAGGGGGGTCCAACTGGATCCTGCGGTCTGTAACAGAAAACATTGTGCTCTCAATCACACAATCTGTCAAGCATATGGTAGTGATAATTAGTATCGTTATTAGTGATGGATATTCGCCAACTCGGTGCCTTGGTGGCAGTCGCCGACGCCGGCTCCTTCTCGGGGGCGGCAAATTTGCTGGACACGGTGCAGTCGAACGTGTCGGCTCACGTCAAGAAGCTCGAGAACACGCTGAACGTCACGCTCGTCGACAGGGCGTCCTGCACCCTCACGTCGGCCGGCGAGATAGTCGTGGCCCGGGCGCGGCGCGCACAGCGCGAGCTCGACGCACTGAGGGCTGACGTGCTCGCCCTCCAGCACGAGGTTGCGGGGACAGTGCGCATCGGCATCATCGGTACGACGGCGCGCTGGCTCGTCCCCCAGCTGCTGGACGTGTCGCCACTACGGTTCCCAGAGTTGCGCCTCGTGTTCGTCGAGTCCACTACGACGGCCCTGGAGGCTCAGCTCGCAACCGGCCAGGTGGACGTCGCCGTGCTCAACTTGCACTCCTCGCATGACATGCTGCTGACGCCGTTGTTCGAAGAAGAGCTCGTCCTCGTCACGAGCCGGGATCACCCCCTCGCCCGGCGCGGGGAGATCTCCGTCGCCGAGCTGGACGAGCTGCCGATCCTGTTGCCGAGGAGAGGGACGGCGTTCCGGCGCGAGCTGGACGAGAGGGTCGCCTCCGTAGGCGTCCATCTGCAGCCGAAGGCCGAGGTGGACGGCACCCGCCTCATCGCCACCCTCACTTTCGAAGGTTACGGCCCGGCTATCTTGCCTGCGACGGCGGTCCCTCGCTATCTCATGGATCGTTGGTCGATCATCCACGTGAAGGAGATCCCCAAACGGCTCGTCGGCGTGGCGCAGAGGCCACAAACCTTGCCATCGGCCCCGGTCAGGGCCGTCCTGGACATGCTGACAGAGATCGTGTTCAACGCGGCCTCTCTTCCGCCGGGGCTCACTGCCGTGCCGCCGGATCGAGTACGCCCGAGCGTGCCTCCCCGCCAGTCGCCGCTCTAGGCAGAGCCAGCCCCTGGCTCCCGCCACATCAGCCAGAGCGGGGACTCGGTGTCGGGAAGGACGAGGTCGCCGATGACCTCGTAACCGTGACGGTGGTAGAAGGCGAGGTTCCGCTCCTTGGAGTTCTCGAGGTAGCTCGGCAAGCCCTCGGCGTCGCAGCGGTAGTGCACCACGTCCAGGAGAGCCGAGCCGTAACCCCTTCCCTGTGCCTCAGGGTCCGTCCCGAGGCCGCCCAGGTAGTAGTGGGAGGCTCGTGGGTGATGGCTCTCGAGCAGATGCACCAAGCGGCTCGCTTTGGAGACCCGGCCACCCAATATCGCCACGATCGGCAGCAGCTGGGCCAGCGCCTGTCGGAGGGATGGCTGGCGAGTCCCGGGCGGCATCCACATCGACGCGGCCTCGAGGCCGGGCGTCGTCCAAGCCTCGCCTCTCGGTATGAACAGAGTCCGCAGATGCAAACGGAAGTAGCGCTCGAGCCGGCGGGACCGATCGTGCATATGGGGGAAGAAGTACTCGGTGACCGGGTCGTCGAAGAACGCACGGGCCAGCGATGCGCTCAAGGCGTCGACGTCTGCAAGCTCGACCCGCCTGACGGCGACGCTGACTCCTGGACGGTCGACCACCAGCCCGATGGTAGTTCTGCAGCTCACCGACGCTACCCCGGCAGGGTGGCGCCCTGGCTCATGCCAACGTCCAGACTGCCGGGCCGTGGCACCGGCTGGGTGCCGGGCCGTGGCACCGGCTGGCAGGCGGTGTCACCAGCTAGCAGGCGGTGGCACCGGGGGCTGCTCATGGAATCCCCGAGGGCCACCACGCGTTGACCACTGTGTGACACCACTCGACAACACCAAGATTCCGTCAGCTGCCTTTGCGATCACGTGGGACTACCGGTGCCCATTTGCACGCAACGCCCACGAACACGTCATCGCCGCACTCGAAGCCGGAGCGCCCTTCGACGTGACGTTCGTTCCGTTCTCGCTCACTCAGATGCATCTGGAAGAAGGCGCCGCCTCGGCCTTCGACGACGACGCGCGGCGCCCTGACCTGCTGGCAATCGAGGCGGGGCTGGTCGTCAGGGACAAGATGCCGGAGCGGTTCCTAGCCGTGCACCGGGCGCTGTTCGCCCTGCGCCACGACGAAGGAGGCGACCTTCGCGACAAGGGTCAGCTAGCCAAGACGCTGGAGGCGGCTGGAGCCGATCCCGAGTACGTCTTCGGGGAGATCGAGAGCGGCTGGAGCCTCGACACTTTCCGCAAGGAGCACGACGAAGCCGAGCGTGACCACTCGGTCTGGGGGGTCCCTACTTTCATCGTCCACGAGAAGGCAGCCTTCGTGCGGATCATGACGCGACCCGAGGGAGATGCAGCCCTGGCCCGCAGAACCATCGACCACGTGCTCGACTTGTTCGTCGACACGCCCGAGATCAACGAGTTCAAGCACACCGCCGTCCCTCGCTGACACTACGGCGACGACTGCCGACTGTCACCTCCTTCGTCCGGTGCCTTCCATTCCGAAGGTGCTCGAGTCGACCGCCATCGCCGCACACATGTGTCACATGTTCGTAATATTATGCACCTCGACGCCACCCCTTGCCAAGAGCGCGACGCAAGTTCTTACCCGCCAGCTTCAACCACCTGCAGAGTGATCGGCTCGTCGTCGTCGATCCCTTCGCCCAACGGTACGTCAGTGCCGATCTCGAGGGGCGGAGTCTCCCGCTCACGAACGAGTTCTCTGATGCGCTCATCGAGCTCGATCATCATCTCTGGGGTCGACCGCAGGAACTGCTTGGCGTTCTCCCGTCCCTGACCGAGCTGCTCACCTTCGTAGGTGTACCAGGCGCCTGACTTCTTCACGATGCCGAAGTCGACGGCCACGTCGAGAATGGAACCCTCGCGACTGATGCCCTTGCCGTACATGATGTCGAACTCGGCCGACCGGAATGGCGGTGCGCACTTGTTCTTCACTACCTTCACCCTGGTCCGGTTGCCTGTCATCTCGGCGCCGTCCTTGATCGACTCGACTCGCCGTATCTCCAGGCGCACCGAGGCATAGAACTTGAGCGCACGGCCACCGGGAGTCACCTCGGGAGAGCCGTAGACCACGCCGATCTTCTCCCGCAACTGGTTGATGAAAACCGCGATGGTGTTCGACTTGGACAGCGTTCCTGTCAGCTTGCGGAGAGCTTGCGACATGAGGCGTGCCTGCAGTCCCATGTGGGTGTCACCCATGTCGCCTTCGATCTCTGCCCTCGGCGTAAGGGCGGCCACGGAGTCGATGACGACGACGTCGATCGCGCCCGAGCGAATGAGCATGTCGGCGATCTCGAGGCCCTGCTCACCCGTATCAGGCTGGGAGATGAACAGCTCGTCGATGTCGACTCCTATCGCCTTGGCGTATACCGGATCTAGCGCGTGCTCGGCGTCGATGTAGGCACAAATGCCACCATTGCGCTGCGCCTCGGCGACGACGTGCAACGCCAGCGTCGACTTTCCCGACGACTCCGGCCCGTAGACTTCGACGATCCTGCCCCGTGGCAGCCCACCTATACCGAGGGCCAGGTCGAGAGCCATGGCCCCAGTGGAGATGGCGTCAACCCCGACGCCGACCTTCTCGCCCATCCTCATGATGGACCCCTTGCCGAACTGCTTCTCGATCTGCCCAAGAGCCATGTCGAGTGCCTTCTCACGCTCCATCGCCGTTTGCCTCTCTTCTCTTCGTGCGTGTCATCCCTGGCCCGAGCCATGTACCGCGGCCTCGGGCGATCCGATAGTTGGCACCCTACGCGGAGGGTGTAACAAAGCTGCTGCTCTCCTTGCGACAGCCCAGAACAGCTTCCCAAGAACTTCTTACAGAACTGTAGTTCCAAACATACGTTCGGTGGTGGATACTCCGCAAGCCGAACAGCTTCCTGTGGCAGGGCAGACTGTGCCCCATGCACTTGCAAGCCCGCCTCGGAGACATCACGACAGAAGATGTCGACGTCATCGTGAACGCCGCCAACTCCGCTTTGGCGGGCGGTGGCGGGGTCGACGGGGCAATCCACCGGGCTGCCGGAGCGGCCCGGCTGCACGAAGCCTGCGCAGCCCTCGGTGGTTGCGAGACGGGTGACGCCAAGGTGACGGAGGGTTACGCCCTGAGCGCCAGGTGGATCGCCCACACAGTCGGTCCGGTCTGGCACGGTGGCACTCAGGGCGAGCCTGATCTTCTCGCCAGCTGCTACAGGCGTTGTCTGCAAGTAGCCGATGTACTCGGTGCCCGATCGATCGCCTTCCCCGCCATCTCCACAGGTGTTTACGGGTACCCGAGAGCCGAGGCGGCCGAGGTCGCCGTCACCACGCTCCGCCGATGCGACACCTCCGTCGAGCTTGCCCGCCTCGTGGCCTTCGACCAAGCAACCTTCGATCTCTATGAGAGGCTTTTGCTATGAGGTCGAGCGAAGTACGGATCGACCTGCTCGGGGCGAGCCACACGAGCCTGAGCGACGCGGGCATCGTGGCCGCTCGGGCATTCCACAATGACCCATTCTTCGAGCACCTCTCACCCCGACCTCTGCAGCGAGCACGCGGCTTGGCAATCTTCTGGCGGTCCCAGCTCGCTCACCTGGGAGGCAGCGCGGTCGTGCTCGGGGCTCAGGGCCCTGACGGCCGGCTCGCCGGCGTTGCCGCCTGGATCAAACCCGGGTGCTATCCCCTCCCGGTCGTACAGCAGCTGCGCCAGGCGGGAGGCGCCCTGTGGGCGCTCTACCCCCGGCCCAAAGCGTTGCTGGACGGCTCGAAGTACCTGCTCGCCATCGACAAGGCGCACATCGAGGGTCCCCATTGGTACCTCGAGCTTCTCGTCGTCGACCCGTCGGTGCAGCGCAGCGGCATCGGGGCGATGTTGCAACAGGGCCAGATGGCCAAGGCGGACGAGGCAGGAGTGCCCTGCTACCTCGAGACGCAGAATGAGGACAATCTGCCGTACTACAGGCGTCACGGCTATGAGGTCGTCAACAAGCTGAGTCCGGTGCGAGGCGGCCCTCCCCTGTGGACGATGTGCCGGCAGCCGGCTGAGCCGGGTTAAATGCCTGCCGTGGAACAAGAAGAGTCCCTCTTCGGCAAGCCCGAGGCCGCTGCACTGCTCGCAGTGGAAGATGCCAACGGAGGCGAGCTCGCAGACATTGGCCAAGTGCTGGCCGCCTACCAGTACTTGTTCGGCCGTTGGCCTGAGGCCGCCAGGTTCGCCCAGGCCTGCGGTCTCTTGCACAGGGCCGGCTTGGTCGAGTGCCGAGGGCGCGCCGTGGGACTGACCCCGAGAGCTCGCAAGCTCCTCCGGCGGAGCGGACGGCCAGGGAGCGCCCACCGGCCCGAGGCGGTCACGAGCCTCCTAGAGAAGATCGCCGGTAGAGAGCTGGCTTCGGCCAACTCCGGCCTCGAGCCATCGGAGGACAAAGTCGCCGACGCATTGACGGAACTGGCTGAGAACCCTGAGCTCGTCGGCGAGCTCAGGCCTGCGCCGCCCGCCGCCTTCTCCTTCTTGGGGTTCGAGCTCTACGGTGGGCCTTCACCACCGGGGGACATTCCGGAGCCCTACAACTGGCCGGAGCCGGACGGCAACCGGTGACGAGCTGACCGCTGTCGGCGAGCCGGGTATCGTCCCCGCATGAACGGAACTGGTAGCGGAACCGGCTTCGAGGTGATTTGCGAGATCGAGCCTGCCACCGACCCGGATCTGCGCCGGGTCCGGCACCAGATCGGCGTGCTGAGTTCGATCGCGTCGAGCTTCTTGATCCCCGACAACCACATCGGGCGGGCCACTGTGTCGAGCATCGCCGTCGCCCACGAGGTGATCCAGATGGGCGGCGATGCCATCGCCTGCCTGAACGCCAGGGATCGCAACACCTTGGGCTTCCGCCGCGATCTTCTGACCGCCGCCGCTTACGGCGTCGACGAGTTCTTGTTCGTATACGGCGACCGCCCGGAATCCGGCCGGCGCTCGGACGACCTGACGGTGCGGGCGATGATCGACGAAGCCAGGCACTTCTCCGAGCGGCACCGGCCACGCAGTGGCGCTCTGCGAATCGGGGTTGCCTCCCGCCTGCAGGCTTTGCCCTCGTGGAAGCGCGAGGCCGATTCCTTGTTCGCCCAAGTCGGCTTCTCCGTCGAGGGCCTCGTGCAGTGGCGTGCGTCGATCGATTTCCCAGGACCGGTGTACGCCGGCGTGATGGTACTGGGCAGCGCTGAGATGGCGCGAAAGATGTCCAACGAGATACCTGAGCTGGCCGTCCCGGCTGCGGTCCTCGAGCGAGTCGAGCGCAGTCGCGACGCCGGCATCGACATCGCTTGCGAGATGGTTTGCCAGATCCGGGACTCGGGCGCATTCGACGGTGTGCATCTCATCCCGATACGCCGCTACCGCGAGATCGCCCGCCGGCTCGAAGCCGCCCGCTGACCAGGCCACGTCTCCTGCGAGTTAAGCAACCTCTGCCTCTGTTAGGAGTCCAGCAACCTCTGTCTGAGGACCTCGAGCACCGATATCGTCCCCATCTGCCGGACACGGTCGCGGTCGCCTGGCACCCGGAGCCGCACTCCTTCAGGCTCTGTGGAGGGGAGGGCGATTCCGGCGAACACCGTGCCAGGTGGTTGGTCGTCCTGAATGTCGGGGCCGGCAACCCCCGTCGTCGAGAGGCCGACGTCGGTCCCCAGCAAGCGACGCACTCCCTCGGCCATGGCAGCGGCAGTCTCAGCCGACACGACCGGGCCGTCCGGAACCGCGAGCAGTGACTGCTTGACGTCGGTCGCATACGACACGACACCACCGCGGAACCATCGCGAGGCCCCCGGCACTGACACGACGCGAGAGGCCAGCAAACCCCCGGTCACGGACTCGGCGACCGCCAACGTCAACTTCTTCTGCAAGAGCAGCGTCCCTACAGCCGACTCCATCGTCTCTTCGTCGACGCCGAAGACAGATCGACCGACAAGCGCCCGTATCTCGGCCTCCTCGGCGTCGAGGGCGGCCGCGGCTGTGGCCAGGTCGACGGCCTTCACGGTCAGCCTCAGCTTCATGCCTTCGATGCCGCTGGCCAAGAACGCAATCGTCGGCACGCCGGCCCCGCCGCGGTCGAGCTCGTCGATCCGCGGGGCGACGATCTCGGCGAGACCGGACTCGGATAGTCCCCAAGTTCGCAGGATCCGGCTGGCGATGACCGCCGTCTCGCCGGAGCGGGCGAGCAGATCCGGCAAGACGGCCCGAGCGAGCATCTCGTGCATCTCGTAGGGCACACCCGGCATGGCGTAGATCACTTTCTGCCCCACCGGGCAGATCAGGCCCGGCGCGGTGCCCATCGTCTGGGGTATGACGAAAGCTCCCTCGGGCACGTCGGCCTGCCGGCCGTTGTTGGCCGGCATCGCCCGCTTCCGGGATGCGAACATCGCCCCGATGGCCTCGAGTACGGCTGGATCTCGCCGCAACGGGACGTTCATCACCTCGGCAATCGCCTCGCGCGTGATGTCGTCCTGGGTCGGCCCGAGCCCGCCGCAGACGATCACCGCCTCGCTTCGTGCCAGTGCGCTGCGCAGAGCAAGCACGATGCGTGGGTGGTTGTCCCCCACTCGTGTCTGGAAGTGACAATCGAGGCCGCTCGCCGCCAGTTGCTCGGAGATGTAACTGGAGTTCGTGTCGACGACCTGGCCCAGCAGCAGCTCGGTCCCGACTGCAACGATCTCTACTCGTAAGCTCACCGAGCCAGACTAGGTTGCGCCGGCCACTACCTTGCTGCGCCGAAGCTACGCGCTGCCGTGAAGCGGCGGCGACATGAGGCGCCTACCGTCGACCAGGTACTCCAGGCCCGTATAGAGCGTGATGCCGACTGCCACCCACAACACGGCTCGTACCACGACGGCATGATGCAGGCCGACTGGTGGCAGCAGTGCCAGGCAGACGACGATGTCCTGGAGGAACGTCTTGATCTTGGCCGTGTTGCGGGCGGGAATGGACACCCCGCGGCGGCCGGCGTGCATCCGGTAGAGGCTCATGGCCACTTCACGGAACCCGATGAGGACCACGGGGATCCAGGAGATCTCGCCGATGTCGGCCAGCGACGCCAGCACGCCGAGGACGAGGAACTTGTCGGCCAGAGGGTCGAGGAAGGCCCCCGACCTCGTAGTCCCCTGCTTCCTCGCCACCCATCCGTCGACACCATCAGTACTGGCGCAGACGACCCAGACGGCCGCCAGGAGCCAGGTCGAGGGCCCTGTGTGGAGCACAAGGGCAACGAGTAGCGGCGTCGCCAGGATGCGGCCGACAGTGACGGCGTTGGCAGGGGTTGCCAACGCCGACGGTCCGAACGTCGACTGTCGGGACTCGGCGGTACTCAAGAGGCCGCCGTCGTCCGGACGGTGCTGGCGATGAGGTCCGTGCCCTCGGCCGCCGTCACCTTGACGTCGACGACCGACCCCGAAGGATGCCGCGAAGGCAGGCGGACTATCCCGTCTATCTCCGGTGCCTCGCGAAAGCTTCTGCCCACACCCGGCCGGTCCACCAGGACCGAGACAACCGAGCCCACAACCCCCCGGCGCTTTGCGGCCGTGATCTCGCCCTGGAGCTCGGCGCACTCGGACAAGCGTTCAAGAGCGAGCTCTGTCGGGACTTGGTCACCAAGATCAGCCGCGTAGGTGCCGTCCTCCTTTGAGAACAGAAAGAAGCCAGCCCAATCGAGTGACGCCTCCTCGATGAAGGCCAGGAGGGCGTCCTGGTCCTCCTCGGTCTCGCCGGGGTAGCCCAGGATGAACGAAGACCGGAGCGCCGCTTCTGGAGCGACAGAGCGGATGCGCTCGATTCGCTCCAGGAATTTGCGGCCACTCCCCCATCGCCGCATGCGCCTCAACAGTGGCGGCGACACGTGCTGCAGCGAGAGGTCGAAGTAGGGAACCCCTGTAGCGACGACTGTGTCGACGAGGCGGTCGGTCAGCGAGGACGGGTACAAGTAGAGCAAGCGCACGCGGGGAACGCGGGCGGCGACAGCTTCGACGAGGGCGACGATGTCGGCGTCGTCGCTGCGTTTGCTCACCTCGCGCCGGGCCGAGACGTCTCGCCCGAACGAAGCGAGATCTTGGGCGACGAGGACGATCTCGGAAGCCTGAAGAGACTCGACTTCCTCGAGGATCGACTCCAGGTTGCGGGACCGCTGCCTACCGCGAAACGACGGGATGGCGCAGAACCCACACTTGCGATCGCATCCTTCGGCGACCTTGACGTATGCCCACGGCGACCGTGCCGGAGGTCTCGGCAACTCAAGCAGGTCGAAGGACGGCACCTGGCTGCGCTTCCTGAAATGCACCGGGCTCACAGACCCGACACCCGGAGCCGAAGGCGCCGGCACGACGCAGTCGAGAAACTCCACCCCGAAGCCCGCCACGATGTCCACCTCCGGGAGGGCAGCGGCCAACTCGGGCCCGCTCCGCTCCGCCAAGCAGCCGGTCACAGCCAAGCGGGCGCCGGGCTGGCGGAGCGAGCTCAGCTCCAAGATGGTCTCGACGGACTCCTCACGTGCCGGCTCGATGAAGGCGCAAGTGTTCACCACGACCAGGTCGGCGTCGTTCGGCTGGCCGACAGGGACGTAGCCGGCCCGCTCCAGCCGTCCCGAAAGCTTGGCGGAGTCGACCTCGTTCTTGGGGCAGCCCAAAGTCGCGATGAAGTACGTCTGGGCCACCCGGAAAGGCTACAGCGCCCACCTGCGGGTTCGTCGCAAGTCGGTCACAGGCATGCCGAAGGGCCACGAGCTTCGACCACTCAGATCGTGCGCAGGATCCCGCCAGATGAGAGCGCGTCGATACGCGCGGCGTCCAGTCCCCAGTCAACCAAGGCGTCCCGGCCGTGCTCGCCTGGCCAGCAAGCGGGAGCCGGCGCCGCTGCCGGACGAGTCGCGAACCGGGGGGCCGGGGCGGGCTGTTGCAGCCCGGCTACCTCGACGAAGGTGCCACGGGCGACGTTGTGCGGGTGCCTTGCAGCCTCGGTCATCGACAGCACAGGCGACACGCATGCGTCGCGTGACTCGGCCAGCGCCGCCCACTCGTCGCGTGTCCTCGTGGCGAAGATCTCGGCGTAGCGCCGCTTTGCCTGCGGCCAGGAGGCTCGCTCCATCTGGGGCGGCAGGTCCGAAGGCTGCAAGCCCAGGACGTCCAGCAGTTCCGCGTAGAACTGCGGCTCGAGAGCGCCGACCGCCAGCATCTTGCCGTCGGCGCACTCATACACCTCGTAGAACGGCGCCCCAGTGTCGAGCAGGTTCGTGCCGCGCTCGTCGTGCCATACCCCCAAGGCACGAAACGACCAGGTCATCGCCATCAACAACGCCGCCCCGTCGACCATCGCCACGTCTACGACGTCACCCTCGCCGGACCTCGCGGCGTTCCAAAGGGCCGCCAACACGCCCACAGCCATCAACATGCCCCCTCCCCCGAAGTCCCCCACAAGGTTCAGCGGGGGTACAGGCCGCTCGCCCGCCCGGCCGATCGGGTCGAGGGCGCCGCCGATGGCGATGTAGTCGATGTCGTGGCCAGCCCTCTCGGACAGCGGCCCCTCTTGCCCCCAGCCCGTCATGCGGCCGTAGACCAGCCTCGGGTTGCGGGCTAAACATGGCTGCGGCCCGAGGCCGAGGCGCTCGGTCACTCCGGGGCGGAAGCCCTCGACGAGGGCGTCGGCCCCCGCCACGAGATCGAGGACGAGCTCCACGCCGGAAGGGGACTTCAAGTCGACGCCGATGGACCGCTTCCCGCGCTGCAACAAATCCCAGGAGGGGCCCGCCGGCGTTGTGGTGGGCACAGCCGACGACCGCTCAACGCGAAGCACGTCAGCGCCAAGGTCGGCGAGCACCATGGCGCCGAACGGGCAGGGCCCTATGCCTGCGAGCTCGACCACCCTAAGGCCGGCGAGAGGGCCGGTAGGCCCCGTGGTAGGCGAAGGCCGGTCGGATCGCGGCGCCGAAGCGGAGGAGGACCCCCGAGGTGCCGCCTCTCTACTCACGAACTTGCCGGCGGGGCGAGGAGCCCGGCATCGACTCTGCCGGCGCTGGCACAGACTTCGTCCAGAACCATGTCCCAAATCTGGGTGGGGAGGTCGTGGCCCATGCCCTCGACCATCACAAGCTTGGCGCCCGGTATCGCGGCCGCCGTCGCCCGCCCGCCCGAGGGGTTGACGAGGGGATCGGACGTCCCGTGGATCACCAGCGCCGGCATGGTGAGGTGGCCGAGTGCTTCGGTCCTGTCCGCCGAGGCGAGGATAGCCCCCAGCTGGCGGGCGATCCCGGTCGGCTCCCGGTCGCGGTCGTACGACAGGCCGGCTAGCCTGCGCACGCGATCCTCGTCGGCAGGAAACCCGGGAGAGCCGATGATGCCGAACGCCTTCAACGCCCCCTCCATGGCGTCTTCGCGCGTGGTCCCCGACACTGCGAGCAATGCCTCAGCTGCGGCCTGATCAGCTTGGCCGACGTTCGGGTCGCCGGTGGTTGACATGATCGAGCAGATGCTGCGAACTCGTCCGGGGTAGGAGATGGCGAGCGCCTGGGCAATCATGCCGCCCATCGAGATCCCCAAGATGTGCGCTGACTCGACACCGGTTGCGTCCAGAACGGCCGCTGCGTCGTCGGCCATGTCCGAGAGCAGATAGGTGACGTTGGGGTCACCCCCCTCAAGAAGGGCCATCAGGTCTGGTATGCCAGCTTCCACGAGGTGAGTGGAGAGGCCGGCGTCCCTGTTGTCGAAGGCGACCACGTAGTAGCCCCGCCGGACCAGTGCCTCGAACCACGCTTCGTCCCAAACCACCAGCTGCATCCCCAGCCCGCAGACGAGCAGCATCGGCGGGTCGGTGTCCTGGCCGTACGTCTCGTAGTAGAGCTCGACCCCGTTGGCATCAGCTACTGGCACTCTCCCAGCCTATTTGCAACAGCCAACTACCGCCCGTGGGAGCATGTGGGCATGGGGTCGCTGGTTGGGGAGTCGTTTCGCTTCGGTGTGGCGACGGCTGGGTTCCAGGTGGAGGGCGGCTTCAACGGCCCGGGCGAACCTCGCAACAACTGGCACGAGTGGGAGGCCTCGGGTCGTGTGGAGCCGTCCGGGATCGCCTTGGACTTCTGGAATCGCTACGAAGAGCACCTCGATCGGGCGGCAGCTCTAGGCATCGACTCCTTTCGCCTCTCGGTCGAGTGGGCGCGGTGCGAACCTTCGAGAGGGGTCTACGACGAAGAGGCGTTTGCCCGGTATGCCTCCATTCTCCGGGCATGCAGGGAACGCGGCCTCGAACCGCTCGTCACCCTTCTCCACTTCACCCACCCTGCGTGGCTGGGCACCGACTTGTGGTCCCGGGCGGACTCACCGACCACGTTCGCGGCGTGGGCCGCCGAAGCAGTCACTCGCCTGGAGCCGTACTGCGCCAACTGGGTGACGATCAACGAGATCAACATCCTGGCGATGACGAGCTGGTTCCTCGGCGCCTTTCCGCCGGGCCGGCGGCTCGACGCCACCACTGCGCTGCGGGCGGCCGACCATCTGCTCGCCGCCCACGTTCTCGCCTACGACCGCATCAAGTCGATCCAGCCCGAGTCGATGGTGAGTACGAACAACTGCAGCTTCTCGGTCTACGAACTCGACCATCTCGGCACAGATCTCCTGGCGGCCCGGTCACACGGTGTTCCGCGGGACGACCTGGGCAGCTGGCTCGCCGACCGCCGCGGCGACTGGTACGGCAGTGAAGCCGGCAGCGGTGTGCGTAGTCCCAGTGGTGCTGCACGCCGTTCGGCATGGCTGGAGAGTGCGCTGCGCGGCGTCGGCCGCCTCGTGTCGCCGCTCTCAACCTTCCGCCGGACTATCGAAGCGGCGTACGAGAGCCCACGACAACGAGCGTTTGATTGCACACAGCTCGACTACTACGACCCCGAGACTGCGAGCCACCTCCAGCTCCCCTTCACGAAGACGGCAGGCGGTCGGTGGCCCGAGCCGAGCCGGCCCCTCTGGGACGACCCTGCCAACCCGCCGGGACTGAGCGCATACTGCGCCGCCAACATCGAGCCCGGGCTGGACCTATGGATAGTAGAGAACGGTCTCTGCAATCGGGTGAGGCACGGGCGGTCGTTTCCCCGCCGTGACGGGTGGGACCGGCCTCGCTACCTGCGTGAGAACCTGGCTGCCATGGCTGATTCCATCGCCGCGGGTCTGCCTATATCCGGTTACTGGCATTGGTGCCTGGCGGACAATTACGAGTGGGGCAGCTACCAGCCTCGATTCGGCATCTACGGCGTAGACCGTGAGCGAGGGCTGAAGTGGAGCGAGCTCGACTCGATGGGAGAGGACTCGGCCAGCGCCTACAGGCGCATCATCGAGGGTCTTCGAGCCGGCGACGAGTCGGTACTGTCGTCTGGGTGAAGAAGAGGTAGTCGAAGGTGGAAGTGGGGCGCCGAGACGCTGCGGCAGGGCCACTGGAACCCGTGACAGCTTTCGCGCCCGGAAGGGTCAACCTGATCGGGGACCACACCGATTACACGGGCGGCTACGCCGTGCCTGCTGCCATCCACCTCGGAACCGAGGTCGTCTTCTTTCCCGACAGCACTGCAGGCACCATCGAGCTCTCTTCGTCAGTGCAGCCGGAGTCCGCACGAATCCCGCTCGGCGTCCCGCTCGACCCGTGGGAGCTGGGGATGATGTTGCCTGAGTGGACACGGTTTGTCGGTGCGGTGGCGGCCGTCGTCAAGCCGCCCTTCGGCGGCAAAGGTTCCATCACCACAACTCTGCCCGTAGGCGCCGGTCTGTCCTCCAGCACCTCGTTGGCAATCGCCGTCGCCCTGGCGCTCGGCTTCGAGGGCAGCAGGTACGAGCTCGTAGGAGTATGCCGTCGGGCCGAGCACGCTGCCTCGGGCGTCCTCGGTGGCTTTCTCGACCAGCTCGCCATCACCATGGGCAGGCCCGGGTCCGCTCTTCTCGTAGATTTCGCCGACAACTCGATCGACCACATCGCCCTCCCCGAGAACCTGGACATCGTCATCGCCCACTGCGGTGTCAGCCGAACACTCAGCTCGTCGGCATACATGCGGCGGGCGGCCGACTGCGAAGCTGCCGAGCGAGCCATCGGGCCGCTGCGCATGGCGACACCATTCGACGTGGACCATATCCGGGACCCGGTGATCCGCCGCAGGGCGCGGCACGTCGTCACCGAGAACGCCCGGGTCAAGATCTTCGCCGGCGCCATCCGCATGGGCGACTTGAAGTCGGCTGGTCAGCTGATGAACCAGAGCCACGCCAGCCTCGCAATGGACTTTGAAGTGTCGATACCGGAGCTGGACGAGCTAGCCGATCGGCTCCAGTCGATGCCCGGCGTGTACGGGGCGCGGATGACCGGGGCGGGCTTCGGCGGCTGTGTCGTGGCGCTCGCCGAGCGGGACTCGGTGAAGCTGCCGTTGCGTGGCATCGAGGCGTGGGCCACCTACGCCTCGCGCGGCGCCCATCGCGGCGACTGAAGTCAGGGCAAGGGTCCACTCAGCCGTTGCCGAGCAGCTCCCGGCGCTTGTGCTCGAACTCGGCGTCAGTGATGACACCCTGCTCGTGCATCGACACGAGATGCGCCATCCGTTCGGTGCTGCTCGCCGGAACAGCCGCCATCGGTACCTGGGGGGTCTGCGACTCGCTGGCATACCCACCCGGCGGCTGCTGCTGTGGGTAATGAGGCGGTTGCGCGTACTGCAGCGGCTGGGGCTGGGCATACTCGGGCTGCTGCTGCTGGTACTGGGGCTGCTGGTACTGGGACTGCGGCGGGTACTGCTGGGCCTGCTGGTACTGGGGCTGCGGCGGGTACTGCTGGGGCTGCTGGTACTGGGGCTGGGCATAGCCCGGGCTGCTCCCTCGACGGCCACCGAGGCCTCCACCGCTTCCGCTGCTCTGCGAGATCAGCTGGTTGATCGTCGCTTGCACCCTGGCGGGGTGCCGTATGTCGGGGAACGGATCCTCGCCGCCGGCGCCGGCGGACTGGATCGTCAGGCTCCCTGCTCCCAGCATGCGTTCGAACAACGACTGCACATAAGTCACGTCCTGGACCCGGTCGAGCGGGATCTCGCGACCGATTCGCTTGAGCACGCCCGCCCTGTAGACGACGCGCATGTTCGTCAGCACGAGCCTCGTAGACAGCCACGTCATCACCTTGGCAAGGAGCCAGAGCACCGCCGCCGCCACGCACGCCAGGAGGAGCCAGCCCAGCCAGCTGGGCACGTGCGACCACGACACCAGTACGGCGACGACGACTGCGACCACGAGCAGCAGCACCGCCGATCGCGGCGCCAGAATGGACCAGTTGGGGTTCGCCTCGAGGACGATCTGCTCACCCGGGGCAAGGAGCTTCTTAGGAAACGCCACTCTGTCTCGAACTCTCCCGGCGTCAGCCGAGCTTGCCGCCGATGGGACCGGCGCCGCGCAACACCGTACCGTCCGAACCCGCAACCGAGAACGCGGTGGACGGCCGTGCGATCGCTTCGCTGAGAAGGTCCAACAGGAGACGCGCGAACTGAAGCGATGGGTCGATCCACAGGTAGCGAGCCAGGGACCCGGGAATCGTGTTCACCTCGTTGACATACAGGGCGTCGCCGTCGGACAAGAAGTCGATACGAGCCACGCCCCGGACACCGACGAGATTGGCCACTTCTGGCGCCACGGTGCGGATCTGGCGCTCCAGCTCGGGGCTGATGCGGGCCGGGAGCTCTCTCGGCGCCGTCGTCATGCCTTCGGGACCGACGTACTTGTCGGCGTAGGCCAGGATCTCACCGCCAGCACGGGTGCGAAGCGGCTTCTCAATGGCCGACAGCTGCAGATCGGGGTAGACCCGCACGGCTAGCTGCAAGTCGAACAGCTCGGGTTGGTACGGCTCGAGGACGGCCCCCCGCTTAAAGTGGGGGTTGACCCGTAGTCGGGCGCGAGCCGTCTCGATGTCCGCCACGACCTCGATGCCGATCGACGACCCGCCGAAGCGCGGCTTGATGATGTAGGGACCGGGGAACCCGGGAGGCGCCGAGCCTTCGTAGAGCGGGACACGCGGGAGCATCTGCAGCCAAGCCGAGGCGGCCAGGGCACTGAAGACCAGCTTGTCCATGCCGATCATTGCACCGGCAGCGTTTGGCCCCGTATAGGGGATCTGCATGAGGTCGAGCATCCCTTGCAGCGAGCCGTCCTCGCCAGGGCCCCCGTGGCAGCAGACCAGGATGACATCCACTTCGACCAGTTGCTCTTTAGCGGCGAATCTGCCACCCCGCTGAGCCACGAAACCACCGCCCGGCCCGCAAACCACCTTCAGCGGCACTGCGCCCGCTGGCTGCGCCTGTAGGAAAGAAGCGGCTTCCAGGTTGGATGGCACCTCGAACCACTCGCCGTTCTTGGCCCAGTAAAAGGCATGCAACTCGCCGATGTTCGGCACGTTGGCAAACCCGCGGAGCGCTTGGAGAGCGGTCAGGATCGACACGTCGTGCTCGGGAGAAGGTCCGCCGAAAACCACTCCGACCCGCGCTAGCTGACCCCCCGAGCGGAGACTTATCGCCCCGGTGATTCCGAGCGCGCCTCTATCGTTGAAATCGAGGCCTCGGCCCTTTAGCGGTCCCATCGCGGCGATCACTCTAGTGCCGGAATGTTGCCGGCACCGGCACTCTCAGGGGAAGTGATCGGGCAGGTCGTTCTCGTAAAGCACGGCGTCTCCCGGCCCGAGAGCGCCCTTCACCCACTCGACCGCCTCGGGAAGGCGATCCACGGTCACCACGTGGGTTCCGCAGCCGGCGCGCGTCACCCCAGCCATCAGTGCCCGGCGGTTCGTGCGGGCCACAAAGACGACATCTGTGCAAACCGCCGCCGCCGCCTCACCCAAGGCGGCGTTCTCGACGGCCTGGGTGCGGCCGAGCTCGACCATGCCTGGCGTGACAAGCACTCTCCGCCCAGCCGCCGACCCCCCGTCTAGCCGGCCGAGCGCAAGCCTGGCGCCGAGCGGGTTGGAGTTGAAGGTGTCGTCCAGCACCAGGTATCCGCGCTCGGCGACATACTGCTGCAGCCTGTTGGGCGCGACAGGGAGATTGACGAGGCGAGGCAGTATCTCCTCGGCCGAGAGCCCCAGCTCGAGGGCTACGGCGGCGGCACACGCGACGTTGGACAACGCACTCGGGCGGCCATCGCCTGTAACGGCCACCCCTACGCGGCGCTGGTCGACGTGAAGCTCGATGCCGTCCGGCACGCCGACGACCGCAACGTCCACCCCTGGGTCCGCACCAGAGACCCGCATCACGTGCTTGCCGGCCCGCTTCAGGTCATCGGCAAGGGTAGCCAGGCGCGCGTCGTCGACGTTGAGCACCGTAACGGCGGCGCGCTCGGTGATTTCGGCCTTGGCAGCCAGGGTGCGGTCGAGCGTCTTGAACCTCTCCAGGTGGGCGGGGCCGACGGCAGTGATCACCGCGATCGTCGGCGTCATCCAAGCGCACAGGGCAGCTATCTCACCAGGCCCGTAGGTCCCCATCTCGGCTACCAGCACCTCGACCGATGGTCGCAAGTGCTCGTTGACGGTCCGGGCTAGGCCAGCTCGGTTGTTGTAGCTCGCCGGACTCGCCAGGACGTCTATCTGGGCAGCGACGATGTGTGCCACGTAGCCCTTCGTAGTCGTCTTGCCGTAGGAGCCAGTCACGGCCACAATCGTCGGGTCAAAACGCTCCAGCGCCGAACGCGCCTCGGCAACGTAGCGGCCTGCCAGGCGATCCTCGAGCGGTCGGAGCACCCACAGGGCGCAGTCGATCAGCGCTGGGAGCCCTAGGGCCACCGAGGCAGCCGCCACGACTACGGCGGCCAATCCGAGCGTAACGGCCACGACCACCACGACTACGCCGGCAAGGACCGTCGAGCTGCATGCGACGGTGGTGAGGCGGCGGGTCCACTTGAGCCTCGAGGTGCGGCCTCTCAGGCCAAGCCCGGCCGGATAGGCAACCACGATCGCAGCCGCGACGACGCCTGAAGGCCCGAACCAGGCGCTCGCCACCACCGCCGCGACCGCGAGAAGCAGTATGGCCAGATCAAGACGCGTGCTGCGCCACCACCGAGCGGCAAAGACCGTCACCGAACCGAAGAGGTAGTGCTCTCTTTGCGCCACGCGGAGCCAGCGCATAGCCGCCAGACCTATGGCGGCGCACCCGCAGGCGGTGGCGAACCAGTCGAGCGCCCTCACTCGCGGAGCCGCTCGATGGCGGCCCTCAGCTCGCCAGGTGCAGTTAACGGCGTCATATGGCCGGCTCCGGGCAAGACGACGAGATTCGCCCCGTTCGGCAACGTGTGGCGGATGCGCTCCGCCACCACGAGGGGTACCTGGGAGTCATCCTCGCCCCACACCAGCTCGACAGGGCACTCGACCTGCGACACCACGTCGCCGTACTGCTCGTTCGACACCTTCACCAGGATGTCACGGACTATCCCCTGCGCTGCTCGGTAGTCGGCGGACCCATAGCGCTGCCGGTACTTCTCCAGGACGGTTTCCGATACCAGGCCGCTCCTGGCGAGCCGCTTTACGACGGTGAACTGGAACGGCGCCTTTCGCACGACGTTCGTGGCCCGGAAAAGAGGAACTCCGGTGAGAACCAGCCCTGCGACACGCGCCGGGAACCGCCGGGCAAGGTGGACGGCGACACGCCCGCCGAACGAGTGACCCAGCACGATGAAGCGATCGGACATCGAACCCAGCACAGGGGCCAGTGCTTCGGCGTACTCAGGCGAGCCCCAGACTTCAGCTGGCGGTGGCGTGCCCCCGAAGCCCGGCAGGTCAATCCCGACAGCCGTGACCTCGGACGGAGGACTCCTCAGGGTCGCGTCGAAGTCGTGGTGCTCACGAGCCCAGCCATGCAGAGCCAGCACGTAGGCGGCACCAGTGCCGTAATCCTCCCCGAAAATGTCAGAACCGGCGAACGACTTCAGCACGCCGAGGAAGATACCGGCGCCTGGAACCTCATGGGAGTCACTCACCCAACGCGCACCCTCGCGGTACGGTCCGATCATGGCTTTCGCCGCGAACCGCAACCCGCACCTGCGTCGTGGCAGCACAGACCTGCTCGCCGATTGCGACCCCGAGCAGGCCGAGGCGATTACGAGCACAGCCTCCCCATTGTGCGTTCTGGCAGCGGCCGGCTCGGGCAAGACACGCGTGCTCACGCGCAGGATCGCCTGGCGAGTGCAGGAGGGGTCGGCGGCGGCGGCACACGTCCTGGCCCTCACCTTTACCCGCAAGGCGGCGGTCGAGCTGCGATCACGGTTGTTCGACCTCGGCCTACCCGAGGACGTCACGGCCGGGACGTTCCACTCGGTTGCCCTGGCCGAACTGAAGCGGCTGGCTGCCGAGAACAGGCAGCGGCCGCCCGTGGTCCTCGCCTCGAAGGCCAGGTTGCTGGCCGATGTCCTCACCGGGGGCGCCGGGGGCTCCAGGAGCGCCGATCGTGCGAAGAGCGGTCCTAATAGAGCCAGCCGCGGCGCACAGCCGCTCGCCGAGCTCGCCCAGGACATCGAGTGGGCCAAGGCGCGCTGCTTGGAGCCTGCGCAGTTCGAGAAGGCATCGGCGCTCGCCGGCAGGCGCGGCTCTCGCCCGCCGGGAGAGACAGCTGCCATCTGGTCCGTCTACGAGCGGGAGAAGCAGCGCCGCGGGGTGCTCGACTTCGAAGACCTCCTTCGGCTCTGCCGCTACCAGCTGCTCGAGGACCGTGAATTCGCTGCCTCGGCTCGGTGGCGTTACCGCCATGTCTTCGTCGACGAGTACCAAGATGTGAACCTCGCCCAGCAGCGTCTCCTGGAAGCGTGGCTCGGCCCTAACCGCGACCTCTGCGTGGTCGGCGACCCCCGCCAGGCCATCTACGCCTGGAACGGCTCGAACCCCCGCGCCATGGCCGAGTTTTCGCAGGACTTCCCGGGAGCGGCGGTGCTCGAACTGTCGACCAACTACCGCTCCACCAGCGAGCTCCTGACTGTGGCGGGCGCCGTGCTGGGCGGCGCCGAACCACCCGTGGCTGGTGGCCGGTGCCCCGAAGGACCCGTGCCGACCATCGTCCGGTACGAGGACGACGAGTCGGAGGCCGCCGGGATCGCCGAACGTGCCCGTGTCGCCCACCGGCCCGGACGACCCTGGTCCCAGATCGCAGTCCTGGCGCGAACCAACGCCCAGCTGCCGGCGATCGAACGGGCGCTGCGGGCTGCCGGCGTGCCCTGCCGGGTCGTGGGGGCATCAGCCTTCTTGTCCAGGCCGGCCGTGAGGGCTGCCGTAGACGAGGCATCTTGGGCGCGGGACGCCACTGCGCTCGGATCGCTCGCAGCTGACCTCATCGAGGCCGCCGCCGGCCCTCGATCACCAGACCGGGATCTGGAGTCCCTCGCCTTGCTGTTGCGCGACTACCTGGCCGAAGACGTGGGGGCTTCGGGAAAGGGCTGGCTCGCCTGGCTCGAGTCCTGCCTCCGCGGTCAGGACGAGCCCGGCACGCAGGACGAAGTGGAGTTGATGACCTTCCACCGGGCAAAAGGCCTGGAGTGGACTGTTGTCTTCGTGGCTGGCCTCGAGGACGGATACGTGCCACTCGCGCACGCTACGAGCGAGGAGGCGATCGCCGAAGAGCGCAGGCTGCTTTACGTTGCCTGCACCCGCGCCTGCGAGGAGCTCCACTGCTCATGGGCAGCCGAGCGAGCTTTCGGCACCACCGGCTCCGGTGTCGCGCGAGCGCCTTCTCCGTGGCTAAGGGCCATCGAGGCCGCGCACAGGGAACTGCTGGCTGCGCGCAAGTCGTCGACTGCCATATCGGCCACGGGCTTGGCGGCCAGTCGCCGGGCGCTCGGTCTGACTTGACGCCCGGCATCAGGGTCTTCGGCCTGGTACGAGGAACTTGTGGCCCTTCTTCCTCGCTTCGGTTGTAGGATCACATCCAGCGACGGGTTGAAGTAGCTTCGTCGTCGTGCTGGTGATGCGCCGCTGCGATCCCGTCGCATTGTCGATCACCTCGAAGCAGGACTACCGTTCGGCGATCGAGAGGAAGGTGCCAGATGGCCAAGGATGCTGACACGAGGGCGGCAGACCTTGAGGCGCGCAACCAGTACTTAGGCATTATCGACGACGCCTGGGAGGTCTACCGCGAAGCGGTGGAGCGTGCCTGGGAGTCATTCGAGAAGTCTTTGGAGCCAGCTCGTCAGAGTTACGACGCGATGCAGTCTCAGGCGGAAGCAACCCACGGTCAGATGATCGACGAGGCGTGGGCGCTGTACAAGGAGGCGGTAGCCAATGCACCCTCGACCATGCGGCGGGACATCGTCGCGCAGGCGAGGGCTACCTACAACGAGACGGCGGCTCAGGTCAGGAAGACCTACAACGAGAACATGGCTATAGCCAGGGACTCGTACCTGCGCTCGGTCAACGACGCCCGCGAAGCCTACCGCTCTGCGGTCGACGGCGAACTGGATGCCCACCGCGAGGCTGCTCGCCAGGCTTGGGGCAACTACCTGGAGATGGTCGACGCCCACCTCCAGGTGGAGGGCTAATCGACGCAGACCGGAGTACTCCGCCCCGCGGCGCCGACCTGCATCGGGTTGAATCTAGGCGTGCACATCTCCGCGCGAGTCGAATACGCCCTCAGGGCTCTCTGTACTCTGGCGGCGCGTGGGGCCGAGCCGCTCACCGCTGAAGAGCTGGCGACCGCCCAGGGGCTACCTGTCAGATTCCTCCGTGCCATCTTGAACGAGTTGCGACGCGTCGGCATCGTGACGAGCCAGCGCGGCAACGAGGGGGGCTACCACCTGGCCAGGCCGGCGACCGAGATCACCGTCGGGGAAGTGTTTCGGCGCTTGGAAGGCCCGCTCGCCGAGGTGCGGGGCGTGCGCCCGGAAGCAGCATCGTACGAAGCCGCCGCCGAGCACCTGCAGTCGGTCTGGGTCGCAGTGCGCTCATGCCTGCGCAGCGTGCTCGACGAAGTGTCCCTCGACCAGGTAGTCACCGGGAATCTACCCGAGCACGTCGTGCAGATGCTCGCCGAGCCGGACGCCTGGCATCCGCGCTGACTAGCGGCCCGACGTTAGGACCTCGGGCATCAGCCAAGGGCCAGCCTCAGGTCGTCTAGGAGGTCACCGGCAGACTCGATGCCTACTGAGAGCCGGACGAGCGCAGGGTCTACCTCAAGCGCCGAGCCCACGACCGAGGCGTGAGTCATGCGGGCCGGGTGCTCGATGAGCGACTCGACGGCTCCGAGGGACTCTGCCAACGTGAACAGGTGGGTCTTGGTGACCATCTCCAGGGCTGCCGGCTCGCCGCCCTTCAGCGCGAACGACACCATGGCGCCGAAGTCGCTCATCTGCCGCTTGGCCAGATCGTGGCCCTCGTGCGAAGGGAGACCCGGGTAATTGACGCTGGCGACGGCCGGGTGCCCCTCCAGCAGGTTGGCGACGCTCAGAGCGGTGGCGCACTGCCGGTCCAGCCGGACGGCCAACGTCTTCAGGCCCCTCTGCACCAGGTAGCAGTCGAACGGGCTCGGCACGGCCCCAGTCGCGTTCTGCGTGAAGGCCAGATGCTCGGTCAAGGCGGAGTGGCTGGTGGCCACGCATCCGCCGACAACATCGGAGTGGCCCCCGAGATACTTCGTGGCCGAGTGCAGGACCGCATCGGCGCCCAACGACAACGGCTGTTGCAGGTACGGGGTGGCGAACGTGTTGTCGACGACGCACAGGCCGCCGGAGGCATGGGCGACGGCCGCAACTGCCTCGATGTCGACAATCCGCAGGAGGGGGTTGCTCGGGGTCTCGACCCAGACCAGGCGTGTCTCAGGACGCCATGCAGCCTCCACCTCCGAGGGACGGGTCAGGTCAACCGGCGTGTGGGATATCCCACACTCGCCGTATATACGGGCGACCAGCCGCCAGGTGCCCCCGTAGGCATCGTCGGGAATGATGACGTGATCGCCGGGGCGCAAGGAGCGCAACAGACTGTCCGAGGCCGCCATGCCGCTCGAGAAACAAAAAGCCCTCTCCGCACCCTCAAGATCCGCCAGCGTGGTCTCCAGAGCGGCCCTCGTCGGGTTGCCCGTACGGCTGTACTCGTAGCCATGGTGCTCGCCGACAGCCGACTGGGCGTAGGTGGTGGCCAAGTGCAGGGCAGGTATGACCGAGCCGGTCACCGGATCCGGAGCCTGGCCGGAGTGAATTGCCCGCGTGGCGAACCCGTATGGTCTGGCGTCTGAGTCGCTCATCACCCTTCTCCTGGTCTCGTCGTGCCTCCGGCCAAAAAACTGAGGGCGTCAGTCCTGGTGAGTACGCCGACGGGGTGGCCGTGGTCGATCACGATGACAGCGGGGGCGTCCTCGAGACGCTGTACGGCCACGTCGACGCTCTCGCCGCTGCCCACGGTCGGCATCGGCGGCGCCATCACCTCTCTCACCGACTTGTCGAGCAAGCTGGCTTCCTTGAAGGCCCTCTGCATCAACTCGCGCTCCAGCACAGCACCGATAACCTCGGCCTCGACCAGTGGCGGCTCTGCCTGCACGACGGGAAGCTGGGAAATCCCGTACTCCTGCATGATCCCGATGGCCTGGCGGGCCGTCTCGTCCGGGTGCACGTGGATCAGTTCGGGGAGGGTTGCCCCTTTACGCTCGAGCAGATCGGCGACCGTAAGCCCGCGGTCGCGCAAGAAGCCGTGATCGGCCATCCATTCGTCGTTGTACAGCTTGGACAAGTAACCGCGCCCCGAGTCAGGGACGAGCGTGACGACGACGTCGCCGGGGCCAAGCTCGTGGCCAAGGTGCAGGGCAGCCCACACAGCCGTCCCAGTCGACCCACCCACGAGGATCCCCTCCTCGACGCTCATCCGCCGCGCCATGTGGAACGAGTCGCTGTCGCGCACCATGACCACGCGGTCGACAGCCTTGGGGTCGTAGGTGCTCGGCCAGAAGTCCTCGCCGATCCCCTCGACCAGGTAGGGCCTGCCGGAGCCTCCTGAGTAGACCGAGCCCTCGGGATCGGCGCCGATCACTTGGATGTCCGGGTTCTCCGACTTCAAGTAGCGACCGATGCCGCTGATAGTACCGCCCGTCCCGATCCCGGCCACGAAGTGGGTGACCCTGCCTGCAGTCTGGCGCCAGATCTCCGGGCCGGTCGAGCGGACATGGGACTCGGGGTTCTCCTCGTTGTGGTACTGGTCCGGGTGGTATGCCCCAGGGATCTCCGAAGCCAGGCGGGCAGTGACCGAGTAATACGAGTCGGGATGGTCCGGCGCCACTGCCGACGGGCAGACCACGACTTGTGCACCGTAGGCGCGCAGCAAGCTGATCTTCTCGGGCGCCATCTTGTCCGGCATCACGAAGATGCAGCGGTAGTGCCTGCGGGCAGCCACGATGGCCAGGCCCACACCTGTGTTGCCGGATGTCCCCTCCACGATGGTCCCGCCGGGCTCGAGCAGGCCTTCGCGCTCCGCCCGGTCGATCATGGCGACGGCAGGCCGGTCCTTCACGCTCCCGCCGGGGTTCAGGAACTCCAGCTTTGCCAGCAGCGGGCAGGGCAGGTCTCGACCGACCTTGTCAAGGCGCATGAGAGGCGTGTTGCCGACTAGTTCCAGTAGGGAGCCGACGACTTCCATCGGGGCGGACCCGTCGGTGAGAGGTAGGACTTCCACCCCAGCCAGGTTGGCGCGGCCGGCTACGGCGTCGTCGGTGTACAAGCGGACTGGCAGCCCCGCACGGTGCAGCTGGGCTGCCACCTCGGCCGAGTTCGGTCCACATACCGTGACACGCTTGGGGAGGCGTGCCCTCAGGTCTGTAAGGACGACAGGTGAGACCTCTCCCGACGGGAGATCGACGACGCGGTCGTTGCGGGCGAAGAGATACTCAGGCGGCACCGCCTGGCCGGCGATCACGAGAACGTCCATGGTGACATCCTGCCGCGGATCGGCAGCGCCCGTGGACAGGCGAAGGCTCAGCCCGAGCCGAAGACGACGACCTGGTCGCGGCCCTTGGCCTTGGCCCGGTACATGGCCAGGTCGGCCTCGTGCACCACGTCCTCGAGCGACTCGCCGTGCGCAGGAAACAATGCAACACCGACAGAAGCCGTTACGCTACCCACGTCGTCGGATACCGGACCCAGCTCCGACAGTTGCTTCCTAACCGACTCGGCCACTCGCTCAGCCCCTCGAGCGTCGGCGTTGTGAAGGACGAGCAGGAACTCGTCGCCGCCGAATCGCACGGCGGCGTCGCCCGAGCGGACGGCTGCGGCCAGCACGCGGGCGGCGTTTCGCAGTGCGACATCACCGACCGCGTGCCCGCATGAGTCGTTGATCGCCTTGAAGTTGTCGAGATCGACCAGGAGCAGGGCGATGGTCGAACCGCTGCGTATCGCCTGGGCCGCTTCGCGTGGCGCCAACTCGTCCCACCAACGCTTGTTCAGCAACCCGGTCAGCTTGTCTGTGACCACCCGCTGCTCGAGCTCTGTGTACAGCTGTGCGCTGCGCCAGGCAGCGGCTGCCAAGTAGCCGAAGATGGCACAGCGCTCAACGTCCTCGTCGCTGAACATGTCACGGCCGTCTCGCCAGACGTCGAGGGCACCAAGCCGACGATCGCCGGCGACGAGAGGGATGACTAGGAGTGACTCGTCGTAACGCCCGCCTTTGCTCCCTGGGATATGTGCCCCCTCGGCATGGCCGAAAGTGTCGCCGCAGTTGTACGGCTCGCCTCGCAGGAACGCCCACCCAGTGATGCCAGTGCCCATGAGGTCGTCGACATCTGAGAGACCTTCCAATCCCTCCCCGGCGGCCACGCAGGCTCGCAGGGTGTACGAGTCCCAGTCCGCCTCGAAGATCGCCAGGCGGTCCACCGGAACCACCCGTGGCAAGAGATCCGCCACGATGTCCAGAATCCGCTGGGTATCGTGCTCGGCCTGCAAGAGGCGGGCGGCTTCGCCGAGAACGATGGCAAACTCCCTGTCCCCCGTATCCGCACCTCCCTTGGGGGCGTCCCGGTAGCTAAGCGGAGCCCGCTCAGCCGCGAAGCGAGAGATCACTCGCACCGTCCGCTGCCTGAACCACGACCGGTTGACGGTGACGTCGCCTTCGGCTGCGACGGAAGCGTCCAGCACTACAGGTGGCGACAGGAACTTACCTGTGCCGATCTGGAATCCGGTCTCGAGGAGAAGGTGCGCAGTCTCCTCGTCGTCCACGTTCCGGACCACCGTGCGGACGCCAAGGCGCCCGAAGTACGCCATGACGGCCGCACTCTCGGCGCGCGCCCTGGCATCGCTGCCAAGGCGCGAGCTGAGCGCCGAGTCGATGACGACGAAGGCAGGCAGTACCTGGGAGAGGAACGGCTCGGCCAGCGACCGCACGTCGACGCCTTGGATACCGATGCCGTAACCCAACCTCGAGAGCCGCTCTGCCCTGTCCATCTGGAAGCGAGCCACTCCTGGCCAGCCGGTGGCGTCGAACAGCCAGACCAACCCACTCGGAAGCACGCCTCTGGCGACACAACGCTGCGTGAGCGACTCACCAAGCTCATCGAGCAAGCCGTCGGTCGCTGCGAGAATCGTCACCGCCGGGTTCACGACCGGCGCGACCTCGAGAGCTCGCTCGAAGTCAGCGCCAGTGAACGGCTGGCTCGTCGCAGGCCGGAGCCTCACCTCGTAGCCGACGCTGCTTTTGTCTCCGATTTCGAGGAGCGGAAGGAACGCCAGGCCCTCAGCCACGCAGCGGCCACCCGGTCGAGGGGCGCGAGCCGCCACCCGAGCCACGCCGCGTCGTTGCTACTGGGGAGCTGCGCAGCTCGCCCCTCGCCAAGCTCACCTTCAAATCGTATCGGGGACGGCGAGCGCGCGTCGGGCTCAGCGAGACCGGCTCGTGGGTACCGAGTTGCCCTAGGTCCCAGCTCGAGGTCGGTGAGCGGCGAGGGCCGGGGGGTTAGTTGGACCGGCGAGGCCTGCGGAGGGGGCGCTAGTCGGACCGGCGTGCATCAGGCGGAGGTAGTTAGATACCGCCGAGGCAGTTTGACGAGGTGGGCCGCCGGACGCGCACATTTGGGGGGCAGGCCAATTCTGCGCGTCACACGGCCCACCTCGCGGCGGCGAGCGGGCAGCAGCAGCATGCGAGAGTCAGCCAGCGGACTCCATCACAGCCAGAATGTCGTCGCCGTATTTCTCGAGCCTGAGTGGCCCGATGCCGCGGCATCTCGCCAGCTCTCTCAAAGTCGTGGGCCGGCGTGTCACAATGCCCTCGAGGTCGGCGTCCGACAGCACGACGTACGCCGGGACTTTGTCTCTGGTGCAGGTGTCCTTCCGCCAGTCCCGCAACGCTCGGGAGAGCTTTTCGCGACCTTCCTCGCCAGGGCCTGCCGTTCCCGGCTGGGCCCCCGGCCGGGCGGGAGAGATCGACGAAGTGCGGTCTGTCCTGGACACATGCTCAACCCGTGGGTCTCGCCCGAGCATCTCGTCACAGAATGGCGAAGGCTGGTCCTGGTCGGCCACAACCACGGCGCGCAGTGACGCCCGCGTGATGGCGACGTGGAAGATGCGGCGTTCCTCTTCGACATCAGAAGCCAGGCGATGTGGGAACAATCCGTCTGAAGCTCCAAGCACGAATACATGCGGCCACTCCTGGCCCTTCACGCGGTGGACCGTCGAGAGAGTGACGACGCCGGTGGATGCGTCCCCCTCCCCTACCGCCAGGCGTTCCCGAAGCCAGGACCCGAATGTGCTTGGGTCAGGATGGAGGACCGCCACCTGCCTGAGTGCGGCCAAGTCGTCCAGGTGCGAGGAGCGGTCGACCTCCCGGCGTCCCGAGTCGAGCGCGTCCATCGCCCCACCAAGGCCGACCTGCGAGCCGATGACCCGCAGCGCCTGCGCGGTGCTACCGCTCCTGACGGCTTCCGCAACCGTCTCGAGGTCGTCTGCGTAGTCCTCGAGCCTGTCCACGTCCTTGCCGGAGAGGGCGCCTGCCAACCGCCTGATGCCCGCCACCGAGGTGGTGGGGTCACGGCGGAGCATCTCGCTCACGTTGCGGGCAATCTTCCGGCTGGGGCGGCGGATGGTCTCGGCGATGTCGGCCCGGCTGATCTCCCGCGGGCTCGCACCGATGCGGAGGTAGGCCAGGGCAGTCCGGATCCCGGTTCTCTCCAACACTTCGCGCCCTATAGGCCTCGTACTCGGGATACCCCGCTCGGCAAGGGTGACCTGTAGCGGCAACAGCGAGACATTGACCCTCGTGAGAACTGCGACGTCGCACATCGCCACTCCTTCGGCCGACAGGCGTCCTATCTCCTCGGCGACATAGCCGGCCTGCTCGTCCGCTGCACGGGAGCTGACGGTCAGACTGCCCGGCTCGTCCGGCCTCCCGGCTCGCGGCTGGATCGTCTTGGCGACACGCCGGTGATTGCGCGCCAACAGCTCTGTCGCTCCTCGCACCACCGACGGCGGGCACCTGTAGTTGGTCTCGAGGGCGTAGGCGGCCGCACCGGGGAAGAAGTTGTCGTAGTTGATGAGGAACTCTGGGCTGGCGCCGGCGTAGCTGTAGATCACCTGGTCGTCGTCGCCGACCCCGAAGACGTCGAACGTCGGAGCCGCCAGCAGGCGCAGCATCAACAGGTGGGCAGGAGTCAGATCCTGAAACTCATCGACGAGCAGGTGGCGAGCTGCGCCCTGCGCCTTTTTCCGGACGTCCGGACTGCTGAGCAGCAGCTCGATCGCCCTGTAGATCTGCTCGTCGAAGTCGAGCACGTCTCGATCGGCCAAGACGGCCCTGTACTTGTCGAAGGCATCGGCAATGCCCACGGCATCCGGGATCATCTCCTCGGCCACGGGAGGCGGCGCCAAGCCGAGCCGGATGGCAGAAAGCGCATCCAGGTACGGCACCCACGGGTCTGTGTTGACTTGCCTACGAACAGTGATGACGGACTCCAGGATCCGTCGTACCTCACGCTCGTCGATCACGCTCCTGGCTCTCGTGGTGGCGGCAAACGGTCCGGTGCCGTTCACGATCGCAAGGCCCAGCGAGTTCAGGGTCCTGATATGAACCGGCAAGCCCGGGGTCCGCTCCACCAGCTCGTCGGCCGCCCGCTTGTTAAAGGCGACAGCCAATACCGAGCCGGGTGTCAGCTGGCGGTCGGTCAACAGGTGCCGCAGGCGCTCGGTCAGCACACGCGTCTTGCCTGATCCGGCAGGAGCGATGATGCGTGCCGGACCGGCTCCGTGCTCGACGGCCCGACGCTGGTCAGCGGCGAGATCCGACGTCGCCTGGCGGTCCCCGTCAGGTCGCAATGATCCAGCCTCGATCGCCTCGCGGTGGACAATCGCCGCCGCCAACCCGACGACCGGCCCGCGAGGCCCGCCGTCACACCAGGCGCCCGCGCCTGACGGCAAAACGACGTCGAACTCGTCGCTCGGGCTCGCACCCAGCCGGACCGCCCGGCGGGCGTGCCACCAGATCGGCTCAGCCGCTTGATCCCGCCAGTCGTAGTTGTTGGACCAGACGAGGTACTGCAACCGCTCGAGCCAGAACTCATGGTCCGGCGCCACCTCCCATGGCGGCAGTTCGCACCTCTCCGCCACCCGGAGTGCCACCGGTTGAACTACGAGCTCGACTATCACGGGCTTGCGATCGAGCCAGCGCCGGTGCAGTTCCGACACGACGTCGGAGGGCCGGTTCACGACGTCTTCGCCAACTGCGACCCACGGCCAGTCCTCGGCGCCGGCAGGCACGGAGGCGCCCGGTCCGACGACTACTCCGCGCCCAAGCGCAACGGGTCCTGGGAAACGAGACATCGTCACGACCCTACGCGACAGGTGTATCAAGCCGGCAGAGACGTCCTGGCCGTGCTTCGCCAAGCCTGCCGGGTGACGGGGCACTGCCTGGCCGCCCTAGCGCAGCCCGCCTACCCGGCGGACGAGCCAACGGCAAGCATCTCGGTCAGGAGTGCTTCCCACGGGACCGCCTCCCACCCTGATCTGCCGGCTTCGGCTGCGGCGACGGCGAGGGCGCTGTCGACCCACTGGATCTCGACATCCTCGCTCGTCCCGATGCCTTCCTTGCTGAGCTGCTGGCCCTCCCGGGTCATGACTGCGAAGCCGGCACCGAGCACAGTGTCCTCCCACAACTTGTGGGTCGCCCTGATGTCCTCCACGAGGTGCCCGAGGTGCGAACCTGCCGGTCGCTCGGCCAGCTGGATGGCCCATGTGGCGCAATGCCAAGCGCGGTGCAGGTCTCCATGAGCCGTCGTCTTGGCAATCTGATCGGTGTAGCCCGACAGCTTCTCTTCCTCTACGTCGGGCAGATCCTCCCCGAGCTTGCGGACGAAGTGCTCGATGACCGGCGAGGGCATATCTGCAGCTGACATAAGGAAAACCTAGTGGAGATCCGGGCATCGTTTCTGGGCTGCAGGCTCCCTTCTCCGCCACGGGTGCCTGCTGCTACGGTCGGTCCACGTGCCTCCCGCTTCGCTGCGTGTCGTGCGCATATCGCCAGAGATGGAGTGGCAGGCGCGTGACGGCGATCAACTGGCTGGCACGGCGGCTGTGTGGCTCAGGCGGGACACGAAGTGCTCCGTCTTCTTCGAGTCTTGCTGCCACGACGCCTATCAGGTTCTCGTCAGCGCTATCGATACCGAGCTTGGTTGCGATCTCTACGCCTCGGCCGACGAGGCCGATGGCGAAGCGTTGGCGGTGCACGCAGGCCTCGGTTTCGAGATCGCCAGGCCGGAGAGCCACTACCTGATCCCGACAAACCCGGCCCTCACCGGCCTGGTCGACGGCAAGCTCCCGCCAGGCTTCGGATGGATCTCCGCCGGCGCCGCCTCGGGCATCGGCTCGGTCGATGGCTCGAGCTCCAGCAGGGCGAGCGGAGCGCCGAGGAGGAGACCGAGTACCGGCTTCTGTCTTGGAGCATCGACTTTGTGGACAATGGTCGCGCCTGCGAGTTGGCGACCAAGCTCAACCGCGACTTTCCCATCAATCAGATCGCCAACAGGCGGATCGACGAAGAGACGAGCACTTGGGTCGAAGAGGAGCTCGTCGCAGCGTGCTGAGGATCCGCGACCGGCTTGGGCAGTCAACTCTTTGATCGCTGCTCTTCCCAACGCAGAAGGGTTGGTCGTCACTGGCGTCGGCCACACTCCGTGGCTCGACGGCTCCGAGGAGTTCTCCGCGGCGCTTCGCAGCTTCGTAAAGCGCGTCTCGCCCAGCTGACAGCAGGTAACCCATCCTCAATGTGCGCCTGAGAGTTAGCGGCCAAACGCTCGTGCGACGGTGGCGGAGGGAGCGGGGACATTTATCCCCCGGATAGCGGGTACAACTGTCCGCACCCCGCGATACGAGACCGCACATCATCCAATGTGGGCGACAATCCAGAGCGAGTTACGCCGTCCCGGTCAAGTACTGCCCGTCGCCGGCTATGACGCAGTAGGTGACACTTGGGCATGAGACCTCGCTGAAGCTGCCACCAGGTATGGCTGCCTGGGTCTCGGTCTCCTCCGGGGTGCCCGACCACGAACCGGCTTGCCACAGGTAGACAACCGGAGGGCCGTCCGTACTTGGCTGACTATTGACTCCCGAGCCACCGTCTGTCGCCACACAGAGTGATGCGCTCGGACACGAGACGGAGTCGAACCCCACCGGCGAGAGTCCGATCCCAGCATCCTCCTGGCTCACGGGCGACCACTGTGATCCGTTCCAGATCGTGTAGATATCTCCGGAAGCGTGGAACCCGCCGACCGCCATGCAGAAGTCCGAGGTGGCGCAGGAGATGAGAGGAAGCCCTATTCCGCCGACAACCACCGACTGAGCCCAGGAGCTTCCATTCCATAACATGGCGATGCCACTCTGATTGATGTTCCCGCCGGTAATGGGAGTCGTCGTCTCGCCGATGGCCATGCAGAATGACCGGCTGAGGCAAGAGACCGACTGGAGGCCGAGCTCAGTGAACGACCCCACGACGGTCCATCCGTCGCCGGTCCAGGTGGAGTACTGCGCCGAGTCGAGACCCGTATTCGGGTCCGTCTCCATGCCGACGAGCATGCAGAAGGTCGAGCTCGGGCAGGAGATATCAGTCTCGGGCGTTGTCTCGGTGAGCGGCGATGCAGCGGTGGGAGACCATGAGGAGCCGTTCCAGACCGTGTATAGGCCACTGGCCGAAACCGCGAGGCAGAACGTCGGGTCTGAACAGGAGACAGCGGCGAGCCCACTGAAGCCCGACTCGATAGTCGGGGCACTCCACGACTGCCCGTTGAACACCACAAGGCCTTGCTCAGAAGGTGTGGTGCTTGACAGGGAGAGGGATGCTGTCGCCGCGCAAAAGCTCACCGATGGACACGACAACCCGCTTCCGGTTCCAAAGACGCCTACTGGAGCACGCTGGAAGGACGTCCAAGTGAAGGAACCGCTCCCCGGCCTCGTGGTCGTCGTGGGGCTCGTGGTCGTCGTCGGGCTCGTGGTCGGTGTCGGGCTCGTGGTCGGTGTTGTGCTCTGCACTGGCGCCAGGGTCGTCGTCGTGCGGCTTGCTTCCTTCCCGCCGCGGTGACCCGAGACTTGCCTGACACCAATCCCGACGCCAGCTGAGACGGCGAGAACCGCCGCTGCTACGAAGGTGAGATGCGTCCGCTGGCGTCGGTGTCGGCGCCGGCGAGCTAGGGCGACCAGTCGTTCCGGATCGAGAGGCTCCACGACAGGCGCTGCTGCCCTCAGCCGTCGTTCTAGATCACTATCTGGTTCCATCGCTCTCTCCTCCCAGCTGTGACCTGAGTGTCGCTAGAGCCTGGCTGGTCAAGGCCTTCACCGTCCCCTGTGCGCAACCCATCACCTTGGCGGTCTCCTCGACGGACAAGTCGCCGTAGTAACGCAGGGCGATGGCAGAACACTGCCGCCGGGGGAGCTTGCCCAGTGCTGCCCGGATGACGAGCGTGTCCTCGAGCATCTCGAGCGTCGAGTCGCCGCGGACGTCGTTACGGGAAGCGCCTGAGTACCGCAGCTCCAAGCGGAGCCGGCGGTGCAGCGATCGCACTCGGTTCATGGCCACTCGGAACACCCACGACCTCGGATCGGTCATAACCTCCAGCTGCTCTCGGCGTTCCCAGGCCCGTGCCAGTGCCTCCTGCGCGACATCTTCAGCCATGGCAGCGTTCCCGTTGTACATCCTCAATGTCGCCACGAGTTGTGGATAGAGGCCGACCAGTAGGGCGGTCACGTCGTCAACGCCCTGTGCCCGGGCCGGCTCATCCATGGTTCCTCCGACACAATGAAGACGCTTGAGCGCCGCCGAAGGTTTAGTTCTTCCTAATCGGGCGCTGCCGGGCAGAAGACAGCCCCCGGCCTTTACCTCAAGTCTTCTGGGGTTTCTCAGAGGCACCAGGCAAGTTCAGGGCCGCCGATGTCGGTTATTCGGTAACATGCCTGCTCATGGCCCGATGCGGTTCATGCGGAACCGAGAACACTGCCAGCAAGCGGTTCTGCGTCGAGTGCGGCCAGCCGCTCGCTGACACGTGTCCCGAGTGCGGGGCGAGGGTCGAGGCGGGTCAGCGGTTCTGCGGTGAGTGCGGAGGCGCCTTGGCCGAGGGTGCCGCCACGACCACCGCGCCTGTGGGGAATGCGGCCGCCGAGGCCACACCGGCCGCACGCACCGGCCGCTCCGCAGGCACCTCGGCTCCGGCGGTACCGGCACCGGCAGTTCCCGCCGTAGAGCGCCGCGTTTGCTCGATCCTTTTCGCCGACCTGGTCGGATTCACACCGCTCAGCGAGAGCCGGGACGCCGAGGAGGTGCGCGGCATCCTCTCGCGGTACTTCGACGTGGCGAGAACAGTGATCGGCCGCTACGGCGGCACCGTCGAGAAGTTCATCGGTGACGCCGTCATGGCGGTATGGGGGGCACCGCTTGCCGACGAGGACGACACCGAGAGAGCCGTCCGTGCCGCCCTCGACCTCGTGGCAGCAGTCGGGATCCTCGGAGCCGAAGTCGGTGCCGAAGGCCTCTCGGCCCGGGCCGGCGTGGTCACCGGGGAGGTGGCGGTCAATCTGGGCGTGACGGGCGAAGGCATGGTCGCCGGCGACGCGGTCAACACCGCCTCCCGCGTGCAGTCGGTCGCACTTCCCGGTTCGGTGTTCGTTGACGACACGACCAAAGCGCTCTCCGACCGCGCTATCGCCTTTGCCGACGCAGGCATCCGCGAGCTGAAGGGCAAGGCGTCGGGGCTACAGCTTCATCGGGTCGTGAGGGTCCTGTCCGGTGTCGGCGGCTCCCAGCGGCCGGACGGTCTAGAGGCGCCCCTTGCTGGCCGAGACGCAGAGCTGCGGACCCTGAAGGAGCTGTTCCACGCCAGCGTCGAGCGCCGCACACCGCGTCTCGTGCTCGTGACAGGTCCAGCCGGCGTCGGGAAGTCCCGCCTGGCCTTCGAGTTCTACACGTATATCGACGGGCTGGTGGACACCGTCCTGTGGCACAAGGGGAGATGCCTGTCCTACGGGGAGGGTGTCGCCTTCTGGGCCTTGTCGGAGATCGTGCGGCAACGGTTCGGCATCGCCGAGGAAGACCCCGTCGCCGCCGGCACGCAGAAGCTGGCCGAGGGGCTGGTGCGCTTCGTGGCGAACGAGGGCGAGCGCGACTACATCGGAGCTCGCTTGTCACGCCTGCTCGGGGTTGACTACCAGGGCGCCGGTAGGGCTGTGCTCGGCTCCGACGAGCTCTTCGCGGGCTGGCGTCTCTTCTTCGAACGCCTCGCCGAGGTGGCACCCGTGGTACTGCTGGTCGAAGACGCCCAGCATGCCGACCCTGGCCTGCTCGAGTTCCTCGCCCACCTGGTCGACTGGACGAGGGATCTGCCGATCTTCGTCCTCGTCTTTGCCCGGCCAGGCTTGGAGGCCATCGACTCCGGCTACGGCTCGGGCCGCAACCGGTCGACCCTGTCGCTCGACCCGCTGGACTCCTCGTCTATGACGGCTCTTCTAAGCTCCCTCGTGCCGGCGCTGCCGAAGAGCGCTAGCGATGCCATCACTGCCCACGCCCAAGGCATCCCGCTCTATGCAGTCGAGACTGTCCGTTCCCTCATCGACGGAGGTGTCGTCGAGCGACAAGGCGACACCTACCACCTCGCCGGCGATCTCGGCACCCTGCAGGTGCCCGAATCCCTGCACGCCCTCTTGGCTGCTCGGCTCGATGCCCTGCCGGCCGGCGCCCGCGCCGTCGTGGCCGACGCCTCGGTCCTCGGCAGCTCGTTCCCCAAGGCGGCGCTCATGGCCGTATGCGACCAGGATGAGGCTTTCGCAGAAGATGGTCTTGCCCAACTCGTCAGGCGGGACGTGCTCGAGATATCGGCGGACCCGCTGTCGCCTGAGCGTGGCCAGTACCGTTTCTCCCAGGAGATGCTCCGGCAGGTCGCCTACCAGACGCTGTCGAAGCGCGATCGGCAGGTTCGTCACCTCGCTGTAGCCGCCCACCTGCGCGAGACGTTCGCCAATGACGGCGAAGAGGTCACCGACGTCATCGCCCACCACTACCTGGACGCCATTGCAGCCGGCGGCGGCGGCCAGCAAGACGTCGCCCGGCAGGCCGTCATCTTCCTGGTGCGGGCGGGCGAGCGTTCCGAGCGGGCCGGAGCGCCGGCAACGGCAGCGGCGAGTTACGCCGAGGCGGCATCGGCAGAGACTGACGGTCAACCCGCCGCCGACTTGCTCGTAAGGGCCTCGGACCTGAGTCACCGTGCGGGAGAAGACCTCGGTGAGAAGGCTGTCGAGTACGCAGAGAACGCTAGGCGGCTCTACCTGGCAGGCGGAGACACCCGCGGGGCAGCCCGAGCCGCCACTACCGCGGCACGCGGCATGATTAGGAGCGGCCGCTTCGAGGAGGCCCGGCAGAACCTCGTCGAGGCCCTCGATGTCCTGCAGGCCGAGCCCGACCGCGCCACGGTCGAGGCGCTGCGATCGCTCGCCGACCTCGAATGCTTCAGCGGCCATGGCGACGTGGCGGATCGCCTCGCGAGCAAAGCTCTCACCCTCGGCCAGGCGCTTGGTGTCGACCGCGGCGAGCTGAGCATGGCGTTCGGGTCCCGCGGGCTCGCGTACAGCTTCTCCACCAGACCAGCCGAAGCCGCTGCGTGCTATCGCGAGAGCGCCCGCCTGGCAGAGAGTTTCGGGGACTTCGGCAGGCAGGGGATAGCCCTCGGGAACCTTGCGGACGAGATCTGTGCGTTCGAGCCTCGACAGGCGGCTGAGGCAGCCGAGCAGGCAGCGGCTCTCGCCCGGCGCGCCGGCCATGCAGGTGCCTTCTTCTCGACGACGGGCAACTTGGTGCTGGCCCTCCTCGAGCTCGGCGAGTGGGACAGGGCCGGAGACGTCATCCGGGATGCTCTCGACGAGGTGACGGCAGCACGAGCCCAGACCCCCGTCACGGGTCGCGCGGTCACCTTGCTAGCGCTAAGAGGGAGCGGCGAGCTTGCGCTCAGCGAGCTCGATCGCCTGGCGAGCCTTGCCACCTCCGAAAACGTTGAGCAGTTGAGCGTCTACGAGTGCCAGCAGGCAATCGTGAACGCCGCCCTGGGCCGCGCAGCCCAAGCCATGGCCCACGCCCGGCTGGTCCTCTCGCACGTGGAGTCGGCGGGGATCGGCAACGAGAGTGTTCGGTGGGCACTTCCAGTCGCAGCCCGAGCGGCGCGGAGCCTGGGCGACGCGCAGGTGCTCGCTGAGTTGGCTGAGTTACTCGACTCGCACCCGGTCGGCCACCTCGCACCTGTCCTCCGGGCCTACCGAAAGCTCCTCAAGGCTTTCGACGAGACCAGCCTCGACAAGGAGGCGGCCAACGGGTCCTTCGCCGAGGCCGTTGCAGCCTTCCGGGAGGTGGACAACCCGTACGAGCTCGCCCACGCCCTTGTGGACCACGCCGGGTACCTTGCCGCGACGGGGAACGCAGATGCGGCGGTGGCGGGCTTGGCCGAGGCGCGAGCCATCGCGGCCAGGCTCGGCTGCCCGCCTCTCGAAGAACGCGCCACGCAAGTTGAGGCGGCCCTTGTCAGCACCTCGTAGCGCCCCTTGAGGCAACGGGCCGGAGGTTCCGCCGCTTAGCTTCGGGTTGCGCAGTCTGGGCAGGTGCCGATGATCTCGACGGTGTGAGTGATGTCGATATAGGCGTGCGCCTTGCCAGTCTTGGTGGCCCACCGTTCGACTTCTGGCCCTTCGACTTCGATGGCATTGCCGCAGTGACGGCAGACGAGGTGGTGGTGGTGCTCGCCGCTGGCACAGCGGCGGTAGCGAGTCTCGCCGTCGTCGCCTCGCAGGAGGTCGAGCTCGCCGGCCTCGGCGAGCGACCGCACTTGGTTGTAGACGGTGGTGAGGGCGATGTTCTCACCTTGGGCCTGGAGCTCTGCGTGGAGCTCCTGGGCGGAGCGGAAGCCGTCGGAACCTTCTAGAACAGCGGCGAGAGCGCGCTTTTGCCGCGTCGAACGCTCTTGAGGCGCCGGACCTGACGGATCGTCAACATCTGCGGCGGTCACGGGGGCTCTTCCTGTGAGTGTCGAATGGTGTCGTTGACGATGTGACCCACATGGGAGTCAGCAAGCTCGTAGGTGATCTCGGTGCCGCGCCGAGTGGTGGTAACCAGGCCGGCGTCGCGCAACACTTTGAGGTGCTGGGACAACAGTGGCTGGCTTACCTGTCGTCCGGAGTCCTCGAGCGCAGTCTGTAGCTCGTGGACGCAACGCGGCCCGTCTCCGAGCTCGATCACGGTAGCGAGGCGAACCGGAGACGCCAGGGCCTTGAGCAGATCCACTGCACCCGCCAGCGCGTCAGAAGCCTTCGTGGCAACCACGCCACACACATTAGTGCCTCCTTATATAAGAAACATGCCATAGATCAGCGGCCTCCCTCACCTGTACTTGCAATGGTTCCAGATACGTCCTAAGGTTATCTGCAAGTGATCCAGACAAGGACCCGAGGGTGGGCTCGCCTCGGGGTCAGGCGAGGTCGGCGGGGACTCAGTCGGTGAACGCCGGCGACGACGAGACAGACGGGAGGAGGATGCACGGGTTGGCGAAGCTGGCAGCTGGCGTTGTGTCGCTTGGAGCGGTGCTTCTCGCAGCCGGGTGCGCCTCGCCGGGGGCGTCGGCGGGCGGCCGAGGCACAGTGGCAGTCGTGGCGGGAGAGAGCCAATACGGCAACGTGACGTCCCAGATCGGCGGGAAGTACGTGAGCGTGTACTCCGTGGACTCCAATCCGAACACCGATCCTCACACCTATGAGGCCACGCCAAGCGTGGGGCAGAAGGTCGCCGACGCCAAGCTGCTGATCGAGAACGGGGTCGACTATGACACCTTCATGGGCACGCTCGCCTCGGCGTCGCCGAACCCGGCTCGCAAGGTGATCAACGTGCAGAACCTGTTGGGGCTGCCGAACGACACGGCGAACCCGCACCTGTGGTACAACCCGAACACGATGCCAGCCGTGGCCCAAGCCTTGGCGACTGACCTATCTGCTCTTGACCCGGCTCACGCGTCTACCTTCAAAGCCAACGAGGCCAAGTTCGTGGCTTCGCTGCAGCCATGGCTCAAGGCGATCGCCTCGTTCAAAGCCAAGTACAGGGGAACGGCGGCGGCCACGACCGAGCCGGTGGCCGACTACATGCTCCAGGCTATGGGGATCAACAACCGGACGCCGTGGCAGTTCCAGGCCGACATCATGAACGGCACCGACCCCACCCCGCAGGACGTGTCGCTGGAGAAGGGGTTCTTCACCAAGCACCAGGTGAAAGTGTTCTGCTACAACCAACAGGTCACCGACCCGCTGACCGACTCGATCCGCCAGACCGCACTGGCAGCCGGCGTGCCTGTGGTCGGGGTGTACGAGACGATGCCCGTTCCGGGCTACGACTACCAGACGTGGATGATGGCCGAGCTCAACGCAATCAAAGGGGCCATCTCTGCCGGCACCTCCACACAGCGCCTGTGATCGCGAGTACCGACCCCGTGGCGGCAACCGGCGGCCCGCCGCTCGGCCCCGGCACCGAGCCGCCCGAAGCGGTGCTGCGGGTGCAGGACGTGAGCGTGTCGCTGGGCGGGCGCAAGGTGCTCGACCGCGTGTCCTTCGCGGTGGGGTCCGGCGGGTTCTGTGGGCTTATCGGCTCGAACGGAGCGGGCAAGACCACCCTGCTGCGGGTGATACTCGGCCTGCTTCCCCCGAGCGGCGGGCGAGTTGAGGTGGCCGGCGGGCCCGGGACTCGGCGGGGCCCTCAAGTCGGGTATGTCCCACAGAAGATCATCTTGGAGCCGGACATGCCACTGCGGGCCCGTGACCTGGTCGGGCTCGGTCTGGACGGGCACCGCTTCGGGATCGCTCGGCCCTCGGCGACGCGTCGCGCCGTGGTGGAAGAGATGCTCGAAGCGGTCGAAGCCAGCCGGTTCGCGGACGCGCGGATCGGGAACCTGTCAGGCGGCGAGCAGCAGCGGGTCATGATCGCCCAGGCGCTCATCTGCCGCCCCAAGCTGCTCCTCCTCGACGAACCGTTGGCCAATCTCGATATCCGCTCGGCCGCCGAGGTCGTGGACCTCCTGGCCCGAATCGCCGCCGACCAGCACATCGCCATCCTGCTCTCGGCACACGACATGAACCCGCTGCTGCCGGTCATGGATCGTGTCGTCTACCTGGCCGACGGCCGGGCCGCTTCAGGCACCACCGACGAGGTAGTCCAAACCGAGACCCTCAGCCGACTCTACGGCCACCATGTCGAAGTCATCCGTGTCCAGGGACGCGTGCTGGTCGTCTCGGGCGCCGAGCACCAGGCCCACCATGCCGGCGACGTCGACCCTTTCGGGACGGCGTGATGCTCGTCGCAGCTGCTTGGTCGTCGCTGTTCGAGCCGGGCCTCTTCTCGTCCGAGCCCGTCCGCGTCGCTATTGTCGTCGGTGCCGTCACGGCGATCGTGTCGGGCATCGTGGGAGTGTTCACCGTCATCCGGGGACAGTCGTTCGCAGGGCACGCTCTCTCCGACATCGGTACCGCCGGCGGTTCCGCGGCGTATCTGGTCGGGGCGTCCACCCTGTATGGCTTCGTCGCCTTCAACGTGGTCGCTGCCGCTGTCATGGAGCTAGTCGGTATCCGCAAACCACGAGGCCGCGACCTGGCCACCGGCATCGTGCTCGGCGCCGCCCTCGGGTTGGCCGCCCTGTTCCTGTACGAAGACACCATCAGCTCGAGCACCACCGGCGCCACCGTGAACGTTCTTTTCGGGTCCATCTTCACGCTGCCCGCCGGCACCACCACCGTCATGGCCGTCCTCGGCGTCGCCTCGGTCGGGTTGATCGCCGTGTTGTACCGGCCCCTCCTGCTCAGCTCGGTCAGCCATGAGCTGGCCGCGGCACGCCGGGTGCCCGTCCGCCTGGTTGGCGCTGGCTACCTCTTGGCGCTGGCATTGGCGGTCTCGATGTCGGCGGTCACCATCGGGGCCATCCTCTCGACAGCCCTCCTGATCGGACCGGCCGCCATCGCCCTTCGGGTGGCCACGCGCACCGGTGTCGCCATCGCGGTCGCTGCCGCGGTCGGCGTGTTCGCGTGTTGGGCGGGGATCCTGATCGCCTACGACAGCACCACGTGGGCAGGCGGGAACGGGTGGCCGGTCAGTTTCTGCATCGTGGCTGTGATGTTCGTCCTCTACTTCAGCTCGGGAGTCATCTCACGCCTCCGACCGGATCGGCGACGGGCGACTGATGGCGACCTACAAGCAGCTGTCGGGGCGGCGTGATGTTCGCCAGTTTCATGCTCAACGCCTGGGAGGCAGCCACCATCGTGGCCGTCGTGGCCGGAGTGGTCGGGTTCTTCACTGTGCTGCGCGGTGCAGCCTTCGCCGCGCACTCCCTCCCCAACGGTGCCTTCGCCGGAGCCGCAGGGGCTTTCCTCATCGGAGCCAACACCATCGTCGGCCTCGGCGTGTTCTCGCTGGCCGGGGCTGGGATGATCGCCGGCCTGGGCCGGAGAGCCCGCAGCGATGTCGCCACCGCCCTCACTCTCGTGTTGATGCTGGCGCTCGGCGATCTGTTCCTGTCACGCACCAGCGAGTACGCCTCCGAGATCTTCGCCCTCCTGTTCGGCGAGGTTCTGGGTGTCTCCACCGGCAAGCTCGGGCCCACGGCGTTGATCGCCGCCGTGTGCGTCGTCGCTGTCATCGCCTTGTACCGACCACTCATGCTCTCCTCGGTCGCCCCTGACGTCGCCGCAGCCCGCGGCATCAACCCGCGGGTGATGGACCTGGCCTTCCTGGTCGTGGTGGCCCTTGTCACCACCATGGCCGTCCCCGTCGTGGGGTCCCTGCTCATTTTCAGCCTGCTCATCGGCCCAGCCGCCGCCGCCCGGTCCTTCACCAAACGTCCCTTGGTGGCTATGGGCCTGTCCGTGCTGTTCGCGCTGGTGACCGTGTGGGTGGCGATCGCCGTCTCCTATGAGACGAACCTGCCCATCGGCTTCTTCGTGGGCGCCACCAGCGCCTTCGCGTACACCGTCGGGCGGGTGTGGGCGGCCTGGCAGCAAAGGGATCGCAGTCGATCGCTTGACACTGGGCTTTCCGCAGCTCCGGCCAGCCTTACCGACCAGGGTCAAGCGGAGCGGGCGATCAGGTGACGGGCTTGGCAGGCGAATGAGATCAGCTGATCCTTGCGCCGATCAGTGTTGGGAGTCGCGCCGCCGGTCCTGTCCGCAGGGCGCAGGGCGCAGGGCTGAGACCTGAGACCTATGGATCGAAGCGCGATGCCTATCCTCCCACCTTGAGAACCGGCGGTGCCCAGTCGTCACCACCGAAGCTCCAGGTCGGCAAGCGCACCCGAAGCATGCGACGTGCTTCGACCCAGTCCTGTTGGGATGCCGCCACAAGCTCCTTTGGCGTAACGAGGCCACCCGCGATCTCGTAGCCCCACCGGAAACCGCACAGCGGTTCGACCACCGGCGTCATCAGGCAATCGGGCGTATAGGTGAGGAATGACCTAGCCGTCCAATCCACGTTGCCCTCCGTGAATGCTGGAGCATCGAAGAGGACCGGGTCGATGCCGAATGCGAGGTACGGCGTGTTCGCGTCCCGTGACTGAGGCGGCACGTCCGGAACGCACCACACAGTCTCCTCAGGAATGCCGCCTCTCACGACGACGTAGTCGACGACTTGAACCCAGCCGAGGAGCCCGGCGTAACCCTCCCGGGGAAACGCCGTCCTGGCTTGGATCACCGGGAAGCCACGCGCCACCTCGATGCTGATGTCCAGATCGAGGAGATCGTATCCCCACCGTTCCGGGTCGTCGTTGACCGAGTAGGTAATCGTCACCCGGCCCTCAGCGCCGCGAAGGGCGAAGTCAACAGTTGCAATGCGCGATGTGCTGTCAATAGTCACCTGTGCATTCTGCACCTCGGTCGTCCTCTCGCGCGCCAAGAAGCCGCGCCCTGGAGCCAGCGGCAGGTGGCCGGCTGCTGCCTTGTGATGTCGTAGTCCGTATCCCGCCTGTGGCGTTTCGAGCGAGCGCGGAGCTCGACCGGCGATGATCGGCTAATCGAGCGGTGTGATCGTGAACCGGGGACCAGGTCGGCGCCGAAGACGTCGGTGTCGATGACAACAGGACCTCGTGCGAAGCGCGCACTCAGCGCTTGACGCCGGCGAGAAACTCCCCGCCCTCGCAGCGTCGAGGTCGTCCATGAGCATCTCCTCATGAGGCGGCAGCGGCGGCAGCGGCGGCGCAGGCGTAGGTCGTGCGGGCGGGCGGTCCGGCGGCCCCTAACCGCGATTCTTGCCTAGCCAGCGAGAGGACAACACACAGAACTCGTTGCCATCGGGATCGGCCATGACCACCCCGCCGACCTCACCCTGTCCGATGTCGATGCGAGTCGCCCCGAGCGAGACAAGACGGTCGACCTCCCCTTGCTGATCGCCGTCGGCGGGAGCTAGGTCGAAATGCAGCCGGCTCCTTCCGCTCTTCGGCATCGGCGGCGCACCGCCCCAGGTGATCTTCGGACCGCCGCTCGGCGAGCGAATCGCCGTCTCTTGATCGCGGTCCCAGACCAACGGCCAGCCCAACGCTTCACTCCAGAAGTAGCCGACCGCCTGGGAACCGTCGCACGCCAGGGCACCGACGAATCCGCAGTCGGCGAGGAAGTTGTTGCCCGACTCGATGACACAGAACTCGTTGCCCTCGGGGTCGGCGAGCACGACATGACCCTCCTCCGGGCGCTGGCCGATGTCGATGTGCCGGGCGCCGAGCCCGAGTGACCTCGCCACGGTCTGCTGCTGGTCCTCGAGGGACGTGCTCGTCAAGTCGAAGTGCATCTCGTTCGGACCGGTCTTCGGCTCCTGAGTTGGAAGAAATCGGATGGGGAACCCGGTGTCATCGCTCGGCACCAGTGCAATGCCACCTTGGGGGTGGTCGACCATCCCCCAGCTTAGGACGCCGCCCCAAAAGCGCGCGAGACGGAGGGGGTCGTTCGCAGAGAAACACAACGCCACCAGGTCACAAGTCATACCCCCCTTCACCTCCCAGATGTTGACTCAAGGCGCACATAGGGCGCTCACTTCGCGCCGGTGGTAGAGACAAAGCAGGTGGCTCCCCCAACGACGCGCCCATGGCTGGCGGCGCTGAGAATCCAGCGTACGCGTACCCCACGCAGCCAGTAGCTTGCAATTTGCCTGACCGCCGCGAGAATTGCAACCGTGCCCGACACCTTTTGGCAACGTCTTCTCTCCATCGACAGCGTGGTCGAGAGCCCTTCGATGTTCTCGGACCGCCCGGGGCTGTGGGTGAACGGCAAAGAGATCGCGCACGAAGACGACGCTGGCACGTACGACGTCCGGCTGACCAGGCAGGTGATACGGCAGATGCGCGACCGGCTCCGTGCGGATTCCCGCCTACAACCGCGCGCGTCAGCGAGCTCGGACTGGGTCGAAGTCGAGGTGGCTGATGCCGACGCTGAAGACCTGTTGGTCGAGCTCGTCACGGCAGCCGCCGCCGCGCACCACCCACCTTCTGGCACAAACTTACGCCCGCCGCCCGAAGGAGAGGAGTTGGCCCGCCGGAGGCGCTTTCAATAGAGCGCCTCGTCACTGCGAATAGTTTGCGGCTGCTCGCCGCCGCGAAGGTCAGACGCTCTTCGAAGTCAACGTCGGGACCATCCGCGAACACAGTCCTGGCCACGAGAGGCGAGGACAACTGGCGGTGACGGGGTACGGTCAACCGGGTGGTACCGGTAGTAGTCCTGAACGGAGGTTCCAGCTCTGGCAAGTCGTCCCTCGCCTGCTGCCTCCAGCGTCTGCTCGGACCGACGTGGATGACTCTGGGCGCCGATGACCTCGTGCGCGCGTTGCCGGGTGGTGATGAGGTCGATGGGCTCATCCGGACTAACCGCGATGGTGACACCTCGGTGAGCGCCGAAGGTTCCATCGTCTTCGGCGCCGACGGCTCCGTGGTAGTCGGAGATGACTTCCGCCGGGCGGAGGCGTCCTGGTACGCAGGGCTTGCGGCGATAGGCCGATGCGGGACCGGCCTGATCATCGACGAAGTCTTCATGAGCGGAGCGTCATCTCAAGAGCGTTTGGCGACTGCCCTGTCGGGGCTCACAGTGGTTTGGATCGGTGTGCGTTGCGATCCCGAGGTCGCCGCCGCCCGAGAGCGCAGCCGGACGGACCGGGTGCCAGGGATGGCTCGTCACCAGGCCGAACGGGTACATGCTGGCGTCGTCTACGACCTGGTCGTGGACACCACCGCCGCCAGCGCAGCCGACTGTGCGAGGAGGATCGCGTCCCACCTGGCAGCCTTTGACAGCCCGCTCCCTTAGGAGCTGGCTATCGAGACCAGGCTTCGCCGGTGTGCGCCGTCAGCCCCAAGTGAGGCAACCTTCAGGAGAGTGCGTATGAGAACACCTTCACCATCGGCGTTCGATCCCCAGGCGTTTGAAGGGACGGCCGAGTACTACACGGTCGGGCGTCCCCCCTATTCCGCTCGGCTCGCGAACACGATTGGCCAGGAGCTGTCACTGGACGGCACCGGCCAGCTGCTCGATGTTGGTTGCGGACCTGGCGTCTTGGTACTGGACCTGGCCCAGATGTTCGACCAAGTAACGGCGCTCGATCCTGAGCCCGGCATGTTGCAGACGGGCCAACGGCGTTGCCAACAGGCGGGAGTAGCCAACGTGCGCTGGGTGCAGGGGGTCGCGGAGGACATTGCGGCGCTGACCCTCGGCTCGTGTCGAGTGGTCACCTTCGGACAGTCGTTCCATCGGGTTCGACGGCTGGAGGTCGCCGAGACCGTCTACGACCTGCTCGTGCCGGGTGGCTCGCTGGTCCTGATCTCTCACCAGCTCGACGGCCGCCCGCGGCCCGCCGATCCGGGTTATCCGGAGATTCCCGACGCTGCGGTGAAGAACCTCATCATCGACTACCTCGGTGACAACACGCGTCACTACCTCGCGACCTGGAACGAGGGTCAGCCGGCACGCTTTGAGGACACCCTGGCACAGACGCGGTTCGGGGGTTCGCGCACTATCTACGCGCCTGGGCGCCCCGACCTGGTCCGAGACATCGACACCGTCGTGGCCAACTACTTCTCGCTGTCGTATGCCGCGCCCCGATGGTTCGGGAACCGCCGGGCCGACTTCCAGGCTGACCTACGTCACCTGCTGCACGAGCACTCGCCAGACGGTCTCTTCTGGGACTGGCCCGGTGACACCGAACTCGTCATAGCGACGAAAGCCTAACGGCCTCGTGGCTTGAACCACTCGAGCGCTTTGTCGCGAACCGAGCGGTCGCTCGATCGAATACTAATTGCGATGACGATGAGACCGACCGACCAGAACTTGCTGTGGAGTCCCTGGCGGACCCGGCAATCTTCGCTCGGTCGTTCCATGCGCACTATCAGGCGATCTACGCCTACTGCGCTCGTCGAGTCGACCTGAGTGACGCCGGAGACCTCGCTAGCGAGGTCTCCGTCAGGGCGTTTCGCGGCAAAGAGCGCTTTGGCCCCAAGTCTGGCGCGGTGAAGGCGTGGTTGATCGGCATCGCTGCGCATGTCGTCACGGACTACTTGCGGTCGCGATCGCGCCTTAACCGCTGTGTCGAGGAGTTCGCGTCAGCTCGGCAGCTAGTCGCCAACGAGCCATCCACCGATGCGATCGATGACAAGCAGACCCTTGACAAGGTCATTTCCGAGCTGCGTCGTTTGCCCGATCGCGACCTCGAACCTCTATTGATGTTCGCCTGGGACAACTTGAGCTATGAGGAGATCGCAACGGCGTTGGGCATCGCGGTTGGAACGGTGAAATCACGGATCAACCGGGCGCGGCGGCGACTACGCGTCGCCATCGCAGGATGTTGAGCGAGGGGCAGTGTTGGAAAGGAGGAGTGAGGTGGATAGAGAGATAGAGCTCGTGAGGCGGCTCGACCCAGCGCCAGCCCGACCTCCCGATTCGGACACCGAACTACGACGCGAGGCTCTGCAGGTGTCGCTGAAGCGCTTCACCGGGTCCAGTGAGAACGACCCACCCGACCTCACAGTCGCGCAGGCGAACGTGTCCGTTCTAACTCGGCGGCCCTGGACATATGTCGCCGTCGTCGCCGTGATCGCGCTCGTGGCTGGCACTATCGGCATTGCCATCCAGGTCCGATCGTCGGGACACGCGGGCAGCCTGTCTGGCCGCGAAGTATCCGAACTGTCCCGGTTGGGGACCCTCATCGCAAGTGTCGATGGAGATCCCAAGCCTGACGCCGCCGCCGTTGCTGCCTCCTGCGGGCGCGCCAGCTCCTACTTCGCCAATCGGCCGGCTCACCCGGCCCAAGGCTCTCCGTGCTACCTGGTTCAGCTGACTGGGCACTTCGAGAACGAGGAACCGAGCAGGCTGCTCGGAACCACCGCCGCAAGTGGAGACACCGTGTCGCTTGTCGTCACCGCTAATGCACAGCTCGTTGCCTACCGGGTGTCGGATCGTCCGATCCAACTGTCAAAGCTTGGGAGCACCGAGAGGTTGCCTATCGTGGACTACAGGCCATCCTCGTCGACTGCAGAACAGCTCGATCAAATCGCCGTCAACACCGGTGCGTGGGCAGGGGATCCGAACATCTCCAGCGTCACTTGGGTGGCCTCGACGTGGGGTGACGCCAGCTCCAAGCTGCAGGAGTCGACCCCAGGATCCTCCGGGTCGCGGACCCCGTCTATGTCATGGAGGTCGCCGGCAGCTTCGCTCTCAACGTGTCTGTTCCCCCCCATGCTCGTCAGACACCGTCCTGCTCGGCCTTGGTCTTCATGGTGTTCCAGGATGACCTCGCGAACGCCGGCCGAAGCTGTCAAGGACCAGTCGACCTCAGCGTTCTCGGCTCCACTGAGACGGACAGCACGGTCGGAATCTCGCCGACGGGGTCGTAGAGGCAGCCCTTTCCGGCTCGATGGGACGGCACTGGTCGAGCCGCCCATAATCCATCCGACAGAACCTCGGACCGACTCTGCCCAGAGACCGACCATGCCATCGACGAAACTCCCTCCTGCGATGACGGCGGCGGGTCACCGTCATCGAGATAACCGTCCATAGGGCGGGTCGCGACTCCGTTCGCGGGACCCTACCGGCCATGCAGATGGAGTGTTCGGTCGCGCTTGCCGGAGTGAGGAGAAGCGCCGCGTGGGACGAGAAGACCGGGCGCCGAGCCGGCGCTACGGGCGCATCGCAACGCCAAAGCAGGATGAGTGGAAAGGGGCGCGAGTCAGCTTCGCACTTGGCCAGGGCGGACCAGGACGCGCGGCGCGTCGGAGCGGCACCCCTTCGTACGTTGTATAGGTGTGAGCGTCGTTCCAGGCCCGATCGAGCCTGCTGCCTCTTCCTTTCTGGCGGACATCTACGTCCGCGCACTGCCTGAGGTGTATGGCTACCTCCATCACCGGGTGCAGGACGCGTCGCTGGCCGAAGACCTCACCGCAGAGACCTTCCTTCAGGCAGCCCGCTCGTTGCGCGAAGGGGCGCTCGTCGCGGTGACGACGCCCTGGCTGATGACCGTCGCCCGGAATAGACTCATTGACCACTGGCGGCGCGAAGCTGCGGCCGATCGGGCGCTGTCGGCAGTCGCGAGTGCTTCCAATGACGCCATGGACGACTGGGATGTCCGCTTGGACGGTCTCCGGGCGCGGGACATTCTCCGCCGTCTTTCCACCCAGCACCGGGCGGCGCTCACGCTGCGGTACCTCGATGGGCTGGGCGTGGCCGAAGTGGCCGAGCTGCTCGGGCGCACGCTCCACGCCACGGAGGCGTTGCTCGTCCGGGCCCGGGCTGCGTTTCGCCTGAGCTATGAGGACGAGGGAGGCGACGGCGATGGCTGATTCGTTCGAGTCGCTGCTGCGGCCGAGGTCACCGGAGAACCCATCCCCTCGATTGGTGATCGAGCTCCACCGGCGACTGGAAGCCGAGCTGACACCCGTATCCCCACGGGAAAGGAGAGAGGTTGTGGAGACACAGAGTCAACGAACGAGAAGAGAGCTGGGGATGACGCGATACCTGATTTCGTTCCCCAGCGGCGCGATGGACCACATCCCCGAGGAGGAGGGCTCGGAGGTGGCCAGGGCCGCACACGCGGTCATCCAGGAGGCCAAAGATGCGGGCGTGTACTTCTTCGCCGGCGGGCTGGACGAGGACGTGGAGCCCTTCATGGTGGCCGATGACGGGACTGTCACCCCCAGCACCTACCCACTCGGCGGCTTCACCATTATCGACGTGCCCTCACGGGAGGCTGCCCTCGACTGGGCCGCAAAAATCGCGGTCGCCTGCCGCTGTGCGCAAGAGGTCTGCGAGATCGGGTTCGACCCGCTCGTCTGATCGAAGTGCCCCATCATCGTCGACCGGGTGATCGCCGGCATGGAGCGAAAGGCCACCGCGGCAGCTGGCGTGGGAGATCCCGTCCCTTCGGCTACGTGGCCGTCCCGGTGATCGGGTTCTTGGTGGCGAAACCCCACGAGGGACCACTCGTGCCGCTCATCTTCGACCGCTACGCGCACTTCCGTGAGGGGCGAGAGCGGTGGCGGTGTGGCTGAACCAGGCCGGGCACCGCACCCGGGCGGGACGGCCGTGGAGCCACACCGCGGCCCTCACGGTGCTGCGGAACCCGGTCGGCGCCCCCGGCAGGAGCCGGGCCAGTCCTCCGACGGGTGGTGCGCGTGAGCCGGCGCCTTCAGTTCGCCTGAGGCGATGGTTCGGCAACCCTTCTTGGCCGTTGTCGGCTTCATGACGAGCGAGGTGAACTCACCCTCGAGCGGATACCGCGGACCGACTGATCACCCTGAGTGGCGATGAACGAACTTCGGACCTTGCCGCGCAACCAGATCAACGAGCTGGCAGTCGCCAGTTTTCCGTCCAACGCCAAGAGGACCTACGGTCGGGTTCGGATCGAGCGGACCGCTCCGGCAGCCCCGCTCTTTGCGCCGTCCCGCCCGCCGCGTCAGCGCAGTGGAACCCGACCTCCGGCCAGGTACCCCTTCGTCGCTGCGTAGTACAGACCGGCCTCGCGGTGGTCAGAATCTAGATGCAGATGCGACCCGGTGAGGACTACGAGCCATCTGCGCCGCTGGTCGACCCCACTGAACGCCTGCTGCGTCGTCTCATCGAGCTCGACTTCGAGAGCACTCGTTCCATCGGCTCGCACGATCCGCATTTCGCCCGCCGACGTCAGAGAGACATGCCAGTCGCTCAGAAGTGGCAGGTCGGGAAGCGTTTCAGCGTCGAGGTCCGCTGGCGTAACGAGCTGAAAGCCGGTAGCCAGGTACGAGGAGAACACCGGGTCGAGAGTCTCGTCCATCGACACGTCGTCCGACTCGAGCACCCGCCTCGAAGCCTCCCACGCCACGGCGAAGTCGCCGCTCGGCAGCCGGACGGGGCACCAGCGTACGTCTACCTCGTCGCCGGCGAGCGTGGCGAGTTCTGCTCGCAGGCCCGGGACGTACTGAACACTGGACAACGCGCACAGGCGATGAGCTGGGACGAGTTTGTGCACACCTTCGTCCTCGGGATCGACGAGCAGCTGGACCGTCACAGCGTCGTCTGATTCGGCCGCCATGTCCTTCCCGCAGACGGTGCAACGCAGCTCGGCATCGCCGAGCGTCTCGATGAACTCCTGGAGCAACCGGAACGGAACCCGCTCTCGGACCTCAGGTGACGCGTCGACCCATCGGGACATGAACGGACGCTATCCGGCTTCGGACCCCGCGCCATTCGTACCGCCGACCGGAGAACGGGCCGTTCCGCCGCCACGCCGCTCAAGGTCAGCACGGGTGAACGTGAGCATCTGAACGCGGTCCTCCGGAGGATCGATAGCTGGCCTCGCGAGTCGCGAGTCCGTCGCCAGCTCGACGCCGTAGATGCTTACGAAAACCCACATCCGCCACTCTCCCGCGTCCTCGACGAAGTCGTATGTGAGCGAGACGGTCTGGCTGTTCGGGTCGCTCGCGCTAGTCGCCATCAGGAAGAAGCCGTCCCGAGCTTCGCCCAGGACCGCTGCCCGGACGTGGTCGAAGCGCGGCTCGAGCATCATGACGCCATGGTCGAGCCAGGCGCACTCGAGCGCCGACTTGAGGAGAGCCCTCGACAGCTCTGATCCGTAGCGGGGCGTCATCCTCCTGCCGCCGGAGCCAGTCATCTTGAACTTGACGCGGCCGTCGGGCAGACGTGCGACCTCCCGTATGGCGCTCTTTTCGCGCACCTTCGACGTGACGACGATCGTCGGGTCGGCGCCGCCAACGCCGGGCTGGTGCTCGATTGTCTCTCTGACGAGGTTGAGCTGACGGAGGTTGCCCTCCTTGTTCGGGACGCCTCGGATCGTTCGCTGGAAGGCAATGGGCATGAAGTCGACGAGGACCTGGTCGAGCTGCGAAAGCGGCCCATTGTTGCACCGGTCGCATACCACGCCGCGAGGGAGGATCAGCTGCCTGTTGCCGAGCGACTCGGCGAAGACATGTTCGACAGAGCTGAACCCGCCGTCCCCCATCCGGCAGAAGAGGCATCCACGCTCGACCGACGTCTCGACGAGGCGGAGCGCGCGCCGTTCCGCTCGCTCCTTCGTTTCGCGCCGTTCTCGCAATTCTCGTGACCGCCGGCCCACGCCCGAATGGTAGGTGTGGGATGCTCGGCGGCCGGTTGATCGCGTCACCCCAGCGTCCCACCCGGGCGCAGCGATACCGTTCCGCCCGTGACGACCATCCTCCTTGCAACGACGACCACGATCCTCATCGGCCAGCACCGGCACCTCAGCTTCGCAGAGCTCGTGCTCGTCGACGACGGCGACGCGGCGGGCTGAGTGCCGTCCCGCCAGGGCCGTTATCGTCGCTCCCATGTCGCCTTCTCCGGGTCTGGTTGCCCTTCGGACCTGGTCAGAGTGGCCGGACGCCGTGAAGTACTTCCGGAAGCTCATCGCGACAAGAGGAGCCCAGAACGTGACCGCCGACGTGGCCGCATTCAAGGCCCGTTACGCAGCAATGCCTTCTGCCGCCGTCGTCGATGCCGTGCTCAGCGTACGGAAGAAGTACGTCCCCCTTGTGGTTCCCGCGATGGACGCATGGATCGCGGCCAATCCCACTGCGACGCTGGCCTCCATCACGGCGAACGGCGCGGGCGCCGTTGAGGGCAAGCCAGCCACCTGGAGGGGCCACGCCACGATCCAAGGAGTGGCGGCGGCCCTACTCAACTTTGGAGGAGTAGGCGCAGACGACGCTCGGCGGACGGCCGAATGGTCCGCCGCGGCCGCGCCGTTTCGGTATCACCACCGGCTGGATCCGGTCGGGGCCGTCAATGGGATCGGGCCGGCGCTCTTCAACTACCTGCTGATGCGTTCAGGGCAGGACGCCTTGAAGCCAGATGGGCGCGTCAAGGAGCAGCTCAAGAGATCTGGGTTGAGCAACACGACCCGAATCGACGACCTTGACGCCCTATTCCTCGCGGAGGCGATGGCCGAGGAGCTGCGCTTAGATCGTCTCTGGTTCGACAAGCTGCTGTGGTAGTGGTCAATACCTCACGCGGCCGCCGTGCCGATCAGCGTCCCAACAGCAGCGTCGGCTAGTTCGTTACCAACACGTACGATCTCGTCAACTTCGAGCGCTTCGGTGTCGACGGTCACCACCGAGAACACGCTGCCTCGAACCACGGACCGAACGTCTGCCGCCCCGACAATGACTCCGCCACGTTGCAGGTTCTCAAGCGAAGCGATGGCCTGCGCAGCAGCTCCCTCCAGCGACGTAGCAAAGGGAAAGGCCCAGGGCGACTTGCGGGCCACGACGATGGCGTCGAGATTGCTCGGCTCGGACGCACCTGATTTCGGCGCTCCGGTCGACATTTCAGCCTTCACCGGCTGCACTGCCGTCACTACGAACCCGGCTGATCGCAAGCCACGCATCACGGCCAGCCAACCGGAAGAACGAGCCTGGTGGAACGTGAAAGCGAGCAGCCCGTCGGCTCGAAGCACCCGTGCACATTCTCGCCACACAGCCGTGATACCGCTCTCGAAGCCGTCTGGCGAAACGCTCTGCACCTCCTCTTCGTAGCGAGTCGTCGGTTCACCCGTCGGATAGCTGTCGAATGGGTGCACGGCGCGGAGCCAGGCGTGAAAGAAGTCGCTTAGCTCCGAGTAGTGGACGTTGTCCATGAACGGCGGGTCGGTCACGATCAGCGACACGCTCTCGTCGGCAAGATCGGTCTTAGCGGAGTCGCCCGTCGTCACGTATGCCACGCCTGGCCGCACGCCGTCCGTCGGCCAATACTCTGCGATCTGCTCTTCAAGCGGCCTCGACAGCCCGAACACACGATCGACCCTCGACGCACCTTTGACGAGGTCGAACGGCGACTGCTTGTAGGCATCGGCCCGCATCAGTCGGCTCGTGAAGAGCGTCGAGAACGAGCCCGACGACGCCGGCGTACCCCAGGGATGCGCTTCCAGAGGCGTCCGTTCTGGCTTCAGTACGTGATGGCTGAACATGTGCCTGACGGCGCCTGTGCCCTCTCCCTTGAAGGAACAGAAGAGGTTGTTGAACTCGAGCGTCCCCGAAAAGAGAGTTGCCAGTGCCTCGCGCTCGGGTGCAGCGATGTCGAGGGCGCGGATGGCTGCTCCGAGCAGACCGAGACAGTAGAGCTGGCGATCGTTGAAGAAATCCGCCCAGGTGCGATACCCCCAGTTCAGGGCCTGGCGCGTGTTGTAGCCCGGCTCGAGGGCGCCTTGTGGGAGTGCCAGGTCTGCCGAATGGCTTTCGAGCAGGGATGACGCCTGGGCGTAGCGATCCCGGTCGAAGTCCGTCGCTGCCCGGTAGTGCTTGTTCCCGGACTTGTCGAGCACCAGCGTGGCGTAGAGTTCAAGCCGGGGACGCTTACCGCCGAGTGCAGCGACTACCTTGGTCCGGTGACCAGTAGGGCAGGTCATCCAAGCGCCGGACACGGCCCCCTGTGGTCCGAAGGGATGACCGTTGCGACAGGTTGCCTCGGAGAAGTCGTATCTGCCTTCCTGGGTGGAAAGGCACACTGGGCAAACGATCTGTGCCCTTGGTGATCGCTTGGGATAGGCGTGCTGGGCATAGACCTGCCGCGAGAAGAGCTGCACCGGCAGGCCGCAGTCCGGGCAGTCGCAGATAGCGACCCAGAAGTAATAGAGGACCGTCTCACCGTCCTCGGTCACGTGCAGCTGGTCGATTTCTGCCCGACAGGCGTCCTCAACCAGCCTGTAGCCCTTCTCGAGAAGTGAGATGTCCCACCCCTGGAGAGCCTGTCGTTGCACGAGCGTCGCGACCGGGTTGATGTCCCGCCCGACCACGCCAGCACCGACTTTTGCAGCCTCAACAAGAGTGGTTCCCGACCCAGCGAACGGGTCGTAGACGACCAGGCCGTCGAGGTCCAATCGCCCCGCGTACGCCTCGATGGCCTCGCTCTCGGTCTCCGAAAGAGCGCTCGCCAGGATCGCGCGGAAGACCGTGCCGAGACGCTGTGCCCACCACTTGTGCGTATGCGTCGCCGGCCGGTGGATCTCTTTCCGCCATGACTCGGCCTCTGCGACCTGGCTCACAACTACGCCGGGGAACGCGGTCTCGAGGGCACTCCGAACTGGAACGACGTTCCGACGTGTCGGCTCTCGCTCCGACGGGAGCTCAAACGCCATCTGGCGGCCGACCGTCGAGGACGGTCCCGCTGCTTTGTCACTCCTCGTCATCGTCGGGCTCCTCCACCGTGACTTTCGGCTGGAGGCTCACCTCGCCAACGCCGACACCACGGCGCCGGTAGGCGGCAATGCGGTGCTCTCGCCCGGCGTTCGGGTTTGGCACGAGCTGTGGGTCCAAGACGTTCTTGATGAGGTCGAAGGAGTAACCGACGACGAGGTTGTCGGCCTCGAGCCTTGAGAACTCGCCGACCTGCTGAAGCCGTTCGTCCTCGATGCGGAAGCCGGCGGGGACGATCAAGGTCTGCTGGCCAGTCGTGCCGACCGTGAGGTTGAACGGCGTGGGGGCGACGTACATTTTCCGGTCCCGCACCATGACGTCGCCGTAGGACCCGAAACAGCGGAAGTTCCTGTTCTTGTGGACGTAGTCATGGTCCGCGTTGATGAAATCTCCGTGGCAGAGCACGAGATCGACGACGGGGTAAGTGTCGTCGCCGGCAGTCTCGGGCGGGTAGCGCCCGAAGACGTAGAAGATCGTCCGTCCGTTGTGCAGGCCGCTCGGGACTCGGCTGTTGGAGTCGTAGGTAGCTTCCCTACCTGGGTAGGCGAGACCTTTCACCTCGTAGCCCTCGGGGAAGTTGACGAGGGTGAAGTCCGGGTAGAGGTTCCGTCGCGGCGGGTCGTGGGCGAGGTTCGCATCGGCGAGTCGAGCCGTTACCCAGTTCTGGAAGTGGAACTCCTTGTCCCCGCGACTGACCCGACGGATAAGCACACCGTCGGCGATCGCTCGTGAGCATGAAAGGAAGACATCGACACAGCTCGACGGCCGACCTTGTTCGTCCTCAATCGCCACGATGAGACCCTCCTGTCGGCGACAATCCGCACGATCCCGCGGCCGAGCGGTCCGAGTGGAGACGCCGTCTGACGGGCCGGAACTCGAGCCAGCGCCGATCGACCATTGGGCTGATCGTAGGGGAGGGTACGGCCGAGCCTGCGGCTCTACCGATGTGATGTCGGTGCGTAACACCGAGCTTGTCGCGGAGGCGATGGGAACGAACGTTCGGCACGCTGGGAGTCTGCCAGGAGGGTGTGACACTGGATTGGCCGCCACGGTCACGAGCCCCAGTCGGACCAGGTGTCCACGATGAGCACTTGCTTCCCCCGCAGCGGGAAGGCGTCCGGTTCGGGTGGCGGGGGCATGCGCAGCGGCTTGGCGCGGTAGCGGCGGTGGAGGGTCTGCCAGGACATGTCGGTGTAGCGGCCGAGCATGCGCCACGAGCAGCCGTCCTCCTTCGCCTCGTAGATGGCCTGGTGGAGCGCCAGCTCGACGCTGCTGCGCATTCCGCACAGCAGCTCGAGGCGGGCGGCCCGGTTGGGCGCCGACCGGGCGGCCCTCCCCCAGGCGAGGGCGGCTTCGAGCGCCCGGCCCTCGGCCAGAAAGCTCTCCGCTTTGGCGCTTTCGGACAAATACCGCGGCGTCATCCTCCCAGCGTACCGGTTCAAAGTGTCTTGAATCCGGACGGTTCATCGATCTTCGCGCAAGGAGGGCGGGTTAATAGATGGAGGAATTTTCCGGTCTCCCGCCCGGCTCCTCCCGTCCTCGTCCCGATCACAGGAGGATCCTGCTTGCCAGCTCCTTCACCACCCACCCCGCCCCCGAGCGTCCCCAACGGGCCGCTCGCCCACTTCCTCGCTCACCCCAACGCCTGGTGGGTCGACCTCGGTCACCACCTCGCCAATCTCCTCGAGGCTGTCCTACCCGCCGCCGTGGTCGTGATTGCCTTCCTGCTCGCGCTGATGGTCGGCTGGGTTCTCCTCCGGGCTGTCGGTCGTCTCCGGCCGCCGGCCGCGGGACAGCTCGTCGAGGTGTCCATGCCGGCCGGCGTCGAGCCCAAGGGTGCCTTCGCCTTCTGGCGAAACATCCACCCGGTGCTGGCCGGCGGGAGCCATCTGCTGCGCCCGCCCCGTCACGTTGCCTTCGAGATCGAGGCGTCTGACGCCGGCATCCGCATGCGGCTGTGGACTCCAGCAGGAGTCCCGGCCCCGGCGATTGCTCGCGCCGTCGGCTCCGCCTGGCCCGGCGCCCAGTGCCACGTGCGGGAAGCTTCCCGGTCGATCCTCTCCGGAGCGCTCGTCTCCTGCGGTGAGCTTCGACTGGCCGCGCCGGCATGGCTGCCGCTCGGCACCGCTCATGATGTCGACCCGCTGCGCACCGTCCTCGGAGCTCTCTACGCCGACGAGGTGGGCGAGCACGCCGCGGTCCAGGTGCTCGCCCGCCCCGTCCGCGGCCGGCGCGCGGCCGTGATCGGCCGGGCAGCCCGATCCCTCCCGACCGGTCGGCCGATCGCGCTCGTTCCGCGCCTGCTCGCCGCTTGGCGGACGACACCTCCGGTCCCGGTGCGGCCCGATCCCATGCGCTCGGCCGACGCCCGCCACGCTCTCGACAAGGCGACCGACCTGCCCGCCTTCGAGGTCGCCGTCCGCTACGGCGTGTCGGCGCATGCCTCCGGTCGCGCCGCACGGCGGCGCCTCCGGGCTCGGTCACATGAGCTCACCGCCGCGTTCGGCGTCTACGCGGGACGTAACCACTTCGTTGCCCCTCATCGCGTCGGTTGTCGCCGGCACCTCGAACAACGGATGATGCGGCGGAGCCAGGTCCTCGGTCTCTCCGAGCTGGCGGCGCTCGCCCACCTCCCCTACGACGAGATGGTCCCGGGCCTCGCCTACGCCGCCGCGGCCGCTGTCGCGCCGCCGCCCGGCGTCGCATCAGGACCCTGGCAGCGACCGGTTGAGAGGGACGACGATGACTGGCTCTGAGCGCGCTGCGCACGGCGCCGGGTCGCGGGTGATCGGCGAGAGCGAGGTGGGCCCCCGGCGCGCCGTGGCGCTCCGGGTCGAAGACGGCCGGTTCCATACCCACGTCGTCGGCGCCACCGGCTCGGGGAAGTCCACGCTGCTCGCCAACCTGGCGCTCGCCGACGTGAGAGCCGGTCGCGGCGTCGTCATGATCGACCCCAAGGGCGACCTGGTGACCGACCTGCTCACCCGGTTGCCCGAGCGGGCGCTCGACCGCCTGGTGCTCATCGATCCGAAAGAGACCGAGGCCCCGCCGGCCCTGAACGTGTTGGACGGCGAGCCGGCCGAGGTGGCGGTCGACCAGGTGGTGTCGGTGTTCGCCCGCATCTTCTCCGCCTGGTGGGGACCGAGGACCGAAGACGTCCTGCGCTCGGCATGTGCGACGCTCCGGCGGCTCCCCGGTGCCACGCTGGCCGACATCCCGGTCCTCTTGACCGACCGGGCATGGCGGGCTCCGCTCGTCTCGTCGCTTTCGGATCGCTCTGGGCTGAAAGGGTTCTGGGACGCCTACGACGCGCTCAGCGCGGCCGGTCAGGCCCAGGTGATCGGGCCGATCATGAACAAGCTGCGGGCCGTGCTGGCCCGGCGCTTCGCCCGAGAACTCTTCGGCTCGGCCACCTCCAGCTTCGACATGGCAGACGTCCTCGACGGCGGTGTGCTGCTCGCGCGCCTGCCCAAGGGAACCTTGGGCGAAGAGACCGCTCGCCTCGTGGGAGCGCTCCTCGTCGCCCGCGTGTGGCAGGCCGCGACCGCCCGTGCCGAGAAGACCGTCCGGCCCGATGCCACGCTCTACGTCGACGAGTGCCAGAACTTCTTGGCTCTGCCGACCGCCATCGACGACGTGCTGGCCGAGGCGCGCGGCTACCACCTCTCGGTCGTGCTCCCCCACCAGAACCTCGCCCAGCTCCCCAAGGACCTGGCCGAGGCGTGCTCCGCCAATGCCCGCAACAAGATCTACCTCTGCGTCTCCCCCGAAGACGCCCGGGTGCTCGCCCGCCACACCGAGCCCTACCTCAAGCCCTACGACCTGAGCCACCTCGACGCCTACCAGGTGGCCTGTCGCCTCGTAGTCGGTGGCCGCGACCTGCACGCCTTCACGCTCCGCACCCGTCCGCTGCCCCCCGCCGTCTGCGGCCGGGAGGCCGAGGCAAGAGCGCGCGCCCGCGCTCACGGGCGCTCCCCGCAGGAGCGCTGCCACGAGCTGTTGGTGCGCCGTCGCCGGCACCGGAACCGACAAGCTGGCGGCGAGTCTGGTGGCGTCTCGGCCGGCGTCCCCGGCGGCGTCTCGGGCGGCGTCTTTGAGACGCCGGGGCCCGGGCCCGAGAACCACCGGCACAGGGCGACTCCCACCCCGGCGTCGGGGGACCCCGACTCCTGGAGCAATCCATGACTGGCGCTTCAACTCTGCGGCGGGACGGCCTGTCGCCACTCGACGTCGTGGGGCGGCTGACCGAACGCGACCGCTTCCTCTGCCGGGTGCTGTGGCAGCACCGGGTCCTGACGACAGAGCAGGTCCGCGACCTCTGCTTCACCAGCCTCATTTCGACCCAGCACCGCCTCGTCGCCCTCTGGCGCCTCGGCGTCCTCGAGCGGTTCCGCCCGCTCCGTCAAACGGGTTCGGCGTCGTGGCGCTACACCCTGGGCACGATCGGGGCGGCGATCGTGGCGGCCGAGCGCGGCGTCGAGGCGCCGCGTCCCTCTGTGTTGCGCGACCGGGTGGTGGCTCTGGCGGCCGGGCAGCGCACCGCCCACACCTTGGGGGTGAACGGCTTCTTCTGCGCGCTGCACGCCGCCGCCCGTCGACTTCCCGACGCCGCGGTCGGTGCCTGGTGGTCAGAGCGGCGCTGCGCGGCTGAGTGGGGGGACTTCGTCCGCCCCGACGCGTACGGCATCTGGGAGGAGGCGGGTTCCGGGGTCGAGTTCTTCGTCGAGCACGACACCTGCACTGAGACGCTGGCGCGCGTGGTGGCCAAGCTCGACGGCTACCGCGATCTCGCCGAGGCTGAGGGTAGCGCCCGACCGCTCCTCTTCTGGCTGACAAACCCGGGCCGGGAGCCGGCGCTTCGTCGGGCGCTCCACGCGAGCGCGCTGCCGATCTCCACGGCCGTCGCCGGCACCGGCAACCCCGCCGAAGACGTCTGGCTGCCGGTCGGCGAGGAGGCGCCCCGGCGCCCGCTCATCGCCCTGCGGAAGCTCGCCACGGTGCCGAGCCGGTGACCGGCGGCCGCTCCGATGCCACGCAGCGGGCCGTCCGCCCCGAGCACTGCCACCGAGCCGTGCCTCCCGTGCCGAGCGTCAAGAGGGAGTACGCCGACCAGCCGCTCGCCGTCCGCTGCCGGGTCCGCCTGGTGGGCGGCGAGGCCGGACGGGCGATTGCCGCAGCCCAAGGCCGAGCGCTCGCCGCCCTGCTCACTTCTCTCGGCCCGATGGAGGTAGGACAGGGGGAGGAGGACCGATCGCCATGACGCCGACCGCCAACGCTCCCCGTTACGCCTGGTACGGACGGGTGTCGACCGAGGACGAGCAGGATCCCACTCTCTCGTTCCCCCGCCAGCTGAACAACGCTGAACGACAGGTGAACGAGTCCGGCGGGCGGATCGTCGCCCACTACTACGACATCGAGTCCGGCACGGGAACCTACGCGCTGCGCGGCTCGGGCGGCCTCGCCGGCTTCGAGATCGCCATCCCCCGCGACGGAGGGCTGCAGGATCTGCTCGCCGACGCGGCGCGCCGCCCGGCGCGCTTCGAGCGGGTGATCGTCGAGTCGATCTCGCGCCTCTCGCGCAACTCCTCGGTGGCCTTCCGCGTCGAGGACGAGCTCGCCCAGGCGGGCGTGCGGCTCTGCGCGGCGGACGAGCCGCTCGAGGAGTCCTTCGGCACGATCGTGCTGCGCCACGTCAACATCGGCATCGCCCGCGGCTACCACCACGAGCTGATGGTGAAGTCCCGTCAGGGCCAGGAGACCTCGACCCGCCAGGGCTGGCACACCGGGGGCGTCGCCCTCTACGGCTACCGCTTCGTCGCCCACGAGCACCCCAACCCGCACAAGGCGGGTCGCGGGATGGCCAAGCGCACGTTGGAGCCCGACCCGGTGCGGGCCCCCGTGGTGCGGGCGATCTACGACTGGTACCTCGGCGGTGGCGTCGGCCTCACCCAGATCCGTGACCGCCTCAACGCCGACCCCGACCGCTACCCACCGCCCGTCCCGGTCGACCCGGCGACCGCCCGCGGCGCCTGGAGCCGCTCCAGCGTCTGGGAGGTGCTGCGCAACCCGAAGTACACCGGTTACCAGGTTTGGAACCGCCGGGCGAGGAAGAAGGGCCACAGTCGCACCAACCCGCCCGAGGCGTGGGTGTGGTCGGAGGGACCGGCGCACAAGGCGATCGTGAGCCGCGGGGAGTACGAGGCGGTGCAGTCGCGCGCGACGGCCAACGAGCGCTCACGCCAAGGCGTCCCGGCGGCTGCCGCACGGCCGGCGGCGCGCACCGAGTACCTCTACCGCGGCCTGGTCCACTGCGGGATCTGCGGGCTGCGGATGTGGGGCAACCACCGCCGGCAGACCACGTACTACTCGTGCCAGCCCTCCCACCAACGTTCGAAGAACATCCCCGCCGACCACCCGCCCCACGTCTACCTGAACGAGCAACGCCTGAACGAGGCGGTGCTCCCGTTCCTCGCGACAGCGCTGTTCAGCCGCGAGCGCGCGGACTACTGGCGCCACTGCCTCGACGCCGCCGCCAAGCCGGAGCGCGCCGCCCCGGCCGCCGCTCGCGCGAATGAGGTCGAAGTCGAGATCGCCGACCTCGAACGGCGGCTCGCCCGGCAGGTGCTCAACCTGGAGGCGGACGATGTAACGCAGGCCCTTCGGCGGCGCATCGGTGATCGCGTTGCCGAGCTGGAGGCTTCGATCGCCGAGCGGCGGGAACGCCTGGCTGCGCTGGCGAACGAAGCGGCGACAGAGGCGCCCACGTTCGCCGACGTCGCCCCCCTTCTCGAACGGCTGCCGATCCTCGCCGACCGGCTCGCCTGCGCGCCGCACGGCGAGCTGAGGGCGCTCTTCGATGCGCTGCAGATGGAAGTTGTGTTCCACCCAGACGAGAACGCCGTCGACGTCGCGCTCACACTCTGCGACCGCTGGCACGCCGACGCCGAGGGCGTCCTGCGTGAGCGCGCGGAGGACTGGTCGGCGCCCCCGGCAGGATTTGAACCTGCGACCGTCTGCTTAGAAGGCAGTTGCTCTATCCGGGCTGAGCTACGGGGGCCGGAGATCCAGTCAACCATGATTTTCAGTACGCGCTTAGCAACCGATCACCGGCTGAGGGGATGAGGAACTCCCGTGAGGTGCACAATCCACGCCGTCGTCATTTGGGACCCAGGCCGGGCCGATTTGGCTCGCGGCGGCCCGGTCTTCTGGTCTGTGTGTCTCAAGTGCACCAGTAGCCGCTGTCTCGGATGCTGCAGCCATCATTGCGCGCTATGTACTGCGGCGGCGGGCCTTGACCCCTTGTCGAGGACGTCAGCTCACAGTTACCAAGCGCCGCTTCGACACCGACGCATTGAAAGCACTCGCGCCGGGATAGGCGGCGAAAAACGAGTACTTGCCAGCTGACTGGATTGACATCTTGCATTCGCCAGCGGCCACGCCCTTGGAACCAACCAGAGAGGCTAAGCAACTCTGTGTGCCGTTCGAGACCCTCACGTCACCTGATGGCGTCCGAGCGCCTGTTCCAGTCTTCCCAGTGACCGTCACGCCGAAGGTGATTAGGTCGCCAGAGACGGGTGAAACAGGCTTGACCGAGATGGTCGTGACCGTGTTTCCTCCCGCCACACTCCACTTGAAGCTCACGCCCGAGGAAGCCGTACCGACTCCGGCCTCATTCTCTCAGCGACGATCTTCAGCCAGTACCCAGTTCCGTTCTCCAGGTCGCCTACAGGTAGGGATCGGACTTTGGTCGCCACCAAAGCGTGATACACGAGCTTGTTTTTGCAAGGTGTCACTGCCAACTCACATCTGTACACGTTAACGAGGTAGCCGGAGACTGGGGCACCGCCGTCCAGAGGCGGTTGGAGCCAACTTGCCCGCACACTCTGGTCACCGGCGACAGCGGTCACGCCGACGGGCGGCCCCGGCCGATCGACCGGCACCTTCACGGCCAACTTGTTCGAGTCCGGCCCGGCACCCGCCTCTCCCAGGGCAACCACCGAGAACGTATACTTCCGATTGCTGGCCAGATCAGTGACCTCAGCAGAGGTCGCGGACGGCCCGACCTCGATGGTGACGCCCGTTGACTCGATGACCTGGTAGCCGAGGATCGACCCGATTGGAACAGCAGCAGGTGATGACCACTTCAGCAGGATCGTGTCCCCGGATGGGGTCGCGCTCGACAGAACGGCAGCGACCTCATTGGTCCCGGGTACGACCGCAGTCAGACTGGCTGTCTTAGGTCCAATCCCTCTTGACGTCAGAGCAGACACCCAGAACATATAAGGAATCCCGTTGGCAAGGTTTGACACCACCGCGGATGTGGCGTCTGCCGCGGTTATGACCGGTTGTCCTCCCCAGAACACCTCGTAACCTGTTATTGGCATTCCCGGATACGCCTGGGCTGGCTGCCAGCTAACGGTCGCCTGACCATTCCCGGCGATGGCACTGACCGCTGGCGGTGCTCCGACAGTCGCGTAAGGCGCGCAGGTGGAACTTGCCTGGCTGCTGGGCTCGCCGGCCGCATACTCCGCGGACACGAGAAAAGTGCGTCCGGCGAAGGTCGAGGTCCGAACCCGGAATGAACGACCCATCGACGGCCTTACGCCTACTCGCCGACCCCTGCAGATATCGACGACAGCAACAGCCAGCCCGCGCCCTCAGCTCCCGACTCGCGCTCCCAGGATCTTCACCGCCGCCCAGCTCAGGCCGACACCGGCTCAGCGCGAGGCAGGCGGCAAGTAGCGCCCTAGCTGCGATCCAAGGGCGCTCAGGAGCAGCGACACGGCCGAGCCGATGCACCATAGGACCACCACCGTGCCCGGTATGCCTGTGTGGCCCCACAACAGCCTCCGAGCCAGCGCTCCGGCCAGTAGCACGGTGATTGCAACGGCTGCCGCCATGACGGCGTGTTTGGCTGCGGCGGACGGGAGGCGATATCCGGTGAACACTCCCCCGCCGAGGAAGGCGGCAGCAACCAAACAGCCTGCTGCGACCCACAGAAACGTCCTCTCGTCGATCATCGGGTGCCCGTGCCAATCCTCCTCAACTGCCATCGTGGGGACCGAGATGACGAGCTCGACCAATGCCAGCGCCACCACGAAAGGCCATCGGATGCCAACCGACCTCCGCCGACCTGCGCCGGCCGGCTGCGGTGCGTGCGCCATCTGGTACTCCGTGTTCATGCGGTGCCATCTTTACATCCGCGAGGACGAGTGAGTTCCGGCTCAGCCGCTCCTGAGCGCCGGACTGCGCCACTTGGTACCATCTGGCCCGAGGGACACTCCACACGCTGATGGTCACAAATTGCGGCTCTTCCGGGATCTCCGTGGGTAACGCAGGTCACGGCCTGACGGGGTAGAGCTGCAGACCTCCGAGGTGAAACCAGATAGCTGTCTTGAAGTGCTCCCGGTTGCGGTAGCCGCGCGCAGAGACCCGGATTGCCTGGATGCGGCTGTTGAGGCCCTCCGCGCCGGCGTTCGTGATGCGGTGGGCAAAGTACGACAGCAGCCCGGCCTCGTGGCGCTTCAGCGTCTTGGCCGCCTCGATCACCGGCTTCAGGCGTGAATGGGTCGCCCAGAAGTACCAGGCTTTCCAGTGCTTGTCTCCCCAGCCCCGGCGCTTGTAGGAC
>JBOGHW010000050.1:0-14001 GCA_050744865.1 Acidimicrobiales bacterium | reverse complement strand
CTCGAGTCCACCCAGGGCACTCAGCTACCTACGTTTCCAGTGATCGAGTTGCTACACGCTTACGTGATCCTCAACAGCGCGAACCAGACGAGGCCCGAGTGACGAAGATCATGGAAGCGAAGCTCTGGATGACCGGCGGTGTCCCGAGCTCGCTCCCACACACGGGAGAAGGTCCTGTGGCTCAGCGGCCACGAACCGCGTGTCGTCGGGAACAGCCAAGCCGTCGGCGGCTCCGCGACGAAGTTGTTCAAGTGAGTCTTCAAAGCTTCCGCTACGAGCGGCGGTGTGAAGAGTGTCCGATAGCCGGCGTTGGACTTCGGCCGCTCGATCGAGGCGACCCCTTCTTGTGTGATCACCCAGGCCCGACTGACCTTCACAGATCCCGTCACTAGATCGACATCGCCGCGTTGCAGCGCCAGAACCTCGCTACGCCTCATTTGGCACCAGGCCGCGAGGAGCAGCGCACAGCGGTATTGAGCGGGCACGGCGTCAACGGCGAGCTGCACCTCGCTGCGACTGAGGATCGGTCGTTCCGGCGAGTGTTCGGTGGCTCCGCCTTCGACTCGGCACGGTGAACGCTCCAGTACATCCTCTCTAACGGCCGTGTTGCAGATCGTCGCCAGGAGGCGATATGCGCCGGCCGCCGTTGCCGGCAAGCGGTTGAAGAGAGACGCGTACCAGGTCGACACCTGCGCCGGGGTGATCTCGGTCAACAGCGTCTCGCCGAACGTCGGTAGGATGTGCCGGTTCAGGAGCCCGCGGTACTTTGAGCGCGTTATCTCCTGCAGCTGCGCGGCGGTCGAGCCAGCCCTCAGCGTACGTTCCTAACGAGACATGCTCGCCCTCCCACGCTACGACGTTCTGTGGACCAACCTTGGCTGAGTAATCCGGAGGTTTTCGTACACCCCTTCCGGACCAATCCGTACAATCATTCCGGAGTTTTCGTACAAAGTGGGAGCGTCGTGTCGACGTGAGGTGAGGCACCGGCAGTCCTTTCTCGACCTGTCCGACCAAGAGACTCGACGGCACGGGTACAGACCCTGTTTCCTGAAGCCCTGTCCTTCTCTTCGGAGCGAGCCGGCCGTGCTCGAGCTTGGTGGGATCGCAAGGGGCACGAACGTGCACTCGGCCGGTGGACTGCGCGTTTTCTCTAGTGTCTCATTTGCCAAGACAGCAAATCATTGTGTAGAGAGAATTACACTCTGATAGACTGCGTTCACCATGACAGCAAATCAACTCCCAGAGGAAAGTGACCTCCTGGAAGGGGCCGCCACCTGGCTTCGGTCCGTGCTCCCCCAGGCTTGGACGGTCGCCGTCTCGAATCGGACCGTCACAACACGCGCCGGGCAACAAGCGCAGGTCGACGGCTTCATCGACGTGATGACGACACAGCAAGGCCTGGTGAGCTTCCTGGTCGAAGCCAAGCGCAGCTTCATGCCCAAGGATGCGGAGCAGATCTTCTCCGGTGTTGCCGGACGCTTTCGGCAGCTCAACCCGCTCAACACCCCGATTCTGATCGTGGCGCCGTGGCTTAGCGCCCGGACTCGCGATGTGCTGGCCTCTGAGGGGATCAACTACATCGACCTCACCGGCAACGCCCGGATCGAGGTCACGAGCCCGGTTGTGTTCCTGAGCCACCAGGGGGCCAGCCGGGATCCTCAGCCGGCTCCTCGGGGAAGAGCCCGCGTCCGCGGACCCAAAGCCGGACGCCTGATCCGCTTCCTCGCCGACGTCTCGCCGCCCTACACGGTGAGCGGGATCGCATCGGCGACGAGACTCGCTCCAGGGTACGTCTCGCGTCTCCTCGAGTCCCTCGATGAGGAGACCCTCATCGAACGGGGCAAGAGAGGACAGGTGACCTCGACCGCCGTGCCGGCGTTGCTGCGGCGCTGGACCGAGACCTACGACGTCTTCAAGACGAACCCTTCTCTGTCGTTCGTTGCACCGCTCGGTCCCGCCAACCTGTTGAAGCGGGTCGGTGACTCACCGCAAGCTCAGCAAATCGCGATCACGGGCTCATTCGCCGCAGTCCGACTGGCGCCGGTCGCTGCACCGGCGCTGCTTGTTGGGTATGTACGCGACTTGCAGGCGACGGCGGAGACGCTCGGTCTTCTGCCGGCCGATCGCGGCGCAAACGTCGTGTTGCTCAGACCGTTCGACGATGTGGTCTGGGCGCGGACGACACGCGAAGACGGAACGACGTACGCGGCTCCTTCTCAGGTTGCAGTGGACTGCCTCACCGGCAACGGTCGGATGCCTGCCGAGGGTGATGCTCTGCTGACGTGGATGATGCAGAACGAACAGGAGTGGCGTGCGCCATCGCTTGCCGAGGCGCTGCCGATGGACACTGACGCGTGACGACTCTCGAACCCCTCGATCCTCGATTCGTCGCCGCTCGCAGCGTCCTCCTGGACGTGCTGTTCGCGCTCGCGCCACACGGCGCGGCGGTCATCGTGGCAGGAGCGCAGGCGATCTACTTGCACACCGGCGAGGCGGACTTCGCGATCGCTCCGTTCACCATCGACAGCGACATCGCTATCGACCCGTCGCTCCTTGGCGACGACCCGCAGCTCGAAGCGGCGATGAGGAAGGCGAACTTCGAGCTCATGGTGCGGCCTGAGGGCGAAGTTGCGCCGGGCATCTGGGTGATGCCGACGATCATCGATGGTCGGCAGGAGCTGATCCCCGTTGACCTCATCGTCCCTGAGGGTGTGGCACCACCAGGCGGCAGGAGGGCAGCACGTCTCGGGGTACACGGCAGTCGAGCCGCGCTGCGTCTCACTGGCTTGGAGGCGGCGCTAGTCGATCACGCCCCGATGCTGATCACGCCGCTGGATCCCGCCGACACGCGCTCTATCTCCGCAGAAGTCGCCGGACCGGCCGCGCTGCTGGTCGCGAAGGCACACAAGATCCATGATCGCGTCGAGGACGGCAAAACGCACCGCATCAAGGACAAGGACGCGTCGGATGTCGTCCGCGTAATGCAGACGGTGTCGGCGGCTGTACCCGCGCCGGTGTTCGACATTCTCCTCGATGATCCCGTCGCCGCTTCGGTCACTCGCGACGGTCTTGGTTATCTGCGCGCGTTGTTCGGACGGAGGGGCGGTTCCGGTGTGACCATGGCGTCGAGCGCATTGCGGATTGCTATGGACCCCGACACAGTGGAGGTGATCTGCACCTCCTTCATTACGCAGCTCGATGCGTTGCTCGTCCCGCCGGCGGCCGAATAACGCCGCGTACACGGCGTGGAGTTCTGAGTCCTTGCTACTGCGCGGCTACTGAACCACGTCGGAACGGCCGGATTCGGAGTGTTGGGCCAATGTCAGCCCAGTTCAGCGCGCTGAACCCCTTGGCTGCTCACGTCGTACGCCTCGTCTGGCCGCACTTTGTCCGCATCAGTCCTCCCGGCAGCCTCGTTGAGGCGGTCCGCGTAGCGGTCCATCTCGCCGAGGCTCTCCGTACAGGTCCGGGGTTGTGGTGATGGTGGCATGACCCATGATCTCCTGGAGCATCTTCGGCCGGTCGCCCGCCTGGGTCATCAGCGACGCGGCGGTATGCCGCGGGAGGTAAGCAGGTATCCGGCAGGTGTGCATTCAGAGGTCCAGGCACAGCTAGGTTCATTGCGTGACCACCCGGACCATGTCTCCTGATCAGGTGCTCCGTGCATCCGCCGAGTGGATCTCTATTTGGTTCCCGGCGCACTCGGTGCACACAGACCTGGGCTGGCTGGAGTATTACCTGCTGGACGACACCGCAACGGTCATGCGAGTTAGGCCGGGCGACGTGACAGCAGCGGAGTTCGTCAATAAGGTGCTCACGGAGCTGAGGGATCAGAGCGCGACGCAGGTTCACTGGCAGACTGGGCCCGGGTCCTCGCCCGGCGGGATCGACCAGGTCCTAACGGGCCTGGGCGCGAGCGTTTACGAGACCATCGACATTTGCGGATCTGCGCTTGACCGCGCCTCCGCGACCGGCTCGCTTGCCCAGGGTGTTTCTGTGCGACCGGTCCGGACCCGAGACGATGTCGCCCAGTACGAACGCACCAGCGCGCAAGCCTGGGGCTACCCCCCTCCTTCCGCAGAAGACATAGACAGGACCTTCGCAAACTCGACCGTGGGGTACTTCATCGGCAGCTGGCGCGGGTTGCCCGCGGGTGCCGGCGGCTATGGCCTTGTGGGAGATGTCGCCCGCCTCTGGGGAACAGCGGTGGTGCCGGAGTTCCGAGGCCGAGGGGTCTACCGAGGACTGGTCCATGCCCGGATGGCGGATGCGCGGAACCGCGGTGCGCAACTGGCCCTAGTGCATGCCAGGCCAACATCCTCGCCTATCCTCCAACGACTCGGGTTCGCCGTCTTCGGGCAGCGGAAGATCTGGGCCATCTCGCGGTAGAGCCTCCAGATTGCCGCCAGCCGCCACACAGGCAACGGGTAGATCAGAGAGCTACGCCTTCAGCTGAGTAAGACAGCACGCGTTCCGCGTCCAGCCTCATCCAAAGAGAGACCCATTCTTCAGACGCACCCGTCGAGATGTCTACAGGCACCTCGCCAGGGTCGATGACCTGGGCCGGTCCTTCGACCAGAACGACGACGTGTTCGCCACGATCGCCTTCCGTCACGACAAGCGACACCCAGGGGTGCCGCCGTACGTTTCGCTCGCGGACCGAACCCGCCACCATCGGGAGCCAGAACGTGGGTCCTCGCCTCATATACGAGGACATCGCTGCATGCGGCCGGTCGTCGAGCCTGGTCGTCGCGACAACGGCGAACGAGCGTCGATCCAAGTAGCGGTCTAGCGCCTCGGCGCTCAGACGCCGTTCCGGGGGGTAGGACCACTGCGTTGCGTCGGTCGCGCGCTCGAACGTGGCCCGTTGTATCTCAGCGAGGTTCTCCATCCCTCCATTATCCAACCTCAGCAGGCGCGGCCCCGGCAGGTCTCTCTGCCTGGGATGCGCCGTCGCGAGCGCGTCACGCTTGCGATTGACGGCCTGAACGTCACCTTCCGCCGCGGGCGGCCAAGTGGGCGCCCGAACACAAGTCGGCCCGGGTCGCACCGTCAAAGAGGACGCCGCCCCGACGATCGCCGACGTCGAGAACCACCAGATCACTGTTTCTTTTTGCAAGTGGCTCGGCCGTACTGCTTGCTATGGTGGCGGGCAGTTTGGCGGCTGTGTCGTTTGGCCCAGTGACAGCAATCGTGCCTGGCTCGACGACGCTCGCCAACCCGGTTCTCCGATTGTCTCAAGTGGCACATCGTCACGCTTTACCGCACCCTCATTCACCAGAGACCGTTATCGCGTGCTGTGTTGGAGCTGGGCTGCAGGCATCGGCCGTGCTGCTGAGTGGCCGAGTGGCTCGATGGACCAAGCCGACGGGGGCTCTCCGGCACAGCCTTCGCAGACTGATGGCTGCCACACGTTGAGGGAACCTACGGATCAGAAGGTTGGGGTTCGAGTCCCTCCGAGCGCGCTGGCTGGCTGGCTAGTGCCATGATCGTCAACCTTCGCCCCCTTCGTAGGGGCTCTGGCAGCCGTCGTGCGCGAAGATCAGTGATGAGCACCGATCGATCAGAAGCGACACCCCCTACAAGATGCGAGAGGCTGTCCACGTCGACATCGACAACAACCTAATCAGGATTAACTCTCCGCTCGGGAACCGGCTCGACTGAGGCAACGTAGGTGGGTCGCGTCCACCACTTTCGCCTCAAGCTCGCGCAGTATTGGCTTCGCGCGAAAGAGGAGGCCAACTTGCCCCAAGGGGTGTGGTGGTGGGGGCCGAGGTCGATGTGGCCGACCACGCGGGTGGCGGTGACCTCGTCGAGGACCAGACCGTTACTGGTCAGGAATGCGCTCTGGGAGCCTTCCAGTTCGATGCGAGCAGTCCGTTCAGGTCGCATCGGCCCTGACTTCCTCGAGGACTTGAGCACGGACGGCCGGGGCCAGAACAGAGCGCCGTCGATGGAGCAGGGCCGCAGCGGGGACGAGCCCGGCGAACGAGAGAGTGGTGGTCAGCCACCAGCCGTGTTGGAAGGCGGCAAGCCCCACACCGTTGTGAGCGGCGCTGGTCCCGAGCACGGCCACCAGCAGCGCCACGCCGAGAGCGATGCCGGCCTGGCGGATCATGTTGATGACGGCCGACCCTGTGGCAAATGCTTGGGGCGGCAGCGATGCCGTGGCAGTACCCATCATCGTAGGCAGGGTCAGGCCAACTCCCACACCGGAAAGGACCATCCCCCCAAGGACCCCAGAAACGTAATCGGGTGCTGTGGTGACCGCCAACGCCCACCAGGCGACGCCCGCACCGAAGGCCAGCATGCCGAAGGTCATCACCGCCGCTGGGCCGTAGCGGCGAATGAGACGACCGGCGGCCAGGAACGAAACGGTGGGCACCATGAGCGGCCCGGGTGCTATGGCGAGGCCGGCGTGCAGGGCGGTCCAGCCCCAGCCGTCCTGCTCCCACAACACGATCGACAGCAGCAGCGCCCCGAAGGCAGCGGAGAAGAAGATGGCGATGATCGAGGCGATCGTGAACTCGCGGGACCGGAACAACTTGGGATCGACGAGCGGGTTCCGAGCCCGCCAGCAGCGCCAGGCGAAGGCCGCCAGCGCGGCGGCGCCGGCGGCGAGGACTAGTCCGGTCCGCCAGGAGGTCCAGCCCCAGTCGGCTCCGATGACCAGACCGAGTGTCAACAGCCCCACCCCGGCGGTGACGAGCACGACGCCGGCCGGATCGGGGCGCTCGATGGGGTGCCCGGGCACCGCAGGGAGCCGACGCCATCCCACCACCAGAGCGGCGATCCCGATCGGCACGTTGACCAGGAACACGAACCGCCAGCTAGTCGACACCAGCAGGCCCCCGACTACGGGGCCGACTGCGGCCGCCAGACCGCCCATCGCCGTCCAGGCCCGGACCGCCCCATGACGGCGCTCGGGCTCATAGGAAGCGAGCACCAGACTCAAGGATGTCGGGGTAAGGAGCGCCGCGCCGGCCGCTTGGACGACTCGAAAGGCAACGAGCATCCCGACGCTCGTCGACGCCGCGCAGGCGGCCGAGGCGGCCGTGAAGATCGCCACACCGAGAAGGAAGGCCAGGTCGCGCCGATGGCGGTCGGCGAGGCGGCCGAAGAACACGAGGAGAGAGGCGTAGACGATGGTGTAGGCGTTGAGCACCCACGACAGCTCCCCGAGACCCGAGGCGTGAAGGTCTCGGGCGATCTGGGGAAGTGCCACGTTCACGATGAACAGGTCAAGGCTGGCGAGCATGACCCCTGCGCAGGTGATGGCGAGGACCTTGGTCGGGCTGGTGCTGGCTCGAGACTGCGGCCGGACCTGGCCACGGGTGAGTAGCGACATTGAACCCACTCTAACCGATTGCATTCTATGACACAACCCACTAAGGGCACGGCGTGGAATGCAAGAACGGCGCCAGGATCTGGACCGACCTACGTGGCGTCCATCGTCAAGCCAGACCTCGAGATCAGCCTGAGGCGGGACTGAGCAACCGCGCGGCGGCCTAGCGGCGGAAGGCGGCTCGGGCCGCGGCTGCGGTGCCGCTGAAGTACTCCCGTGGCCAGATGAAGCCCCACTCGTTGAACGTCCGGTCGTTGGCGACGGCGCGCCTGTAGCCAAAACAGGTGAGATAGAGCGTCCGGATGTTCATCATCGCCTCGAGCCGGTCGAGCTCCTCGTCGGTCGGTTCGACGTGTCGACCGTAGGCGTTGACCACGGCGTCAATGCACGCCTGGTTCGGCCGTCGTGGGTTCCACGAACCCGTGCCCCAAAGGAGGTACGCGAGGTCAGCGAGGCGCGGACCGCGCCCGGACGCTTTCCAGTTGATCGCGACTGGCCCTTGCTCGCTCAGCACGGCGTGATCGGGCGCATGCAGGAGGTTCCCGTGGAGCAAACCCTCCGGAAGGCCGGAACCGTCATCGGCCGCGCGCACCTTGTCGCGCAGCTGCTCGAATCGCTTCCGCTCGGCGGCGACGACCTTGGTGTCAACGGCGTCGAGAAACGAAAGAGCGGCCAGCAGGTCCTGACGGGGCGCTCCTTCACGGCTTGGGTCCTCACCACTCGCGCCACCCGGACGGCTCGCGACGTCATCGAACGGCAGCGCGTGCAGCCGGCCCAGCAGCTCACCCATCATGGCGAATTTCGCGACACCAGCCGGGAGTTGGACGCCTTCGACGAACCGCGTCACCAGGACGGCGCTGCCGTCGAAGTCAGATACTGCATCATCAACTGCCAGGCGCTCTGCGGGATAGTCCTGTCGCTCCAGGAATCTCAGGACTGCGGCGTCGCCCTCGACGCCGGCACGCGGCCGAGCGGGAGGAAACGCGCGGGCGACCCAAGGGCTACCGTCCTTGCGGTCGACGCGGAACACATAGGTTTTGTGCACACTGAGCTTGGTCGCTGCCACCGGATCTATGTCGTAGCGATGCCGGAGATGGTCCAGAAGCCGCTCGGCATCCGGCTCGTGGTCCATTCGCGAACCGAGACCCTCGAGATCTGTCAGTGTCTCGGTGTAGCGCTGCCCAGTCTCGGCGGCGTGGCGCCGGACAACCTTCTTGAAGCTGGCGTCCTTGGTCATGGACAAGCCTCCTCTTGACACCCTCCACTTCAGTGCGCCGCTAGGCCCCGACCGGTGCACCGGTCGCGAGTTACTGGGCGTTCGCGAAGCTCACCTCCGCCGTGGCAGCGGTCCCGCCGATTCTGCCCGGCGCCCGCTGTTCGTCCCAGTAAAGGTTGGTGTGTGCGATCACCTTGTCAGGCAGAGGCGCGCCGTATTCGCTCAAGTCTTCCGTCGTGTGTGCGTCGGCGACCAGTGTCACGTCGTAACCACGAACCAAGCCTCCGTGGATGGTCGAGCGGATGCACGCGTCGGTCTGTGCTCCCGTGACGACCAGCCGGCCCACTCCTCTCTCAGCAAGCCGCGTCTCGAGATCCGTGGCTTCGAAGGAATCGCCGTAGCTCTTGTGTACGAGCGGCTCCGACTCGTGCCGGAGCAGCTCCGGCACGTACTGCCACTCTTGGGTGTCCCGTTGCAAGTTGTCGTCGAAGTGCTGCACCCAGATCACTGGCACGTCCTCGATTCGAGCCTTGTCGACGAGGAAGTTGATGTTCGCGATCACATCGTCGCGGTTGTGGGCGTTGGCGACCACCGCGTTCTGCACGTCGATGACGAGCAGTGCAGTGTTCGGTCGGTCGGACAGCGTAGTCATAGGAACCTCCTGTTCGTGGCAACTTCCCGCTGCGCAGCAGCTAATGGTAGGTCGGGCACAGCCGGCCGGTAGGGGGGCTCGCCGTTGCATCGGAAAGGACCGAGCCCGGGAGCTAGCGTCACCCCATGGCAAAGGAACAGGACCCCCGCGTCCCTGTCGAGGTCGAGGACTATCTCGTAGAGCGCAACATCAAGGCGGGACAGATGGGAGCGACCATCGGCGGCGGGTTGGCAGGCGGTGGCGGGGGGGCGTTCGCAGCTCGCCACGGCGCCAGACGCGGCGGCGAGCGGGGTGCCAGGCGCATCATGACGACCGTCGAGGAGCGGCGCGGTGATCTCAGCCTGTCTCAGGATGAGCTGCAAGAGCGCGTGCATTCAGTTGCGCCGAAGGCCATCGCGCTGCCTGCGGGGAGTGGGCTTAATCGATGGGCAGTCCCGTTCGGCACCACTGGGCTGCTGCACGTCGTGGTCGACGTGGCGACGTCCGACGATGGCGACGGGCCCCACACGGTCCTCCGCGCTTTTAGCAAGGAAGGGATTATCTCCCGCCACCCCACAAAGCGAGTGGCCGACGAGATCTGGGCGGCAATAACCGGTTGATCCGTCAGCCCATCGATTCGGGATACCTGAAAGGTAATAACCTCGAATCACAACCGCGCTGGCGCGGTCCGGTCCCATGTCACGGTGCAGGCGAGAGGCGGAGCGGGCGATGCTTTCCAGCTTGTCGTAGTGCTGTTTCCAGGCGGCCCCGTCGACTGACGGCGGCATACCACTAACGCCCTCGCGCAGCCCGACAGCACCGTCGATGCCTTCCCTGATGATGTCCGCATGCCCGGCGTGCCGAGCGGTCTCCTGGATCGAGTGTACGAGCAGGGTGTGCGGACTCCACCCCCGCGCAGTGCTTGACCAGCCCGAGCAGGTTTGTGCCGGATGGCGTCATCGGAACAGCCGACCCGTACACCGCGAGGAAGGTCTGGGATGGGCGGAGGCTGTTCACCGAGCGCGAGAAGGTCGCCCTCGACTACACCGTCGCCGTGATGAGAACCCCGGTGGAGGTGACCGACGAGCTGTTCGCCAGCGTGAAGGAGCATTTCACCGAAAAGCAGATGGTCGAGATCACCGCTCATCTGACGCTGGTGAACTTCAACAGGTTCAACGCCGCCTTCGGCATCGGCTCTGCCGGGTTCAGCGACGGGATGGTCTGCGTTCTTCCTGATCGCCCAGCCCCATCGGAGACCGGGTCTGTTTCTCCGGAAAGCGCCGCCTCGGTAAGGAATGTCGCCAGCGCCTGATCATGCCTGGTGCAGTGTGATGTTCTCCTTCGGGATAGAGCTGGGCCGCGGGTGCAGTGCCGGCCGTCAGGTGATGTCTCGGAGAACGGTGCTGCGGGATGCGATCAGGCAGAGCGCGACGGCCAGGGCGGCGACGAGGGCCACGGCGACGACGAAGGGCAGAGGTTCGCTGCCTTTCAGCCCGTGGGCCGGCCCGAAGGCGGCGCCACCGAGCTTGGCGCCGGCGAGCGTGGTGGCCGCGGTGTACGGGAGGTAAGGCCGGATCTGGGTGTAGAGCCCACCGATGACCGACTCGATGATGATGGCCCACACGAAGATGCCGATGACGGCGGCCAGCTGCGAGCGCACGAGAGATCCGATGCTGACCCCGAGCGCGGCGAAGAGGGCGGCACCGACGATAGCGCCGGCGACGTGGCCGACGAGGGTGCCGGTGGAGAGGGCGACGTGGTCGCCGTGGGCGGCGACAAAGCCGAGCCCGACGCTCGTCGCGATGATCCCTGCGACGAGCCCGAACAGCGACCCGACTCCCGCCGCGGCGATGGCCTTGGCGGCGAGCACCCTTGGTCGTCTCGGGGTGGCGAGGTCGGTGAAGGGGGCCGTCGAGTGACGAAACTCGCCGCTGGCGACAATGGCTCCGAGCACGGCGGCGAATAGCATGGCGAAGCCGGTGACGGTGGTGACGGTGCGTAGTCCCTCCGCGGTGGAGATCGGCGCCACACCGGTGCCGCTGGCGCCGGCCTGGTCGGTCTCGAGGAGGGAGAACAGGGCGCTGAGCACGGCCGCCACGACGAGCAGCCCGTAGGTGAGGCGCATGGTGCGGAGCTTCAACAGCTCGGTGCGGACGAGACGGGTCATTGGGTCACCTCGGCTCCTTCGTCTCCCTGCGCGCCTGCGATGAGGCGGAGGAAGGTCTCTTCGAGGTCGGCGGCTTCGATGCTGGTCTCGAAGATGGGAATGGCGTGCTCGGCGGCGAGGGTGCCGATCTGCTCACCGGTGGCGCTGGTGACCGCCAGCCAGTCGGGGTCCATCACTTCTGCGCTGGCGCCGCAGCCGGCGAGCAGCGCGGCGAGTTCGGCGGCTCTTGGGGTGCGTACCCGGACGACAGTGGTGGCGCCGGCAGTGAGCTCGGCCAAGGTGGAGTGAGTGACGAGCCGGCCGCGGTCCAAGATGACGACGCTGTCGACGGTCTGGGCGACCTCGGCCAAGATGTGACTCGAGACGAGCACCGTGCGGCCGTCGGCGGCAAGGGATCGCAGGAGCTGGCGGAGCCAGTGGACGCCTTCGGGGTCGAGGCCGTTGGCCGGCTCGTCGAGGAGGAGGATCTCCGGGTCGCAGATCAAAGCGGTAGCGAGTGCGAGGCGCTGGCGCATGCCGAGGGAGAACTGCCCGACCCGCCGGTCGGCGGCGGCGGCGAGGTCCACCAATTCGAGCATCTCCTCGACCCGCCCGGGGGCCGCATCACCGGCGAGGGCGGCGATGCGGAGGTGGTTGCGGGCGCTGCGCCCTGGATAGGCGAGCGAGGACTCCAGGGCTGCGCCCACGACGTGTAACGGGGACTCCAGCTCACGGTAGGTGCATCCGTTGATCGTCGCCGTGCCCGAGGTGGGGGTGACCAGGCCGAGCAGCATGCGAAGCGTGGTGGTCTTCCCGGCGCCGTTGGGGCCGAGGAACCCAACGACGCTGCCGCGCTCGGCGGCGAAGCTGACGTGGTCGACGGCGGTCAGCCCCCCAAAGCGCTTGGTCAGGCCGTCGACCTCGATCACCGTCGCCACGGTCGCCGCCTGCTGGTCCCAGGGGGATTTGATGTGGTCCATGACGACGATGGTGACCGCCGGCGCCGGCACTGTCGTCGGGCGGGGAGCGGCTTGTAGACTACGTCAGCGGACGCAGTTGTAGGCCTTGAGCTACGCCGACGAGCGCAGTCCAGGAGCCGCCCGTGGGCCGATGCGCTGCCTTGGGCGCGTCGCTACGTTGAGCCAGGATGGAGCACATGGACCAGGCAGTCCGCGGCAGTGGTCCTCGGACGGGCGGGCTTTCGGGCTGGCTTGCCACGCAGGAGTGGCACCGCAACCTGGCACTGCCCGCAGTGCTCCTCGTGGTCCAGCTGGCTGGCACGGCAGCCATCTTGGCCGGCCACCACGCACCGGCGGCACATCTCGACCCAACCGACTGGCTCCTCATCGTGGTCGGCCCCGTGGCACTGCTGTTCCGGGACCGGTGGCCGGTGGCGGTGCTGTGGGTGACGTTTCTGGCGACGCTCACCCCCTCGGGACTGTGGCCCGCGGACCTGAGCCTCATCGTGGCCTTCTTCGTCGCCGCGGTCAGCAGCCATCGTCGAGCAGCGTGGGTGGTGATCGTGGTCGGCTACGTGTCCTCGGTGTGGTTGGCCCCGCTCGCCTACGGCAATCCCCGAGCGTCGCTCGCCTTCGCCTTGGCTTTGGCGGGCTGGCTGGCCGTGCTCGTGATCGCCGCCGAGGTCGTCCGGCTACAACGGCAGCGGACGGTCGAGACCCGTGCCGCCCGAGCGCTCGAGGCCCGACGCCAGGCCAGCGAGGGGAGGCTCCAGATGGCCCGCGACCTCCACGACGTGATCGGCCACAACATCTCGCTGATCAACGTCCAAGCCGGCGTCGGCCTCGACCTCATGGACACCCACCCCGAGGAGGCCCGCGCTGCGCTGGCCGCCATCAAGACGGTGTCCAAGGACGCCCTCGCCGAGCTTCGCACCATGCTCGGCGCTCTCCGCCAATCCGACGAGGACGCCCCACGCGCCCCCACCCCCGGCCTCGACCGGCTCGACGAGCTCGTCGAAATGACCCGCGCCGCCGGCCTGTCGGTGCGCACCGAGACCGCGGGCGAGCGCCGAACGCTGCCCGGCGCGGTGGACCTGGCCGCCTATCGCATCGTCCAGGAGTCCCTCACCAACGTGGCCCGCCATGCCAGCCCGGCAACGGTGGCCGTACGCCTCACCTACCGAATCGACGGGCTGGACATCGAAGTGAGCGACGACGGTCAACCACGAGATCTCAATGGCACATCACCCATGGGTACGGGCAGCGGCATCGCCGGGATGCACCAACGCGCCGTCGCCCTCGGTGGACGCCTCGATGCCGGGCCCCGAGCTGGCGGGGGGTTCAAGGTCGTCGCCCACCTCCCGCTTGGGGGCGAATCGTGATCCGGGTGTTGCTCGCCGACGATCAGGCCCTCGTGCGCGGTGGTTTCAGATCGCTTCTCGACGCCCGCGACGACATCGAGGTCGTCGGGGAGGCCACCAACGGCCACGACGCCGTGTCCCTGGCCAAGAAGCTCAGGCCGGACGTGGTGCTAATGGACATCCGCATGCCCGACCTCGACGGCCTCGAAGCCACCCGCCAGATCGCCGCCGACCCTCGCCTCGGCGGGGTGCGCGTCACCCAGGCCGAGCCGGTCGGCCGCGCTGGCGAGTTCCTCCAGCGGCCGGGTCAGCCGCCGCGCCTGCAGGATGGCCAGCGCGACCG
>JBOGHW010000049.1:0-6391 GCA_050744865.1 Acidimicrobiales bacterium | reverse complement strand
AAGCTGATGAAGGGCCGGTGGAAGAATCCCGTCAAGGGGATGGGGTGGTATCGGCAGGCCAAGCGCGATTTTGCTGCCCTGCCCGAAGGCTGATGCGGGTTCAGCGCGTCTCCCAGCACGTGGCCAGTGGGGTGGTCCACAAGCTTCCTGCAGACCTGCGTGAGGCGCTGATCGCCAACCCTGCGGCACTCGGTGCCTGGCAGGACATCACGCCCCTGGCTCGCAACGAGTTCATCTGCTGGGTGGAGGATGCCAAGCAGGAGGTCACCCGGGAACGGCGCATCCGCCGGACTCAGGAGGAGCTGGAAGAAGGCCAGCGTCGGCCCTGCTGTTGGCCAGGCTGCAAGCATCGGCAACGCACTGGCAAATAGCAGACGACCGTGGCACCGCCCGTGGCGCCGGGCCGTATCCGTCTCGGGGGCTCGAGCTGGTTGCGTGCGGTTTCTTCGGCGCGGAGAAGACCAGAGAGGTCGACACCAGGGTGCTCAGCGAGCGGACGGGCGTGCTTCATAAGGGTGCCCTGATTGTCGACCAGCTGGACATCTCGAGACGTACGTCCGGCGGCCCACCTTGGCCCCGGAGGCCGGCGGCCTACTTGGGTGGGGCCTTCTTCACACCTCCGGCCTTCTTGGCCCCGGCCCTCTTGGCGCCAGCGGCCTTCTTGCTCGTGCCAGCGGTCTTCCTGCTCGTGCCAGCGGCCTTCTTGGCGCCCCCGGCCTTCTTGCTCGTGCCAGCGGCCTTCTTGGCGCCCCCGGCCTTCCTGGCGCCTGCGGCTGCGGCTGCGGCCTTAGCGCCTCGACCCCGTTTGGCGGGCGGCCCGGCCGCACGGCGGTTGGCGATGAGCTCGTAGGCGCGCTCGGCGGTGATCGTGTCCGGTTCGTCTCCCTTGCGGAGCGAGGCGTTCGTCGTGCCGTCTGTGACATAGGGACCGAAGCGGCCGGAGCGCAGGACCACCTGCCCACCGCTGACCGGGTCGAGCCCGATCTCTCGCAGCGGCGCAGCAGAGACGCCGTAGCGGCGCTGCTTGGGCTCGGCGAGCTTGCTCCGCGCCTCGTCGAGCGACACCGTGAACAGCTGGTCCTCGCTGTCCAAGCTCCGGGTCTCCTTGCCCATCTTGACGTAGGGGCCGTAGCGCCCGTTGGCTGCCACGATCTCCTCGCCGCTGACGGGATCGGTGCCAAGCACTCGGGGGAGCGTGAGCAGGCTCAGGGCCTCCTCCAGGGTGATCTCCTCGAGGTTCATGGAGGCGAACAACGAAGACGTGGCGGGCTTTGGACCGCCCTTTTCCACTTCGCCCAGCTGCACATACGGCCCGAAACGCCCCGCGATCGCCAACACGTCCAACCCCGACCCCGGGTCGGTACCGAGCACCCGTGGCCCGGATGGCCGCTCGAGCAAGTCGACCGAGCATTCGACGGTGAGCTCGTCAGGTGCCATGTCCGGCGGGACCGAGGCGCGAGCCTCGCCCCGTTGCAGGTACGGCCCGTACCTGCCGACTCGCACGACGATCTCCTCTCCGGTCCCGGGATCAGGCCCGATCGGGATCGAGTTCACCTCGCGGGCGTCGATCTCCTCCAGGTGTGCCAGCACGGCGTCCTTCAATCCTCGGGACCCGTCGACCGCCAGCTCGTGCCGGGGCATCTGGCGCATGGCCGATGCCGCCCCGTCGGGATGGCGCGTCTCCCCGAAATAGAAACGCTCGAGCCACGGCACACTCTCCTCGGCCCCGTCGGCGATCTCGTCGAGGTCTTCCTCCATCGACGCCGTGAACCCGTAGTCCACCAGGTTGGGAAAGTGGTGCTCCATGAGCCCGACCACGGCGAAGGCGGTGAACGAGGGCACGAGGGCGTTGCCCTTCCGCCAGACGTACTCGCGGTCGAGGATCGTCTGCAGGATGCTGGCGTATGTCGACGGGCGCCCCACACCGAGCTCCTCGAGGCGCCGGACTAGAGAAGCCTCGGTGTAGCGGGCGGGAGGGCGGGTCTCGTGAGCCTCGGTGTCGAGCCCGGTGCAGTCGACCGGATCCCCCCCAGCCAGCGCCGGCAGGCGGACGTCGTCGTCCCTCGCAGCGCCGGCTACGGCTCGGCGCTCGTCGTCGTCGTCACCCTCCCGGTAGACCTGCAGGAAGCCAGGCGACGTGATGACGGTCCCGGTCGCCAAGAACCCGGCCGCTGTCCCCTCAGCCAGCACGGCCGGCTCGGCACCTGCCCCCGCCGGTACCCCGCCGGCGGCGGCGGGCATTGGGACCGGCGCCGTGGTCCTAGCCTCGAGGCGGACACGAGCCGTCCTCCCAGTGGCGTCGATCATCTGGGAGGCGACGGTCCGCTGCCAGACCAGCTCGTACAAGCGGGCCTCGTCGCCCGACAGCTCGTTGGCCACCCTGGCAGGCATGCGAAACGACTCCCCCGCAGGTCGGATCGCCTCGTGCGCTTCTTGGGCGTTCTTGACCTTGCTGCGGTACACCCTGGGAGACGCCGGCACCGATGATGCCCCGTACAGGGCTACAGCCTGCTGGCGGGCAGCTTTGACGGCCGTCTCCGAAAGCGTCGTCGAGTCAGTGCGCATATAGGTGATGTAGCCACGCTCGTAGAGCCCCTGGGCGACTCGCATCGTCCTTTGTGCCGAGAAGCGCAGCTTGCGCGACGCCTCCTGCTGCAGCGTCGAGGTGATGAAGGGCGCCGCGGGCGAGCGCCGGAAGGGCCTCTGCTCCACGGACACCACGGCGAACGAGGCGCTCTCGAGGGCGGCGACGAGACCGGACGCGCAAGCACCGTCAAGACGGACTGTCTCGGCGGACAACAGCTCGCCAGTCGGCCCGAAGTCCTCGCCCGTCGCGGTGCGGTGCCCATCCAGGTCGACGAGCCTCGCACCGAAGCCCTGCCCGCCGGCCAGGAACGAGCCCTCGATCCCCCACCACGACGCCGCATGGAAGCGCATCCGCTCCCGCTCGCGCTCGACCACGACACGAGTCGCCACGCTCTGCACACGGCCGGCGGACAAGCGCGGGCCGACCTTCTTCCAAAGGACAGGCGAGACCTCGTAGCCGTAAAGCCTGTCCAGAATCCGCCTGGCTTCCTGGGCATCGACGAGGCGCCTGTCGAGCTCACGAGGGTTGGCGATGGCCGCGGAGATCGCCCCCGACGTGATCTCGTGAAAGACCATGCGCCTGACGGGCACCCGTGGCGACAGCACCTCGACGAGGTGCCAGGCGATCGACTCGCCTTCGCGGTCCTCGTCTGTCGCCAGGTACAGCTCGCTGGCATCGCCGAGCAGGCGCTTCAGTTTGGCGACCTGCTGCTTGCGCTCGGGTGAGACTACGTAAAGCGGCCGGAAGCCGTTGTCGACGTCGACGCCGAGCCGCGCCCATGGCTCGCCCTTCAACGCCGCCGGAACGTCGTCGGCGTTGCGGGGCAGGTCTCGGATATGCCCGATCGAAGACTCGACGACGTAGTCCCGCCCCAAGAAGCCGGCGATTGTCTTTGCCTTCGCCGGTGACTCGACGATCACGAGTGGCTTGGCCATGGGGGCCGCGCTAGGCGGTCGTGCTCCCAGACTTGGCCGGGGCCGGCTCGACCATGGAGCCGGTGGATCGCTTCGAGAACAAGATGGCGCCGAGCAGGACGACGAGGGCTATCCCGGCGATGGCATATTTGGCGCCGCTGTGGTCGCGCAAGGTGATGACAGCCGGCAGGATCAGCAGGGACACCAGGTTCATCACCTTGATGAGCGGGTTGAGCGCGGGGCCGGCTGTGTCCTTGAAGGGGTCGCCGACCGTGTCGCCGATCACGGCCGCCGTGTGCGAGTCAGATCCCTTCCCCCCGAAGAACCCGTCCTCGATGTACTTCTTGGCGTTGTCCCAAGCGCCCCCGGAGTTCGACAGGAAGTTGGCCATCAGCTGACCGGTGAGGATCGTGCCCGTGAGAAAGGCGCCGAGCGCGTAGTAGCCGAGCCCGAAACCGACGATCACGGGCGACAGCACGGCTAGCAGTGCCGGCGTGGCCAGCTCTCGCTGGGCGGCGGCCGTGCAGATCGAGATGACGTTGCCATATTCGGGCTTCTCGCTGTAGTCCATGATGCCCGGGTGCTCGCGGAACTGGCGCCGGACTTCGATCACGACGGTGCCCGCTGACCGGCCGACAGCTCGGATCGCCAGAGACGAGAAGAGAAAGGCGATGGAGCCGCCGATCAACAAGCCAATGAAGACGTGCGGGTTGGCTACGTTGATCTGCGTGAGAGCGCTGTTGAACAACTTGTTGCCGCTCACGCCCTTCAGACTCGGCAGCTGGGTGCCTATCGTCTCGATGAACGAGGAGAACAGGGCCACCGAGGCGATGACGGCCGACCCGATGGCCACACCCTTGGTGATCGCCTTGGTCGTGTTGCCGACGGCGTCGAGCTTGACCATGATCCGCTCGGCCTCGCCGGTGAACTCGCCGGACATCTCGGCGACGCCGGCCGCGTTGTCCGAGACCGGGCCGAAGGAGTCCTCCGAGATGATCATGCCCGTCGTCGAGAGCATGCCGATGCCGACGAGGGCGACGAAGTAGAGCGAGACGTCGAGCTGCCCGCCCCCGAGGGCGACTGCCGAGGCGATGGCGATGACGATGGCGATGATCGCCCACACGCTCGACTCGAGACCTATCGAGATGCCCGACAGGACAGTGGTCGCCGGGCCGGTCTGTGTGGACTCGGCGATCTCGCGAACCGGCGAGCGCTCGGTCGAGGTGAACTGCTCGGTGATGAGACTGGCGACAAGCGCAAGAAGCACGCCGATCAGGACGGCCACGAACACTTTGAGGTTGTGGATGTAGAACTGGGCAAACAGGAAAGCGCCTATGAGGGTGATCGCCGCCGACGTCCAAAAGCCCCTGTTGATCGGTGCCATCGCGCTCTTGTCGGTCTCTCGTGCCCGCACGATGAAGATGCCGACGACCGAGGTCAGGATGCCGATGGCGGCGACGACGAGCGGGTAGATGAGACCCTTGAACCACTCGCTCGGCTGCCCTGGGTGCAGTGTCTGGAATGCAGAGAAACCAAGGATCAACGAAGCGATGATCGTGATCTCGTAGGACTCGAAGAGGTCGGCAGCCATTCCGGCGCAGTCGCCGACGTTGTCGCCGACGTTGTCGGCGATCGTGGCTGCGTTACGGGGGTCGTCCTCGGGGATGCCGGCCTCGACCTTGCCAACGAGGTCGGCACCGACGTCGGCGGCTTTGGTGAAGATGCCGCCGCCGACTCGCATGAACAGAGCGATCAGAGAGGCTCCGAAGCCGAATCCGATGAGGACGGCCGTGGCGGTGTTCTGGAAGATGAACACAATCGTGGTGGCCCCGATGAGGCCCAGGCCCACGCAGAGGAGGCCGGTGATGCCGCCTGTCCGGAAGGCGACCTTGAGCGCCGGCGGCAGGTGGCCGTCCCGGGCGGCGGCAGCCGTGCGGACGTTGCCGCGCACCGCCATGCTCATGCCGATGATGCCCGTGACGCCGGAGAAGGTCGCCCCGACGAGGAAGGCGATAGCCCTGGCCAAGCCCGACTGGACAAACGTCAGTGCCACTGCCCCGTTCGGTCTCTGGATCTCGGTGGCCGTGAAGAAGACGAGGATCGCCAGCGGGATGACGATGATGCCGATGGCGCGGAACTGCCTCTTCAAGAAGGCCTCGGCGCCTTCCTGGATGGCGGCGGCGATCTCTTTCATCGTGCCGGTGCCTTGGTCGGCTGCCAGCACACCACGCATCAGGTACAGCGCTACGAGGATAGCTACGAGGCCACAGGCGAGGGCGAAGACCAACCAACCGCGTTCGGCCCCGCCAAGCGTGAAGGCTTGATAGCCACCATCGCTCGCGAGGAGGGGGGAAGACATCGTGCTCCTTTGCTCAGGTCGGCACGGGAGGATAAACGGTTGTCACGCAACGTTCAAACTCCGGCCGCAGGGAAACCGGCAGACTTCCTGCCTATTACAATTTTCAGCGCCGCTGTTGCGAGCCGGTTGGTGGTGGTATGTCGGCACCGCTCTCGGCCGTCTTCAGGATCGTGAACAGCGGGTTGATCATGACAAGCCGCCGTCCCCGCTCACCCACCATACCCTCCACGGCAACGTAGGCGCCGGGATCGATGCCGGGCACCCTACGGCGGCCCTGGAAGACGAGCAGGAGCAGCCCGGTCGAGTCGGCCAGGACGCACTCGACGCTCGGCACGCCGGCGCCCGCCTGCACCCGGACCGAGCGCACCCTCCCGGCCACCTTTGCCCGCTGGCGGCGCGAGAGCTCGCTGATCGGGATCTCGCCGGGCGAGCCGGGCATACCCGGGGGGCCCGACGCTGAAGGGTGGCCCCGGCCGGCCGGCCGGCCGGCGTCGCGGCCGCCGCGGTCCGGCTCTGCGCTGGGTTCGCGAC
>JBOGHW010000048.1:0-25000 GCA_050744865.1 Acidimicrobiales bacterium | reverse complement strand
CCTGGGCGGCCGATCGGCCGGCCGAAGCCCTGGATCGTGCTCGGGCCGTCGTTGCCCAAGCCGCCAGGGGCGATCTCCAAGTCAGTCACGGCACAATCCGGTGGGCCTGGCCGCTGGCCTCCCGCTCCGCCCGGGCCCTTGCAGACAGCGCCGCCAGTGCCGAGCTCGTAACCAGCTTGGATGCCCACCCGATCGGCCACCTAGCGCCCATCCTGCGGGCCGAACGCCAGCTCGCCCGCGCCTGTGCCAAAGCTGAGGCCGGCGATCAGGACGCCGATGCTGCCTTCACGGGCGCAGTGGTCGCTCTTCGCCGTGTTGCCAGCCCGTACCACTTGGCCCACGGGTTGTTGGACCACGCCTCCTACCTCGCTCACAGCGGTGACACCGGGGCGTGCACCGCAGCTGTCGCAGAAGCTCGAGAGATCGGGCTCCGGCTTAGCTGCCCGCCACTTGTCGAGCGCGCCGACAGACTGGCAAAGGAGCTGGTTTCGAGTACCTGAGCCGGTCGCTGCTCAAGGTGGTAGGCAACGACTTGAATGCCTGATGCTGCTTCGGCAAGCTCTGTCATCTCCACGGCGAGTTCCCTGAATCCGCGCTCGTGCCCTTGCTGGAGGCGTACATGAGCGTGAACAGATATACGGCTGTCCTTTCAGATCGCGTCTGCTGCCGCCGGGTGATCGAATGCTAGTGGCCCAGGGCCCGACCATATCCCGGAGGCGACGCTGAGCATTGTCAGTGACGACGTCACATGGGTCGGCCTGAGGGAGGTCCGTGGTGGAGATGAGCGGCTAGATCGCTTGCGGGAGACTTGGCCCGCGCACCAGAGGCTCACACGACGGGCCGGATCAACGCCTCCTGCATGACAGATGCCACCAGCTCGCCGCCCCGCGTATGGAAGGTACCCCGTGCGAGCCCGCGAGCTCCGAAGTTGGTGGTGGGCTCTGCCGAATAGAGAAGCCAGTCGTCGGCGCGGGCATCGCGGTGGAACCACACGGCGTGGTCGAGGCTCGCAGAACCCGGCACCTGGAAGCGCGACCCCGGGGCTGCGGCGCTGCCCATCAGCGCAATGTCCGACAGATACGCCATGATGCTGGCGTGCGTCACGGGATCGTCTTCCAGAGGAGCCCGCAGCCGAATCCAGCAAGGATGAAGAATCGGAAACCCTGAGAAGCGGCGCTCGGCGCCTACGAGCCTGATGTCCACTCCCCCCAGGTGGAACCGCCCCCAATCCAGCCCCGCCAGGTCCTCGGGCTGCGGCATGCCCTGCGGTGCGGGGAGTTGCCAGTCGCGACCGGTCTCCTCGACGTGAAACGACGCCAGCATCTCGAAGATGGGCACGTCGTCCTGGCTGGCGGTCACCTGTCGGGTAGAGAACGAGCGACCGTCGCGAATCAGGCGCACATCGAGGTCGATCCCGACTCCCGGGCGTCCCGCACGGACGAAGTAAGCGTGCAGAGAATTTGGCCGGCGTCCAGGCTCGACCGAGAGGCACGCCGCCTTCAAGCTCTGCGCCGCCACTTGCCCGCCGAAGAGCCGACCTTCGCCGCGCGGAGTCGGTGTGCGCCAGCGCATCGGCGCCAGCGACTCCAATTCAAGCGCCGCAAGGATCGTGGCGACTGACCCGGCAGCCTGGTCGTTGCTCATCGGCGCAATGTAACGGGGCCGAGGGTCAGCACAGCCGGTGACGAAGGGGTACGCCGTGCCATCGGCGGGCGGATCGGGCGTCAGGGTCACGAGGCGGTGTTGCCCCGCGAGAGCCTTCTCAGCCAGCCGGATACTCGGCGAAGGCGCGCTCGACCCAGGCCAAGTGGCGATCGACACTGGCAGGGTTCTCCGCCAGTGCCTCGCTGAGCCAAGTCAGGGTGAGCGTTCGGCAGCACCAGACGATCGTTCCCCACAGCGGGCGACCAAGAGTGCCGGCGTGTGTGACCGCCCGGCCCGGGATCGTGGCAAGGAAAGCTCCCGCGCAGCGCTTCTCGACGCGATCTGTCGCTCGACCGCGACGTCAAGGCGGGGATCGCTTGCCGTTAGCCTGGGACTAATCTCATCAAGGTCAGGCCCCGGCAGGCGAGAGCGGGAACTCCCAAGGATGGTTGCGTCAAGAACAGGGTAGCGATGAGCAGCTATCAGACGAAGAGCGGGTCTGTTCGAGTGGGCGGTGACGGGTGGGTGAAATGTCGCGGGGTCGTACCTGGTTCCACTAGGCCTAAAACAAGCGCTCGACCCTGACCGCCGATCGCAGGGACTCCAATGTCTCGATCGGCATCTTCAGGTGGAGCCGGTATGGGTTTGCAGGGCCGCCTGAAGCCACATTTCGGGCGTAGCGGGTCGCAGGAGCAGTATCGGGGGTCGCCAAAGTTGGCTCCTCCGTACGTCGTGTCAGTCTGCCGGAGAGTGTCTGTCCGGTTCGGCTCAGCCTCAGAGGCTGTCGGCGAGCCTGAGGAAGGCTCCGAGCCACGGGCTCCAGGCTCGGAGCGGGCGACGGGGATCGAACCCGCATAACCAGCTTGGAAGGCTGGGGCTCTGCCATTGAGCTACGCCCGCGTGAGCCGGTTCAGGCTACTTGAGATCCGCGCTCGCTCCGAAGGGCACGACCCGATTGGCGGGGCGGGAGCTACAGAACCGGGGCTATCCCAACCAGGTACCGATCTGGGCCACTGCCTCGCCGGCTTCGGGGATCGTGCCGACCACCATCTGGAAGACGTGCTGCATCTCCGGCCACACCTCGATGGTCACGTCGACACCGGCAGCTTTGGCCTTCTCCGCCACCCGCGTCGAGTCGTCGAGCAGGACCTCATGGCTGCCAACTTGGATGAGCAGCCGGGGCATTCCTGAGTAGTCCGCGTAGAGCGGTGACACGAGAGGGTCCTTGACGTCGGCACCTCCGTCGCCCAAGTACCACGCGACCGCCTCGGACTCGCCGGGTTCGATGAAGACGTCCAGGCTCCTGTTCGTCTCGATCGAGTCGCCGGTGCTGGCAAGGTCAGTCCAGGGCGACAGGCAGACGAGTGCTCCGGGAAGCTCCATACCCTGGTCGCGTAAGTTGAGTGCGAGCGCCAGCGCGAGCCCTCCGCCGGCAGAGTCACCGGCTACGACGATGTCTTTGCTCTTGATGCCTCGCTCGAGCAGCCAGTGATAGGCGGTCATGGCGTCGTCGAGCCCGGCTGGAAAGGGGTGCTCCGGTGCCAGCCTGTAGTCGATGATCAGGCCGGTGCTCCGGCAGGCTGCCGATATGTGAGCGGCAAGCTTGCGGTGGCTCGCGATGGAACCCTGCACGTAGCCGCCACCGTGCAGGTAGAGCACGACCCTGGAAGGGTCGCAGCCTGCCGGGCGGATCCACTCTGCAGGCACGTCGCCGACATCGGCCGTTTCGAACGTGGCGTCAGGCTCGGCCGTAAAGGCCGGCCACATTGCCTCGGCTTCAGCGCGGCTTTCCTCGAGCGTCTTCTTCTCACCTTTTGGCAGAGCCTTCAGGAACTCGACCATCTGCTGTGCTTCCGGGCTGGCCATGTCGGGCACACTCCTCACTGCCGCGTCGTTCGCCTGGAATGGCGGGGATGGGTCCGAAATATAGGGGTGGCAGGCTCCCTCAGGCCAAATGGAGTGGCAGGCGCCACAGTCGACCGGCCGTGCCTGTGCATTCCCGAGTCCGCGGGTTGCTGGTTTGGGTTGCTGTCCTGGTGCCGCGGTGTCGCCCGGTCGGCCAGGAGGGCGTAGCTTTGCCGTGGACGGTTTGTCGTCCTGAGTCCAACTGGTCAGAAAGGGGCTGGTTCGGTGGATCGGAGTGCCTCGTATGCGTCGGGTCTCTCGGACGCGCCTCTGCTCGGCGAGACCATCGGGGACAATCTCGACAGGATGGTGGCTGCCGGCGACCGCGAGGCTCTGGTCGACTGTCCGACGGGTCGCCGCTGGACGTACTCCCAGCTGCGGCAGGACGTCGCTGAACTAGCGCGCGGCCTGCTGGCCGCGGGCGTCGGCAGGGGCGACCGTGTCGGCATCTGGGCACCGAATTGTCCGGAGTGGGTCCTCCTCCAGTACGCCACCGCCAGGATCGGCGCCATCCTCGTCAACGTCAACCCGGCTTATCGTGCCCACGAGTTGAAGTACGTCCTCAACCAGGCGGGCGTGTCCTTCTTGGTCACCTATCCGGCGACCGAGCGGAGCGACTTTCCAGGCATGGTCGAGACGGTCCGGGGTGACTGCCCCGTGCTGCAGTCCGTAGTAGTGATCGGAACCGGGAGCTGGGGCGCCCTTGTCGCCGGAGCGGCGACGGTCGATCCGGCAGCCGTGGACAAGATCGGCTCGGCGCTGAGCTTTGACGACGCCATCAACATCCAGTACACATCGGGCACGACGGGGTTCCCCAAGGGCGCCACGCTTTCCCACCACAACATCTTGAACAACGGGTACTTCGTGGGCGAATTGCTCGGCTATACCGAGGCCGATCGGGTGTGCGTGCCCGTGCCCTTCTACCACTGCTTCGGGATGGTGTTGGGCAACCTCGCTGCCACTTCGCACGGAGCGTGCATTGTGATCCCGGCGCCGGCCTTCGAGGCCGGCGCCACCCTGGCGGCTGTCGCCAAGGAGCGGTGCACGTCGCTCTACGGAGTGCCGACGATGTTCATCGCAGAGCTCAACCACGAGAGCCTCCCTACCCTGGATTTGTCTTGCCTGCGGACAGGAATCATGGCTGGCTCGCCATGCCCTGTGGAGGTCATGAAGCGGGCGATCTCTGACATGAACATGAGCGAGGTCGCCATCTGTTATGGCATGACCGAGACCTCTCCTGTGTCTACGCAGACCCGCCGTGACGACGATCTAGATCGGCGAACGGCGACCGTTGGCAGAGTGCTGCCGCATGTGGAGGTGAAAGTGGCTGACCCGGCAACTGGGCTGGTCGTGCCGCGAGGCGAGCCGGGCGAGCTGTGCACGCGGGGTTACTCGGTCATGATCGGCTATTGGGAGGACCCCGACAGTACGACGGCCGCCATCGACTCGAGCCATTGGATGCACTCGGGCGACTTGGCCGTCATGAGAGAGGACGGTTACGTCAACGTGGTGGGCCGGATCAAAGACATGGTGATCCGGGGTGGGGAGAACATCTACCCGAGGGAGGTCGAGGATTTCCTCTACACCCACCCAGATATCGTCGACGTGCAAGTGGTCGGAGTGCCTGACGAACGGTATGGCGAGGAGCTGTGTGCCTGGGTGCGATTGCGAGAGGGGGCTGAGCCCCTCACGGCCGAGGCAGTGCGCGAGTTCTGCGGCGAGCAGGTCGCCCACTACAAGATTCCTCGTTACGTTCACATTGCCGACGAGTTCCCGATGACGGTGACAGGCAAGGTCCGCAAGGTTGAGATGCGTGAACGCTCAATCGAGTTCCTCGGGCTCGAGAAACAGGCTGCTGTTCGCAACGCTTAAGCTGAGCCACCAACTGCTGCCGTCCACACCGCATGTCCCTGTTGGTACCGGCTGGGCTCGAAGTGTCAGCACCCTACTTCGGCAGGCAGAAGGCGCTCGCTCTCGGGCTGTACGACCTCAGCCCGCCACGGTGGACCATCCCGACCCGCCGAAACGATCGATGATGCCCGTGTTGCTGTTCAGCGCGTCTCCGACGGCGACACAGGCAGAAGCCGAGCTACACGACACGCTTGCCCATAGCGACTCTCCCGGCATCAGCTTCACCGACCACGTTTTGCCGTCGTACTCCGCCGCGATAGAACCGGTCTTGCCGCCAGCCTTGCCAGTGCCGATGACGAAACAAACACTGCGAACACAATCTGCCCCGTCGGTCGTGAACGATCCTGGGCTTGGGAGGTCGCTCCAACCGTGGGTGTCGAAGCGCTCCACCACTGCTGAAACCACCAGGGCCTTGGAAGTCTCATAGCCGGCGGCCAGGCAGTCGACGGCTGAGGTGCAACTTGTCGCATCGAGCTCGCCGATCTCTCCGGTCAGCGCCGGCGGATGCAACTTGAGCAGGCTGCCAACTCGGTACTGGTACGCGATGGAACCCTTGAGGCCGACGCTCCCGACGATCAGACAAACAGAACCCTTCACACAGGAAACGCTTGCCCAATCCTGACCCGTCGTTCCTGACGCGAGCTTCACGAGCGACCAGGCGCCAGAGGTGTACTTCTCGATGAGAGGGACGGCGGCGGTGCCGTCGCCACCAGACTCTCCAAGCGCCAGACAGAACTCAATCGAGGAGCAGGACACAGACGTAAGCCATGAGGTGGCCGGGGCGCTGGGTAGCTTGTCGATCGCCCACTTGCCGTTTGAGTATGTCTCGGCGATCGGGTACTCCTTGCCGCTTGAGGTACCGCCGTCCCCGACGGCGACGCAGAACTTGGTAGATAGGCACGACACCCCGTTGAGCTCGGACTGCGTCGAAGCCGCCGGGTTGGGCGTGCTCATGAGCGACACAGTGTGACCGACCACCTTTTCCGCCCAGGTCTTGCTGCCCCCGCCAGGAGCGGCGTACCCGAACCAGCCGACGGACACGCACCAAGTCACCGCTACGCAAGACACGTCCGACAGGAGGGAGTCCGCCGGCAGGGTCGTAGATGTCCGAGCGCGAGGCGGTAGTTGGCCCGCCGCCGCACTGTTGGTTGCGACAAGCCCTGCAACGGCCAGTGCAGCCGCGATCACGGGGTAACTGGCGGATCTCGATCTCCGGCTCTGTAACCAGGTGTGTACGACTCTCAAAATGACCCCCCTGACGTGCCGGAGCGTACCATCGGCCCCTCCCGGCTCACTATGTCGATGATGGCAAAGGCCGCACGCTGGGCTCGCGTGAAGTGCCTGACGTCCCATCCCCAGATGTGGTTTGGTCCAGACGAGCCAGTCCGGCCAGTCGCCCGCCGGGCTCTTGAGGCCCCCGCTCGGGCAGCACGAGCCTGTGAGCAGCAAGGAGGCGTAGGGTCGAAGCCGCTGTCGAAGGAGGTCCGAGCTCCAGCGGGCGTTCCATGAACTGTTGAGCTAGTTTACACTACGTTGAGTCCCAGCTATCCAGCCGACCCGACAATATTCTCGAAGGAGCGAGCGATGAACGACGAGCGCACGGCTTACGGTGGGATCACCCCCGGGCTGATCGCGCAGTCGTTCCCGCGCCGGGCGTCCGGGAGCTACTTGGACACAGCCGCGATCGGACTGGTCCCAGAGAGCGTGCCTGAGGCCGTCGCTCGCTGCTACGAAGCGCTCTCGCAGGGAACCCGCGGGTCGTCAAGCTGGCGACAGGTCGTCGAGGCGACTGCCCAGGAGTTCGCGGACGAGTTCGGCGTCGCGGTTGACGACATCTCCTTCATGGCCAGCACCGGCGAGGCGATGAACGCCATCGCGAGAGCGGTGGACTGGCACGAGGGAGACGAGGTCCTGGTCCTGGCCGACGACTTCCCGACAGTGAGGTTGCCCTGGTCCAAGCTCGGGGGCGGGGTCAGGCTGGTCTGCGTCCATCCGCAACCCGGAGACGACCGGCTCGGTGCTCTCCTTGGCAGCCTCTCCACCCGCACCCGTGTCGTATCGGCCGCCCAAGTCTGCTCCCACACCGGCACACGCATCGACCTGCAGAAGCTGGGAGCTGCCTGCGCCGAGGTCGGAGCGCTCCTCGTAGCCGACGGAGCCCAAAGTGCTGGGGTACGACCAGTCGACCTTCGCAACGTCGACTGTTTCATCGCGACCGGCTACAAGTGGCTGCTCGCTGGCTTCGGCGTTGCCGTGGTAGTCGCCAAACAGTCGTCCCTCGAAGGCCTCGAGCCGACTCTCCTCGGTCACTCCAACGAACCGCCGTCGCACCGGTTGCAGTACGGGCACGTCAACCTTCCTGGCGTGTACGCCCTGCACGCGGCTGCCGAGGTGCGTCGCCAGATCGGGCGAGAGGCGATCGAGGCTCGCATGACAGAGCTCGTCGGGCGGATCCACGCGGCCGCGCTCGAGCTCGCGCTGGCTCCGATCGGGGTCTCGTCCGAGCTCACCGGAATCGTGTGCCTCGCCGGGATCCCCGACTCCGAGGATGCGGCGCGCTCGCTCGCCGCCGAAGGGGTCTTCGTTGCCAGCCGCCAGGGCAATCTCAGGGTGTCGCCGTACCTTTATACCTCCGACCAGGACGTCGACAGGGCGATCAAGGCCCTGGCGCGGCTCGCCGAGACCGTGCATGCAAGCCAGAGAAGAAGAGCCAACTCATGACGGAGGGAAACGAGGAGCAGTGGACAAGCGCGTAGTGAACAACGGCGGGGCGATCGGTCCGTACTCCACAGCTGTGGTCGCCGGCAACCACTGCTACGTCGCTGGGACAGGCGGTTTCGTGCCTGGAACGGCTCAGCTCGTGAAAGGCGGACTCGAGGCTGAGATCCGGCAGGCGATGAAGAACCTCGAGTCGAACGTGACCGGCGCGGGGTTTCGGCTCGCGGACGTAGTGTCGACCACCTGCTACCTGAAGGACCTTTCTTTATGGCGGCTCTTCAACGAGATATATGCCGGATCCTTTCCGACCGACCCTCCGGCGAGGGCCACGGTTGTCGTCAACGACCTGCCGGCCGGCGCCAGCGTGGAGTTGTCCTGTATCGCATGGCGTGACCCTGCGAGAGGTTGACTTGGACACACGGTACGAGGCCAAGCTCGCAGGACAGTTCAACGGGCGGAACCTCGACTACGTCTTCGCGCTTGACATGCTGCCGGTCCGCGACAACGGCGGAGTCTTGGTCGGCTCCATGTCGGTCTTCTCCTACGTGGCCGACGTGGCAGCCGGGGAGGAGGCCTCGCGTCCCGTCGTCTTCTGCTTCAACGGCGGCCCCGGGTCTGCCTCGGCGTTCTTGCACATGGGTGGCATCGGCCCGAAGCGAGTCTCCCTGCCGGCGGACCTCACCTCGGGCGTGCTACCGCCCTACCCCCTGGAAGACAGCGTGGACTGCCTGCTCGACGTGGCGGATCTCGTGTTCATGGACCCCGTCAACACTGGCTACGGCCGGTCGCTTCCGGACGCCGAGACTGACGATTGCTACTCGATAGAGGGCGATGCGCGGTGTTTCGCCGAGAGCTTGCAGGCGTGGATCGAGCGTACTGGCCGCTTCGACTCGCCCAAGTTCCTGCTTGGCGAGAGCTACGGAACTCACCGGGCGCCCTTCATGGCCTCTGCCCTTATGGAGATGCAGTCCGTGCCACTGACGGGCATTGTTCTGCTCGGTCAGGCACTTAATGTGCAAGAGACGTCTGATCGGCCGTGGAACGTGACCGGTGCAATTGCCAGCCTCCCGTACATGGTGGCCACAGCACGCTTCCACGACAAGGCGTCCCGTCAGTTCGAATCGGTGTACGAAGCTGTCGAGGAAGCGGTCACCTTTGGGCACGGTGAGTACGCACTGGCTCTCCATGCTGGTAATCGGCTCAGCTCCGTCGACAGCCGTCACGTGGCCGAGCGGCTCGAGGAGATGACTGGCATACCGGCGGAGTACTACCTGAAGAACCGGCTACGGATCAGAAAGGAAGAGTTCCGCAAGGAGCTGCTGAAGGAGTCCGGCCTCGTGCTCGGCCGGAACGACTCCCGCTATGTACTTCGAGCAGCGGACCGACTGGCGGCCGAGCTCGACTTCGACCCGAGCTCCTCCTACCTGATGCCGGCTTTCAACGCTGGAATGGCGCGTCATCTGCGGGAGGCTCTCGGGCTCGACGGTACGCAGGAGAAGTACCGGTTGGCAGACCAGACCGCTTCCCAGCGTTGGGAGTGGGGAGAGGCCGGTTCCACCGGCTTCATGCTCATGGGCAAACCCTCTCCTTTCCAGGTCTATCCTTACCCGGCGCGTCTCACGCGTTTCCTCAAGCAGGTACCCGATGCCCGGGTGTTCATCGGCACCGGCCTCTACGACAGTCTGACGACCGTCGGAGCTGTCGAGCACCTGCTCAGGCAATGTGACCTGCCGGCTGAGCGGATTACGACCGGGCGGTACCCGGCTGGCCACATGATGTACACGGACCCCGAGAGTAGTCAGATGCTTACGTCGGACCTGCGAACTTTCGTCCGCGGCACAGGGGACAACTGATCGAGGTCGCCCTTCACTCGATGCGCTCTGAGAGCGTCAGCCGGCTGTACCTGCAGGTCGAGCCGGGCACCGACACTGCCCGGACGGTCGCATCTGGGAAGCGCTGGCGAGAAGGCTCGGCGGCGGCAAGGGTGACTGGAAGCTCGTCGCCGGGGACGGGTGATCCCTTCGGAGCCGAGCTGGAGCGCTCCCTGCACACGCGGCGGCGTCGCGCTCCGGTGCCCCGATGCGGCACGTTGACGCAAGTTCTTGAGTGTGCCACCATTCGTGACAATCGCGCGAGCCCGCGAACGGGAGCGCGTGCCGAGCGCGGCGGCTGGGAGGTCAGGTAGGTGACGGCTACGGAGCGCCGACCCCAAAAGGACGCCACTTCCGCCTCCTTGCACGGGACCCTCTCTTTCACCGCGGCCGAGCGACGCCACGCCTGTCGAGTCGTGGAGATGTTGACACCAGTCGTCTCGGCCCTCGCCGAGGCTCTGCGGCCGCGCACCGAGGTCGTCCTTCACGACCTCACGAAGCTGCCCAAATCGATCGTGGCCATCGGCGGGACGATTACCGGCAGGCGAGCAGGAGGAGCAATCACCGACCTCGGTATGCGGGTGCTCGGCTCGGGATGGAACGAGCACATGCTCAACTATCGGACGGAGGCCGCAGACGGGCTGGTGATGCGTTCTTCGACCGTCTTGTTCCGCGCCCCCTCCACCAAGCCTGTTGCCTGTCTGTGCATCAACAGCGACATCAGCACCTTGCTAAGGGCCCAGGAAGTGCTGGCGACCCTGACGCTCAGCGCCACAGAAGGTCCGCAGGTAGGGCCCGGCACGGAGAGCTTCCCCGCCTCAGTGGAGGACCTCACGGAGGGCATCCTCAGTGAAGCTGTGGCCGCAGTCGGGGTTCCTGTCCAGCTCATGAAGAAGAGTCACAAGACCGATGTCGTTCGTGAGCTGGACAGCCGAGGCTTCTTTGCCCTTCGTGAAGCGGCCGACCTTGCCGCCCAGCGGCTAGGTGTGAGCCGGTACTCGATCTACAACTACTTGAGCGACCTCCGGAGCGACGGCACGAGCGAAGCTAACGAGAGTCGCCGCCTCCGCGTCGCCGACGACAGCTGATCTCAACACATTGTCAAGTCGGGCAACAAGCTGTATAATTCTGGCTGCGGAGTCCCCGGTGCCTCGGAAATCCAGACCTCTGATCTGGATGGTTGGTGCCCCCATCTCGGAAGGAGCAAGCCGTGGTCAAGCGTGCGTCGCCAGCCGGCGTGGTGGCCACGGCGGCAGCCAGGTAACACATGGGTATCGCGGCATTCATCGCTAAACGTGCCTTAGCCGGCGTGGTGCTTCTCGTCCTGCTGAGTCTGCTCGTCTACGGGCTGCTCGCGATCAGCCCGGGATCGGCAATACAGACCCTCGTCGGGAGCCGGCCGCCGTCTCCGGCACTTCTCAGGACGCTGACGGCGGAGTATCACCTCAACAAGCCCTTCCTCGTGCAGTACTGGTATTGGCTCTCCGGTCTTGTGCGACTGGACCTCGGTCGGTCGATCTCGGTCCAGCCCGACACTTCGGTGGTGAACGTGATCGTCACCCACTTGACGGTCACCCTGCAGCTTGCTCTGTACTCGTTCCTGATCATGCTCGTGTTCGGCATCCCGCTCGGCGTCGCCTCGGGCATCCGGCGCGGGAAGGTTGTCGATCGCACTATCTCGTTCGGGGCGACCGTCGGCATCAGTGCCCCCGCCTTCGTCATGTCCATCCTGTTGCTCTACGTGTTCGGCGTGGCGCTCGGCTGGTTCCCCGTCTACGGGATCGGGTCGGGGTTCGGCCAGCGCGTCCTCCATCTGACGCTTCCAGCCTTCGCGATGGCCGGCTTCCTCGTGGCGATCCTCATCCGCCAGACGCGAGCCGCCACACTGACCGTCATGCAGCAGGACTACATCACGTTCGCGCGAGGTCGCGGCCTGAATCCGGTGCGGGTGCTCCTTCGCTATGCCCTGCGCAACTCGGCGGTGCCGGTCGTGGCCTCCGCCGGACTGCTGCTGATCGTGGCGATCACTGCCGACCTGTTCGTGGAACAGGTCTTCTCGCTGCCCGGTGTGGGACAGCTGCTCTACACGGCCGTCTTGGACAAGGACGTGCCGGTGGTCCAGGGCGTGGCCATGGCCCTCGGCGCGATGATCGTCGCCATCAATCTCGTCGTCGACCTGGTGAGTCTGTTCATCGACCCACGACTTCGCGTGAGCGTGCGGGGTGGTGCCTGATGGCGACGGTCGCCGCAGAGCCCCGCGTTGGCACCAGCCTCAGGTCTTCTACCAAGACGCGGATGCCGGTGCTCGTCGCCATCGCGTTCATCGTGGCAATTGGCATCCTCGTGCTTGTGCTGTTCGGCCAGTGGCTGACCCCTTACAGCCCGACGGCGCAGAACCTCGCTCTCAGCTCGACCGGCCCAAACCACGCGCACTGGCTGGGCACGGACTCGCTCGGTCGCGATGTGCTGTCACTGATCATCGCCGGCTCCCGTGTGGCAGTCGTCGGCCCCCTCGTGATAGCGCTCGGCTGCGTGCTGTTCGGTGCGAGCCTTGGCATCCTCGCCGGTTTCAAGGGCGGAGTGCTCGACGCCGCGATCAATCGTTTCGCCGACCTCCTGTTCGCGCTACCAGGTCTGGTGATCATCATCGTGATCGTCGGTGTGATCGGCGGCGGCTACTGGTTCGCGGTGTTCGTGCTGATGGCGCTATCGGTGCCGGTGGAGATCCGGCTCGTTCGGAGCGCCGCCAGCGTCGTGGCACGACTGCCCTACATCGAAGCGGCCCGGACCATCGACATCTCCAACACCCGCATCATGTTTCGCCATGTCCTGCCCAACGTCCTGCCGACGATCATCGCCACCTTCCTGCTCGACCTGGTCGGCGCCCTCATCTCGCTGTCCTCCTTGGCTTACCTTGGCTTGGGAGTCCCGCCTGGTACCGCCGACTGGGGTTCCCTCCTCCAAGAGGGACAGAACCTTCTCTACACGAACCCGTGGCTGTCGATCGCGCCTGGACTCATGATCGTGCTCACGGCGACGAGCCTGACGCTCATCGGGGACTGGGTGTACGACCGCTACAGCCTGCGCGGTGACCAGCCATGACGACGGCCGAGGGCGGCGCGGCTCCCGGCGCCGAGGGCGGTCGCGACAGTGGCGCCGAGGGCGGCAGCGACCGCGGCGACGACGTGAGCGCTGTGCCCGGCCAGCAGAGCACCGCCGCCTCGAGCTTGCTCGAGATCCGGGACTTGGCGGTCCGGACTACCAGTGGCAAGACCTTGATCCACGACGTGAACTTCTCCCTGGGCAGAGGCCAGACCCTTGGCATCGTCGGCGAGTCCGGCTCGGGTAAGACGACTGCAGCGCGGTCGGTGGTGCAGCTGCTGGCAAGCAACGTTCAACCCACGGGGAGCATCACGTTCGAGGGGGTCGAGCTCATCGGCCAGAAGGAACGACGGATGCGCCGCCTGCGAGGCAGTCGCATCGGCATAGTGCTGCAGGACCCCTTCACGGCGTTGAACCCGCTCCAGACCGTTCGCGACCATCTGCGCGAGTCGTTGGATCGCAGCGTTCGCCGCGATCGTAAGGTTGCGCGAGCCGAGATCGAGCACAGGTTGCGAGAGGTCGGTCTCGACCCCGACGCGGTGCTTCGCAAGTACCCGTTCCAGTTGTCAGGTGGGATGCGCCAACGGGTCGCGCTCGCCGCAGCTCTGGCTGGCGACCCGGAGCTGCTCATCGCTGACGAGCCCACTACGGCGCTTGACGTCACCACGCAGGCAGAGGTGCTGGAACTACTCAAGCGACTGCAGCGCGACCGGGCGATGGCACTCGTGCTCATCACTCACGACCTGCGCGTCGCCTTCTCGATCTGCGACCGGATCATGGTCATGTACGCCGGCAGCGTGGTTGAGGACTCCCCGGCACAAGCTCTGTCCGATGCACCTGAGCACCCTTACAGTCTCGGACTGCTGCTGGCCGAGCCACCGATCACCCACTACGTGGAAAGGCTGAGCCCGATCCCTGGCACCGTCCCGTCGGCCGACGACGTCGCCGAGCAGTGCGCCTTCGCACAGCGCTGCCGCTGGGCGGCCCCCGAATGCTTCGCCGGGCGTCCTGCGCTCCGACCGGTCGGCGACGGTCGCCGCAGCTCCGCCTGCCGGCGTGTGGACGAGATCCGCCAGGAGCTCCGGCTGACGGCGCGGCACCTGACAGAACCTGCGAGTCCGCCGGCGCCCTCGACTCGAGAAGCTCTGCTGGTCGTGGGAGACCTGGAGAAGTCGTTCCGGACGAGAGCGATGACCGGCCGGGGCAGTGTGACGATGGCGCTCAAAGGGGTCTCGTTCGGCATCGCGGCGGGCGAGTCACTCGGGCTCGTCGGCGAGACGGGGTCCGGCAAGACGACCATCGCGCGCTGCATCCTCGGTCTCGTCACCGCTGACTCAGGTTCCATAACTCTGAGCGATATCGACATCTCCAAGCACCGCAAACTGACCCGGACGGACAGGCACCGGGTGCGTCGCCTGGTTCAGGTGGTCTTCCAGGATCCATACTCGTCACTGAACCCGTCGCTCACGATCGGGGCCGCCCTCGCCGAGGCGCTCAGGGCGGGTGGCGTCCGCGACAACGGCTCCGTCGCGGATCTCCTTGTCAGGGTAGGCCTGCCGACTTCCTACGCCGAGCGCCGACCAGCGGGACTGTCGGGAGGCGAACGCCAGCGCGTCGCCATTGCCCGTGCCATTGCCGCCAGGCCCGAGCTCCTCATCTGCGACGAACCGGTCGCCGGCCTGGACGTGTCGATTCAGGCGCAGATCCTGGAGCTGCTGCGAGACATCCGGAGCACTCTCGGGACGAGCATGCTGTTCATCACTCATGACCTGTCTGTCGTGAGGCAGATGACCGACCGGGCCCTCGTGCTCTTTCAAGGTGAGATCGTGGAGCAGGGACTCACTCCGGAGCTGCTGGACGCGCCCCAGCACCCCTACACGATCCGGCTCATCAACTCGGTCCCGTCCGACGACGAGACCACACGCGTCGCGCCCGCGATCTCGCACGCGCAGGCACTGAGCTCGCACCCGGGCCAGCCCTTTGCGGCTGTCGGGCGGGGGGAGGGTGCCGAAACGTGAGTGCTCGGGTCGAGAACTTCGGCATCTACTCAGACGGGTCGCGGATCGGGACCATCTCTGCAACGTGCGACGCGGACACCGTTCAGCTCGAGTTTGGCGTGTTCAACAACGGTCGCGGCGCGAAGCTGAGCGAGAGCCTGCGGCTCGGCGCGGGCCACGTGCCGCTCGAGTGGCGCATCAGCGGCAACTCCCTCATGGGCGGTGCCGTGGACGAGGTGCTCACCACCAACGGCCACCTCCAGTCCTGGCGCGGTCAGGCCGACGAGGGCGTAGACGAAGACTCGGAGCTCAAGCTCTACCTCGCAGCCGACACGAGCCCTTTCGCCATTTGGATCTACGCCAGTGCCGCCCTCGCCGCGGGCGGATCGATCGCTGCGATCCCATCCGGTTCGGTTCGAGCAGAGTCGGTCAGCTCTGTCCGCCTCGACGACAGCGGTCCCGGTCAGGACTTGGACGTCGTCGCCGTCACCGGCGCCACCCTCACTCCGCAGTATGTGTTGCTGGACTCGGAGCGGCGACTGGTGGGCCTGGGGGGTGGAAACCTTCAAGGCGGACTGCCCGAAATGACCCTGCGCGACGACGTCGCGACACAGGCCGCGAGGTTGTCTGCTCTGGTAACAGAGCTGATGTACGAGCATCTTGAGCAGATCCGCCACAAAGTCCTGCACCGATACGAGCTACCTGTCCGGATCGCCGACGTACGGATCTTCGACCCCGACACCGAGACGCTCACAGAGCCCATGTCGGTCTCTTTCTTCCGCGGCAAGATCACGGTCGTACAGCCGCAGCGCCTCGCGGTGCCTGTCGCTGACGAGGTTGTCGTCGACGGCGCGGGCGGTGTTCTCGTGGCCGGTTTGCACGACATGCACGCCCACGTCAACGGCTGGAGCGGCCTCTTCTACATCGCGGCCGGAGTGACTTCTGTTCGAGACATGGGCAACTACAACGAGATGCTGCTGGATCTGATGTCTCGTTTCGCTGCCGGGACCGTCGTCGGGCCTACCGTCGTCCCGTCCGGGTTCATCGAGGGCAAGAGCGAGTTCTCGGCGAAGATGGGTGTGATCCCGGAGACGCTTGAGCAGGCACTGGAGACTGTCCGCTCGTACGGAGCGCGCGGGTATCACCAGATAAAGCTCTACAACTCGATGAATCCCGACTGGGTGAAGCCAATGGCGGCCGAGGCACACCGACTGGGGATGCGCAGCGTCGGGCATGTCCCGGCATTCACCACCCCGGACCGAATGATCGAGGACGGCTACGACGAGGTCACGCATATCAACCAGCTGATGCTTGGCTGGATGCTCACGGAAGGAGAAGACACTCGTAGCCCGCTTCGCTTGACGGCGATGGCGCGGGCTGCCGACCTCGACCTGAGCTCGGAACGCGTCCTACACACCGTGCGCTTGATGCAGGACAACCGAATAGGACTGGACACAACTGCGGTCATCCTCGAGCGTCTCATGCTGAGCCGAGCCCGCACAGTCACGGCAGGCGACGCTCCCTACCTCGACCATATGCCAGTCAGCTACCAGCGCCTCCGCAAGCGGACGTATGTACCGTACCAAGACGAGACCGAGTTGGACGCTTACACGAAGTCGTTCTCCAAGCTGCTCGAAGTGATGATGCTCCTCAGGAAGAAGCACATCAGGCTATGGCCGGGAACCGACGACGGAACAGGCTTCACCCTCCATCGCGAGCTGGAACTGTACGTGTCGGCTGGCATGAGGCCGCCCGAGGTGCTGCGCATCGCGACGCGAGACTGCGCCGAACACCTAGGTCTGGGTTACAGCCACGGCAGCGTCGAGCGAGGGAAGTCGGCCTCGTTCATCCTTCTCGGGGGAGATCCGACAAGCGATATCAGCGCCATCCGCAACATCCGGGCCGTCGTCAAGGACGGCGACGTCTACTTCCCGAGCGAGATCTATGCACAGCTGAACGTCGCGCCCTTCGCTCCGGCGCCGACGGTATCGCTACCTGGGCGGCCTGGGCTACCAGGCGGAGCCGTCACCGTCTGACGCCACTGCAAGGCCGGCGACTCAGCGCCAGATGCGAAGCAGCTCGACCAGCGTAGGTGCCTCCACCCGATGGCTAGATAGCACCCTGGTGGTTCCAGCCCCTGTGCTCGAGAGGGTTGAGTCAGGTGACAGAGCGCTGCTACTTCGCCTTGATGCCGTACACCCAGTTGCCGTTTGCCATATTGAACAGGTTGAAGTCGGCTGGGCTCGTCAGTGTGAAGGAGTTGCTTATCACGATCGGATCCGGCTCGGTCCACAGCGGGATGTAGGGCTCGAGCTCCGCCATCTGGGTCATCAGCACCTTCGTAGCAGCCCAGCGCGTGGCAGGGGGAGCGTCCGAATTGATCGTCTTCAACGCGTTCTCGACGGTCGGGCTCGTGAACTTCGAGAAGTTCTCCGAGCCGGCAGAATACTTGCCAGCAGTTCCCACCACATCTGTCAGCAGTCCGGACGGGTCGTTGTTGACGGCGTTGAAGAAGGTAGCCAGGTTCAGACCGGTGAGCTTGCCTTCGAAGAAGTCGGTGAACCAGAGGTTCTCACTGACCGGCTTCGCGGTGACGTTGATGCCGATCTGCTTCAGCTCCTGCTGGATGCCGAGGACCACGGTCTCTTCCCACGGCAGCGTCTCGATGTACCAGATGCTCGTGGAGAATCCCTTGGGGTAGCTGGAGAGCTTCATCTGCGCCTTGGCGGTCGCAAGGTTGTGCGTGTAGGCGGGCAGGCTCGCCAGGAACGACTGGGCATTGGCGAGCGACCCGGCCACATCGCTCAGCTCATAAGCCGGTACGAAACCACCTGACAGGTGGGAGACGTTGTTGTCGAAACCGGCTTGCGCGAGCGCGTCCGGCGAGATTGCGTAGGCGATGGCCTGCCGGACGTGCACGTCGTTGAAAGGCGACGAGTCGACATCGAAGCCGAGAAAGTCTTCAGACGACGTCTGCTCGATGTAGGTATGGGTGTTGGCCAGCGTCTTCCAGGTGGACAGCGTCTTCAGGTCCGTGATCGAGCTGGCGTCGATCGAACCTGAGCGGAAGGCCAGTTCACGCGAATCGTCTTGCTGAATCACAGGGAAGGTGAGCGTCTTGATGGACGGTTCCTTGCCCCAATAGTGGTCGTTGCGCACGAGGGTGATGCTGGACGTGCTGTAACTGGTCGTGATGTAAGGCCCGGTGCCGACCGGGATGGCGCTGGCGGTCCCGAGGTCCTTCTTGTGAGCCTCACCGAAGTCTGCGTTCTGCACGTAGGCGTTCAGTGCAATTTCGGGACGTGCCTCGGGATTCGGCGCGGGAAGGTTGACCGTTACCGTGAGCGGCCCGGTGGCGGTAACGCTCTTGAGCTGTGGCATCTCAGTCGACGTGCAACTGCCCTTTGCGTAGTGCTCGATGCTCCAAACGACGTCAGCGGCCGTAAGTGGCTTGCCGTTGGAAAACTTGACGCCGGACCGCAGGTGATACACGAGGGTGGTCTCGTTCGGCTCGGAGACGGATGTCGCCAGCACCGGTGAGAAGGTGTTCGTGCTCGACAGCGCCTCCAGGGGCTGAGTGACGAGGGAGTCGATGATGCCGTCGGTCTGGATCTCGCAGTCGCTCGCCCAGTCAAGAGAGGTGGCGGGCGAGACAATGGCAAAAGTGAAATCCGATATTGCGCCACTCTTTGTGGACGGTGCCGCCGTGCTACCGCACGCGGCCAGACCGGTGGCAACGGCCGCGACCAGGACGACAGTGGTAGCTCGCACCGCACGGCCTCGTCCCAGAGTCCGACGGGACGTGATCAGCTGCCTCGGTGACGCCATGCGCGTGCCTCCAGTGACTCGCCCCCTCGGTTGGATTCGCTTGCACAGCCTGCCACAAACTATCGAGTGTGTCAACAGCATGAGTAAGCGACGCGATGGCCGCCCACTTGGGGCGGGGTGAGTGGTGAGGGCGGCGCGCAACACTGCTCGCGTCAGGCATGAGATGGTGACTCGACGGCGAAAGACCAACCGTCGCCTTCTGCAGCAGCGGGATCGGAAGGAACGGACAGCTCAATTTCTCGACCCGCCTGTCGGAAGTAGCATGGTGGCACTCACGGGGAGTAGCGCAGCTTGGTTAGCGCGCCTGCTTTGGGAGCAGGAGGCCGGGGGTTCGAATCCCCCCTCCCCGACCACCACCACAAACGTCCAGGTAGATGGCAGTCCACCTTCCCCCCACCGCTTTCGCCATCACCATCCGTGCGCGATCCGTGCGCGATCCTCTCGTCTCCAGTTCATGACCCGACGCCACTTCGGCAACGTGCGAAAGCCGCCATCCGGACGATGTCTGGCGAGCTACTGGCACGAGGGAGACCGGCACCTCGCCCGCCAGACGTGCGCGACGAAGACTGACGCCCTCGGGTTCTTGTCCACCAAGGAGACGGACATCCTTCGTGGCGAATGGCTCGATCCGGGGGCAGGCAAGGTTACATTCGACGCGTTCGCCAAGCAGTGGCTCAGCCAGCAGGGCCACCTTCGACCGCGAACCGTAGAGCTGTACGGTCACCTACTGCGGTCTCACATCGTGCCAACCTTCGGCAACCTCGAGTTGGCGGCGATCGCCAACGGTCAGGTTGTGGCGTGGCATCGAGCCTTATACAAGAAGCTGCCCGGAACTGCGCCGAAGGCCTATCGGCTACTCGCGACGGTCATGCGAGCCGCCGTTCGTGACGGGCGCATCCCCCGGACCCCGGTCGAGGTAAAGGGCGCTTCGAAGGAGCCGATCAACGAGCAGCAGGCCCCCACTGTGACCGAGGTCGAAGAGCTAGCCAACGCTGTTCCCTCCGAGTACAGGGCTATGGTTCTGCTGGCGGCCTGGTGCGGATTTCGCTTCGGAGAATTGGCAGCACTACGACGCGACCGCGTTGACATCCTCCACGGCAAGATCCGGGTGGCCGAGTCTGTGACTGAGCTTGGCACCGGAGAGCGATTCGCTGGGCCGCCGAAGACAGACGCTGGACGGCGCACAGTTGCCATCCCACCGAATGTGCTGGCGGTCGTTGATGATCATCTCCTCAGGGTCGCTCCCGAACCGGCAGCTCTCGTATTCCCCGCCCCTCACGGCGGTTATCTCAGCCGCGGTCACTTCCGCCAACGCGTCTGGTTACCGGCGCTCAAGGCGACAGGTTTGAGCTACCGGTTCCACGACCTCAGGCACTCAGGTCTGACGTGGGCCGCCGCCGCGGGCGCGACCGTTGCTGAGCTCATGCACCGAGGCGGCCACTCGACGCCGGCGGCCGCCCTCCGGTACCAACATGCGACCGAAGAAAGAGACGAAGCAATAGCCCGCGCTATGGCGGACTTGGCCAAGCCAGGCAGGACCCGGTCTGCGTAAGGGCCGGGAGAACAGCGGTAAGCGAGGAGCGGCGCGTCACAGAAGGCGTAGCCGAGGAGCAGCGTCGCACATCGTTGGCCGGCGCTTGATGACGACACTCAACCTCGACCCGGCGTACGCTTCAACCTTCTCAAGGTGGTAGCACGGGTTCGAATCCCGTTGGGGGTGCCAGCAAATTTGCCTTCTGACCAGGGATGCTATGCCTAGGCGATGATACCGCTCCAACCCGCTCGATACCCCTGAAACCCGCTCCGTGCGTTTCACTAACGCACGACTAACGCACGAGATGTCTACGAGCGTCGTGCTTGTATCGGCCAACGGGAGGAGGGCTTCGCTGCAGAATGCAGCCGACGCCGACACCGTCGTCTTCGCCACGCACCATCCGCCACGCACTCCGTCGGGGGAGGTCACTTCAGTCGTGGAAGGCGGGGGGCGTCAAGGCTCCGGGCGACTCAGCTCTTGCATCCATGCTTCAGAAGGCTCGAGTCGGTCACATGGAGTAACTCCGCACGAACCAATGGTCGGTGACGACGCCAGTTCTACGACAGCTCTCGCTCTAGGAGGGCCGAGATGTCGAAAACGCTGGTTCCACCATTTGTCCGCACGAGCTGCAGCATCCGTCGCCGCTGTAGCTCTTCCAGCAACACACGTACCAGCATCTGCGGCTCCTCTAGCCGTTCGGCCAAATCTGTCAGATTCGCGCCTCCGCTGAACTCGTTTACGAGCAGAGCGACCAGCTGACGGCGTAGCGCGGGCAAATCGGGTCGGGTGACCTCCAGATAGCGCACGAACCCGCTCTGTTGGACGCCGAACACGGCGATGAACCCGCCTCCTTGCCGCTGTAAGTCGATGAGATCGGCCTTGTCGAGTGCTTCCAGGCTCAGCTCAAAGGCGCCTTCGTCCAGTCCTGCCTCCTTGCACTCAGCGAGCGCCGCTTCGTGATTTGGACGCCCGAATGGTGAGTCGAGGGCGGTTCGTGCCAGCGCCGCCAAAACCTGAGCGTCCTGGGCGTTGAGCCCTTGGATTCGGGCTGGCTGGGCGATGTAACTGGGTACCGGCCCGAGGGGCGGCTTGTCCGCCACACCGAAGATCGCCAGCACGATCTTCCGCAGCTCGACGTCGTAGCTTTCGAGGTCGGCGACGGACACCCAGAGGTGATCCTTCAGCACCAACGGTGGCTGGATCCCGTCGAGCACCACTGGGATCAGACGACAGCCTCGCTCAATGTTTTCGATGACTCCAGCGTTCAGTTCCTTCACCACCCACGGCTTGTCGATGCTGTAGGACGACAACACGATGATGAAGGCAACGGCATCTTTGATCCCTTCATCAAAGATGCGCGCCACCAGACTCTGGCCGGGTGCGATCTCCCAGCGGTCGATCCACGCGTCGATGCCGCTCGCTCGAAGCCGGGTGGCGAACTCGGTGACGAATCGCTCCTTGTCCTCGCTTGCGTGCGAAATGAAGGCCCGAGGATGTTGTTCAGTCGCCTCGCCTATGGTCCCGACCGGAACCTCGAACTCGTCACCGCTCAAGTCGAGAATCTCGCTCAGCGACTCGGCGTCGAGCGGCTCGAACGCCGAAGGGAGGGAATAGCCTGTCTGTTGGCGTTGGGCGAAGCGCTCTTCGAGGATGCGGTCCTGTACTGCAACAAAGTCGTCAGCACTTGAGACGTGCTCGAAATCCAGCACGATCGACTCGTTGATGTAGTACTGCCATCCGTCCTCGACCGGCCCGCCGCCGGCCAAGGGACTGGGCTGCTCGGCGAACAGCAGGGCACCTGCGCGGGCGAGAAGGCGGGCATCGCCAGCTGACGCAGCTGCGACGTCAACGTCAGTGCTCGATACCCGAAGCTCGGCGTCGGCCGTGCGATAGACAACCGCGGCCTGTTGTGTGATGACGATGCACAGGTTGACGACCGCCGCTGCGAGCGGCAGATGGCGCAAATGGCGGACCATCAAGGAGACGTACTCCTGGTGCACCGTGCGCATCTCGCCCGGAAAGCCTGGTCGGCCGTCCGCCACCGCTTGCACATCGGTGTCGTTGTGCTGCTGGGCAAACCACCGACGCAGCAACTGCACCTTCGGCCAGTCGCCGGTCTCCATGAAGACCTCGAACGCTCTCTCGACTATGGCCCGGTGGGTTTCGACCCAGCAGCGCTCTTGATCGGCGGGCGGCTCAGGTGTCATGACAGCTTCGGAGCTGTAGGCGTGGGCTCGCGCCTGGCTGAATCTGCACAGCGCCGGGGCTACGACAGCCGACACAGCACGTCCATATGGCTTCACCGATCCGTTGCGCCATGAACTGCTCCTCTACTGCCATCTGACGATCAAGTGCGTGATCGCCGGAGCGGACGGCGTGTTCCCTCCCTCGTTCGAAGCTGGGGTGGCATCCGCAGCTCGGATCGTAACCGGCGACCCACGCACCCCGACACTTACCCTCGACCGTCACGACAACGGCTGGGGCGCCTCGCTAGCGGCTCCAAGCTCGTCGGTCGTCGCGGGCTTCGCTTCTAGTGCTGACTGGCGCGTGTAGCGCTGGTGCTGTGTCCAGGCCGACGGAGCCCGATGAGCAATCGGCTGGGGGAGCCGAAGGGTCGCCTCGTCATCCGGCGCGGTAAGCAGGAACACCTGAAAATATCCGCCTGCCCGCGGAGTCTGATCGAGCAGATCGGCGGCGATGATACGGCTCAGACGGAGGTCGTCCGGATCCGCCGACGCCTTCAGCTTGGCCGCCTCGTCATCGGTGAACGCCACGGATGGGTAGTGCCGCACGATGCCTGGAATCTCCGGCTCGATCTGCTTCGTCCTGTAGAAGCCCAACCGTCTGAGCCCTGGCCGAAACGACCGAGTCTTCTGGCCCAGCGGGCTCGACGCAGGCTGGCACACGTAAGCGTGCAGGCGTTGGTACTCGTCGTAGGCGTCCTTTGCCGCGACGATGACGGTGTCGGCTCCCTCGATGGGCGAGGCACCGGACGCGCTCGGCTTGCGATCGACCGCTTCCTGGCCGTAGACGACTGGCACGATGATCTCGAGCCCGCTCTCACTCAGGTAGGCGAGCTCCAGGGCGAAGAACTCGGCAGTGGTCTGATCGTTCAAATACAGCACGGCATCTCGCAGCTCGTCGGAGATCTCGTCGACGACAATGACCAAGCGGAACCGGCTGGCAGCCAGATTCGCCGCCACCGCGGGGTGGAACGAGTCCGGGTCGAACTCCCCCTCTGCGACGGCCGCGAGGGCTTCGGCCAGCGGCCTGCCTAGCTTGGAGGAAGACCGTTGGGCGAAGTCGGCGTACGACATCTTCGACAGCGCTCCCGCGTAGGAGACGATCTGACCGATGACTTCTCGACGGACCTGACGGTTGGTCTGCAGCTTGCACTCGCAGACAGTGATACCGCCCTCCAGGTCGACGATCACGAGGTCAGCGCGCCCGACCGGCAAGGAGAACTCGGTCATGACCACGACAGGCGGTCCCCCATCAACACCAGGCAGCAGATCCGGGTTGTCGGCGATCAGACGCTGGAGCTGCGCCTCGCCACCGTAGGAAACGACCTCCGGCGCGGCGAACTTGTGCTCCCCAGGACGTCGGACCAGAACACGCACGGCCTTATCATCCCACTAGCAGCTCGCCCACGTCGCGACGGTGCCGATCTGCCCCCGAGCCGTCGGACAACGAGAAGTCGTGCCGCCATATTCACTCCCCAAAGTCGTCGGCGGGTGACATCACGCCGTCCGTTCCGCTGGCCGGGCTGCTCCGCATTGGGCTGCGAGCTGATGGGTTGGCCAATTCACTTGGTGAAGCGAACCCTCGAACAACAGCGCCCGCAGGCGAGGGAACTCGGCGGCTGCATCTGTTGAGTTCGTGAGTCGGTCGCTGGTTCTGGATGGTTCTAGGATGGATCCTCGGGCACCGTAGATAAACAGCTGACCGGTCTGAACGGCTCGATTCGACCGGTCTCGATACCGAATTTGACCGGTCTCGGGCAAGTTCAGACCGGTCATAGTGACCACCCTGGGGATAAGCCCTGTAGAGGTTGGGCGCGTAGCGAGAGCCCGGGTGCTTGCCGTCGGCTTTGTGGACCACCTCGAACTCGCCGAGCTCCTCCAGCTCCGTGATCGACCGGTGCACCGTCGAGACCGTGCACCGGCAGTAGCGGGCAAGACCGGAGTGTGACGGCCAGGCGTTGTTCCCGGCGTCGTCGCAGTTGTCAGCGATCTTCAACAGTACTAACGGGGCTGCGCCCCAGCCCGACGAGTCGGAGTGGTGATGCACTCACGCCGGTGGTGATACGGCCGCGGGCTTTGGTGGTTTCAGGAACGCCGTAGCACTCCAGCGCGCCTGATCGTAGGCTCCAGCCGAACGGGGCATGGCAGGCCGTGGCCCACCGTCATGTGCCGCTCGAAGCGGAAGGTGGCCCCTCCAAAGAGGTGCCTCCCCGAACGACCGGAGCCCAAGATGACCGTACCCCGCAG
>JBOGHW010000047.1:0-11248 GCA_050744865.1 Acidimicrobiales bacterium | reverse complement strand
TACGACGGCATCTGGTCGGTGCAAGTGGCTCCTGCCATCGGCAACAAGCGCATCGCCGAGATCGGGCCGTACGAGATCGAGCGGTTCTTTCGCAAGCTGAAGGCGAGCGGGCTGGCTGAGGCGACAGTGCGCCAGACGCGGGCTGTGCTCAACAGGACGTGCCGACTGGCTCGTCGCTGGAGCGGAGGGAAGCTGCCGAACCCTGTCGCCGAGACCGAGCTGCCGAGCTGGGCGATGGGCGACTCCGAGCAGGTTCGGGCTCCCAGTGCCGAAGAGGTGCAGGCACTGCTCCGGGCAGCCAAGACCGCCGACCCGAGGTTCGCGGCCTTCCTGCGGGTCGTCACCGCCACAGGCATGCGCCGTGGCGAGGCATGTGGCCTCCGGTGGTCCGACGTCGACGTCAACAAGCGAACACTGACCGTCGACGAGTCGGTGGTGGCGGCCAAGGGAGGCGCAGTCGTCAAGTCACCCAAGACGAGGGCGAGCATCAGGACGGTGGCGGTCGATGCGGGCACGGTGGCCGCATTGAACCAGTTGCGGGACGAGCAGGCGTCCTTGGCGCAGGCCTGCGCACTTTCGCTTCCCTCCAACGGGTTCGTGTTCTCCTTCGAGCCGGGTGGCTCGGTCCCGCCCTACCCCGACGTCATGAGCCACGCCTTCAGCAAGCTCCGCAAGCAAGCCGGAGTCGCCAGTGAAATTCATCTGCACTCCTTGCGCCACTTCCAGGCAACTGCCATCGATGCCATTGTCTCGGAGCGCCAAAAGCAGGCACGGCTCGGCTGGGCGACGGTCCACATGGCACGTCACTACACAGACGCCGTCGAGGAGGAGGACCACAAGGCCGCCGAGCACATAGGACGCGTGCTCGACGTCGCCGAGACGTAGCAGAGCATCGCTGCCCGGGTCCGGTCCGTCTCTTCGAGCTTCGGCGCGGGCTCTGGCGTTCGATAGCCTGCGATCAGGTCCTCGACTGCCATGCGCGGTAAGCGGACCTGCTTGCACACCACGACAGGCCGTAGCTGGCAGTCCCCCCGCTTAAGAGAGGCGTACAAGGTTGAGCGCCCGATGCCGAGCATGCGGGCGGCTTCGGCCACAGTGACGAGACTCGAGGGCGCCCGCCTGCTCATAGGGTGCCGTCCCGGCAGTACCGCTCGGAGCCGGCGGCTTGGCGCTCCTCGGCGCGTACCTGGACGTAGCAGCTGGCCAAGGCGGCGTCGATGGCGCACTTGAACCCCATGCCCTCGAACGACCACGGCAGGGCAGCCACTGGAGGGTGTTCGCCGTCCCGCTCTGACCGCCACTGCGAGCGGACGGCGCGCAGCTGGCCGAACGTCGTCGAGAACCGCTGCGACTTGGTCAGCAGGTGCCCGGTGTAGCCAAGGGCGTGTGCCCAGCGGCGCAGGCGCCCGAAGTCCGGCTCGCCGCCGAGGCGCCAGGCCGTGGCGACGGTCATCAAGAGGTGCTCGGGCAAGTCGATGTGGCCGATCTCGCCTTCGCGGAGCCGGTGGTCGAGGGCGCCCGTGTTGCCGGCGGACTTGACCACGTACTTGGCAAGGTAAGAGGCGATCTTGCCGATGTCGCCGGCATCGAGCGGGTCGACTGCCATCTGCTCGCCGAAGGAGAACTTGAGCTCATCAAGGCCCGCGGGCTCGACGGCATCGACGACCTGAGGCGCCTGAGGGACTCTCTGGTCCTCGATCGTTCCTAGCCGCTGTCGGCCTTGGCGGGTTCGCATCGAGGGCACAATGCGCCCCCGACCTCACCAAAAACCTCACCAAAACGCCTCACCGGGCAAGATTTCTCGGAGAATCTCCTCACCGTCGTGCCTGCTCAGGGCGCTACAGGGCTTCGGAGGGGAAAGACCGGTCGAATTTGTTTGCAGACAGGGGCCACGGACTGCTCCGGCGGGGCGCCAGCTCCCCCCCACTGCCGTGCGCCCCCAGGGGGCGCGTGGCTTCCTTGTCCCGAGTCGGGTCTGGTGGCTGTGGCAGGCGCCGGAGTCTGGCCTCGGGCTCTCGGCCCGTGCCTGGGACCATGGAGTACGGGCTCTTGTGGCCAGGGATCGTCATCAGCGGTGCATCCATGCCGTCCCGATTCCCCATGCAGGCGAAAGTTCTTGTTGGCAATGTCTTTCAGGTTCTTGTCTCAAGTTTTGACTGATTTGATGCTAAATGACCTGTTCTTCCCCGCTTTTGCTGTTCTTCTTTCTCTCTTCTTCTTGGAGAGACGTACTTTGCCCCTCAGGCCGCTTGGGGCGGCCTGAGGGTGTTGTCACCAACTTTGTCTTCTAGTGCCCAGTTGGCGTGGTGCTCGGTGTGGCGGTCCTGGGGCAAGAGGCGTGCTCGTTGTCTCGGTACGGGGTGGAGGGGAGGCCAGAGATGGCGATGGGCACGAGCAGCAGCCGCGACGGACGTCCCGCGTTCATAGTTTCTCTACCTAGTCAAGATAATGACGTCGACGACTGGTTCGCCCACGCATCAAACCCCTTCGGTGCAGGCGACTTCTTGAAGTGGGCCATCTCCGCCCGCCGCTGCCCCCGCCTTGAGCTTGCCCGCCACCGCCCTGCCCAATCGAAGGGTTGCCCCCGCCAAGAGGTCGCCCACCTCGTGCACCGCCTGCTGTTCGACGAAGGCATCGCCCTCGGCGACCGGGCAGCCGGGCTCCTCGTCTTGTTCTTCGCTCAGCCGGTGACCCGCATCATCGGCCTCAAGCTAGAAGACCTGTACGAGCACGACGGCGAGCTCACGATCAATCTGGGCGACCAACCCGTCGTCGTACCTCCGCCTGCTGCTGCCATCTTCACCAGCTACGCCGAGAAGCGCTGGAACATGACGAGAGTCAACACACGAACCGACGGGCTCTTCCCTGGCGGACGCCCCGGGGAGCACGTGACGGCCATCGGCCTTCGCTTGCGGCTCAACCGCCTCAGGTGGAAGCCAGCCAAGTCTCACTCGATCCCAACAGCATTCCGGTGCAACTCGTCCCTCCGAACAGCAGCAGATCGTTCGATGGGGCATCGAAAGCTAACGCGCCGTTGCAGTTCGCAGGCGGCTTTCCCTGCTCGTCAAGCTCATGCCACGAACCTTTGCGCCATAGCCAAGCGGTGGTCAGCGCCACGTTCGTCTCGATCGGGGCGCCGCCAACGAGCAGGATCCCAGAAAGCAGCGGGTCATAGGCGGTGTCGAAGAACGCTGTCTCGCGAAGGTTGGGCGGAGTAGACACGCGGTGCCAGGAGCTACCGGTCCAGATCCAGCTCTGGGCTGGCTCATAGGGCGGTGGCAAGATGTCGAGGCCGCCGGTGAACAGCAACGGCTCGCCCGTGGAGGGATCCGCCGTCATTCTCGCCAATGACACGGGCGGTGTCGACTTGACAGTCAACCGGCGCCAATCGCCAGCCCTCCAGAGCCATGTTTGGCCGGAGCCTCCCGACACATTTGCCTCGAAGAGGATGATCCCGCGGTTTACGCCCGAGTAGGCGCTGAGGGCGGGGGATGAGATATCGGGTGGATTGACACCCACTTGTTGGCTCCAGCGCCCATTCGACCATACCCAGGTTGCGTCGGAGCCTGTGATCAGGTTGGTGGAGCCGCCATAGAGAACGACAGACTTGGTGATCGGGTCGTAGGCCATCGTGGCACCTGAGAGCGGCGGCGGATGTACGGCGCCATGTTCTTCCTCCCAATGGCCCTTGGTCCAGAGCCACGTGCCGCCCAGAGCGACACCGGTCGCCCCGTCTGCCGACTGGCCACCGTAGACAAGGACTCCGTCTGGAAGCGCGGCGACCGCCGCCAGTTCCCGACCAGACGGGCTGCAAGCCGTGTGCACCCGCACCCATCGGATCACCGCGCCGCTCAGCTTCGGCGGCAGATCAAGTGGGCTTGCGGTCGAATCTGTGCAAGCCGAGGCGGTCGGTAACGTCGTGGTGACCGATGTGGCAGGCGCAGCGCCGGAGCGGCCTCGGTGGTGAGCCTGTTGGCGTACAACTAGTCCGACAGCACCCAGGCTGGCGGCAACGAGGACGACTACCAGCGTGGCCGTGGCAACAGCCCTCCGGCTGAGGTTGTTGGCAGAGTCGACGCTAGGACGCTGCACCTCGGGCAGAGTGACCGGACGGTCATCGCCGGCGAGCGCCTCGGCGTGGCGACGCAGGTCATCGATCATGGGCTACCACCTCGACTTTCATGACCACTCGAAGCTTGTCGAGCCCGCGAGAAGCATGGGTGCGAACGGATGACTCCGACAGGTTCAGACTTCGGGCCGTCTCGGCTACTGACCAACCGAAGCCGTAGACCATCAAGACGCTCACCCGCTGTCGCAACGTGAGCTGCCCGAGAGCGTCTTCGAGCCGCGGCTCGAAGCTGTTGGGGTCGATCACCGGTGCCGGAGCAAAGACTCGGGTCACCCGCGATCTCCGCGCCCACCGTATGCCCAGCGTGTACAGGTACCCCGGCGCGTTTTGCAAAGACGCCAAGCGCTCACGGTGCTCCCACGCCCAGGCCAGCGCCTCAGCGGTTGCCTCGCGTCCGAGGTCACGCCCGAGCCTCGCTCCCAGAACTCGACGAAGACGCGGCTCCACCTCGTGGAACCACGCTGCGAACTCCTGCTCGGTCACGTTCGTCGGTTTTCGGTCACAAACCCTCCCTACTCAGTGAGAGCCTGCAAGAGGCGGAATCCGTGACACGCTTTTCTACTCTCCTAGCAGGCCAACCCAGCTCCGCTACGCCGGAGCTCTCACACTGGACCAGGCGAGCCAACCGGAGGGACACCGCCCCCTACGCTCCCGTTACACTTACACAACTCATAATCCCTGGGTCGCAGGTTCGATCCCTGCCGGGCCCACCAGAAAGAGCCAGGTAGATGAGCCGGTGATCGGCCCGCCCCGCCAGCGATTGGCCGCCCCAATGACGGCGGCGCTATCGGTTGCATTTGCGACCGGAGCGGATCCAACACCGACGCAGTAGGTGGCGCCGCAGACGAGACCGTTCCACGTCTCTCCGGAGAGAGAAGCCGCGGACAGTGACATCCAACATCCGCCCACCCACTCGTCGGCCATAAGACTCTCACGCCGGTCGAGATCCATGCCGAGGGCCGTACATCAACCTTTCGCCTGGCAGGAAACGGCGGCGTCGCTCGGCGACCAGTCCCCACCTACCGCCATGCACTCGTTGACAGCGGGACAAGAGACCGAAAGGAGGGCAAGAGCCCACCGGGAGCGAGTACTCGTGCTTCTGGGAGTGCTGCCCTGCCGCGGTGAGGTGGTCGTCGCCGCGGTCTTCGAGCCACAGGCGGCAAGAGCGGTTGCAGCGGCGACAACTGTCCATCGCATTCGCTTAATGGTTGTCGCTCCTAGACGGACTGCTGATGGTCGAGCTCGTTCCAGAACGTCCTGCGAGTGCCTATACCCATGGCCGTGCACCCTTCCGAGGCCCAGCGACAAGGTTGCACGGGAGCACTTGAGGACCTGGGTACCAGCCTGTCTGGTTTGTTGGATCGCCCTGTCGGCAGGTGCGCCCGATTGGGAAGTAATGCAAGCGATTGTATCGCCGCTGGCGCGTAGAGTTGGCGTTGTCCGCTGGCCACAACCCGAGGTCCTGAGCGTTCTTGACGCCCGCCCACTGCTCGGCGAGGCCGCTATCCTCGCCGCCCGCTACGGGGGCACAGGCCTTCTCGTCACCGAGAGCCTCGCTGCAGGACTTGCTCACGGGCGGCAGTTGTGGTTCGGGACCGAGCACAACGTCGGCCGCCTGCTCGCACTAACGGCAGGAGAGCTCGGCATCGCCGTCCACGTCACCGCAGCCTGAGCTCGACCGGCAGAACGCATATCACCAGCCTCGCCATCAACAATTGGCGCATCCTCGGCATCGACGAGCGGCAGCAGCGGCTACCGCACCCGGCCCGTGGCGAGCCGGTTCGGCGCGATCGCCACCCAACATTCACCCGACTGTGGGCGTCGACGGTCGCGCGGGGTACTTCATCGAAACTCTTCTCGTCACCGATGGCCTCGGCGGCCTCGGCGGCCCCCCTGCTGCTCAACCTGAGAAACGTCGAGTGACGGCGTCCTGGTGGTATTGCTTGCCAGGCGCGCGACAAGATCCTGCGTGGGTGGTCGTCGACGGCCTGTCCCCCGCTCCGACTCTCAGGCGAGTTGAATAAATTGATGTTGCATATGTCGACGACCGCTGGGTACCGGGGCCGCGCGGCGAGCTTGACGTCGTTGCCGCCCACCTCGGCGACCGAGGAGGCGAAGTTGGCCACTCCCGCCTCAGCAGAGCGGCGCTCGACGGATGACGAGTTCGTCGCCTTCGTGACCGAGATTGAGACAGACCTCAAGCGCACTAGCTCCCGCCTCTCGCCGTCGGGAGTCGACCCCGACGACATCGCTGCCGAAGCGTTGGCGCGGGCCTACGCCCACTGGACCGAGATCGGCGTGGCACACTACCGACGAGCCTGGGTGTTCCGAGTGGTGACCAACCTGGCGCTGTCGGCCCACTCTTCGGGCAGGCGGAGAGCTGCCTCCTTGCGGCGTTGGTCTGCCTTGCCGGCATCCGGCGATGGCCGGCTAGACGACGACGTTGTCAACCGTGAGCTGCTTCGAAAGGCGATGCGACAGCTGCCCGTTCGGCAGCGGGAGGCGATCGCCCTTCACTACTTCGCCGACCTGCCGATCGCCGAGACAGCACAGGCAATGGGCGTCGGCGCCGAGACCGCAAAGACCCATATCAACCGAGCCCTCGTCACCCTACGGGCGGAGGTCGGCACACATGCTGAGGAGACATTCCATGCCTGACACGCCTGAGTCCGTGCATCCGTCGAAGTTGGCTGTCGAGGCGCTGCGGCGCGGTAAGGTATTGGCACAACGACGCCATAATATCCGCCGTGGCGCTGCCGTGGGCACCGTCTCGGTGCTCACCGTGGGCCTCGGTATCGTCGTAGCCCAAGCAGCCTCTGTAGGTGGGCACGGGTTGTCGCCCTCCAGCGGTATGTCGGGCGTGTCCGGCGTCAGCGGAGTCAGCAGTGGAGTCAGCGGCGTGGCGGGCGTCGGTGGACTCAGTGGCGTGTCCGGGATCACAGGATCGTCCGGCGCGCCGGACTGCGACGCGTCCACTGTGCAGATCAGCGATCGCGTCTTGGCAGGCGATCCACCGGACAGTCCCGCCTGGCAACTAGTCCTGGCCTTCAAGAACATCAGCTCACAACCCTGCGAGATGGGCGCCTTCCCGATCGTCGTGGTCGCCATCGGTCAGGAGTCCTCCAAGCCGGTGCAGCCGGCGGCGCCCTCCGCTGGTACTCCTTTCACGATGCAGCCCGGATCCACCGTCTACGTCGAGGTCTCCGGTGGGGCCGCCTCCGGAACGTGCCCCGTCATCACTTCGTTGGCTTCCGGTCTCCCGGGCGGTGGTGGCACACAGACTTCCATCTGGCAGATGATCACAGCCCCGGCGCCTCCTGCGCGGAACTTCGGCGACTGCGACCTGACAGTCTCCAGCTTCAGCGGCGAGTCGCAGGTGTCAGGAGGGTGACGCCGGTCGACCAACGCCGGTCCCGTTTGGACCTGCGGCGCCTGAGGCAGCCCAGGGACGGCGGCCGATGTCGGCGTGCCAAAACGCCTCGCCACCAACTAGCCGCAGCTCCACCCCGCCGCTGGCGAGGTTGAGGACGACTTCGAGCACCCCGTCACCCGGTCGCGCTTCCCACCGAGGAGGACTGGAAGAGCGCCCGCCACTCGAGCTTCACCTCGGTGAGGAGTTCCGTGGAAGTGGTCGGCCAGCGCCTCGCTGAGAACAGGGGTGTCTCGCCACCGTCACAGCCGCCCGCGTACTATTGAAGGAACGGCGTCAGCAGGCTTTGCACGGTCGGCAGGCTTTGCACGTTCAGCGAGATGCCACCAGATGAATGTGAAGAGGTGAACGATGAGTTTGAGTCGCTCTAGAGTCAGCGGGTCCCGTTTCTCCGCCCGATGCCCTGCGGTGCTCAAGCGGGGTGGGTTCCTCATACTTACGATCGCTCTCGTGATGCCGAACTCGGCGTCGACCGCAGCTGCGACCCCTTTGCATCCCCGGTTGACTGACACGCATGTCGTTGCAGCTGGATTCGACAGTCCTCGCGCCATAGCAGCCGACGGCGGCGACCTCTTCGTTGCCAACTACCTCGGCAACTCGGTCACCGAGGTGGCGGCTTCGAGCGGCGCCTTCGTCAGGGTCATCACGGGCGGGAGTTACAAGTTCGACGGGCCTTATGCCATAGCAGCCGACGGCGGAGACCTCTTCGTTGCCAACCTCGACGGAAAGTCGGTGACCGAGTTGGCTGCTTCGAGCGGCGCCCTCGTCCGGGTCATCAAGGGCGCGAGCTACCAGCTCGCCGGCCCTGATGCCATAGCAGCCGACGGCGGCGACCTCTTCGTTGCCAACCTCAATGGTAAGTCGGTCACCGAGTTGGCTGCTTCGAGCGGCGCCCTCGTGCGGGTCATCACGGGCGCGAGCTACAGGTTCAACAGACCTGACGCGCTAGCAACCGATGGCGCCGACCTCTTCGTTGCCAACAGGTACGGCAAGTCGGTGACCGAGCTGGCTGCTTCGAGCGGCGCCCTCGTGCGGGTCATCATCGGTGCGAGCTACGAGTTCGACGAGCCTTATGCCATAGCAGCCGACGGCGGCGACCTCTTCGTTGCCAACTACCTCGGCCGCTCGGTCACCGAGGTGGTTGCTTCGAGCGGCGACCTCGTCCGGGTCATCGCTGCCGCAACCTACAAGTTCGACGAGCCTTATGCCATAGCAATCGATGGTGCCGACCTCTTTGTTGTCAACGGCCTCAGCTTTTCGGTAACTGAGGTGGTTGCTTCAAGCGGGGCGCTCGTCCGGGTCGTCACTGGCGCGAAATACAAGTTCGACGAGCCTTATGCCATAACCGCCGATGGCGCCGACCTCTTCGTTGCCAACTACCTCGGGAATTCGGTGACCGAGTTGGCTGCTTTGAGCGGCGCCCTCGTCCGGGTCGTCAGGGGCGCGAGCTACAACTTCGACATACCTTACGGCGTTGCCGTCGATGGCCCAGACCTCTTCGTTGTCAACCTCAACGGCAACTCGGTCACCGAAATGACTGCTTCGAGCGGCGACCTCGTCCGGTTCATCACTGGCGCCAAGTACGAGTTCGACGAGCCTTATTCCATAGCAGCCGACGGCGGCGACCTCTTCGTCGCCAACAGCAGCGGCAACTCCGTAACTGAGTTGGCTGCTTCGAGCGGCGCCCTCGTCCGGGTGATTACTGGCGCGAGCTACAAGTTCGACGAGCCTTATGCCATCACGGCCGACGGCGGCGACCTCTTCGTCGCCAACGGCAACGGCAATTCGGTCACCGAGCTGGCTGCTTCGAGCGGCGACCTCGTCCGGGTCATCAGGGGCGCGATATACGAGTTCGACGACCCCTATGCCATGGCAGTCGACGGCGGGGACCTCTTCGTCGCCAACCTCCAAGGCTCTTCGGTGACCGAGTTGGCTGCTTTGAGCGGCGCCCTCGTGCGGGTCATTACGGGCGTGAACTACGAGTTCGAGCTACCTTCCGGAATAGCCGTCGATGACGGCGACCCCTTCGTTGCCAACGTGGGCGCCAACTCGGTCATCGAGGTGGCTGCTTCGAGCGGCGCCGTCCTCCGCGTGATCGCGAGCGCGAGCTACGAGTTCGCCTACCCTCATGCCATAGCAGCCGACGGCGGCGACCTCTTCGTTGCCAATTTCGGCGGCAACTCGGTCACCGAGCTGGCTGCTTCGAGCGGCGCTCTCGTCCGGGTGATCGCGGGCGCGAGCTACAAGTTCGACTACCCGGACGCCATCGCAGTCGACGGGGGCGACCTCTTTGTTACCAACTGCTACGGCAATTCGGTCACCGAGGTGGTCGCTTCGAGCGGGGCCCTCGTCCGAGTCGTCGCGAGCACGAGTTACAAGTCCGACGTCCCCAGGCCATAGCAGCCGACGGCGGCGACCTGTCGGTACCTTCGCGGAGTACCTGTCCGTAGACGCGGACTAGGTCGGCTCTATCGTCGAGGTCGTCGGTCATCGCCGGATCACTCCAACGGAGATGGAACGGCAGCGCGACGAGGCCAGATGCCTTGCCAAGGCCAGCGCTGCGCCGACGCCGCTGCAGCGCCGGGTGTTCGAGCTCACCGGCGCCTCGATCCGTAACAAGACGATGCCGTAGACAGAGCGACGAACGAGCAGCAACCGAGAGACCCCTGGTTGCCGGGCTAGGTAGTAGAATTAACCCGTGCTCGGTCACGAACAGCTCGTAGAGCGCCTTTGCAGCAACTGTGGCACAGCCTGGTTGCTCACTCACGAGCAAGCCAAGCTCTCCACGGAAAAGCCACACCTTCGCGTGCGAGGACTCGGCCTTGGTCCGGCAATGGCACCCGACCAGTTCGGGATGGGCCTCGACGTCACCGCCGAGAAGGACGCACTGCTCGAGCAGCGGGACCTGCTTCGCAGTTGTCCAAAGTGCCAGCTACAGAATTTCACGGATCACAAGGTGACCAAGGCGCACCCTGCTTCTCCGGACGCTATTCGTAGTTCATTGGCCTGAGCGGATGACCGCGTTCGGACGCCAGTTCTGAGCCGGGAGAATGTCCCAACGGTGTGCTACCCGGCATAACACTGCGCGCTGATCGCTGCTACGTAGCTCCGGCGGGCGCCGAATGCCCGACACGCCCGCCGTCATCGACCGAGTCACAGGGATACCCATCGTTGCGACGACAAACCGATTCAGGCAGTCGGAGCCAGTTCCTTTGCCAGACTGTCGGCACGCTCCACAAGTGGCGGGCAGCCAAGACCGAGCCCGATCTCTCTAGCTTCTGCGACGGATGCCTTCGCCGCCTCGGTGTCACCGCTGTGGGCGAGGTAGGAGGCGTGGTCGAGCAACCCGTGGGCCAAGTGGTACGGGCTGGTGGCGCGGCGAAGGGCCACTACCGCAGCTGTGAAGGCGGCATCGGCCCCGTCGTCGTCGGCATCGGATTTGGCGCAAGCCCTGGCCAGCTGGCGTTCGGCCCGCAGGATCGGCGAGAGGTGGCCGATCGGGTGGGCGTCCAAAATGGCGACGAGCTCGGCAACGGCCCGGTCGTCCCCGACGGCGCGGGCAGAGCGGGAGGCCAGCGGCCAGGCCCACCGGATTGTGCCGTGACTGACTTGGAGATCGCCCCTGGCGGCTTGGGCAACGACGGCCCGAGCACGATCCAGGGCTTCGGCCGGCCGATCGGCCGCCCAGG
>JBOGHW010000046.1:0-186320 GCA_050744865.1 Acidimicrobiales bacterium | reverse complement strand
AACGCGAGCGCCGTGGCAATCACGCCCGAGGAGTTGCTCATGCCCGCGACCTTGAACCCGAAGCTGAGCATCGCGGTGCCCGCCCCGAAGAACACGAGCAGTCCGGTGCCCAGGAACTCGGCGAACAACGCTCTCGGTCTCACAGAACCCCCCAACTCATGCGCAGCGTTTCCCCTCGCCTTCAGCTTATGCCGCCGGGGGCGTCGAGTTGGATTTCCCGGCGGACTTCGCCGCCGTGGAGCGCCCGGCGATCCCGCTTCGTTCGCGGGCCCCGGCCCGAGCTCAGAGATCCCGAGACTCAGAGCAGCTCGGGGCGGACCCACTCCTTGCCCAGCACGTAGTGCTCGAGGAAGACGTGGACGGTCTCGTACCACAGGCGCACGTTGCCGGGCTTGAGGATCCAGTGGCCCTCGTCGGGGAAGTACAGGAACTTGGCCGGGACCTGATTGCGGACCAGCGCCGTCCACAGATCCAGACCCTCGCCCACCGGAACCCGGTAGTCCTTGTCGCCGTGGATGACAAGGATTGGGGTGCTGATCGAGTCCCAGTGCAGGTGGGGCGAGTTGAGCTCGTAGCGCTCGGGGGCCTCGTCCGGGTATCTCCACTCGGTGGTCCACCCACCGGGATGATCGGTGGTGCCGATGAAGTGACCGAGCGACCACAGGCTGGCGTGGGTGACGATGGCGCCGAAGCGGTCGGTGTGGCCGGCGACCCAGTTCGCCATGTATCCCCCGTACGAGCCGCCCATCATCGCCGTGCGCTCGCCGTCGATGTCGGGCCGCGCCACGGCGGCGTCGGTTACGGCCATGATGTCGGCGAAGGGAACCGGTCCCCACTTGCCCCACGCTCGCTGCACCATCGCGTCGCCGTAACCGGTCGACAGCCCGGGGTCGGGCAGTAGCACCGCCCATCCTCTGGCCACCATCAACCACGGGTTCCACCGCCAGCTCCACGTGTTCCAGCTCGCCAGGGGACCTCCGTGCACCCACAGCAGCAGCGGCGCCGGCTCGGGCGAGTCGGGGTGGGCCAACCAGGCCCGGATAGCCGTCCCGTCGCCGGCGACGGTGGTGACCTCGTCCAGCCGGCCGGGCAGCTGCCCGACCTCGCCCGGCCCCGCCAAGAACACGGGATCCTGGTCGCACTGCCTGGCGTCGAGGCGAACGGGGCGAGCAGGTGAGTCGATGTGGTTGCGCAGCGCGTAAAGCGTGTTGCCGTCGGGCGAAGGGCAGAGGTTGGAGTAGGCGCCGCTCCGGGTGAGCCGGGTCACCTCACCCGTCGCCACCTCGACTCTGAACACGGGCGAGTGGCCGTCCTCGTCAGCGGTGAAGTACACGGCGTCGGAGCCCCGTCCGGTAACCGGGTTGCGCGGCCACAGGGCGAACCCGGGGAGCAGGTCTCGCCGCTCGTCGGGCGCCCAGCGATGGTCCCCGTCAGGTCCGTCCCCACCCTGCCGGTACACGATCGACAGGGTGTAGGACGGGCAGGTATCGGGGGTCTCGGTTCGGCAATCCACGAAGACCAGCCACGACCCGTCCGGCGCTACGGCCGGCGACGAGAAGTCCCGCCCAACCGCGGACAGCACCGTCGACGAACCCGATTCGGTGTCGATGGCCACCACCTGCACCGACTCCCTCCCCCCGGGGTGGGTCACCCACCAGTCGGTGAACAGGATCTCCCCGTCGTCGCTCAAGCGCGCCGACGCGTCGATCAGGGCGTTCCCGGCGCCAGGGGTCAAGTCCCGTAGGGTCCAGCCCGTTTCCTCATTCAGATCGACGGCGAAGTGGCGGTTCCCGTCAGGCCCCAAGTCGTGGTCCCAGTGGCGGACTGGCGACGACTCGTGCAAGACGGCGCTCACCGCGAGCTTGCGTCGCTTCTCCCGGCGGTCCCCGTCGGTGTCGGCGTCACCGTGCAGAGCCGGCGCGGTGACCACGGTCCGGCCTGACGCAGCCGCAACCAACACCGACCCCACCCCGCCCGCCCGTTCCAGCACTACTGAAGCTTCGCCCCCGCCCGCCGGCAGCCGCCACAATCCGGGCCGGCGCTCGTCGTCTGCCGGTGGCTTCTCGGCCTCCGGGTCGGGCCGGCGGGACACGAAAAGCACGTCTCCTTCAGGGGTAAACGCAGGCCCGCCTTCGCCCTCGGCCGAGCGGGTCAACCGCCAACCGGGCCCTCCGGAGGGGTCGATCTGCCACAGCGCGGTGAGGAACTTCTTGCCGTCCGGTGCCAGGGTCTGGACTGGCGCTATTAGGCGGGACCCGTCGGGGGCCAGAACCAGGCCGGTGATGCGGGGGACGGCCAGATAGTCGTCCATTGAGGTGAACGAGGACGTGGAAGTGGACACATACGCGACGCTACCTTCGTCAGTTGGCGGCCTCCAAGGCGGGCTGTGGGCTTCGCTGGTACCGCCGTAGTCGACGACGCAACTCGTAGCGAGGGGTTACTTGGCCGGCAGAGCTGATCCTGGCGGAAGCGGCTGGTCGCGTGCGACCTCGCCGACGGCTTGGAGGAGCGTCCGCCACCACTCCGCGTAGCGGAGCTGGAAGCTCGCCAAGGGGAAGCCGTGGCGGGCAGCGTGCGCCGCCGGGATGGTGTCCCAGCCGTAGTGCTCGACGGTGACGCGGGTCTGCTCCGCGGCTTCGTCGATGACGTCGAAACGTACGTGCAGCTCGGTCTCCTGGTCGATTGCGAAGTTGGCGTGGCGCCAGGTGAGTGCGAGGCGGTGGGGTGGGTCCCAGACGTGGATCTGTCCGACGACGAATGGCTCGCCCTCGAGGTAGGTCTCGACGAGTCGCCCGTCCGGGCCGGGTTCGAAGGCGAGGGTGCCGGTTCGTCCCGGGCTGAATTGGAAGAGCCCGCTGGGTTGCCACCACTCGCCGATCTGCTCGGTGAAGGCGGCGAAGGCTCGTTCGGCGGAGACGGGTACCCGAAGGGCCACGAGGACACGGGAGCCGGCGGTCATGGGTCACGTTCCAGGTGTGCGGCGAAGGCCGTGAGCTGTTCGGCCCAGCCTTGCTCGGCGATGTCGAGCCAGCTGCGCAGCTCGGTCATCGGCGCGGTGTGAAGCGTGTAGATCCGGACCCGGGCGTCGAAGTCGGGGTGGCTCTCGGTGACGAGGCCTTCTTGACGCAGCACCCGCAAGTGCTTGCTCATCGTCGAGGGCGTGGTGCCGAGGTCGCTGGCGAGCTCGCCGGCCCGGCGGGGTCGTTCGGCCAGCAGCTCGACGGTTCGTCGTCGGATCGGATCGGCCAGTGCGGCCAGCGTGTTGTCGAGACGGGCGGTCGCCGAGTCGCTCACTGCCAGTCGACGGCGCTGATCGATTGCCCGATGGCAGCCTCGGCATCGGCGCGGGTGACGTCACGGACGTGGGCAGAGAAGCTCCAGCGATGACCTTCGAGGTCGGCGGCCCGATAGGTGCGGTCGCCGTAGAACTCGTCCTCCGGCTCGGCGATGATGGTGGCCCCGGCGGATCGCGCCCGCTCGCAGTGCTCGTCCAACCCGCCGGGGAGATGCACGTGGACGTACTGGGTGTTCACCTCGCCGAGGTTGGCAGGGCTGCGGACCCATTCGGCCCACTCGCCGCCGACCATGATCCGTCCCCGGCCGTCGCAGCTCATCTCGTAATGGCACATCTCGGGCGCCTCGGGCGGTCCTTCGATGGCCATCGACACCTCGAAACCAAAAGCTTGCCCGAGCCACGCCAGCGCAGCCTTCGGATCCCGGTAGTGGACGCTCGAAGTGAAAACGGTATCTTCCATGGGACATATAGTTGCACATATTGGAGATTATGTCAAGATCAGGCTACGATGAACCGCCATCGCGCGTGGGCTGGTCTGCCCGATCGGACCGCCAGCGAGGCGATGCTGACGATTGACCTGGTGAATCAAGGTGTCGTGACACCACCAGGAGGCTATCTACCGCTGAGAAGCGAGATATCCTTACCTCTGTGACGAAGCGGCTGATCGATGTCGACGACGACAAGCTAGATGAGGTGAGGACCCTCCTTGGGACCCGAACCCTCAAGGCCACCGTGGATACCGCCTTCGATGAGGTGCTGGCCCTTGAGCGCCGACGCCGTGCCCTACTGGCGCAACGCCAAGCCGTGTCCGACGAGATGGCCGATCCTGAGCTTCGTCGAGCCGCGTGGGGCTGAGGCCCTTCTATCTGGGCGATATCTCGGCACTGTCGCGACGATCGCGGCCAGGGGTCGCTGCGCGCCTCGACCCGCTTCTCGAGGCCGGTTTGGTGGCACGGTGCACGCCGACAGACCTTGAGGCCGGTTTCTCGTCGACCAGCCCTGCCGCACATCGAGCGATGCGGACTGCTCGTGCCGATTGGCCGTTCGTCGCGATGGGTCAGCACATGCTCGACCGAGCGGCGGCAGTGCAGGACGCCCTCGCCGATCGAAGCCAGCAGCGAGGTGCGAAGATCGCCGACCTCCTCATTGCCGCCGCAGCCGAAGCCGCCGAGTTGGTTGTGCTCCATTACGACCACGACTTCGACCTCATCGCCCGGGTGACAGGCCAGCCCACACAATGGATCGTGCCCGCGGGCAGCGTCCCCTGAGCGTTTGCAGCGGCCCAGTCGGCTGCGACCTCGGCGACGGTCTGGAGGAGGGTCCGCCACCACTCCGCGCCAGAGAGGCGTGCTCTACGCTCCGGTCGGGTCAGGTGAGCGTGCAGGTGGTGAGGAAGCGGAGCAGCGCCGTGCCGTCGTCCTTGCTGAATAGCGTGTCGAGGGCGTTGTTGAACTCCAGTCTGCGACTGAAGGGGATGCTCACGACGTCGTAGCCGGACGACATGAGCTCGCCGGTCATTATGAGTCTCGCGGTTCGCGTGTTCCCGTCGAAGTAGAACTGGCGGCGGGTCGCCGACGCGAAGTAGATGAGCGCTCGGCGGCGCGGGTCCTCTACCGTCGCCAGGTATGACGCGAGGTCGTCGAAGTGCTGACGGAGCAGCACGCCTCCTTCGCCGTGCTCGGTGCCTTCGACCCAGCCGCCGTCGGCGAGGCTGACGCTCCCGCCGCCGCTCGCGGTGCCCTCACCGCGAAAGCGTCCCGCGTCGATCGCTTCGTGCCTGGCGACAAGCGCGTGCAGCTCGTCGGACACGTCTTTGCCGATTGCGAACTCTCCGCGGCCGACCATCTTGTCCAGTCGGTTGTACGCCTCGCTCAGAGCGATGATCTGCTGCTCGTCCTCGAGCAGCCACTCGGCTCGTCGCTCCGTTGTTTGCAGGTCGGTCACGCGACGCCCCAGCTGGCGGCCAGGCGGCGCAGCCCGACATCGGCGACGCGACGCTGGGCGTCGAGGTGAGCCCGCAGCGTTGCCACGCCCACAGCCGTCAGCTGGTAAGGGCGCCGGCGGTCGTGGCTCTCCATGGCCTCGATGAGGCCTTGACCCTCAAGCCGGGCGAGCGCCTCATAGAGGGTTCCGGGCGCCAAGCGGACCCCGGCGAAGGACTCGATGTCCTTGGTGAGGGCGTATCCGTGCCTCGGTCCCTCGGCGAGGCTGGCAAGGATGAGAGTGGCCGGCCCGGCGTAGCGCCCGAACCCGGCGAGGGCCTCTTCGTGGGCCGGCTCTTGGTTGCTCCCGGTTCTGTCGCGTGGCACGTCCCTATCCTATATCGGTTGACGATCGATCGGGGGGCGACATGTCCCGCGGGCAGGTGGGGGGATCGGAGGTGGGCCGCCGGACGTACGTTTCGGAGGGCAAATTGACGCGTGAGACGGCCCACCTTGCCGCCGGCAGACTCCTAGGCTCGACGCCGTGCGACCCTTCCGGTTCGGCTACCAGATGCGTGCCAGCGACAACGATGCCGCCGCGCTCCGCCGCCAGGCGATGGCCGCCGAGGAGGCCGGCTTCGACGTGCTTTGCAGCTTCGACCATCTCGGCTGGCACTTCTCGGCACTCTCGATGCTCGCTGCAGCGGCCGGCTGGACGAGCCGCATCCGCCTCTGCCCCCTTGTGCTCAACAACGACTTCCACCACCCGGCGCTTCTTGGCCAAGAGCTCGCCAGCCTGGACCGCCTCTCCGGCGGCCGCCTCGAGGTCGGCATCGGCGCAGGGCATGCGTTCACCGAGTACGCGGCGGCGGGAATCCCCTTCGACCCACCGGCGCTGCGCAAGGCCCGCTTGGCCGAGTCGGTGGAGTTCCTCCGTCGTCTGCTTGACGGCGAGAGCGTCACCTGGGCAGGAGAGCACTACCACCTGGAGGGCGTGTCAACGCTGCGACCTCTACAGAAACCCGTACCAATCCTGGTCCGCGTCAACGGACGGTCAGCCCTCGCCCACGCGGCGGTACACGCCGACACGATCGGTCTCACGATGCTCGGTCGTACCCTCGCCGACGGCCAGCACCACGAGACTCGATGGGCTCCCGAGCATCTCGACGTCACAGTCGGGTGGATCGACCAGCAGGCGGGCGATCGCCGCTCGAGCTTGGAGCTCAACGCGCTCGTGCAGGTCGTCTCAGTGACCGACGACCGTCGGGGTGCTGGGCGTCCACCAGTGTGAGCCCGCCCGAGACGGCGTCTAGATGGGCGCCGGCTTGGTCCAGGTAAGGACGTAACGCCACATCGCCCGTCGTCTGAAGTGACTACCCGGCAAGGTCGTCTCGGACAGCCGTCTCAGTTGGCCATATGTGTGCGGAGGGGGCCAGATCTTGGGTGCGGGAGTCTCCCAGTACGTCTTCGTGAGCTTGTGGGCACGGGTGGCGAAGGCGCCGGCCAGGTCATAGGCGATGTCTGCCACCGAGTGGCTCCGGGCAAGGCCCACGACGGCCAGCGTGCCGCCGGGGCGGAGCAGGCTCGCCATGCGTCGAAGCCCGGCCTCCTCGTCGAGGTGGTGCAGGGAGGCGACACTGGTGACGAAGTCGAACGACGCCGGCTCGAACGGGTAGGTAAGGACATCGCCGTCCAGGTACTCGACACCGTCGAGGGCGCCGTGAGCGCGGGCTTGGGCGATGCAGCCTTCGTCAGCATCGATGCCCGTGACGTGAGCCAGGGTCAGATGGAGATCACGGACGAGCCAGCCCTCCCCGCAGCCCACGTCGAGTGCCTCGGTCGCACCGGCGGGCACCATCTTCAGCAGTTCGCGGCCGTACTGGATGTTGTGGTTCCACCCGCCCGGCGCCGTCACCGCTTCATCCCGCCATCCCGTACAGCGCGCGGGCTACCGTCGGGTTGGTGACGTAGGAGGCGCGAGGTTGAATTGTTGGCGGAATTGTGCCGGTGTCTTGAGGGAGATACCGGAGAGGGGGTCCGTTTCTACTGAGCCAAGCGGCGCCAGACTCATCGGCGGCAGTATGCCGTATCCGAGGGCTGTCCATGTAGACGCGTCGACCTCGAGGACAAGCACGGACGAGGACGTTACGGCGCTGACGCCCGTACTCGCATCGGCCGGCTCACCCGGGCGAGAGCTCGCGTCTGGGAGAGAAAACGGCCCACTGCTCACTTCGGCCACATAGACCGAGGTATCAGAGACCGTGGTATCAGAAGCGGTCGGACCCAGGCCGATCACCGCGGTCGCGGCTCCGGCCGTGGATGCCACCCAGGTCAGCGACGTCGGAGTGCCGCCCGCCCACGAAGCAAAGTCGACGAGTACTGGTCGATCTCGGTCTCCAGGGTGTCACGACGAGTGTTGACCGCTGTGTGATGGCCGCTGGCGGGTGCCACTGACTGCGCTGCTGGATGCTTGGTGCCCGCCAGTGACACCGACGCCAGAGGGCCCACGAGGCAACAGGCCAAGCCCACCGAGATAGCTGTCTTGGCCCTACCACCGGTCGACCTCGTCCTGGAGAAGTGAGCTCGGGCCCCGGCCGCGGGAATCGTCGTCGCGTACAGGAATCGTAGCTCTCGGTCGCTCGGCTTGGCCCCTTGATCCTGACGTCCGGTACTGCTGGAAGCAGCCGTGATGCGAACGTGAGCCTGACCCTGTGGGTCACCGTGGCCTGCGGCCCGCTTGAGCGCCGGGGTGGTTGGCCGTCTGCGATGCCGAGAACGGGTTGACGATGATCAGGTCCCCGAAGCGCTGGCCGTCTTGGAGGTCTTCGGAGACAAGAGTATGGGCTTGCGAACGCTGTGCCGAGGCGATCACGAGAGCATCCCAGAAGGACAGTCTGTAGCGCTCTCCCAGCTCGGAGGCGGCGATCAGGTCCGCGACCTGAGGTCGGTGGACCGGCCACGCCGCGTAGGTGCCGATGACTTCCCGTGCGAGCTTTCTGGCGAGCGGCTTCGCCAACTTGCGGGTCACGGTCACGTAGAACTCCTGGAGCACCTGCGTACTCACCGCTCCGGTGCGCGACTCCCAGAGCTCTCTGAGGACAGCTTGAGCGGTGTTATGTTTGATACCGGCGTCGCTGTCGTACGAGTAGACGAGAACGTTGGTGTCGACAAAGACCCGTTCACCGATCATGGAGCGACGACCGATCCGGCAGTGATCCGCCGCCGAGGCGGAAGCCCTGCCCCAACTGAGCGAGCGCCGTCTGCTGCGACTGTTGGTAGACGTCGTCCTCGTCAACCAACCTCTCGATCTCGCCGGCAACGAGCTTGCTGAGTGAAGTAGCACGACGAGCAGCAAGCACCTTCGCCTTATGGATGGTGACGTCGTCGAGATGAACGGTGAGGTTCCGGCCCACTCGGCGAGGGTATCACGCTAATGGTGTGTAGCACGCAAATTGCGGACGTCGTTCAGATCACGACCTCGGTCGGAGCTTGGGCTCCTTCGATCCGCCACAGATCGTGCACTTCCTCGAACGGGTCGGGCCCAACGGCGCACTCGTCGGCGTCGAAGATCATCGTCGCCCGATCCTCGAGGGAATAGGGCGGCCACTCGGGCAACCCCGCATGGCTTGGGTCGCCTGTCCTGGCAAAGGCGAGCCACGCCTCGCTCATGCGCTCGGCCAGCAGAGTACGCCGAGGGCTCGGCCGCATGATCGGCTCCCGGACGTTGCCGAACACGAACGGAATCTCGAAGCCATGCGCCGACCTCAGCGGGCCGGCCGCCCAGTTGAACCGGTAGTTGTAGACGGGAGTGCGAGTCGAGCCGGCGAGCTTCTGTTCGGCCAGGCGCGCCGTGCCGATTCCCATGAACGAGTCCGTTCGGAGGGCGATCAACAAGTCGAGGTTGCTGGCTCCCGCGTACACCGCCCGGTAGTGGTCGAGCAGTTCGGCACTCCTCTCGCCGAGCACTGGCGCCAGGCGCGCTCGTAGGCCGTCCTCGTCGAGCGAGTCGGGATCGCCAAGGACCGGGTCGGAGGCAAGCATGAGAGTGCCTTCGTCTTTGTTGCGCCCTATGAGGAGCGGCACGTCGAAAGCGGTTCCGAGGGCAAAGGCGGCACTCGGATGGGCGGTCGTCGTGATCCCGTCGAGCACCGGGTGGAGCGCACCCATGGCGCCGCCCGTCAGATCATTCGCCGCTTTCACCAGTGCCCCGGCCGCAGCCGATTGCAACGCCTCGAACGCCCTCGGGCCGGGCTCGATGCCGAGCGATGCCAAGAGCTGAAGCGACTGGGCAGTTGCATCCGCCGGAGCCTGCAGCCGGAGACCGGGCCCGCTCTGCACGACCGCCCGGTGGAAGAGGCCTTCAGCAGCCGGCATGACGTGGAGGGCGCTTACCTTGGCGCCACCGCCGGACTCGCCGAAGATCGTGACGTTGTCAGCATCACCGCCAAAACACGCAATGTTCTCCCTCACCCACTCCAACGAAGCGACGAGGTCGAGCATGCCGGTGTTAACAGCTGCTATGTCACAACCCGGGACGTCGGCGAGATAGAGGTACCCGAGCACGCCGAGGCGATGGTTGACAGTCACGACGACGACGTCTCCGCGAGCCGCCAGGGCGGCGCCGTCGTAGATCGGCCAGCTGCCGGACCCGATCGAGTAACCGCCGCCGTGGAGCCAAACCATGACCGGGCGCTTGGCGCCGTCGTCACCGACGTGCGGCGTCCAGACGTTCAGGACCAGGCAGTCTTCGCTCTCTGACATCTCCTGCGCCCACCCTGTCGGCCGGCGCTGCGGCTGCGGGCAGGAAGGACCGAGCTCGAGAGCGTCTCGTATGCCTGTCCACGGTTCGAGCGGTTGCGGCGGCATCCATCTGTTCTCGCCGGCCGTCGAGGCGCCGTACGGGATCCCCTTGAATGCGTACGCACCTGCGGCCTCCGACCCGCGGAGTCTGCCGAGGGGGGTGGTGGCGATTGAATCGGTCATTTGAAGCTGCGCCTCCTTACGACTGAGCAACCAAGCTACGAGACCTCTCCATCATGCCCGCCGGAACGGGGAGCCGGGGTTACGTCAGAGGTCGAAGACCGACCAGCAGATGTCGTTGCGTAGTCGCTGATCGTCGAGGACGAGTTGGCGAATCGCATCCGGGAGCTGTCCATGCGCGGATCTGCTCGATCGCCTGGCGAGGCCGCCGATCCGAGGGTTGCACCGACTCGAAGAAGGGCAGCACGTGCTCTGCGCACGAGGCCGCCCACAAAGCGAGAAGCCGGTGGTCGCAGTCCGTGAGCGTCCCGCCGCGGCGGATGGTGACGAAGCGCCGGTCACGGTCCTTGGGGAGGATCACGGGTCCACCCTATGTATCGCACGAGCCGGCGTCTGGGCAGCTGTCAGCTCGCGCTCGCGGGACGGTGGTCGTAGTCGTCGGCGAGGTCAAGCAGAGCCTTGGCTGCGTCGCCCGTGTAGGACGAGCCGTGCATGATCGCGAGCGTCGTTGGGGCGAGCTCGGCAAGGCCGCGGATCGTCGGTGCCGTCTTCGGCGTTAGGCATGTGGCGCCGAACATGTCCTCGGTCTGTGCTGCGGCTTCGAGAAGGTCGGACGTGGCGAGGGCGGGTCCGTCTCCGACCTGGGACAGGAGGTCGCCGCAGAACAGCGTGCCGGTGGTCTCCTCGTAGAGAACGTGAGCGTCCCAGCCGTGTGGCACGTGGGGCGTATCGATGCTTCGGATACGGCGGCCTCCGAGGTCGAAGGAGGCGTCGGGGCCGATAGGCAAGGGGGGTCGGTCAGCGAGGTCGTTGATCGACACCATGCACCCGATGGTGGTGTGGGCGACTTGGGCGCGGGCGCGGCGGCGAGGAACAGGTTCATCGCGCCGCACTCGTCGGCTTCCAGATGACCGAAAGTGATCCAGCACAGGCGGTCGAGCGGCATCACCGAGGCGATCGCCTCAGCAACCGATGGGAACATGGCGCGGGGTCCGGTATGGAAGATGGCCGGTTCGTCGGCGTCGATAAGGAACTGGTTGAACGTGAAGCCAGTTGGTCCGACGTCGGGCACGAAAGTGGACATCCGGTAGATGCGATCGGTGATCTCGTCGATTCGAGTTTCCATGGTGTTCTCTCCTTGTGCTTAGAGCGGTAGGGAGTGGCCGAGGACTCCGCTGCCAGGGAGGCGACCGCAGAGGGTTCGGATGAAATCGAGGGCGTCGATCTCGACGCGCTCGCCATCGACGCCTTGGCTGAACTTGCCGCCGGCCGTCCCGTCCAGCACGAGTTCAAAGGGCTGACGATGGATGGCGGCCCATTCGAGCACGATGTCGGCGACTAAGCGCCCGTCGTGCTCGGCAGTGAGGCGCATGGGCCGACCGATCGCTTGGTGGATGTCGATGCGGTGCGCCCACACGTCGCGAGTGAACCCGACGTCGAGGAGGTATTTGAGCGGCGCCCAGCCGACAGGCGGACCGAAGGGTAAGGGGAGGTAGCGCATCGGAGTCGGCGTGCTCCATCGGCCCTTTACCGCCTGCGGTCCGATGGTGGTGAGCTGGGCGACCAGCTCCTCATTGGAGAGTCGCTGGCGCTCGCGGATCTGGAGCTCGTTGAGCCCGTCGACCTTCGGATCGGGTGATACGGGCTGAGCTCATCAGCGTGCTCTCCTTGCGATGGCGTCCTCGACGAAAATATCGATGAGACGGTTGAGGTGACGGATCCAGCGGTTGCCGCTCGGGTCGTTGCTGAGCTGCGCCTGCAAGAGCCCTGCGGTGATGGCCACGAGGCAGTCGATGTCACCTTGGTCGGTGACCCCGGCGTCGCGCGCCAGCTTGGCGAGGCGCTCGAGTGCTTGCTCGGCGAGCGCATACGACTCCGGTGATGGAGCGAAGCCTGGAATGTGGCGCTCGAACAGCAGCTCGCAGCGCGCCGGGTCCTCGAGCGCGAAAGCGGTGAACGACCTCAAGTACTTCCTCAGCGCGGCGCGGGGCTCACGCGGGAAGGTGGTTGTCTCCAGCCGCTCGAGAAGCCGCCGGTTGCCGTCCGCGAACATCGCGTCGTACAGCGCGTTCTTTGACCCGAAGTACTCGTAGAGCGATGGTTGGCGCATCCCGAGGTCGCGGGCCAAGCCATGCAACGACAGCCCGGCCACACCTTCTGTGCGCGCGAGTTTCCAAGCGGCTGCGAGGATCGTTGCGGTCTTGGCTTCCCGGCGTCGTGCGACCTTGCCCGTCGTCATGCGCGGGTCGTCAGCCGACGTCATCGCCCGCACTCCTTCGCTCCTCGTCGTCCCTATCACTAATAGGATTATTCCCTATCGGCGATAGGAAGTCAAGCGTGAGTTGGAGCAGGACGCCAACCGCCCGAGTCTCGGGTGGCGCAATGCGCCTTGGACCCCGAGGACGCCGGTGTGCTCGAAGTCTCGACCCGTCCTGACCCGTCCTACGGGATCGACCACCCGCAGCTCGCCTTCGTGGTACGACCGGCGACGACGCGGACGTCGCCGTCTCCTGCTCCGCTACCCAAGGCGCCGCCACCCATCTCGGGTGAGGTGCAGCTCACCCGATACGCCCCAGGCCGGACGCCAGTCATCGTGTACTCGCCGTTGCTTGCGACGGTGCGCGTGATCGACGCCTTCGACGACAAGTTGAGAGGCGAATCTCGCCAGGCACACGGTGTGGGGATCCGGGCGCCGGACCACCGCTCACCCACAGCGACCCACTGACGACGCCGGTCGGGGCGGCTGAGCAGCCGGAGAGCACGGCAGCACAAGCCAACAGCACGACCGCGACGCGCATCCAAGCCGTCACCAACCTCGTTCGACCTCCTCGGCTTCGGAGTCCTCCTCGGGCGAACCGTATCAGCGGCGTGTGATGTCCTGAAGGGCAGTCTGTGGGCGCTCTCCCAGTTTGGAGGCGGCGATCAGCCGCAGGCTCCTCAGCCGACGTAGGCGGCCAGGTGCTCCCCGGTGAGGGTTGGGCGGGTGGCGACGAGGACGGCCGGTGTGCCCTCGAAGACGATCCGGCCGCCGTTGTGCCCGGCTCCTGGCCCGAGGTCGATGATCCAGTCGGCGTGTGCCATGACCCCCTGGTGGTGCTCGATGACGATGACGGACTTGCCGGAGTCGACGATCCGGTCGAGCAGGCCGAGCAGGTGCTCGACGTCGGCAAGGTGGAGGCCGCTGGTCGGCTCGTCGAGGACGTAGACGCCGCCGGTGCTGGCCATGTTGGTGGCCAGCTTCAGCCGCTGCCGCTCGCCCCCCGACAGCGTGGTGAGCGGCTGCCCGAGGATGAGGTAGCCGAGCCCGACGTCGGCCAGCCTGTCGACGATGGCGTGTGCGGCCGGGATAGGAGCCTCGCCGGCGCCGAAGAACTGCTCGGCCTCGGTCACCGACATTGCCAGCACCTCGCTGATGTCTCGCCCGCCGAGGTGGTGGTCCAGCACTGACGCCTGGAACCGCTTCCCCTCGCACTCCTCGCAGGTGGCGGCGACGCCGGCAATGATGGCCAGGTCGGTATAGACGACGCCGGCGCCGTTGCAGTTGGGGCAGGCGCCCTCGGAGTTGGCACTGAAGAGCGCGGGCTTCACGCCGTTCGCCTTGGCGAAGGCCTTGCGGATGGGATCGAGCAGTCCGCTGTAGGTGGCCGGGTTGCTGCGTCGCGAGCCACGGATCGGCGTCTGGTCGACAGAGACCACACCGTCCCGGCCGGACACGGAGCTTCCGATCAGCGAGCTCTTGCCGGAGCCGGCGACGCCGGTCACCACGACGAGCACCCCGAGCGGGATGTCGACGTCGACGTCGCACAAGTTGTGCGCCTTGGCGCCTCGGATCTCCAGGGCGCCTGTGGGCTCCCGCAAGGTCTCCTTGGGGCCGGCCCTGTCGTCGAGATGGCGACCGGCGAGGGTGCCGCTGGCCCGTAGCCCGGCCACGGTGCCCTCGTAGCAGACGGTGCCTCCTCCGGTGCCCGCGCCCGGTCCGAGGTCGACGACGTGGTCGGCGATGGAAATCGTGTCGGGCTCGTGTTCCACGACGAGCACGGTGTTGCCCTTGTCCCGCAGTCGCAGCAGCAAGTCGTTCATCCGCTGGATGTCATGAGGGTGCAGGCCCGCAGTCGGCTCGTCGAAGATGTAGGTGACGTCGGTGAGCGAGGAAGCCAAGTGGCGGACCATCTTGAGGCGCTGCGCCTCGCCGCCCGACAGGGTGCCCGAAGAGCGCTCGAGGCTTAGGTAGCCGAGCCCGATCTCGGCCAGGGACTCGAGCGTGCGGTGCAGCGACTCCAGCAGCGGCGCCACCGCCGGTTCGTCGAGACCCCGCACCCACTCGGCGAGGTCGCTGATCTGCATGGCACAGGCGTCGGCGATGTTGGCGCCGTTGATCTTCGACGAGCGGGCCCCCTCGCTCAGCCGCGTGCCGCCGCAGTCGGGACAGGCGAGCCACACCACTGCCCGTTCCACGAAAGCGCGCACGTGCGGCTGCAGCGCGTCGACGTCCTTGGAGAGGATCGACTTCTGCATGCTCGGGATGAGGCCTTCGTACGTCAAGTTGACGTTGTTCACCTTGATCCTGGTCGCCTCCTTGTGGAGCAAGGCGTCGAGCTCGGTCTTGGTGAACTTGCGGATCGGCTTGTCCGGGTCGAAGTAGCCACAGCCGCTGAAGATGCGGCCGTACCAACCGTCGATGCTGTAGCCGGGGATGGTGATGGCGCCCTCGTTGATCGACTTGGTCTCGTCGTACAGCTGGGACAAGTCGAAGTCGGTGACCGACCCCCGGCCTTCGCAGCGCGGGCACATGCCGCCGGTGCGAGTGAAGGTCTCCCTCACGGTCTTGCGGGCACCGCGTTCAACCGTGATGACACCACTGGCCCGGACCGATGGGACGTTGAAGGCGAAGGCGCTGGGAGCCCCGATGTGCGGTTGCCCGAGCCGGCTGAACAGGATGCGCAGCATGGCGTTGCAGTCGGTCACGGTGCCGACAGTCGAGCGGATGTCGCCGCCCAGCCGTTGCTGGTCGACGACGATGGCGGTCGTCAGCCCGTCGAGAACGTCGACCTCGGGCCGGGCCAACGTCGGCATGAACCCCTGCACGAAGGTGCTGTAAGTCTCGTTGATCAGCCGCCGCGAGTCGGCCGCGATCGTGTCGAAGACGAGAGAGCTCTTGCCCGAACCCGAGACACCGGTGAAGACCGTCAGCCGCCGCTTGGGTATCTCGACGCTGACGTCCTTGAGGTTGTTCTCCCGGGCGCCGTAGACGCGGATCAGGTCGTGGCCGTCGGCCAGGTGAGGCGCCGGCGACTTGGCGCCCGTCCCGGCGGCTTTGCCCATCGTGCCTCGTCCTTCGAAGTTCGGGTCCGTCGGCCCCTAGGCGCCGGCCGGCTGCTGCCGTAGGCCGATCCCGTTGCCGTCGGCGTCGCTGACCTTGGCGACGAGCATCCCGCCGCCGACGTCGGTCGGCTCTTGGACCACCTGCGCGCCGGCGGCCTGGAGGCTGCCGAGCGAGGCGGCAATGTCGTCCACGTCGAAGAATGGGACAGGCCCAGTCATGTCCTGGTCGTGCCCATTCGGCACCAGGCCGATCTCGACACCGTTGACGGAGTAACCGACGTAGTAGGGCGCGTCGGAGTGGGGACCGGCACCCAACACGGCACTGAAGATCGCCTTGGCCGCCTCGACGTCCCTAACGGGGTACAGCACGACGTTGCACTGAACTGGCATGGGGTCTCCTCTTGTCTCGTTTCTTCGGGCTTCCTGGGTCGAATGTATGACGCCGAAGCGGACGAGATTGTGACACGTGAGCCGTTCGGCGGAGCCTCAGGCCACGCCGGCTTTGGCTCGCTCGGACTCGATGTCGCAATTGACCATCTCCGCCAGGACCTGGGGGAACTCGACCTTTGGCTCCCAGCCGAGGACGCTCTTAGCCTTTGAGGCGTCGCCGACGAGCTGGTCCACTTCGGCCGGCCGGAGGAATCTGTCGTCGGTGGTGACGTAGGACGACCAGTCCTCGATCCCGATCGCCCGGAAGGCGAGCTCGAGCACTTGCCGGATCGACCAGGTCGTTCCGGTCGCGACGACGTAGTCGCCCGGCTCGTCCTGTCGCAGCATGCGCCACATGGCTTCGACGTAGTCGCCCGCGTAGCCGAAGTCCCGGGACGTGTCGAGGTTGCCGAGCGTGACGGTCTCCTGCAGCCCGAGCGAGATCCTGGCGACGGCGTTCGTGATCTTGCGCTCGACGAACTCAAGGCCCCTGCGGGGGCTCGTGTGGTTGAAGAGGATGCCGTTGGAGGCGTGGATCCCGTAGGACTCGCGATAGTTGGCGGTCGTGTAGTAGCCGAAGACCTTGGCCGTGCCGTAGGGCGAGCGCGGGTGGAAGGGCGTCGTCTCTCGCTGGGGCACTTCGTGCACCTTGCCGAACATCTCCGAGGTTGCCGCCTGGTAGAAGCGGATCCTGTTGTTCGCCCCGCCGACTATCCGAATGGCTTCCAGCATCCTCAGCACGCCCGAGCCGCTGACGTCCGCAGTGAGCGCCGGCTGCGTGAACGAGAGCTTCACGAAGCTGATCGCAGCCAGGTTGTAGACCTCGTCGGGCTGTACTTGCTCGACCGCCGCGATGAGCGACGACAGGTCCGTCAGGTCACCGTCGATCAGCTCGACTTCGGGCACCTCGTCTTGGACGATCTTGGCCTTGGGGTTGTTCTGCCCGCGGATCATCCCGTGGACCTGGTAGCCCTTGCCGATGAGAAGTTCGGCGAGATAGCGGCCGTCTTGTCCCGTGATGCCGGTGATCAAAGCTCGTGGCATAGATGCTCCCTGCACTTGTCCACTCCTGGATGGTGCAGGGGTGGGGATGGATGTCTGTGACAGCTGTTCTGGCCGATCGGCGGGCTCGGGTGCCAGGAAGGCCTCGCTGAGCCGAGCCCTGGCACGGCGATACCTGAGCTCGACGGCGTTGACCGAGCAGCCGAGCACTGCCGATGCCTCGGCGTGGCTGAGATCCTCCCATATGACGAGGCGGAGAACCTCCTGCTCGACGGGCCGAAGGCGTTGTAGCGCAGCCTCCATCCGATTTGCGAGCGTGCCGAAGGCTCCGGGCGTGGCAGCCGGCCCCCTCAGCTCTTGGCCGAGCCTGTAGTGGAGGCGAAGCCTGCGGAGCGTGGAACGGCGATTGTCGGCAACGGCGCGACGGGCGACACCGAACAGCCACAGTCGATCCTCCGGAGGAGCGGGGACCGCCCCGAAGCGCCGCCAAGCCACGAGAAATACCTGCGCGACCACATCCTCGACGTCCCGCCCGCTCAGGCGCCGCCGCACGTAGTCCGATATGGCGGGTCGGTGTGCGTGGTAAAGCGCCTCGAACCGCCCGGCGTTTGCCTCCGTCACCGATGCAGTGTCCATGCCGCCTCCTCACAGAAGGGCATATGGCCGGAACGCCCGCGTAGCCGTCGCCGAGCCTGCAGGACCGCTCAGTCGACTAGGGACTGTCCGCCGTGCTCAGGTCATAGCGCACCCCGAGCTCGGCGGCGAGCGCTCCGAGGGCCGCCCGCAGCTCCGGAACCGCCTCGTGTGTCATGGAGGCGGTGATCTCGATGTGCGAGGGCGTCTCTTGGCCTTGCCGGACGACGTGCCCGACGAGATCGACGACGTCCCCACCGGCGGCTGCGACCGCCAGCGCCGTGCGGGCGAGAATGCCGGGATGATCGGCTCCGTGCACCGATATCACGACAAGGTGCCCGAGGTCGGGACCGTCGGTGTCTTCCTGGATGGGGCGGACCAACAGCTGTAGAGCGAACTCTTCGAGGAGTGGCGCCAGTGCCTCCTCGACCGCCGCTCCGCTCGCCACGCCCGGTGCTTCGAGGACGAGCACGATCGAGAACTGCCCACGAAGCAAGGACATGCGGCAGTCCTCGAGGTTGCAGCCGACGTGGGCGAGGGACTGTGTCACGGCCGCGACGATCCCCGGTCGATTCGGGGCGACCCCGTGCAGGGTGAACCGCGCCATGCGTCACGCTACCTTGATCTCGGGAGCCGGCCCGGACTCAGGCCGCCCAGACGGGGGGATCGGACCCCAGGGGGCGCACGGTCTCGGCGAAGTACGGCGGCGTTGCCGACATCTCGAGAGCCGGCCGCAAGAAGCTGAGGTGCCCGTAACCCGTGTCGCGAGCCTCCATCAGGGGAGCCAGGTCGCCCAACGGTTGAGCCCTTGCGGGATCCAGGTCGGCTCCGAGGGCCTGGAACCACATGGCGGTTCGCGCCAGCGAGACGCCGACGAGCCACGAACCTCCCTCCACGGCTCGCCTGCGGAGCGCCACCATGGCTCCGAGTGCCCCGAGGTAACCCGTCGTGTAGTCGTTCATGGCGGCCGGCACGATCGCAGGTACCGGCGACGACTGCTGGCACGTCACCCCTGTGGCGGCTTGCGCCAGCTGCTCCCAGCCAGGTCTGGCATGCCACGGACCGCTGTGCCCGTAGGCGTTCTCTGTCACGTAGACGATCCCGGGCCGAAGCGACGACAGCTCCTCGGGACCCAGCCCACGCCTTGCGAGCGAGCCCGCCTGGAATCCGTCCGAGAAGACGTCACAAGTCGCGGCGAGGCCTCGGAGCGTTGCCAAGTCTGCCTGAGCACGCAGGTCGAGGCTCGCCTGCCGCTTGCCGTGCCCTGTGTCTATCTCGAAGAGGGGAACGGTAGGCAGGTGGGGGGCCGAAATGTGCAGGACGTCGGCACCGTGCTCTGCCAGAGTCCGGGCCACTGTGGGGCCGGCCAGGACGCGAGTGAGGTCGAGGACCCGTACGCCGGCGAGAGGGCGGTTGGCTTCGTCCCACGGCCTTGGATCGGCGTCCCCGATGCGGGTGATCTCGACGAGCGGGGCCGCTGCGAGGGCCAGTCCCTGCGGGTGTGCCCACCACTCCTCCGGTGTGCGGCAGACGGCGCCGCACAGCCCTGCGGCGGCAAGGTCGTCCTCGACCTCGAAGGCGTCGCGTGCCGACAGTGCTCCTGACACTTCAGCAGCGTCAGCAGTGGCGCCGAGACCGAGTACGTGCAGGACACGCTCGGGTGGGTCGAAGCTCCCGTGCAAGTGGATGAACCGCCCGTGGCGGCACTCGACGACCCGTGTCAGGAACGGCAAAGCCCTCGACCCGAAGAGCCCGGCTATGCCACCTTCGACTTGCAGGAGCAAGAAGCTGTGCAACGAAGCCGCAGCATGCCGTACGTCCACCCTGATCGCCTGGGGAGGAAGGCCCCGCAGTTGGCCGATGCCAGCCGCCTCTTGCCCGAGCAGCGCCAGTACGGTGGCGGCGCCTTCCCCAATGCGAAACGGAGTCGCCGCGACCGGGTCCACCCCCTCCACCGCCACGTCCGCCGACTCGTCGAGTGCCAACCCGCCGAGCTTGGCGAACTCCTCGATCCTGGCACGCAGCAAGGAGATGAGGCTACCGCCTTCGGAGAGGCAAGCTGGGTGGGTGAGGCAAGTTGTCGACCGGCTCGTGGTGGCCGGCTGTGTGGCGGCTGACGAGGAGGCCGAGGAGCTGGTCGCCCATGCTCCGGACGACGCCACGCTGGAGGCGTGGTTGTGTAGGCGAGAGCAAGGAGAGCCGCTTGCCTGGATCACCGGGAGGCTGCAGTTCTGCGGCCACGAGCTCTCGATCGACCCTGGCGTCTACGTACCGAGGCTCCAGAGCCAGGAGCTGGCGCGGTGTGCCGCCTCCCTCCTTCCGGTAAACGGTGGGCGGGCCGCCGACCTCTGCACGGGGGCGGGGGCCATCGCCGCTCACTTGATGGCCGAACGGCCGTCGGCAACGGTCGTCGGCGTCGACATCGACCGGCGTGCCGCCGCCTGCGCTCGCCGCAACGGGGTGTGGGTGGTCCTCGCCGACCTCGGCCAGGCGCTCGGGTCCGGGATGTTCGACGTCGTCACGGCGGTGGCGCCCTACGTGCCGACAGGCGAGATACGCCTCCTTCCTGCCGACGTGCAGCGCTACGAGCCTCGCCTGGCGCTCGACGGAGGTGGCGACGGCTTGGATCTGGTCCGCCGCGTGGTCGAGGCCGCTGCTCGGCTCCTTCGTCTCGGCGGCTGGCTCTTTCTCGAGCTGGGGGGAGATCAGGACCAGGCCCTCGTCCCGATGCTGGAGTCGTCCGGCTTCGGTCAGCCCGAGTCCTGGTTCGACGAGGACGGCGACCTTCGTGGCATCGCGGCCCCGATGGCGGCCTCGTCGAACAGCCGCAGCATCGTGTGACCGGCCTTTGGCCCGATGTCGGCGGGCCTCCAGTAGCCGGCGACCGGCTCGTGCTGGCGCCCGCCCGCCGCGTAGATCCGCAATCGCTCCTGCCCTGCTGTGGACAGCAGTTCGATGGCGTCGAAGAAAGTCGCCTTGCCGGCTGCTCGCAGCGCCGCGTCGGCTTCGCTCGGTCTTGACGGCAGGTGCGAGGTAAGGAGCACGAGGGGCGAGATGCCACGGCCGGCCAGCACATGGGCCTTGCCGATGGAGGCCCATGCCGTGGCGGTGCGGTGCAGACCCGTGCGGGGAGTGACGAAGCCGCCTGTCACGTCGAAGTACCAGGGGACGCCGTCGGCGGCTGCGGCGACCAGGCTCACCGTCACCCCGAGCCCTTTCAGGCGGCTGTTGCGCTCGAGGACCCGGAACCCGGCATCCTCGAGGACCTGCGCCGCGACCGTCTGTATGCCTCCGGGCTGGGCGACCGCCTGCGCCGCCGGGCCGGCGGCGGCGACCCGCTGGCGGGCGACCTCGGCGTACGTGGCATCCAGGTCGTACCCGACGTAGCGACGCCCAAGCTTGGCTGCGGCCACAAGGGTGGCGCCGGCCCCCATGAACGGATCGAGGACGAGGTCCCCGGCGTAGGTGTACAGATGGATCAGGCGCTCCGGCAACTCCACAGGAAACGGTGCCGGGTGCCCCACCCTCCTCGCGCTCTCCGGAGGTATGTCCCACACGTCGAGGGTCGCCGACATGAACTCGTCGGTCGACAGCGTGCTCTGGTAGGGCAGTCCCCTCGCCCTCCGCTCGGCGGCCGGCAAGGCCCTGTCGAAGCGCCCCTTGCTGGCCACCACCACCCGCTCTGTCACGTCGCGGAGCACGGGGTTCGCCGCCTTCTTGAACGAGCCCCAGGCGCAGGAGCCGCTCGCACCCTCTGCCTTGCGCCAGATGAGCTCGCCGCGGAGAAGGAGGTGGAGGTCGTCCTGCAGGATGCGGATCACGTCCGAAGACAGGCTCCGGTAGGGCCTGCGGCCGAGGTTGGCGACGTTGACGGCGATCCGCCCGCCCGGCTCGAGAGTGCGCTTGCACTCGGTGAAGACGTCACGGAGCAGTTCGAGATACTCGATGTACGAGCTCGGGATGCCCTCTCGGTCCAGCTCCTCTTCGTATTGCTTGCCGGCGAAGTAGGGCGGCGAAGTCACCACGAGGGCGACAGTGCCGTCAGCGACAGCCGCCATGTCACGAGAGTCGCCGCAGACGACGGGCTGCTCGACGGGCTGAGGCTGAGGCACCTCGGCATCGGCGTCGATCTCAGGCGGCTCGAACCGTGCATAGAAACCACCCGCGTCGTGACTCTCCCGCTTGCCCACGCCGAAGCTCGAGGTGGCCGTGGGCCGGCGTCGGCTCATGGCGCCTGACTCAGTGACCTGTGGCGGACCGCAAAGCCGTGGCCACCGACGCCAGCAGGTCCCGGTCACGTTCGTAGCTGAGGCGCTCGACGGCCTCGTCGAGACCGAGCCAGTCCAGCTCGTCGACCTCGCTGCAGGGCGTGAACTCACCGTCGACGGGCTGCATCATCCAGTACTCCGCCACCTTCGACCGCCGGCGTGCGTCCTGGTACTCGATCTGACCGGCGTAGCGGCCGAGCTCGCAGCGCCATCCTGTCTCTTCGAGGACTTCGCGTATCGCACACTCCTCGATCGTCTCGCCGGGATCGAGCTTGCCCTTGGGGAGCGTCCAGTCGTCTTGGGTGGGGCGGTGGACGAGGGCCACCTCCCAGCCACCGCGGTGCCCAGCCCGGACCACGATGCCGCCGGCGGCTCTGATGACCGGTGGGCTCTCCATCGCCGACGACGCTATACCGTTGGCGAATGGCTGAGCCTCCCGGCGATCCGGCGAACATCGAGGTCGAGTGGCAGCTCGATGCCCTTGACCTGCGGCTGGTAGAGCGTTACCTGGCGTCGCGCGCCGGGACGGCCGAGGGCAGCGAGGCACTGTCGCTCCTGCCGTCCTTTCCTGGGCTGGAGGCCAAGCGAGAAGGAGTCAAGCGGCTCAACGACGGCTACTTCGACACTGCCGACTGGCGCATCGCTCGCTCCGGGCATGTGCTCCGGGTGCGCAAGAGACCGGGAGGCTACGAGGCGACACTGAAGGATCGCGCTGCCTCCAGGGAGGGCCTGCGCCGCCGGCTCGAGGTCACCGAAGCTCTTGCCAGCCCCGAGCTTGCCGGCTTCGACCCTGCCGGTCCCGTCGGTCGGCGCGTGACAGCTCTGGTCGGCAACCGCCCGCTCCAGCAGGTGCTGGAAGTCAGGACCCGCCGTGGTACCTACTCGTTGGCCGTCCACGGAGCCGCCATCGGCGAGGTCGCCCTCGACGACACGGTCATCCTGGTCGGGGGCGACAGCCATCGCGTGCGGCTCCAGCGAGTGGAGGTCGAAGTCGTCCCTGCCTGGGTCGAGCAGCTGGCACCGCTCGTGGAGCGGTTGCGAACCGACTGCGGGCTGCAGCCGGCGACGTTGTCCAAGTTCGAGGCAGGTGTCCTGGCCGCCGGCTTGGCGATCCCCGGAGGAGCTGACTTCGGGCCGACCCGGGTCGGCTCCGACTCGACCATTGCCGAGCTTGCCTTCGCAGTGCTGCGTAAGGACGCCGCCCAGATGCTCTCCCGCGAGCCCGGCACGCGCCTCGGCGACGATCCCGAAGACCTGCACCAGATGCGGGTGGCGACCCGGCGGATGCGAGCCGCCCTGTCGCTGTTCGCCGCCTTCGTCCCGGTCCGCGGGGCCCGGCTACGCGAGGAGCTCGGCTGGTTGGCGGCTGTGCTGGGCACGGTTCGTGACCTGGACATCCAGCTGCAGAACCTCGACGGGTGGACCGAGCACCTGTCAGGCGACCACCAGCAGGCCCTCGACGACCTCAGCGAGCTGCTCGAGCGTCACCACCACGAGGCCAGGGACCAGCTCCTGGTGGCGCTCGACTCCCGGCGCTACGAGCGGCTGGTGACCGGCCTCACGGCGATGCTGGATGCCGGGCCTGGGCGCAGGGCCGGGCCGGCTCGGCTGCCGGCTCTTGTGGCTCTGCCTGATCTCGTGGCCGGCCGGCAGGCAGCTGCGGCCAAGGCCGCTCGCAGGTCACACAAGTCGGGGATTCTCACCGATTTCCACGCCCTGCGGATCCGCTGCAAGCGGCTGCGCTATGCCATCGAGTTCACCGGCGACCTCTATCCGCCCGCCGTGAAGCGCTACGCCAAGAAGATCGCTGCCCTGCAAGATGCCCTTGGCCTTGTGCAGGACGCCGAAGCCGCCGCCGTCAAGCTGCAGGCACTGGCCTGTGGGCCGGAGAGCGAGCTTCTACCGCGCCCGACCATCTTTGCCATGGGCCTGATCGCCGAGCGCTGCTCGTCCGAGGCCCTTGGGCGCCTTGCGAAGCTCTCGGTGACCGAGAAGGACGTCAACAGCGCCGACTGGCGGCGAGTGGCCGGCATCATGGCTGCTTCGGCCGAGCAAGCTGCTTCGTCTGGTGCCGGGCGGGCGCCCACGGCCTCGGCCACCTCCGCCGCCCCGCCCGCCGCCACAGCCTCCGCCCCGTCCGCCCCGTCCCCCGCCACCGCCTCTGCTGCCACCGCCCGCGCCGCCGCCACCGCCTCTGCTGCCGCCGCCCCCGCCGCCGTTCGGTCCGGCCAGGGCCGGGCTCGCTCCGCCATCGCTGCCCTGGCTCCTCAGCCGGTCGTGGACACTTTCACCCGATAGCCAGGGGAGAAATGTCCACGACCCCCGGTCTCAACGACGTTCAGCCGGTCGTGGACACTTTCACCCGATAGCCAGGGGAAAAATGTCCACGACCCTGCGATTCGGGACCGGCGACTTCCTAGTCGGGCTACGCCGACGCCGCCACGTGCGGGGCGGCTGACCTACCAGCGTCCCGCCGCTCCGCCGCCGCTGCGACCAGCGCGTCGAAGAGCCCCTGCTGCTGGGCGTCGGAGCCGGCTGTTATCTCGGGATGCCACTGCACCGCGACGGCGAAACTATGAGTGTCCACCGGCTCCAGCGCCTCCACACACCCGTCGGGCGAGGTGGCGGTGACCCGAAGTCCGGCACCCACCCTGTCGACTGACTGGTGGTGGGCCGACGTGCAGCGATCGGCGACGAGCCCGCCGACGGCTTCGGCAACAGCCGAGCCCGCCGATGCCGTGACGGGGTGCATCCCGATGACGAGCTGGCGTGGGCGGCCGTGGGACTCTTCGTCCATACCCTCGACGTCGCCCAAATGCTGGTGGAGCGTCCCGCCCCGTGCGACGTTCACGACTTGGCAGCCTCGGCATATCGCCAGCATGGGAACGTCGTTGGCAAGGGCGTAACGAGCGAGCGAGAGCTCGAGGGCGTCGCGGGCCGTGCTGAAACCGTAGGCTTCAGCGTGCGTCTCCTGCCCGTAGGTGGAAGGGGCCAAGTCGCCGCCGCCGATGAGGCAGAGGCCGTCCACACCTTCCAGCAGCTCCTCGGGCGGTGTCGGCTCGCTGCCTTCGGTGGCGCAGAAGAGGACGACTCTGGCACCGGCACGCTGCAGCGCCTCGACGTAGTTGTTGGAGATGGCAGCGTGCCCGGACGGGCGACGCGGCGTCTCGGCCTGGGGAAGTTGGGTGGCGACGGCCCCGATGACTACCTGTCTCACGCTCCGGCGCCTGCCCTGGCAGGTCCTGCCCCCGCCGCCTTCTTAGCCGCCGGGGCCTTCGCAGCGCCCGCCGCCTTCGCAGCGCCCGGGACCTTCGCAGCGCCCGGGGCCTTCGCAGCGCCCGGGACCTTCGCAGCGCCCGGGACCTTCGCGGCGCCCGGGACCTTCGCGGCCCCCGCAGCCTTCTTGGCCGCCGGCGCCTTGGCGCCACCACCTGCAGCGCCGGCGCCGGCGCCGACCGGTTCGTGCGAGTGCTCGTGCGCCTCGCCCCGGTGCTCGGACTCGAAGTCCTGGTGCGGGAAGTGGGAGTGCTCTTCGGAGTGGTGATGGTGCACGTGGGCGTGCACGTAGCCGAGGTGCTCGAAGGCGCCAGCTCGTTCGGAGTAGTTGTGGGTCACGTGGAAGTGGTCGTGGTCGTGCGTTGCCGCCTCGTGACGGTGGTCATGGGAGGGACGGTCTGACTCGGGCAATGTCATCGCCTCTTCTCTCTAGGATCGCTTGACGGCGCGAAGCCTATCGACACCGGTGACCCTCCCTTGACGGGGCCACCGATCGGGGAGACTATGCAAGCTGGAGCAAGGCAGCGGCACGAAGCCGCCACACCGACAGGAGGAGCCCACGTTGGACAACCGGGTAGGACTGCTTGTCGGGATGGAGAACTCCTTCCCCGCTCCATTCTTCGAGGCCGTCAACACCAAGGGGGCGCCAGACGGGATCACGGCGGAGCTGGCGATCCTGGGCAAGGTCCCTGAGATCGAGGAGCCGCCCCGCTACAAGGTCATCGTGGACCGGATCTCCCACGAGGTGCCGTACTACCGGGCGTTTCTCAAGAGCGCGGTCATGCAGGGGACGGTCGTCATAAACGACCCCTTCTGGTGGGAGGCCGACGAGAAGTTCTGCGAGTGCACGCTGGCGAGGAATCTTGGCGTAGCCGTGCCGCGAACCGTGGTTCTGCCCAACAAGGAGTACATCGCCGGCATCGACCCGGAGAAGTCGTTGCGCAACATGGAGTTCCCCCTCGACTGGGAGGCGATCGTCGAGTACACCGGCATGCCTGCGGTCCTCAAGCCGAACACGGGAGGCGGGTGGCGCGATGTCTACATCGTGAAGAGCATGGACGAGCTGATCCGCGACTACGACCAGACAGGCACCAAGACGATGATCCTCCAAGAGTTCATCGACTGGGAGGACTACGTCCGCTGCGTCGTCATCGGTGGCGAGGTGCTGGTCTTCCGCTACGCCCCCAACAAGTCCTTCTTCGAGCGCTACGTCACCGACGACCCGCCAACCGGCTGGCTGAGAGACAGGGCCACCGAGGACGCCCTAAAGCTGACGACGGCTCTCGGGTATGACATGGACACCGTGGAGTTCGCCGTAAGGGGCGGCGAGCTCTATGCGATCGACTTCCTCAACCCGGCGCCCGATTTCGACAACTTCTCTATCAAGGAGGAGGGCTTCGCCTGGGTGATCGGAGAGATGAGCGACCTCGTCCTGTCCTATGCCCGCGGTGAGCGCAAGCCTCCCTGGCACGGCGCCCACCTCTGGTACAACTCCTTCGACCTCACCGCCTGAGGCGATGCAGAGCGCCGCCGACGCCTACAACGAACTGCTTGCCGACGACGCCCTGGCCGCCGAGAGCATCGAGAGCCTCCAAGCCGGCCAGGAGAGGCGCAACCTGGTCTTCGGTGGCAATCCCCTCTCCGTCTCGCTCCGCCCGCGTCTCATGTCGGCGACGGCCTGGGACTACGCGGTGCGGGCCGCCCACTCGATCCACGGGGCGCTCTCGACCCTCGAGGCCGCCCTGCTCGTCGACGCCGAGCTGCGCGCCGAGCTCGACCTCGAGCCCGACGAAGAGACCCTGGCAATGGTGGACCCGCCAGGCGGGCTGTCCTCGCCGTCGTCGAGGCTGGACAGCTTCGCGGCCGACGAGGTGCGATACGTGGAGTTCAACGCAGAGTCGCCCGCCGGCATGGCCTATGGGGACGTCCTGTCCGAGGTGATGAGAGCGCTCCCTGTGATGCGCAAGTTCGCCGAGCGCTACAAGCTTCGGGCGCTGCCGACCCGGGGGGCACAAAGGGACTGCATGCTCGCCGCCTTCGAGCACTGGGGAGGCGGCGGCACCGCCGGCCCTTCCATCGCGATCGTCGACTGGTCCGGAGTGCCGACCATGGCCGAATTCGAGATGTTTCGCGACTACTTCGAGGCAGGCGGCGTTCCCTGCGTCATCTGCGAGCCGGCGGCTCTCAGCTACGACGGGCAGAAGCTGCGCGGTCCGGATGGCCAGGTGGTCAACATCGTCTACCGCAGGGTCCTCACGAGCGAGCTGCTCGCCCGGGAAGGCCTCGATTCCCCCATGTGCCGTGCGTACTTGGAAGGCGCTGTGGTGGTGGTGAATTCGTTTCGTGCCAAGTTGTTGCACAAGAAGATGAGCCTTGCGCTGCTTTCGGACGACCAGTACTCGTCATTGTTCTCCACCCGCCAGCTCGAGGCGATCGACCGTCACATCCCATGGACGAGGCGGGTGCGTGACGGGCGATCCTCCAAGGACGGCCAGGAGATCCGCGACCTCGGGGAGTACATCTTGGCCAACAGGCAGACGCTGGTGCTGAAACCGAACGACGAGTACGGCGGCAAAGGCGTCGTGCTCGGTTGGACCGTCGACGAAGCGGAGTGGTCCTCTGTCCTGTCCTCGGCGATGCACGACAGCTACGTCGTGCAGGAGTCGGTGCCCGTGCCCCGCGAGGCTTGGCCGCTCGCCATCGGCGGCCGCGCCGAGGTCGTGGACATGGCCGTCGACATGGATCCTTACTTGTTCGGTGGCCAGGTGGGCGGTGCCCTCGTACGTCTCTCGTCGTCGGCCCTGCTGAACGTCACCGCCGGCGCCGGCAGCGTCGTGCCGACTTACGTCATCGAAGATGACAACACGGAGGTGGTCTGATGCCAACGCTCGATCTCGGCCGGGATCTCACGATCGGTATCGAGGAGGAGTTCCAGATCATCAACGGCGACGGTGAGCTGACAACTCATATCGACACGCTGCTGGCGCAAGCCACGCCGGTCTTCGGCGAGGACGTCAAGGCCGAGATGATGCAGTCGGTGGTCGAGATCGGCACCCAGATCTGCAGCAACGTGACCGAGGCTCGCAGTGAGCTGAAGCGCTTGCGAGGGGGCCTCGCCGGCATGCTGGCTCCGCACGGCCTGCGCCTGGCCTCATCCGGGACGCACCCGTTCTCTCACTGGCAGGACCAGCAAGTGACCGAGTCGGAGCGCTACAAGCTCCTCGAAGACGAGATGCAGGACATCGTGCGCGAGCTCCTGATCTTCGGGATGCACATCCACGTCGGCATCCCTGACCGTGAGATGCGCATCGACATCATGAACGAGGCCAAGTACTTCCTGCCGCACTTGCTGGCGCTGTCGACGTCGTCGCCGTTCTGGCTGGGTCGCCATACCGGGCTGAAGTCCTACAGGAGCGTCGTCTGGTCGCGCTTCCCCCGCAGCGGGATCCCGCCTGAGCTCAGTTCGTACGACGAGCTCGAGAACTTGCTCGAGCTGCTGGTGAGGACCAACTGCATCGACGACGGCAAGAAGGTGTGGTGGGATCTGCGCCCTCACTACGTCTATCCCACGCTCGAGTTCCGGGTCTGCGACGCCGCTACCCGCATCGACGAGGCCCTGTGCCTGGCAGCTCTCACGCAGTCGATCTGCGCCAAGCTGCTGAAGCTGCGCCGGGACAACCTTGGCTTCCGTCGCTACTCGCCGCATCTCATCGCCGAGAACAAGTGGCGTGCAATGCGCCACGGCGTCCACGGCAAGCTGGTCGACTTCGGCCGCCAGGCCGAGGTGCCGATGCCGGACCTGGTCGGGGAGCTGATCGAGTTCGTCGACGACGTGGTCGACGAGCTGGGCTGCCGCAACGAGGTCGCCTATGCCGCCACGATCTGCAGCCAGGGCACGAGCGCCGATCGGCAGCTCAAGGTCTGGGAGGAGACTCAGTCGGCCCAGGCGGTCGTCGCCGCCGTCGCGGCAGAGACGATGGAGGGCCTGTTCGACTAGCCCTGCGAGACGTGGCGCGGGAGATGCACGGCCAGCTGCCGCTGCCACCACGGCCAGTCGTGCGCGGAGTCCCAGCCCCAGATATCCAGCTCGTGAGGGATGCCCTTGTCAGCAAGCAATGCGCCGAGGTGCAGCGTGCTCCCGAGGGCGCCGCTGGCGCTGTCGTCCTCCCACGGGCCCTGGCCGGCCACGAGCGTGAGGTGGGCCCGCTGGCGTAGCCAGTCGAGGTGGTCACCGTGCAGGTGCGTGACGTAGTCGACGGGATTGTTGAAGTAGAACGAGTCACCCCGCTCGCCCCAGCCCATCTTGGACATGTCGTAGGCACCAGACATGCAGATCGCCCGCGGGAACAGGTCAGCCCGCCGGAGCGTGAAGTTGGCGGCGTGGAAAGCGCCGAAGCTGCACCCCGTCACGAGTATGTCCTGGGCCCCCGCACAGTCCTGGTAGATGAACGGGACGACGTCGTTGACGACGAAGTCTTCGAAACGTTGGTGCTCCCGTGCCCTCCCCTCCAGTGGCAGGTCCGACCGTCGCCAGCTCTCGGTCTCGAAGCTGTCGATGCAGTAGATCTTGACTTTGCCGCCCTCGACGAGATCGGCGACGGCACCGAGAAGGCCATTGTTCTCGAAGTCCTCGGCCCGGCCGCTGTCCGAAGCCAGCGCCAGCACGGGTCGCCCGAAGTGGCCATAGGCGATGAGTTTCTGTGGTCCGAGCGGCACTGTCTCGAGCACATACTGGTCTTTCCTCATTACCACACCTCTTGCAGTAGTCGGACGAGGTGCGGTGTCCAGGCGTCCCGCCACCCGATCCAGTTGTGAGCGTCCCGGTTCACGTACAGCTCTGCGGGATAGCCCTGCTCGCAAAGCACCGCAACAGTGTCGCGGTTGTTGGACAGGTTCTGCTCGACGCTGCCGCAAGTCATGACTATCGGGATGGGGGACCGCCAGGCGCCGGCGATCAGCATCTCGTCCACGAACTGCTGCACGCGTTCGAGCGGAGCCGGGCCGAGCTTGCCGCTGTGCAGGAAGCTGCTCGACTGCAAGAACAGGGCGCCGAAGGTCTCCGGCTCCTCCCGGTGGGCGTGCATCATCGCCAGGCCACCGAGGCTGGCGCCGAGCCCGACCCGGAGCCGGCGCTCCGAAGGTAGTGCCACGACTCGGGACAGCTGAGGGAGTATGTCGACAGCGAGAGCCCGCGCAAAGTCCGGGCTCGCGGTGTAGTCCTGGTCCCTCCGCACTGGGTGCATGAGCAGGGCCCGCATCGCCGGCAGGGTGCCCGCCGACACGAGGACGCCGAGCATGCGCGTCATCTGGGAGTAACGGGCGAACTCGACGCCGTCGAGTGCGACCAGTAGCGGCAACGAAGCCTGAGGGTCGGACCCGGAGGGCGACCAGAGCAGCGTCGGCTGTTCTGCACCGAGGATCTCCGAGGCGAGGTCGAGCTCGCGAACCTCGCCGTCGGGCGCCTCGGAGCTCAGCCACTCCGGCGGTGAGTACTCCGGGAACTCGACGACGGATCGGTCCCCGAAGGCGCCCGGCGCCTGCAGGTCGTTGGCCGGGTCGAGGACCGTCGAGTGGCCTCCCCCGGCATGCACGAGCTCGAACCTGTACTCCATGCGGTCGACGGGGGGCCGCGAAAAGCTCGTCTCCCAGAGGCCGCCGGCCACGGGTTTGAGGCTCGGCCCGGTCCGCGGCCAGGCGACCTCCTGGAGGACCTGGGCGGACTCGAGGGAGCCCGAGTCATCTCGGTACCGGAACACCACGCCACCCGACGACACCTCCGGTCCCGGAGCGACCGGTAGCGGGCCGGCGGTGAGCGTCGTGCTGTCGGGAACGGTCTGGCGCGTCACGGCCCGGAAGCCGTGAGTGCTATCTGGCTCGTCCCAGTGCCGGTGGGGATGGTGAGCGTCGTGTGCTTGACGGTGCTGACTTCGACGACGTCACCGGAGGTCTTGTCGGCCACGAAGGCCGCTGCGCCCTTGGCGGCGAGCACCACGTCGGAGGCGGACGCTCCCACAGTTGCGATCGGGATTGTCTCGTAGGTCGAAAGCGAGACGACTACGAGCTTGCCTGTCGACGTACCCACCCAGGCGTCCGTGCCGGAGGGTCCCACGGTGACCGATGCCGGGTAGTTGACGACTGCAGTGCCGACCTTGGTCAATGCCGGCACGGCGAGGAACTCGACCCGGCTGGCTGCATGGCATGCGACGAGCAGTCTCTTGCCGTTGTCCGCCAGTGCCAGGGACTGGGGGTGGCCGTAAACCGTCGTAGTGGCCACGACTCGCTTGGTTGCCAGGTCCACCTCCTGCACCGTGTCGGAGCCGGCGTTGGCGACGTAGGCAACCCGGCTGTTGGGTGAGATCACGACGGCATCGGGTGAGGAGCCCACCTGGAGGTGGCTCACGCTGTCGTTGCTCAAGTTGACGAGCGCCAGCATTCCGGACCGGCTGTCGGCAACGGCAGCGACCGCCCCGTTGGGTGAGATGGCTATCGCAGTGGGGTCCTCGCCTACCCGGACCGTGGCACCGATGGCTCCGGTCGAGGTGCTGACCCAGACGATGGAGTCGTCCAGCCCGAGCGCCACCCACAGCCGTGCGCCGGCGGGGGTCGCTGCGATGGCCGTGGGGTTGAACAGGAGCTTGACGGGTGCCAGCGGGACGATGGCGTCGAGCTGCACCCGGTTGACGTAGCCGCCGAGGTAGTCCGCCGACAGCAACCACTGGCCGTCCGAGGTGATGGCAAGGGCGTCCGGGCCGCGACCGGTGCCCATCGCCGTCCCTCGCACGAGCGAAGGCAAGGAGATCGGCACGACCTGGTCGGCCGAGTAGCTGGAGACGTAGGCCGTCGCCCCGTTGTGTGGGATGGCTATTGCCGTCGGGTTCGAGCCGACGGCCACCGTGGCGGTCGGCTGCTCGGTCGCCCTGTCGAGCACGGTGACGTCGCCCGAGCCCCAGTTGGCGACGAGGATCTGCTTGTCGTCGGGCGTCACGGCCACTGCGTCTGGCTCCCTGCCGACTGTGACAGTCGGGTAGCGCTTGCCGGTCTTGGTGCTGAACGTCGTCAGCTCGTTCGAGCCGTAGCTCGTCACGAAGACGTCGGCACCGTCGGGGTCGACGGCAACGGCGTTCGGCCCCGAGCCGGTCCCGACCCGCCACATGATCTTCTCGGTAGTCAGGTTGATCGCCAGGGCCAAGTCGTCCTTCTGGTCGGCCACAAAGGCGACGCCCCCGTCCGGGGCGATCGCCATGGCGGTCGGCCCATCGCCCGCGTCGAAGGCTGCGCCGGCAACTCCTGTGGCCACGTCGATCGGCGTGATGGTGTTGCTGCCGTAGTTGGCGACGTAGACCGTCGTGCCGTCAGGCGATACCGCCACTGCGTCGGGCTGCTTGCCGACGGCGATGGGCGCGCCGGCCCGAAGGCTCCGCACGTTGACCGGCGTGACAGTGCCGCCGCTGTAGTCGGCGACATAGACGGTGTCGGTTCCGGGCACACCGGCGACAGCATCCGCGCTCGCAGAGGCCAGCCCGCTCCGTTCGACGGCGCCACTGAGGGCGATGTCGCTGATCTCGTCACCCGCGCTGTCGGCAGCCCACAGGTGACCGGAGACGGCCAGTGGCTGGAAGACGTTGTGCGGGACGCCGGCCGGAACTGCATGCGAGGGCGCCCCGGCGGACGCGGGCGCAGCCGCGGCCGCAGAGGCCGCCGAGGCGATCCCGACGGCGCTGAGCAGCGCCATGGCAGCGACGGTGGCAGTCGCCGGCCTGCGGATCCACGAGGGTATGGGTGTCATCTCTGGTAGTCCCGTATCGGTGTCTGATCTGAGGCAGCTGGGTGTTCGACTAGCAGGTGGGGTTACGCGGCGGGCAATTGTTCTTGGGCTTGGGCTTGGCCGTGGTCGTGGTGGACTTGGGTGGCGGCTTGGACTTGGGCTTGGTAGTCGTCGTAGTGGCCCCGGTCGTCGTGGTAACCGGCTGGGTCGTGGTCGTCGTGCCCTTCCCCTTCCCGCCGCCCTTCTTGTGCGTCTTCATCGTCGTGGTGGTGGTCGAGGGCGCCATCGTCGTCGTGGTCGTGGTCGGGATCGTCGTGATCGAGACCTTCGTACTCGTGGAGCTGGCGGAGGAGGGGTCGGTGTGGCCGCTCCCGCCTGCCGCCAGGACCACGAGCAGGACTATCGCGACGGCGACCAACGCCAGTACCGGAATGACGACCGCCTTGCGCAGCAACCCGTTGCGCTCCCCGGGGCTGCTGCCGTGGAGACGGGCCAGCTCGGACTCGAGAGGTGCGCTTACCTGCTCAGGCTCTGCTCGCGACTCCTCCTCGTCTTTCCCAGGCACTCAATCACTCCTCGCTGCCTTCGGCCCGCGCTGACAGGGCAGGTTACATGGAGGTCACGTCACGGTGTCATTTGCTGCAGTTACCATCGGCAGCTCGGCCGGCTGGCTTGAACCCTCGGCCTCTCCCGGCTCGACCGGTTCGGCGAGTTGTACCGCCCATGGGTCGCCGGTTCGCCCGTCTGCGCCGGCAGGCGCCGTGCGCGCTTTCGAGCGCCACAGCAGAAATGCCATGAAGCCAAGGCCGACCGCCACGAAGCTGAGCGACGCCGCCTCGACGGCGACGCCACCGGGACCGTGGGCAAGCAGGACGTGCTCGTCGAAGTAGCGAGAGGCCCCCCAGAACGTCACAGTCGCCGTGGCGACGAGCCCGATCGGAGCTCCTCGCCTGGCCACGTAGCGTTCTACGAGCAGAGCGATGCCCCACACGACGGCACACTCCATCGACTGGAAGATCGGCACCGGCACTCGATTGCCGGACTGCCCGGCATAGGCCATCCCGTACCAGGCCGTGGTGCGGTTGCCGCCCCCGCTATACATCAACTGTGGCCCGAGCAGCCGCCCGATCATCCAGGCGAAGGCCAGCACGGGCGCCACGATGTCGGCCGCGATGCTGAGGCGCAGCTCCTTGGCCCACCTGTGCGCCAAATAAAGACCGGTGGGGACACCCAGCAGGAGGCCGCCGTAGCTCGACAGGCCACCTTGCCAGACAGCCAGGACGTCGCCCGGGTTCCGCGTGTAGTACCCGAGGTTGGCCACCACGCTCACGGCGCGGGCGCCGACTATCGAGGCGGCGATGATCCACACGAAGGCACGCCCGAGCCAGGCGTCGCTGTAGCTGTGGGCGCGCAGCCGCCGCCCGAAGTAGCTGTAGGCCCACCAGAAGGTTATGGCGAGGCCGATTCCGTAGGTATGTATCTCGAGCGCTCCGATGTGGAACTCGATCGGTATCGGTTTCAAGAGGTCTTCACCAGCTCAAGTATCGCCCATGGGCGACCAGCCTAGGGAGCGGGAGGGAGCGGCGCGCTACCGTGGCGGGCCGTGTCGAGTCCTACGAGCTTCGCCGTTCCAGGAAGGTTCGCCGGCCGGGTTGCGCTCGTGACAGGTGCAGGCTCGGGCATCGGCCGGGCGACGGCGGAGCGGCTGGCGGCCGAGGGTGCCGTCGTCGGTTGCCTAGATCGCGACTCGGGCGGGCTGGCCGCCACCGTCGAAGCAATCGAGGCAGCGCGGACCGGCTCGGCGCTGGCGATCGAGTGCGACGTGACGGACCCGGTCGCGGTCGACCAGGCCTTCCAGGAGATGTCCGCCGCCGGCGGCGGTGCACCCGGAGTGGTGTGCAACGTGGCGGGAGTCGGAGGTTTCTCACACTCGCATACCACCAGTGACGCCGAGTGGGCGCGCATGATCTCGGTGAACCTGACGGGGACGTTCTTCGTCTGCCGTGCCGCCTTGCAGCGGTGGGCCGCTTTGCTGGCCGAGAACCCGAAGGCTTTTCGCCGGCGCCGCCTGCTCGCCGAGGGGCAGGTGCACGCTCCCCGCCCGGCGATCGTGAACGTCGCCTCGTCAGCCGGCTTGATGGGCCAGCCTTACAGCGCCGCCTACTGCGCCTCCAAAGGAGGAGTCGTGGCGCTTACAAAGGCCCTCGCCGTCGAGTACCTGGAGGCTGGCATCCGGGTCAACGCCGTGGCCCCGGGCGGCGTCGACACGCCGCTCATTTCTGCCTTTGCCCCGCCCGACGACGCCTCGCCCGCATTGTTCGCCCGCATGGTGTCGCCGTTCGGGTTCGCCCCGCCGTCGGAGATCGCGGCTGTGATCGTGTTCCTGGCCTCCGAGGAGTGCGGACCGATGACCGGCTCGATCGTGCCGGTTGACGGAGGTCTGGTGGCCTAGGCGAGCCGCTCGACGATCATGGCCATGCCTTGGCCGCCGCCCACGCACATGGTCTCGAGACCGATCGTCTTGCCCTGGTTCTCCAGCCCGTTGAGGAGCGTCGTCATGATGCGGGCGCCTGTCATGCCGAAGGGGTGGCCGAGGGCGATCGAACCGCCGTGGACGTTCAGCTTGTCCCACGAGATGCCGAGGTGCTTGGCCGAAGGGATGACCTGAGCGGCAAAGGCCTCGTTGATCTCGACGAGGTCGACGTCGTCGATCGTCATGCCGGCCCGACCGAGCGCCTGGCGGCTGGCCTCGATCGGCCCCAGGCCCATGATCTCGGGGTCGAGGGCGCTCACGCCGCTCGACACGACGCGGGCGAGCGCCTTCAGCCCGAGCTGGCGGGCGCGGGTGTCGCTCATGACGACGACCGCCGCCGCTCCGTCGTTGAGGGGGCAGGCGTTGCCGGCGGTGATCCTGCCGTCCGGCCGGAAGACCGGGGTCAGCTTGGCCAGGCCCTCGACCGTGGTGCCGGCGCGGGGGCCGTCGTCCTTGCTCATCACCGATCCGTCGGCGAGTGGGTAGGGCGTGATCTCTCTCTCGAAGAAGCCGTTCTCCTGGTTCTCGACCGCCCTTTGCTGCGAGAGGGCGGCGAACTCGTCCATCTCCTCACGAGAGACGTCCTCGTACTCGGCGACGTTCTCGGCGGTCTGGCCCATGGCGATGTAGATGTCCGGTAGCCCTTCGCCGGCCTGCCAGGCATCCTGGCCGCCCTCGGAGCGCTTGGCCGAGCGAGCCTCGGCGTCGGCGAACAGAGCGTTGTGAGTATTGGGGACGCCGTCGGAGCTCCCCGCAAAGAAACGACTCGTCGTCTCCACCCCCGCCGCCACAAAACAATCGCCCTCGCCCGACTTGATGGCGTGGGCTGCCATGCGGATCGTCTGCAGGGACGAGGAGCAGTAGCGGTTCACCGTCACGCCCGGGCAGGTCTCCAGCCCCGCCAGGATCGCCGTCACGCGGCCGATGTTGAAACCGGCCTCCCCGGCCGGCTGGCCGCACCCGAGGATTAGGTCCTCGACCTCCCCAGGAGGCAGCGCCGGGACTTTCTCGAGGACGGCCCTCACGATGTGGGCGGCGAGATCGTCCGGGCGGACCTCCTTCAAGGTGCCCTTGAAGGCCCTCCCGATCGGTGTGCGTGCGGTGGCGACGATGACGGCTTCGGGCATGGCGGGAGCTTACCGGCGGCGCCCGACTAGGCGAAACTAGAACGCGTTACACTTTCGCGATGCAGATCGGCTTGGACGAGGATCAGCAGTCGCTGCAAAAGCAGCTGCGCGAGTACTACGCCCGCATCCTCACGCCGGAGGTCACAAAGGCGCTCGAAGTGCCCGGTATCACGCCGACGCACAAGCGCATCGCCCGCCAGATGGGCGCCGACGGCTGGCTCGGGATCGGGTGGCCCACTCAGTACGGCGGCCAGGGCCGCTCGATGATGGAGCAGTTCATCTTCTTCGACGAGTCGATGCGCGCAGGCGCCCCGGTGCCGATGCTGACGATCAACACTGTGGGGCCGACGATCATGCGTTTTGGCAGCGACACTCAGCGCGAGCGCTTCCTGCCGGCGATACTGCGCGGCGAGATCGACTTCTGCATCGGCTACACCGAGCCCGGGTCGGGCACGGACCTGGCTTCGCTCACTACCCGGGCGGAGCGGGACGGCGACGAATACGTCATCAACGGTGCCAAGATCTTCACGAGCCTGTCGAGCGACGCCGACTACGTCTGGCTGGCCGCCCGTACCAACCCCGAAGCGCCCAAGCACAAAGGGATATCGATCTTCATAGTCCCGACGAGCAGCCGTGGCTTCTCGCTCACGCCGATGCGCCTCTTGCACGGCCACGACATCAACCAGACGTTCTACGACAACGTGCGCGTGCCGGCCGAGAACCTCGTCGGCGGCGAGAACATGGGCTGGACGCTGATCACCAACCAGCTCAACCACGAGCGCGTCACCCTTTGCTCGGTCGGCCCGATCGAGAAGGCTTTCGACGACGTGACCGCCTGGGCGGCTGAGACCTCGCTTCCGGGCGGTGGCCGGGCGATCGACCAGCCCTGGGTGCAGCATGAGCTGGCCGTGGTGCGGGCGAAGCTGGAGTTCCTCCGCCTCGCCAACTGGAGGGTCGCCAGCTCCGAGTCGCTCGACGTCGCCTCGGCCTCGACCGTGAAGGTCTTCGGGACCGAGTTCTACCTCGAGGCCCTGCGCCGGTTGATGGAGATCGTGGGACCGCAGGCTTACCTCTCGGGCGGCACCCCTGAGGCCGTGCTGCACGGGCGGCTGGAGAAGCTGACGAGAGGATTCTTGATCCTGACGTTCGGCGGTGGTGCCAACGAGGTCCAGCGGGAGCTCATAGCTATGTTCGGGCTGGGCATGCCGCACTCGGGCCGCTGACGTGGCCGGGACCAGGAGGCACCGACATGGACTTTGAGCTCGATCAGGACCAGCAGGCGCTGTCGGGGCTCGCAGCGCGCATCCTGTCCGAGCGGGCGACGGAAGCTCGCCTGAAGGCGGTGGAGGCCGAGGCGGCCGCAGGTGGCGACGGCGTCGACGGCGAGCTCTGGTCGCATCTAGCCACTGCCGGGTTGCTGTCAGCGCCGCTGTCGGAAGCCTCTGGAGGAGGCGGGATGGGGCTCGCCGGCGCCGGGGCCGTGCTGGAGGAGGTGGGACGGCGCCTGGCGCCTGTGCCTTACCTGGACACCGTCGTGCTGGCGGGCTTGGGGATCGAGCGCTACGGGAGCGACGAGCTGCGTGCGGAGCACCTCGGGAGGATTGGCGATGGCCGCCTGGTCGTCGCCGCCGCACTGACCGAGGCGCAGGGCGACCCTCGGCGGCCCAGCACGACTGCGGTCGAAGCGGGTTCCGGCGGCTCGCTCGTCGTCACCGGCGAGAAGATCTGCGTGCCGGCCGGCCTCGCCGCCGGCGCTTTCCTCGTACCGGCGACGTTGCCCGACGGCACCACGTGCGTGGCCCTTGTCGAATCCGGGCAAGCCGGCGTGACAGTCGAGCGCCAAGACACGACGTCGAGCCGCCCGCAGGCCCGGGTGAGGTTCGAGAGCGTCGAGGTGCCCGGCGCCGCCGTCCTCGGTACCGGCCGCAGCAACGGCAGCGGTAAGGGCAGCGAGCGGGGCGCGGTCCTCGACTGGGTGGTCGAGCACGCCACAGCCGGCCTTTGCGTGCAGCTCGCCGGCTGCCTCGACGAGGCGCTACGACTCACGGCGGGCTACGTGAAGGAGCGCAAGCAATTCGATCGCACGTTGGCGAGCTTCCAGGCAGTCGGGCAGAGGGCGGCCGACGCCTACGTCGACTCGCTCGCCGTCCGGCTCACAGCTTGGCAGGCGCTCTGGCGCCTGTCGGTCGGGCTGCCCGCCGGCGACGAGGTGACGATCGCCAAGTACTGGGCGGCCGAAGCCGGCCAGCGTGTCGTGCACACCTGCCAGCACCTCCACGGCGGGGTCGGGATGGACAGGGACTACCCCATCCACCGCTACTTCTTGTTGGCCAAGGAGACCGACCTGTTGCTCGGCGGCGCCGCTCCTCAGCTGGCCGAGCTCGGCCGCCGCATCGCCGCCTCTGCCCGAATCCCCGCCTCTGCCTGAGCCTCGGGCTCGTCACCCCAGGCCACCTCACCGGCGGGCTCGGCCTCAGCCGGTACCCGGCGCCAGAGGGCTGCCATGCGCAGGCCGAGACACACCGTGACCACAGCGGAGGACAGTCCGGCCGCCACGTAGACCTCCCGGATGCCCAGCACGGCGGTGACGGCTCCTCCGATCGCCAGGGACAGCACCGAGACGGTGTTGACAGACGCTCCGAGAGCGGCCATCACACGGCCGCGCAGGTGGTCCGGCGTCCGTGTCATGACGAGGGTCGAGATGCAGACGTTGACGTACCCGTTGCCGACGCCGCCCAGCAGTCCGGCGGGCAGCAGCCAGGCGACGCTCGGTGCCCCGCCGTAGGCAAGGAACACAAGCGACATCAGGCCGGCACCGAGCACCGTCGCCCGGCCGCGCCCGGCGTCGGCCGCCAGCCTGCCGGCCAGCACCGACCCTATGAGCACGCCGACCATCCAGGCCGCTTCGGTGCAGCCGTACCACGTGGCGCTGGCGTGCAGAGTGACCCGGACGAGGAACACTTGGACGATGTTGAGCATCAAGGCGAGCAGGACGAAGGCCGACAGGCCGGCCACGAGCGTCCCGAGCAGCTTGTCGCGGCGCAGGCAGGCCCATCCGCTCTCGGACTGGCTGGCGCTGTCGGGATCGGCCGCCACGCGGCGTGTACGTATCAGCGCGGCGGCAGCGGTCATGAGGACGAATGAGACTGTGTCGACGGCGAGAGGCACCCCTGTGCCGAACAGGCCGCTCAGCAGTCCGGCGGCTGCCGGGGCGGCGATGGATCCGATCGTGAAGGCGCTCTGGGACAGTGACGTTGCCCGCCCGATCTGGTCCTCGCCGACGACGCGGGGGATGAGGACCTGCCAGGCAGTCGAGGAGAAGGCTCCGCCGACGGCGATCAACCCGACAAGTGCCACTATGAGAGAGAGACGATGCGTAAACACCAAAGGGGCGCAACCGGCCGCCTGCACGATCGTCGAGACCACGAGGATCCTTCGGCTGTCGGCGGAGTCGACGACTCGGCCGACGATCTTGGCGAGCAGGATGAAGGGGACCAGCCCGGCGGCCAGCAGCGCTGCGATCTCCCAGGGACGCCCGCCTGACTCCTGCAGGCGCAGCGTGAGAGCCACCAAGGCGACTTCGTCACCGAATCTCGAGCCCGTCCTGGCCACCAGGGCTATGGCGTAATCCCGGTTGCGGAGCAGTGCCTTGTTGGGAACCTCAGATGTTAAAGACATACTAAATAGTAATCCCTTAACATCGTGATTGCAAGTGGTAACATGAAGCGTGGCCAAAAAAGCTCGTCCGCCGGTCGATACCGTCGTCCTGACTGACCCCCGGGCGATACAGGCGATATCCCATCCGGCGCGCGTCGAGATCATCCGGGCGCTGTTCGACGGCGAGGAGCTGACGGCGACCGAGTGTGCCGAGCTGACGGGACTCAGCCCCAGCGCAACGAGCTATCACCTGAAGGCACTGGAGCGATGGGGTGTCGTCGAGCCTGCCGAGCGGCGGGTCGACGGCCGCGACCGCCCGTGGAAGGGCAAGGGCAAGTCACTGATAGTCGAGTCGCAGGCACCGGTGGCGACGGCGGCGGCCGAGTCGGCGGTGGTGGGGATGTTTCTTGACCGGGACCGAGCCGCCGCCATTGATTTCGTCAGCCGGCAGTCACAAGAGCCCGAAGCGTGGCGGCACGTCATGAGCCTCATGACGGGCGAGCACTGGCTGACAGCGGCAGAGGTGACAGGGATAGTGCAGGCGCTCGGCGACGTCCTTGAGCCCTACCGCGGGCGGAGCGGCCGCAACCGGCCCGCCGGGAGCCGCCGGGTTCGAGTCTCGAGCATGGTGGTGCCGCTCGGCGAGCCCGAGACCGGCTAGCGGGTCAGCCGACCAGTTCGGCCATCAGCCTCATCTGGTCGACACCGCCACCCACGAGGAGGGTGGTCACGAGAGATCCGCGCCACTTGTCGAGGTCGTCCCGGATCTTGTCCTTCGGGCCGATGAGGGCCGTCGCCTCGACCAACGACGTCGGCACGGCACCGGCGGCTTCATCCTTGCGGCCGTCGAGGTAGAGGTCCTGGATCCGGCGAGCCTCCGCCTCGAAGCCCATGCGGGCGAACACCTCGAAGTGGAAGTTCATGTCGCGGGCTCCCATCCCGCCGATGTAGAGCGCCAACCAGGGCCGTATGACGTCTGCTGCGGCTTCGACGTCGTCGTTGACGACGACGGTCGCCGTGGCGATGACTTCGAAATCGGCCGCTGATCGCCGCGCTCCCGGCCGGGCGAAGCCTTCGGCCAAGCCCTCCCTGTAGGCCTTGTCGTGCTCGGGGGCGTAGAAGATGGGCAGCCAGCCGTCGGCGATCTCGGCCGCCAGGGCGACGTTGCGGTGGCCCTCGGCGCCGAGAATTATCGGCAGGTCGTCCCGCAAGGGGTGCACTATCGGCTTGAGCGCCTTCCCCAGCCCGGTCCCGCCAGGGTAGGGAAGCGGGTAGTGCGGCCCCGGGCTGCTGACGGGCGCCCGGCGGGCGAGCACCTGGCGCACGACTCCGACGTACTCGCGAGTCCGGGCCAGCGGCTTCGGGAACGGCTGCCCGTACCAGCCCTCGACCACCTGAGGGCCCGAGACGCCAAGGCCCAGCACGAAACGCCCCCCGCTCAAATGGTCCATCGTCATCGCCGCCATCGCCATGGCAGTAGGGGCGCGGGCCGAGATCTGGCACAGGGCCGTGCCGAGCCGCAGCCGGCTGGTGTGGGAACCGATCCAGGCGAGCGGGGTGAGGGCGTCGGAGCCGTACGCCTCGGCCGTCCAGACAGAGTCGAAGCCGAGCGACTCTGCCTCGGCCACACGAGCGGCCGCATCGGGCGGCGGTCCGGCTCCCCAGTACCCGAGCTGCACTCCGAGCTTCATGGTGTGGGCCTCATGACGCCGACACCGGCAGGTGCTTGATGCCGTTGATGAAGTTGGAGCGAAGGCGCTTGACGTCGCCTGCCAGCTCGAGCCTCGGCATGGCGGCCATGATCTCTTCGAACATGATCCGGATCTCGACGCGGGCGAGGTTGGCGCCGAGGCAGAAGTGCGAGCCGCCACCGCCGAAGGCGACATGCTCGTTGGGGGAGCGGGCGATGTCGAACTTCTGCGGATCGTCGAACACAGACTCGTCGCGGTTGGCCGACACGTGCCAGAAGACGACCTTGTCGCCGTCCCTCACCTTCTGGCCGCCGATCTCGGTGTCACGTGTGGCGGTTCGCCGGAAGTGCATGACGGGCGAGGAGTAGCGCAGCATCTCCTCGATCGCCGAGCCCAGCAGGCCGGGGTCGGCGAGAAGGCGCTCGCGCTCATCCGGGTTCTCGATGAGGGCAAGGGTGCCGTGCGAGATGAGGTTGCGGGTCGTCTCGTTGCCTGCGACGGCCAGCAGCATGAAGAAGAGGTCGATCTCCAGCTGGGAGAGCTGGTCGCCATCGATCTCAGCCTGGGCCAGGATGCTGACGAGGTCGTCGTGGGGGTTGGCCTTGCGCTCGGCCGTGAGGGCGTCGGCGTAGGCGAACAGCTCCATGGCGGCGTTGACGGCCAGCTCGGGGGCCGCTGTGAACTCGGGGTCGTTGGAGCCGATCATCCGGTTGCTCCAGTCGAACACCTTGTGCCGGTCCTCCTGCGGCACTCCCATCAGGTCGGCGATGACCTGTAGCGGCAGCTCGGCCGCGACGTCCTCGACGAAGTCGAACTCGCCCTTGTCCCTGGCCTCGGCGACGAGCGCCCTCGAGCGCCGCGTGATCTTGTCCTCGAGCTCGTGGACCATGCGCGGCGTGAAACCCTTGTTGACGAGGCGCCTGTAGCGGGTGTGAATCGGCGGGTCCATGTTCAGCATCATCAGGCGCTGCTGGGCGAGGGTCTCCTCGTCGAAGTTGGCGATGAGAGCCGACCCGGTGTGCGAGCTGAAGGCGGCCGAGTCCCGGTTGACGAGCACGAGATCGTCGTAACCGACCACCGCCCAGTGGCCAGGGCCGTCAGCCTCCTCGTGCCAGAACACGGGGTGCTGGCGGCGCAGCTCGGCGAACAGCTCGTGAGGTACCGACGGCACGAAGAGGTCAGGATCGACGAGGTCGACCTGCGACAGATCCATGGGGCCTCCCGAGTAGAACGCGTTCCAGTTTTGGGCAAGTGTAGGCGAGGGGCCTGCCGGGTTCCAGAGCGGGTGGGGCGGGCGGGAGCAGTGCCCGGACGCGAAGCGACCCCAGGTAGCCGGTGGGCTTGCGCCTCCGTGCTTCCCGGGGTCGACTCCTGATGCCCGCTGCCTGCCTACGCATTGGCGGGTGCCTCTCAGCTGCCCGTTGCTGCGACCCGGTCTCCGGCTCCGAGGAGCCTTCCTCCGAGGTGACCGACCTCGAACATCCAACCGTCGGCGAAGCTTCCGCAGTTCCATCGTGACCTTCAGCCCTTGCGGGCCTCCGGCCTCTCCGAAACGCAGCCTCCCTCCGCACCCCGCCCTTGCAGGCGACGCACCTCAGGCGACTGTGTCCCTTCGGCTCCGGCCTCCCTTGCGGGCGACCTTCACCTGAGGACTGTCCCTTCGGCTCCGGCCTCCCTTGCGGGCGACCTTCACTTGGGGACTGCCCCCTCGTTCGGGCGGCCCTTGCGGGCTCTCCTCCCTTAGGAGCGGCGCTCGGGCCACTCCGACTCCCTTGCGGGAACCTTTGCGGCCTTCGCAGCGGTTGCTTCGTCCTTGGCGAGGGCAACTTTGCTTGACCCTCGCCTCACCGTCAAGGGACGTTCACGAAATACCCCCCTTATCGACAGGCCAGGTTCACTTATCGACAGATCTCCAGAACTGTCCCCCTGTATTGCACAGCCTTGTGCACAGGCCAGCCCAACGGGCCAGCCCTGTTGAGGGTTAGCCGATGCCCCCCGCCGGCAGGAACGGGTCGCCCTCCCAGCGGTCGATGAAGGCCAACTCTCCGACTGGCTTGCGCCGCAACCGGGTGAGCTGCCGCACGGGATGCCCGAGGACGATCAAAGCGGCCAGCACCCAGCCGGCCGGCCACCCGATCAGCTCCCGGACGGCCTGCTCCTGGCGGCAGAGCACGGTCGTCATGACCCCGCCGAGGCCTTTGTCGCGTGCTGCCAGCAGGACGTTGTGCCCGAACGGGTACACCGAGGCGCCGCCCACGATGCTCTGCCGGCCGAGACCGTTGTCTGTCACGGCCAGGCCGGACAGGTCGGCGACGAGCAGCATCATGACGGGCACGCTCGCCAGAGCTTCGCCGAAGGCATCCGGCGCCGGCCTCGACCGCGCCACGGTGAGGTCAAGGGCCGGCTCGTAGGGGCCCTGTAGCGGTGGGGCGAAGGGCACGAGGCCCTGCTCGACGTGAGCCCAGTACTCCCTCCAGCCCAACTGGTAGAGCTCGGCGACTCGCTTCCGTCTGGCAGCATCCTTCACGACCACGAGCCGCCACGGCTGCCGGTTGCCGCCACTGGGAGCAAAGCGGGCTGCCTCCACGACCTCGCGAACGACGGCGTCGTCGACGGGCTCGGTCGTGAACTCCCGCACCGCCCCGGTCGTGCGCATCGCTTCGGTGAGCTCCATGCCGCAAAAAGCCTATCCTTGGCGCCCGGGAGGGTTGGATGGCAGTCGAGGACGGGCGGGGGCGGGAGCTGGTGTCGTTCGACGAGATTTCGCCGGACGCGCACCCGTTTCGAAGCCAAGGCAGGTTGCTGCGGACGCTCCCGTTCGCCGTCGTCGCGATCCTCGCCGCCAGTAGCCTTGCCCTCCCGAGGGGCCTGTATTCCTGGCGCTGGGCGACGGCGAGCCTGATCCTGCTCGGCCTGGTGTTCGTTGCCGCCGTCCTGCCTTGGGACCACGGCGGCGCTGTGAGCCTGATGAACCCGTCCAAGAACCTCCTCGAGACGCCCGTCAGCTGGGGAGGCGAACCGCAGCCTGGCGCCAGCAGCAAGTTCGGGCCGCAGGACTGCTGGGCGCTGCGGCGAGGTCGCTTGCACGAGTCGGGTGAGTCCGGCCCTTACTGCAGGCACCTCGGCGCGTCGCCGCCGGAGGGATCTGTCTGCTTCCCGATGAGGGCGCAGGGCGAGACCATAGGGGTGCTCCAGCTCCGCGGGGCTGCCCGGGGCGAGCCTGACGACGTCACCCGGCAGCTCCTTGTCACCGTGGGCGAGCAACTGGCCTTGGCGATGGCGAACTTCCAGCTGCGCCTGTCGCTCCGCAACCAGTCCATCCGCGACCCGCTGACGAACTTGTTCAACAGGCGCTACATGGAGGAGACCTTGACCCGTGAGATCTCCCGCGCCCAGCGCAACTGCGAGCCAGTCGGCGTGCTGCAGATCGACGTCGACCACTTCAAGCCGTTCAACGACTCGCACGGGCACGAAGCGGGCGACAGTGTGCTGAAGGCTCTGGGCGGGTTGTTCCTCAGTGTCTTCCGGGGCGCCGACGTCGCCTGCCGCTACGGTGGCGAAGAGTTCACGGTCATCCTGCCTGGCTCCTCGCTGGAGGCCACCGAGGCGCGGGCCATCGAGCTCAGCAGGCTCGTCGCCGTGACTCCGATCCCGTTCCGCAGCATCCAGCTCGACCCGCCGACGCTGTCGGTCGGGGTCGCTGTGTTCCCGGCCCACGACACAACGGTGCCCGGACTGCTCCGCGTGGCTGACGCCGCCCTCTACGCCGCCAAGGCGAACGGTCGCGACCAGATCGTGTGCGCGCCCGTTCCCACCGCGCCGCCGGTCGAGTCCATGCCTTAGGTGGCGACGCCTGCTGCGACCCCGGCATACGGTGCTAGCTTCGCCAAAGGATTGACCGGAGGTTTGATGACGAATCCTTGGGATGGGCGAGGGCTGCCGCCGGCTGCCACCGCCCGGATGGCACGCGGTGCCGAGGGCGGCCCCGGCGCCAGCCTGTTCGGGATCTCCGGACAAGCGGCTTTGGAGGCGTGCGGATTCTCTGTCGTCGGTGAGGTGATGGGCTGCATCGTGGAGCACATCGGCTTCCAGGGCTACGCCGGCTGCGGTTGGGTGCCGAGCAATTACGGCAATCTCGGTGGCTTTCCCCAGCGGTACGGAGCTGGGCCTGTCGCCACGAGGACCGCCTCACAGGGTTTCGGTGCCTATACGCCCTACGTTGACGCTCTCTACCACGGCTACGACACCGCCATCTTGCGCATGCTGCTGGAGTGCCGCGACCTACGAGGCGACGGCGTTGTCGGCGTGACTCTCAAGCAGACTCACATGGGCGAGGGCAACAGGGAGTTCCTCGTGTACGGAACTGCCGTCCGGGCCCACGCCAAGCAGCGCCCCGCCAACATCTTCTCGACGCTCTTGCCCGCCCACGACGTTGCCAAGCTGCTCCACCGGGGCTGGGTGCCGGCTGGCATCACGCTCGGGATCGCGCTCGCCATCCGGCACGACGACTTCTTCACGCGCCAGCAAGCCAGCGCCTGGTCCGGGAACACCGAAGTCAGTGGCTTCACCGAGCTGGTCCATCGGGTGCGCCAGGATGCCCGCCAGCAGTTCTCGAGACGGGTCAAGGCATTCGGTGCCGACGGGGGCATACTGTCGGACATGACGCTTGACATATGGGAGGTCGAGCCAGCCGAGCAGCACCGCGACCACGTGGCGTTGGCCTCCGTGCTGGGTACGTCTGTCGCTCGTTTCGGAGGTGGGGGCCGGGACCCGAGCACCGCAAGCCTCAGCATCTTGTCCCTGGCGGACAAGACCGTTTCCACAATTGGAAGGAAGTCATGAGCACCGACGAAGAAGAGCTCGAGAAACAGGCCGTGAGCCTCATCCCCGAGGACGCCATGAAGCGTCTGGCGGAGATGAAGCCGGGCGCGCCTGGTGCGCTGTTCACTTCCGACCTGAGCGTGAACGAGTTCCTCCTCGTACGCGAGGCCGGCTTCCGGCCGCTCGGCCTTGTGCTCGGCTCGAGCATCTACCACGTCGGCATCCAGATCGGCCGATGGTCCAAGAACATGGAGATGGACACGCTCTCCCAAGCGATGTACCACGCTCGCGAGCTCTCCATGAGCCGGATGGAAGCCGAGGCGGCAACCCTTGGGGCCGACGGCATCGTCGGTGTCCGGCTCGACATCGAGTTCAAGGAGTTCGGCAACGACCTGGCCGAGTTCATCGCCGTCGGCACCGCCGTCAAGGCAGACGAGCCCGGAGACTGGAAGAACAATCAGGGCCAGCCCTTCACCTCCGACTTGTCCGGTCAGGACTTCTGGACCCTCGTGCAGGCGGGCTACGCCCCTCTCGGGATGGTGATGGGGAGCTGTGTGTACCACATCGCCCACCAGAACGCCCTCAAGGCCATGGGGAACGTGGGACGCAACGTCGAGCTGCCCATCTACACCGAGGCGCTCTACGACGCCCGCGAGCTGGCGATGAGCCGGATGCAGGCCGAAGCAGAGGCGCTGAAGGCCGAGGGCATCGTCGGCGTGCAACTGCTGTCGCTGCCGCACAAATGGGGTGGCCACACCACCGAGTTCTTCGCCATCGGGACGGCGGTCCGCCCGCTCCGGGCTGACCACGTCATCGCCAAGCCGCAGCTCGTCCTACCTTTGACGGATGGGTGAGCTGACTCCCGCTTCCGAGGCCCCCGAGCCTGACGTCGAGCTCATCGCGGCCGCCCTGCGCGCCGACACGGCAGACCTGGACGCCTACCACAAGGTGCTCTCGAACACGATAGGTACGATGCTGCCGCCTGAGATGGTCGAAGTCGACCGCAACAAGTCAATGTCCGATCGCATGGCGGGCCGTCCCGGCACAGCCACGGCGATCCGTCTCCACCTGGGAGACAAGACACTCGAGCTGGCAGCACGCAAGGGGCGTCTCGTCGCCACGTCTGCCCAGCAGGTGCGGGGCGTCGTCATCTCCCAGAAGGAGGTGTCCGTCGCAGACTGGGTGAAGCAGCTGGCCGAGTACGTGGCGGCTGTTGCAGCCGAGAACGCCGACGCACGTGAAGCGCTCGGACGGCTGATCGGCCCGTAGTCCCGCTCAGTCGCCTCACACGCTGCCGACCGTCCGGAAGCGCCGCAGCGCCAGCGGTACGCAAACGGCGATGATGGCCAGGCACCAACCGATCATGGCGATGACGGGATGCTCGAGTGGCCAGGAGCCGGTCGAGTGAATGCCCTGGCAGACCTGCCGCACGGCGGCTACGAGAGTCGAGAGAGGATCCCAGTCGCCGATCACCCTTGGCACCGTCTTCATGCCCTGGATCGGCACGAACGTGCCTGCCAGGAACGACAACGGGAACACGACGGCGAAGCCAACCCCTTGCATGGCGTCCGAGCTGCGCACCACCATGCCCAGCAGTAGGCCGAACCAGGTGAAGGCGACCAAGCCCAGCATCACGAGCCCGACCAGCTCCAAGCTGCCGCCGACGGTCAGGTGTGGACGCCAGCCCAGCCCGTAGCCGATGCCGGCGACGATGATCATGCCCAGGATCTGCTCGAGGATCTGCCCGACGACCTGTGCCGTGACGACCGAGAGCCGTGTCACCGGCAGGGACCGGAAGCGGTCGATCACGCCCGTCGTGAAGTCCGTCACCGTGGCGGTCCCTGTGCCGATCACGCCGAAGGCGATGCTCTGGCCGATCAGGCCGGGCAGGAGGTAATCCTGGTAGCGGACGTGTGGGATGTGGATCGCCGAGCCGAACACGTAGAGAAACAACAACGTGAACACAACCGGCTGGATCGTCACGTCGCTCAACCGCTCCGGGACGCGGGGGACAGCCCGCAGGCTGCGCCCGACGAGGAGCATCGTCTCGCGGGTGTATCGCCGGAGCCTGCCCGGCCGGTCGGGCAGGCCGGGGGTGCCTGCGGGGGGCCGCAAACTAAGCACGGCGGCGGTCACGGTGGCGCTCACGCTGGCACCTCGTCTCTTGTCGTGTCGGTCTCCGATAGGCAAGCGCCTGTCAGGGCCAAGAAGGCGTCGTCGAGGGTGGGCCGCCTGAGGGCCACCTCGTCGATCGGCACGCCGCTCGCCAGGACCACCTCGGTCACTGCCCGCAGGTCCGCTGCCTCGCCCGGGGCAGGGATCGACAACTTCCGGCGTTCCGGTGAGGCGGTGACGTCGAACTGGCATCCGAGGCGGGCCACCAGGGCGTCGTAACCGGCGGCGTCAACTGCCACGACGTCAACTCTTTGGTCCCCGATCTGAGCCTTCAGCTGAGCCGGAGTGCCGTTGGCGACCGCCCGGCCGTGGTCCATCAGCATGATGTCGTCGGCCAGCTCGTCTGCCTCCTCCAGGTACTGGGTGGTGAGCAGTACTGTCACCCCTTCTGCCACGAGATCGCGGATCGTGGCCCAGACGACTTGGCGGCTGCGGGGGTCGAGGCCGGTCGTCGGCTCATCGAGGACAAGCAGCTTGGGCTGGGTCACCAGGCTTGCTGCCAGGTCGACACGCCGCCGCTGCCCTCCCGAGATGGACTTGACCAGCTTGTCGCGGAACTCTCCGACGTCAAAACGCTCGATCAACTCCCCCACGATCCTCTGCGCCTCCCGACGGCCGTGCCCGCGCAGGCGTGCCATGAGCACGAGGTTCTCCCGGGCGGTGAGGTTGCCCTCGAGGGCGGCGAACTGGCCCGTGAGCGAGATCAGGCTGCGCACGCCGTCTGGATCGCGCCTGATGTCGCGACCGCACACTGTCGCCGTGCCGCTCGTCGGCTCGCACAGCGTGGCGAGCATCCTCACGACCGTCGTCTTGCCGGCGCCGTTCGGGCCCAGCAGGGACACCACCGAACCGGAGGGGACATGCAGGTTGACGTGGTCGACGGCGACGATGGCGCCGAAGTGTTTGGTCAGGCCGTCTGTTATGACGGCGTACTCGTCGGATGGCACTGGCTACCGCCTTCTGGTCCGGGTCGACTTGCTGTGGCAATAAACTTATAGTACCTAGAAAACTATTGCAACAGAAAGTTTGCTTTGGCGGTAAGATCACAGGTGATGGAGGACGACCAGCTTCCTCAGGACGAACCGGCTTGGAGCGAAGGCCTGCGCGAGCGCAAGAAGCGGATCACGCGGCAGTTGATCTCGGATACGGCGACGGCGATGTGTCTCGAGCGGGGGTTCGACGACGTCAAGGTGACAGAAGTCGCCGATGCCTGCGGGGTCTCTGAGAAGACCGTCTACAACTATTTCCCCACCAAGGAGTCCCTCCTCCTCGACAGGGAGGCCGACGTGGCTGCGTCGATATGGCGGGCGCTGGGGCCGGCCTCGACCGCCAAGTCACCGGTGGATGGCTTCCGCCAGCTTCTGGCCGGGCATCTCGACGAGATGGAGGCGACGTGGGCGTCAGGCGGCTTGACCACGCTACGGCGCTTTGCCGAGCTCATCGAGGCCACGCCGTCGCTGCGGGCGGCCGAGCGCGACATGGCGGACCGGCTCGCGCGAACCGCCACCGAGGCGATCGCCGAGCAGGCCGGTGTCAGCCCGGAGGACCCGGAACCTCAGATCGCCGCCGCGGCCCTGATGGGCTTGTGGACACTGCAGTCCGAGGCCATCCGGCGCTGTGCCGCCGAAGAGCGTTCCCCGGCCGAGACCCGAGAGGTTGCCGTTGACGTCGTCAACCGGGCAGCGCGACTGGTCGAGTCGGGGCTCTGGTCTTTCAGCGCCGTAGTCGAGGGGCATGCCAGCCGCCAGCAGTTCAAGGTCGCCGCCGACGCCGCCCAGCAGGCAGGGCGCCAGGTAGCGGCGGCTGTCCGCCAGGCCCGCGCCAGCTGGCAGCAGATGCAGCGAGAAGCGGCCAAGGGCGAGCAGCAGGGACCTCCGTCGCCGCTACAGGGGCTTGCTGCGCTCCTCGAGCAAGCCGAGCAGGCCGCTCGCGCCAAACGGGAGGATCGCGGCCAACGCGGCCACCATGGCCGCCACGACCAGCAGGACGAGTGGAAGCGGGCCTACCGCGAGCAGCAAGCGATCATCCGGCAGGCCCAACGCGAGCTCCAACAGAGGTTCCGCCAGGCCGCCAACCAGCAGTGGCAAGATGCCGCCGGGCGGGGCAGGGGGCGTGGCGGCCAGAGCGATGGCGGGCCGGGCGGGGCAGGGTGAGCCCGCCGGGGTGAGCCCGCCGGGGTGAGCCAGCCGGGGTGAGCCAGCCGGGGTGAGCCAGCCGGCGTGGAGGGTTCAGCCGCCGGAGGCTGACCGGCGACCTTTGAACCCGGCTGCCAGGCAAGCGCCGGCGATTGCCTCGGCGCACTCTGCCGATCTCTCCAACGGCAGCGCCGCCGTCGTCACCCGGATGGCAGGTTCCGAGACGATCCGGCACATCGCCCCGGGCGCCACCCTCCATCCGGCTGTCAGGAGGGTGCTCACGGCAGTGGCTTCGTCGCCGACCGGCACCCAGATGTTCAACCCTGTCGCCGCCTGGGCTTCGATCCCTCGCCGGGTGAGCTCGTCGCACAGCCCGAGCCGCCGCTGCCGGTAGATGGCCGAGGCGTTCTCGAGGATGCCCGCCACCTCAGGATCGGCCCACATCGCCAACATGACTTGTTGCAGCAGGTGGCTCACCCACCCCGTCCCCCCTGTGATGGAGGCCTCGAGCCGCCCGATGGTGGCCATGTCGCCGGCCACGGCGGCGAGACGGAAGTCCGGCCCGTAACCCTTTGCGACCGAGCGGACAGCTGCGTAGCGGCCGGTCGTCCCGACGACGGACTGCAGCGGCGTCTCGACAAGCCCGCAGGCGTGGTCGTCCTCGATCACGAGGCACCCCGGATAGCGAGCCAGCAGCTCCCTCAGGGTCGCCGCCCGATCAGCTGATATGGCAGCTCCGGTCGGATTCTGGGCCCTGGCAGTCACTACGGCTGCCCGGGCGCCGGCTGCCAGTACCTGCCACAGGGAATCGGCCAGCGGGCCCTCCTGGTCGAGCGCCACCGGGACGACTACCAAGCCCAAGCGCTCCACGAGATCGATCAGTGATGCCCAGCCGGGATCCTCCACGGCGACGCGGTCGCCCGGGGACAGGTTGGCCGCCAGCATCCGGCCGATGGCATCAAGGGCGCCGTGGGCGACCGTCACGCTGCTGGCGGGGATGCCGTCCGACTCGAAGCGGCGCCGTGCCTCCTCGAGGAATCCGCCATGGGCGACCGGGGAGCCGTAGAGCGCCCTCTCGTAGCTGACAAGGCGCATCGAGCGCTCCAGATCAGGCAGGAGAGCCGGGTCCGGATTGCCGGTAGACAGGTCGGTCACCCCGGGCGGCAGCATCCGCGCCTGGCGCGGCAACGGGGCGTGATCCCTCCGCAGCTCGCGGACCCTCGTGCCGCGCCGCCGGTCGGCGGACGTGAGACCTTGCGCGTTGAGCAGGCGGTAAGCGGCGGCGACGGTCCCAGCGCTCACGCCGAGCTCGCTCGCAAGATCCCTGATGGGCAAAAGTACGTCCCCGGCCGCCAGGCGCGAATCGCGGATGGACTCCTCTATGGAGGCGGCGATTCGTGCAGCCGTGCGTCCGGTGGCGTAAGATTGTACCGTCACAGTATACTGATTGTACCATTACAAAAGAAAGCAAGCGAGCACAGGGAGAGTCCCATGTACGAGCAGACGAGCGTCACCACGCCGTCCCGCCACGCAGAGCGGGCGAACCACGATCGCCAACTGATCTGGTCGATCCTCGACGAGGCCGTGATCGGCCACCTCGGGTTCGTCGCCGATGACCTGCCTCATGTGCTTCCGCTGCTCTTCGTCAGGATCGAGGACTCCGTCTACCTCCACGGCTCAACCGGTGCGCACTTCGCCCGGGCGGCGAGCCGGCGGCGTGGGCTGACCGTCACGTTCGAGGCGACTCTGGTCGACGCGCTCGTGCTGGCGCGCTCCACCTTCAGCCACTCGGCCAATTACCGGTGTGTCGTGGCCCACGGAGAGGCGACCGTGGTGCGTGACGAGGACGTCAAACGTCATGCTATGGCAGCCCTTGTCGACAAGCTCGTGCCCGGTCGCAACGCCGACGCACGCCAGCCGACGGCTGACGAGCTCCGCCAGACAGCCGTCCTGGAGCTGCCGCTCACTTCGGCGGGCGCCAAGGTTCGCACAGGTGGCCCGCTCGACGGAGACGACGAGGGCCATCTTGCGGTGTGGGCGGGGGTCAGGCCGATCCTCAGCCGATGGGGCGTCGCCGAGCCTGCCGCCGACTTGCTGCCCGGGATCGATCTCCCCTCCTACCTGGAGCCGGGCGGCCCCCTGCCGCAGTCAGGGACAGCATTGACCGTATGAGGGCGGTGGTGCAGCGGGTCAGCTGGGCACGCGTGACGGTGGCAGGAGAAGAAGTCGGCTCGATCACGGGACCGGGCCTTTGCGTGCTGGTGGGCGTCACGCACTCGGACACCATTGCCACCGCCGCCGACTTGGCCGGCCAGATCTGGAACCTGCGCATCCTGGCCGACGGGGAGGGGCGGATGAACGTGTCGGCTGCCAAGGCCGGCGCCCCAGTGCTCGTCGTCAGCCAGTTCACCCTGTACGGCGACACGAGCCGTGGCCGGCGGCCCTCCTGGATGGCCGCTGCGGCCGGACATGTGGCCGAACCGATCGTCGACAGCCTGGTGGGTGAGTTGGAGCGGTTGGGGGGGAGGGTTGCGAGTGGACGCTTCGGTGCTGACATGCTCGTCGAGCTCGCCAACGACGGGCCGGTGACTGTCATCCTCGAGACCGGCGCGTCGGCGACTCCAGGTGGCACAGTGGAGCCATGCGCTACCTGATCCTCGGTGCCGGTGCCATCGGCGGTGCGATCGGCGGCCGCCTCTTCCAGCACGGCCGCGACGTCGTCCTGATCGCGAGGGGCGACCACCTGGCGGCTTTGCGGTCAACCGGGCTGGAGCTTCGGGACCCGGAGCAGACCGAGACGTTGCGGATCCCTGCTGTCGGCACCTCGGCGGAGGCAGAACCGGTTCCCGGCGACGTGGTCGTCCTCGCCACGAAGTCGCAGCACACCGAGTCCTTGCTGGCCGAGCTGGCTCTCGTCGCCCCACCCGGCGTCAGTGTCGTCTGTGCCCAGAACGGCGTCGAGAACGAGCGGGTCGCCATCCGGCGCTTTGCCAACACCTACGGAATGCGGGTCATCCTGGCCGGGACCCACATTGTGCCCGGTGTGGTCGAGATCGCCACGGCCCCTGTCGGCGGGATCCTCGACATCGGCCGCTACCCGTCCGGCAACGACGAGGTGGCCGAAGCCGTGGCGGCGGACCTGCGGGACGCCGGCTTCGACGCCAGGGCAACGGCGGACGTGATGGGCCACAAGTACCTGAAGCTGCTGGGCAACCTCGGCAACGCCATCCAGGCGGCTTGCGGGCTCAGCGAGGATGCGCTTCTCGCCGAGCTGGCCAGGGCGGCCCGTGCCGAGGCCCGCAGCTGCTACGAGGCCGCGGGGATAGAGGTGGCTGACGAGGCCTATGAGTCAGACCGCCGCCGCATGAGAGGCTTCACTCGCCCCGTCGGCGGTGTGACCAGGGAGGGCGGGTCGTCGTGGCAGAGCCTGCGCCGCGCCACGGGCAACATCGAGGCGGACTGGTTGAACGGCGAGATCGTCATGCTCGGGCGCACGCACGGCGTACCGACGCCCGTGAACGAGAGGCTGCAGTTCGTCGCCAACAAACTGGCAGCAGCGCTGACACCGCCTGGCCCGATGACGCCCGCCGAGCTGGCGGGCGGCTTGGTCTGAGTCAGAAGCGCGCAGGCCGCTTCTCGCGCAGGGCGGTCACGCCTTCGGAGTAGTCGGGTCCCTGGATCATGGCGTTCATCTGTCGCTCGGCGTCGGCGATGGAGGCGGCCGGGTCGGACCCGAGCAAGTCGCGGTACAGCTGCGCCTTGGTCGATGCCAGCGAGGCAGGCGAGACATGCGTTGCCAGCCGTTCGGCATAGTCCCGGACGTGAGCCAGGAGATCGGTTCCCGGGACGGCTGCATTGACCAGACCCATGTCCGCCGCCTCCTCGGCGAGGAAGATGCGGCTCGATAGGAGGATGTCCGCAGCCCGCGAGGCGCCGACGAGGCGCGGGAGCAACCACGACAAGCCGAACTCGGCGGGCAGGCCGAGCCGGCCGTGGGCACTCGTCAGCTTGGCGCCCTCGGCGGCAAAGCGCAGGTCGCAGTAACACATGAGGGCGAAGCCGAGCCCGGCGGCCGGACCGTTCACCGCAGCGATGATCGGTTTGGCGATCCCGAGGTGGTAGGCCAAGTCGGCGTCGAACTCGCGGCGCACTCCGAAGCCGGGTGCGGGCGGGTCGTCGGGGAGGCCCGGGCTGTAGGCGCCGCGCTCCATGTGCGAGGCGAGCGCCTCGCTGTCGGCGCCTGCACAGAATCCCCGTCCGGCGCCGGTCACCACGATCACTCGGACAGCAGCGTCCTCAGAGGCCTCAGCCAGCGCTGCCCGATATTCCAGGCTCATCCGGCCGGTCCAGGAATTGAGTCGCTCCGGGCGCTTCAGCGTGATGGTGGCTATTCGATCGGCGACCTCGTACTCGGTGACTCTGCGCTCCACCCGGCGCACGCTAGCCAACGCTCAGGCAGCAGGTCGCCCTGCCGGCTGTCAGATGTGCGAGCCTGGCACCGTGGCGAGAGACGGCGTGGCCGGAGAAGCGTCGGGCGAGGCATGGGATAGGCCGGACCCCGAGGCGTTAGCCGAAGCGGCCGACGTGGTGGCTGCCGCCCGCTCGGTTGTCGTACTGACCGGTGCCGGTATCTCGACCGCGGCAGGCATTCCCGACTTCCGCGGCCCGCAAGGCCTGTGGACTCGCAACCCGGAAGCCGAGCGCCTCTCCTCGCTCGACCACTACCTGGCGGACCCCGAAGTCAGGCGCCGCTCTTGGCAGGCGAGGCTCACCTCCCCGGTCTGGGAGGCCCGGCCGACTGCCGGCCACGTGGTGCTGGTCGACCTCGAGCACGCTGGCAAGCTCCACACGATCGTCACGCAGAACACCGACGGCCTTCACCAAGCAGCCGGTACTTCGCCCGATCGCGTAGTGGAAGTGCACGGCACGACGCACTGGGTGGCGTGCTGGAGTTGCGGCGACAGGACGCCGACGCTGACGGTGTTGGCCCGCGTCCGGCTCGGCGAGGAAGATCCTCACTGCCTCCGGCCGGGATGCGGCGGGATCCTGAAGAGCGCGACGGTGAGCTTCGGGCAGTCGCTTGACCCGGCGGACCTTGATAGGGCGTTCCTGGCGGCGGCGGAGGCCGAGGTGCTCGTGGCCGTCGGGACGACCCTGGAGGTACAGCCCGTGGCGGGAATGGTGCCGATCGCCGTCAGGAGCGGGCGACCGGTGGTGATCGTGAACGGCAGCCCGACGGCCTTGGACTCCTTGGCCGACGTCGTAGTCCGGGGTGCCATCGACGAGGTCCTGCCCGTCATCGCCGGCGTGGCTGGCTGAGGGTGGTTGGCCGAGGGCGGCTCAGGGGCGGCTAGCGGCCACGGCCTGAAGGATCATCGGGCGGGCTTCGTCGGGGGTGACCCAATCGACCCGCACCGCCTCGGCGCCGACCCATGAAGCCGCTTCCCACATGGCCTGGGCGGTAGCGAGGCAGGCGGCGCGGGCGCCGGCTGGCTTGGCCATCACCGAGGGCTCGACGTGGACGCCCTTGCCGACGAAGGTCGCTTCCTTCGCCTTGCCGTTAGCTTCCCGACCCGGGTCGACACGGCCGATCAGCTCACCGCCTGCCAGCACAGGCAGGCAGCAGTATCCATGGATCCGCTTCGGTTTGGGTGTGTAGGCCTCCAAGCGATAGACGAAGCCGAACAGGCGCTCGACCCTGTCGCGCTCCCAGATGAGGGAGTCAAACGGCGAGAGGAGCACTGGCTTGCGCCGCGGTGCCGCCGGGGCCTGGTCGAGGAGGGATTGCACGGCCCAGGCAGGCTTCCGCCAACCCTGGATCTCGACGGGTACGAGGCCCGAACCCTGAAGCAGCCGCGGGACGTCGGCCACCTTGACCCCGGTGTAGGCACTGAGATCCTTCGCCGTGGAAACGCCCAGCGCGGCGGCGGCGCGCCGCAGGATCACACGCCGTTGCTCGTCACGATCGGGCCGTGCTGCGAGCAGGTAGGCGGGCACTGCCCGTTCAGGCAGGTCGTAAACCCTCTGGAAACCCCGCCTGCGAGTGCAGACGACCTCCCCGATGTCGAGCAGCCACTCGACGGCGATCTTGGTCTCGGACCAGTCCCACCAGACGCCTCCCTTCTTTGCCCCGCCCAGGTCGTTGGCCGTGAGCGGCCCTTCCTGCTCGAGGCGCCTCACTATCTCCGGGATCGATTTCTGGGCGTCTTCGACCCAGTGCCACCTGCGGCCGCGGTCCTTGACAGCCTGGCGCCGCCACTCGAAGTTAGGCCACTCGGCGATCGGCAGGATGCAGGCGGCGTGCGACCAGTACTCGAAAGCGGCATAGGGCGGCCCGTCCCAGTAAGCCTTCTCGATCCCGGCGCGCTTGACGGCTCCGAGCCGGGCGTAGGCAACCAGCTCGTGCGAGCGAGCCAGGACCGAGATCGTGTCGAGTTGCACTGCACGCACGTGCTCCAGCACTGCTGCCGGGCCGCCCTGCAGGCGCGGTCCGGCCAGCGCCTGGGCCGCTACCGCCAACCGCCTAGCTTGGCGGGCGGTCAAACGCTCAGGTTGTGGTACGGGGGGCATGTCCGAACGTTAGTTCGCAACCTCTGTCCGTGGCACCGATTGGAGGATGACGATGCAGACATTGCTCAGATGCGATGCTAAGGGCGGGATGAGATTTGGCAGCAAGCTCGTGATGGGAGCAGCCGTCGTATCGCTGCCACTCACCGGCGCGGCCGCTTACAACCACTACTCGTCCGCACCACGGAGCTCTCCCGGCTACCCGGCACCCCATCTGGCCGCCCCTTACCTGCAGATCTCGACGAGCGACAAGGGGGACATGGCCAAGGACATGGCCGTCTCGGGTGTGAAGGACTACACGCTGGCCTTCCTCACGCCCAAGAGCGGATGCACACCGATGTGGGAGGACGGCAACGAGGCAGCCGGCGCCTTCACGTCGGCGGTGAGCTCCCTGCAGGCGTCCGGCGGCAACGTCATTATCTCGTTCGGCGGCGCCGCCGGTGGCGACATAGCCAAGACCTGCAAGTCCGTTTCCGGCCTCGAGGCGGCCTACGCCAAGGTGCTTGCCGAGTACTCCGGTGTGACGAGGCTCGACTTCGACATCGAAGGCTCGGTCCTGACGACTGTGAAGGCGAACGACCGGCGGAACTCCGCCCTGGCGAAGCTACAGAAGGCACATCCGTCGACGCAGGTCGACTTCACGCTCCCGGTCGACCCGGGCGGTCTTCCTTCCAACGAAGTGACACTCGTCAAGAACGCCAAAGCCGCCGGCGTCGATCTCAACTGCGTCAACATCATGACGATGGACTTCGGCAACGGGCAGAACGTCCTGGCTGACGCCGAGTCGGCCGCCACAGCCACCGAGGCACAGCTCGCCAAGATCTACACGAACCTCTCATCGTCCCAGGTCTGGGACATGATCGGTTTGACGCCCATTGCCGGCAAGAACGACGACAACGAGAAGTTCACCCAGAGCGACGCCAAGAGACTCGAGACGTTCGCCGCCTCCAAGGGTGTCCAGCTGCTCTCGTTCTGGGAGGTCGACTCGTACGACAAGCCGCTCGGGTACGCCTACTCGAAGATATTCGAGAAACTCAGCAGCTAAGCGCTGCGGGCTATGGCGCCGACCTCGGTCCCTCGTCGATGTGGCAGGCACAGAGATTGGAGAAGGGCATCTCAGTCTCATGGAATTGTGCCGAGGCGCGCAATGCGCGTTTCGGCTTAAAACTGGTGCTTCGAGGTCCACGTCTCTCTGCTGGACGCGTTTCGGCGGGTAGACGTGTTGGTCGAGTTCGAGCGGTTATCGGCTCGCTCCGTGGCTAGCCGCGAGCCACCGGGACGGCGACGATGAAGGCCACCGAGCTATTGCTCGCGGAAAGCTCGGTTCCGTCGGGCGCCGTGACCAACGAGACCTCCCACCCCGACGCCAGCATGACGGGTGCGATCTCGTCCCGCGACAGTGGAGGGAAGAGTGGTTCGCCCACCGCCGCCACTACCGAGGCCAGGCGCTCGCGCCGCCTCTGCTGGTCGGGGGAGGAGACGGCGAGTGCGAGCTCGATGGCCAGCCTGCTACCGGTCGCCGACGTCCCCGCCAGGGCCGCCAACAGAGCCGAGAGCACATGCCTGCGGAGGTAGGGCGCCAGTCCTTCGCAGAGGAACAAGCTCGGGCGCGTCCGGTCGTGACCCAGCTTGTTCAGGACAGCTCCGGCGTCACCGGCGGAGAAGTCGACAGACCCGAAGGCGATGCCAGGCGTCGCGATCGACAAGCGCCGCAGACGTTCGAGCTTGTCGGCCTGCGTGGAGGGATGATCGAGCTCGAACCAACTGACGCCGGGGGCCGAGTAGCGCAGGCTGCGCCCGTCGTAACCGGCCCCCGCGACGACCACTTGGGCGATGCCTGAAGCGATCGCCCCGACCACGGCCAGGTCGAAATAGCGCGTCCGTGCCGCCAGGTACCGCCCCAACCCCGAGCCGCTCGCCTCGAGGTCGCCGGCCACGTCGGCCTGCAGCCTGAGGTCGTCGTCCGGCCTGCCGTAGGGGGTCTCCACTCGCGAGAAGCCGAGCCGTTGCCGAGCCACCCTCCGGGCTGTGTTGGACGCTTCGCCGTCTCTCAAGCGCCGTCCCCAGCCGCAGCCCGCCAAACCGCGGCGTCGGCCATGATGTCGAGGATTGTCTCGCTCTTGGCGTCGGTGTAGCCGATCCCGTCGTCTGACCACGCCAGCGCAGCTGCGCGCTTGGTCTTGGCATAGGAGTCGCGGTCGGCTGGGTGTGTCCGCAAGTAGTCGCGGAAGAGCAGATGATCTCTCTCCCAGGCCGAGCCGGTCGTGCAGACATGGGTGTGAACGGATCGCGGCTGCCCCGCATGGGGGCGGAAGTAGCGGTGATAGTCGTCGCGGCTGCGCAGCTGGAGGCCGACTTCGGCCAGTTGCGGGACGTAGGCGTCCTCGTCCGCCAAGTCCGCCAGGCTGACTTGGACGTCGATGATGGCCTTGGCAGGCAAGCCGGGTACCGAGGTCGACCCGACGTGCTCGATCGCCAGTGCCGAAGAAGCCAGGGCTCCTGAGATGCGCTCCCGCCACGACTCGTAGGCAGCCGGCCAGGAAGGGTCGTAGTCGACTATCTCGATCAGGTCTCCGCGCCGGGAGCTGTCAGCCGTCACGGCGAATCCCGGCCAGATCACGTCGGCGACCGAGCGCCACAGTTCCCACCGTTCCTCCAGCAGCAAGTCGGTCGCCAGCAAACCCCGGGGTGCGGCGGCGAGCGCGTAGAGGTCGATCATGGTCGCCCGCGGTCCTTCGGCTTCGTGCAGGCGGAGCCAAGCAGCCACAGGCTCGGAACCCAGGGCCACGCCGACCGCCTGCAACCGTTCGTCGAGCATGACGGTTCGTGGTGGTATGCCCGGGCGGTCCATGGCCCCAGCGTCGCCGCCGGTCGTCTACGGCGTCAAGGCATGCGCCGCCCCGGATCCACCGGTCAGGAGCCGTTTGTGACAGTCACGTCGATCGGTTGCCCGACGCGAGTCCCTTTGGGTATCCCGATCGTGCGCACGACCGTGTGGTACTCACCGGCGGGCAGGGGCGGCAGCCCGCCCGCCAAGCAGGCCGGATCCCGGGGTGTGCCGGCGTGCGGGCCGCCTTCGGTGCAGTGGTCCCAACTCGTTGAAACGGTGATCGGGAACGTGTTCAGCCCCGGCGCCAGCTCCACGGTCGGGCGGCAGGCGACGACCGACGATGCGGGTTCGAATGGCACGGCGGAGTTCGCCAAGCCGACCCAAAGCCAGCCGTCGACTGCACACTGCTCGACGAGCATGTGCTCGGGTGTGTTGTTGTAAACGAGAGCCTCACCCTTGATCGTGGTGCCACCGGCGACCTGAGTCTGGTCGAGCTCGATCCGGATCTCGACCGGTGGCTGGACCGACGGCACCGTGCTCCCGACCGCCCGAACCCGCGACCCGGCCGGGTTGACCCTGCCAGGCGAGTGGCCGGCGACGGCGAAGCTGACAGCCGTGCCTACTACGACCAGGGAGACTGCCGCCAGCAACGCCAGCCTGGCATGTGACGCCCTGCCGACCCGCCGCGTAGGAGCCGGCCGGCCGGCGATCTCGTCGAGGGTGACAGGGGTGGCGGTGTCGTAGAGAGCGCGGATTCGTTCGTCGAGTTCAGGCATCGGGAGTCACCTCCAGTAGGGACCGCAGGCGAGCCAGCCCGCGGTCGAGATGTGTTTGCACTGTCGTGACCTTGAGGCCGAGGAGCTCGCCGACCTCGGCCAGGGTCCAGGAGTAGCCGTGCACCAGAACCACGGCGGTCCGCTGGCGCTCGCTCAGCTTGCGCAGCGCCCCTGAAAGCTCCGGCTCCACCCACGGTTCTGACCACTGTTGCCGCACGAAGGGGACTCGTAGCTTGCGACGGCGGGCGCGACTCTGGCCGACTCGGTAGAGGTACCCGATGGGCGAGTCGAGCGCTGCCAGCCGGTCCTGGTGCTCCCAGGCCCAGGCGAACGCCTCCGCCGTCGCCTCCCGGCCGGCTTCGATGCCGTAAGCCGCCATCAGTGCCCGGCGCAGCCGAGGCTCAGCCGACTTGAAGAAGTTGTCGAAATCACTCGCTGGGTCGATACTCACATTCTCTCGCCAAGTCAGCGTCACAACCTGATAGACCGCCGAAGCCGCAAGCTTTACCACCCCGCCCTCCGCCGCTCTTCCCGCTGCCGCCGCGCAAGGCGCTGGCTACGCTTCGCAGGTTGTGACGATCACCAGCAAGACCAACCCCCTCGTGAAGGAATTCGCCGCCCTGCGCCGGTCTGCCGGCCGCCGCCGGCACGAGGGTGTGACCCTCGTCGAAGGGTTCAAGATCCTGGACTTGGCGATAGACGCCGGCAACAGCCCGATCGCCGTCCTGCACGACGAGAGCAGCACAGTCCTCGACGACACAAGGGTGCTGGACAGGGCGCGCAAGATGGGTGCGACCATCCGGCCCGTCACGACCGACGTGCTGTCGAAGGTCTCGGCTCGCGAAGGGCCGATGGGTTGTGTGGCCTCCGTCCATCTCGCCGAGTGGCCATTGTCGAAGGTCACGCTCGGCAGGGTTCCGCTTCTTCTGGTTGTCGAAGGGCTCGAGAAGCCCGGCAACCTTGGGGCACTCGCCCGCACCGCGAGCGCCGCCGGTGCCGACGCCCTGATAGCGGCGGACTCACAGACGGACATCTTCTCGCCGGCGACGGTTCACGCCTCTTTAGGCTCGGTCTTCCAGCTGCCGGTGGTCCGGTGCAGCACCTCCGAGGCGCTGGCCTTCCTGGAGGAGCAGCACATAGTGGTGGTCGCCACGTCCCCGGACGCCGACAAGCCGTACTTCGGCCTCGACCTTGCCCGCCCTGTCGCCATCGCCGTCGGCAACGAGCACCGCGGCCTCGGCGACGGCTGGCTGCGAGCCGGAGAGCGAGCCCTCATCCCGATGAGCGGTCCGATGAACAGCCTCAATGCCACCACGGCCGGCGGGATCGTCCTGTTCGAGGCTGTCCGGCAGCGCTTCGAAGGCAGAGCCGAGTGACCACCGCCACCAGCACCGGCATCGTCGCAGGAGGCGAGAGGGGGTACGTGATCGGTCTCGTCGGCGCCCTCATGGCTCTCGAGGACGCCGGGTACGCCTTCAAACGGGTTGCAGGCACGAGCGCCGGCGCCATCGCCGGCAGCCTCGTGGCGGCTCCGGTACGCAAGCCGGCGCTTGGCGGGATGCTCCAGTTGAAGCATTGGATGGACGGCCTTCACTTCACCGACTTCATGCCGGAGGGCAAAGTGCACGCGTTCTTCGACCATGACCTTGGCAAGATGGGCGAGCTCACCGCCAACGCCGCGATCCTGGCCGACCGGATGGGCCTGTACCCGGGAACGTACCTGGAGACGTGGCTTTCGCCCAAGCTGGCGCAGTGTGGCGTCACGACCTTCGAGCAGCTGAAGATCACCGAGGCCGACATCCCGGGTCTCGACCTGCCGCCAAACCAGTGCTACAGCCTGCTCGCCGCCGGGAGCGCCTCCGTGCCGATCCCCGCACCGGATGGCAGCACGGTGAGCCAGAGCTATGCCGCCGGGACCGTTACCTTCGTCGACGGAGGCATGCTGAGGAACTTCCCGATCGACGCTTTCCAGCCGCTCTCGGGCACTCCTGCCTGGCCGACAATCGGCATAAAGCTGTCGGCATTCCAGACGGCCTTCGGGCCCACCCAGGCATGCCACAACTCGGTCGAGGTTGCGGTCTCCTGCCTGCGGACGATGGTGAACGAGTGGGACGACTACGAGGTCGAAGACACCACGGCCGCCCGAACTGTATTCGTCGGCAACGCCGGGATAAGCGCCACGGACTTTGGGTTGTCGGCGGCGCAGCAGGCAGCCTTGTTCCTGAGCGGCGTGGCGGCGGGCACCAACTTCGTCATAGAGATGGGGGAGTCGGGCCGTGGCGTCCCGAAATCCGCGCGCGAGGCGGCCGGGCGCCGGCGCACAGCGGTGGTGCTGTGAACTCCGAGCGGGGGGCGGCCTCAGAGCGCCTCGCCAGCGAGATGCGGCGGATCATCGAGCGCCTGGCAGTGGTAAGACCGCCGGCCGAAGAGCTCGAGCAGGCAGCCGCGGCGGCCGCGGCGTTCGCCGACCGGCTGGACACGCTGGCCGAGCGCGAGCGCTCGTGGGAGATAAGCGAAGCCGGCCTCGACCCAGGCCACTTCGTGGCCTACAGCCCCGTGAGCGGGGCGTGCAACGCCATTGCACCGCCCGTGCGATTCGCTCTGGTCGAGCACGAGGCGAGCCGCCCCGCCATTGCCGGCGAGGTGACGTTCGGCCCTGCCTACGAAGGCCCGCCCGGTCATGTACATGGCGGTCTGCTGGCGGCGATGTTCGACGAGCTGCTCGGCTTTGCCCAGCTCAGCCCCGGCTTCACGGCGACGCTGACTGTCAGGTACTTTCGCCCGGTGCCTCTCGGCAAGCGCCTGCAGTTGGCTGCCAACGTCGATCGCGTCGAAGGTCGCAAGCGTTGGCTGAAAGGCACTTGCTCTCTCGAAGGCGAGCTCCTGGCCGAAGCCGAGGGTCTGTTCATCGCACCGCGGAGCGACGAGGACTTCCTGGCTCGCTTGGCGCCCGAGGGCTGAGTGCCGGGCGTCACCTAGTCGATATCGCAGCACGATACAATTCCGGCGGCGGCTAGTATGCTGGAAGAAGGAACGAGTACGGGAAGAAGGGTGACTCCGTGGTCATCGAAATTCTGGCCTTGGTGTTGGCAGCAGGACTGGTTATCGTCATCACGACGATGGCGATCATCGGGTTGCTCGGCATGCTCGGCGTAGTTGGTTTCGTGCGGTGTGACCACTGCCGGCATCTAGGCGTGACAACGCTCTCCTCGCCGCTGCGGACATGCACCTACTGCCGCCACGGTCGCCTCATGCACCCGATCTACACGGTGCACCACGCTCACTTCTTCCACCAAGAGGACTCAGAGCCCGCCGACCGCGTACCGTAGGGGACCGAGGTGTGCTGGACTGCCCAGCGACCGTTGCGTAGCATCTCGGCATGCCCACCCCCGAGGAGATTCTCGCCGCACTTCCTCTGTTCTCCATGACCCCCAAGAGGGAGCTCGGCAAACTGGCGCGAGAGGTTCACGAGCGGAGGTTCGATGCCGGTTCGGTATTGACCGAGCAGGGAGAGTTCGGCTCCGTGTTCACTGTGATCGTCGAGGGTCGCGCCTCGATTGCAGTGCACGGCGAGGCGGCGGGAGAGCTGGGGCCGGGGGACTACTTCGGCGAGATGGCGCTCATCGACAGGTCCCCGCGAGCGGCGACGATCACGGCCGAGACCGAAGTGGCTTGCATGATGCTCACCCAGCCCGTGTTTCGTCCGTTCGCCTTGTCTCATCCCGAGACCATGTGGGCACTGCTCGAGCTCATGGTGAAGCGAGTCCGCGAAGCCGAGGCGCGTAACGCGTGACCGGCCAGCCGTGAGGCGGCAGCTGAGCCTTGCTTGAAAATATCGTGGAGCCGGCAGCGGGTTCTCTTTTCCAGCGGTGACTTCGTCACGGTCCCGCCGTCTACCCGTGTGGACCGAGCCGTGCGAACGACAAGAGGAGGAGCACAGATGAGCGGTGTACGAGTGTTGGTGGGCACCCGGAAAGGTGCCTTCATCCTGACGTCCGACGGCAGGCGCCAGGACTGGAAGGTGAACGGTCCCCTCTTCGGCGGTTGGGAGATCTACCATGTCAATGGCTCTCCAGCTGAGCCCAACCGCATCTACGTGTCGCAGACAAGTGGGTGGTTCGGGCAGATCATCCAGCGTTCTGACGACGGCGGAGCGACGTTCGAACCGGTGGGGAACGACTTCCAGTACGACGGTGTGACCGGGACCCACCAGTGGTACGACGGCACGCCTCACCCGTGGGAGTTCGCACGGGTCTGGCATCTCGAGCCGTCGCTGACCGATCCGGACACGGTGTTGGCCGGTGTGGAGGACGCGGGGTTGTTTCGCTCGACGGACGGCGGCAAGACCTGGAATGAGCTGGCCGGGCTGCGTTGCCATGGTTCCGGGCCGTCCTGGCAACCGGGCGCCGGCGGGATGTGCCTGCATACGATCATCGTGGATCCGAGCAACCCCGACCGCGTCTTCGTAGCCATATCTGCCGCCGGGGTCTTCCGTAGCGACGACGCAGGACAGACCTGGCGGCCTATCAATCGAGGGCTTGTCTCCGAGGGCATTCCTGACGGGGACGCCGAGGTCGGGCACTGCGTCCACCGGCTCGCCATCCACCCGTCGCGGCCCGACGTCCTCTACATGCAAAAGCACTGGGACGTCATGCGCAGCGAGGACGCCGGCGAGCACTGGCACGAGGTGAGCGGCAACCTGCCGTCCGACTTCGGGTTCGCCATCGACGTCCACGCACACGAGCCGGAGACCATCTACGTCCTACCGATCAAGAGCGACTCCGAGCACTTCCCGCCGGACGGGAAGTTGCGTGTCTTCCGCAGCCGGACCGGCGGAGACGAGTGGGAGCCGCTCGGCAAGGGCCTCCCGCAGGACAACTGCTACGTCAATGTTCTCCGCGACGCCATGGCGGTCGACTCTCTCGACTCCTGCGGCATCTACTTCGGGACGACGGGCGGTCAGGTCTATGCCTCGCCCGACGCCGGCGAGAACTGGCAGCCGATCGTCCGGGATCTGCCGGCTGTGCTCTCGGTAGAGGTCCAGACGCTCCAGTGATACGGGTCGTGCTCCCCGCCCACCTGCGGACGCTGGCCCAGGTCGGCAAGGAGGTACAGGTCCAGGTCTCCGGCCAGCCCACCCAGCGAGCTGTCATCGACGCTCTCGAGTCAAGTTACCCGGTCTTGCGGGGGACGATCCGTGACCCGGGTACGCTCAAGCGGCGGGCGTTTGTGCGTTTCTTCGCCTGCGAGGACGATCTGTCACACGAGTCGCCCGACGCCCCGCTCCCTGCCGCTGTCGTGTCCGGCGCCGAACCGTTCTTCGTGATCGGGGCCATGGCAGGCGGCTGACCCGGCCACCGGGCCGGACCACGGCCAAGCGCTGCCGGCTACTCAGCGAAGGCCGGCGAAGAGATCGGTCTCGGGCAGGGGTGCACCTGTCCTGTCCTCGGAGCGAATGAAGCTCTCCTGCCCGAAGACCTCGGCAAAGGCGTCATCCGGGAACCGGACCCACCACGACTGGTCGAGCTGGCTGGCGTGTGCCGCCAGCGCATCGCGCTTGCGACCAGCCACGGCGGCTGTGTCCACCGTCGTGGTGATACGGCGCTCTTGTTCTTCCATCCGCTGCACTACGGCGGGGTCGCGCATCCGTTGCGGAAGGGGCGCGACCTCGATGCCGGCGGCCTCCATGCGCTCGCGCATGCGCTCCCAGTCCCGCCTGCGCCTGGCGATGAAGTAGAGCTTCGAAGGAGTCCCCGTGCGCCGGAACGCTTCTACAGCCACACGGTGGGCCTGCACGTGGTCGGGGTGGTTGTAGCCGCCCATGTCGTCGTAGGTGACCATGACGTCCGGCCGGTACTGCTCGACGAGAGTGACCACGCGGCCGACCGACTCGTCGAGCGGGACCCTCGAGAAGACGTGGTCGTGGTCCTTGTAGGCCCAGTCGGCCATGCCGGAGTCGTGGTATCCCAGCATCTCGAGATGGCTGACCCGCAGGTGCGTGCATGCCTGCTCCAGCTCGCGCAGGCGAGTCTTGGCGACCTGTGCCGGGTCGTGGCCCATCTCGCCCGGCTTGACGTGGTCAGGGCCGTCGCCGTACTCGCCGTTAGTGCACGTCACCAGAACCGTGGTGATCCCTTCGCCCGAGTATCGGGCCAGCACTCCGCCGGTGCTCGACGACTCGTCGTCGGGATGGGCATGCACCGCCATGAGCGTTAGTGTCTTCTCGGAGGTCATCCTGCCAGCATGGCCCATCAGCGAGGCCGCTGGCATAGCACGTCCGCCCGCCGCGCCGCTCCGGTCATCAGCGCCTGTAGCTTCCAGATGAGTAAGTTCAGCTCAGGTGACAAGAGCCGGCTGCGACCAGGACAGGGTGAGCGGATGACGGTCTCCCAACATCTCACGTTCATGTTCACGGACATCGTCGGCTCGACGGCTCTGTATTCCAGCGTCAGCGCTGTCGAGGCCAACCAGATCCGGACTGCTCATTTCCAGGTGCTGGACGAGGTTCTGGCCGCAACAGGCGGGCGTCTGGTGTCGAACCTCGGCGACGGTGCCATGGTCGTGTTCCAGAGTTGCTCTGATGCCATGGACGGCGCCGTCCGGCTGCAGCAGGCCGTTCTTGTCGACAGGCACTTGTCGAGGATGAACGTCCAATTGAGGGTCGGGCTCAGCACGGGTGACGTCACGCTCGAAGGCGAGGACTACTTCGGCCATCCCATCGTCGAGGCTGCCCGGCTCTGTGCCCTGGCCAACCCGGGCCAGGTGCTGACGACTTCGCGGGTGCGAGCCGTGGCCGGCAGGTTCGCCCCCCACGAGGGCGAGCCGCTTGGTGCCATGACGTTGAAGGGGCTGCCCGAGCCGGTCGACGTCGAGGACGTGAAGTGGGCACCTCTTCCTGCAGTCGAGTTCCCCTATCCACCGCGGCTGCGAAGGCCGCACACCTTCTTCGGCCGCGCCTCCGAGCGCGCTGCGCTGGACGCCGCTCTCGAGCAGGCCGCCACGACCGGCCAGAGGCTGGCACTGGTAGTCGGCGAGGCCGGAATCGGCAAGACGGCACTGGCCACCGAGTTCGCGCTGGCAGCCCACTCCCGCCAGGCGATCGTCTTGCTCGGGCGCTGCGACGAGCACCTCCGGGCACCGTTCCACCCGTTCGAAGAGGCGCTCTCCCACTACGTCGCACACGCGCCCGAGAGCGTGCTCGCCGCCCACGTCAAGCAGCACGGCGCCTACCTCACCCGGATCGTGCCGCAGCTGGGCGGCCGCGTGCCCACCGCCGGCCCGTCGCCGCCGGCCGACCCCGACAGGGAGCTGCAGGCCGTCTTCAGGGCGGTGACCGGGCTGCTGGCGGCCGCCAGTGCCTCCAATCCGGTCGTTCTCCTCCTCGACGACCTGCATTGGGCCGACGCCGACTCTCTTCACCTGCTCCGTCACATCACAGCGAGTCCTGAGCCCCAGCAGCTGCTGATCGTGGCGATGTACCGTGCCGGCGACCTCACTCCGGCGCAGCCGCTCACCGCTGTGCTCGGCTCGCTCACGCGCGAGACCGAGCCACTTCGGGTGCTCCTGGAAGGCTGGGGAGAGGATGACATCGCCTCCCTCCTGCAGGAGGGCACGGCGAGCACGAGGGGGATGGAGGGCGGCGAGGCGAGCGACCGCGTCAGCGAGCTCGCCAGGCTCCTGCACCTCGAGACGGGGGGAAGTCCCTTCTTCGTCACAGAGATGCTCCATCACCTGGCCGAGACCGGAGCCGTCCGCCTCGGCGAGGACCGACGCTGGGAGACGACGGCACAGGCCGTGGCCACCTCGCTCCCCGCCAGCCTCCGGGAGGTCCTCGCCGAGAGGATGCGCCCGATAGGCCCTGGCGGTCACGAGGTCTTGCAGGTGGCGTCAGTGATCGGGCACGACTTCGATCTCGAAGTGCTCGCCCGCGCCACAGACCGGGAGCAGGAAGACGTGCTCGACTTGCTCGAGGCTGCCGTGGCGGCCGCCCTGGTCCACGAGACGACGGACATCGCCCAGCCGGGCAACGGCGCCGGAGGGGCGTCCTTCAGCTTCCACCAAGGCCTTATCTGCCGCGCCTTGCACGACTCGCTCGCCCCCAGCCGGCGCATGCTGGCACACAGGCGTATCGCCGACGCGCTCGAGGCGATCGCAGGACAAGGCCGCCCGGTGGCTGCGGCTGACATGGCCCACCACTTCGTTGCAGCCGGCCCGGAGCATCTGGGGAAGGGCCTTGACTACTCGGTGAAGGCGGCGGAAGAGGCGATGAGGCGACTCGCCTTCAAGGATGCCGTCCGCCACTACGAGCAGGCCCTGTCCCTGCACGGGCAGCTCGCCCATCCCGGTGCCGTCGGTGAGATCGACTTGTTGATCGCACTCGGCAATGCCGAGAGGCAGGCCGGCGTCGGCGACTACAGGTCGACTCTGGCCAGGGCGGCCACGGCGGCAGTGGGCTCCAACGACGGCTCGAGGTTGATGCAGGCAGTGCTGGCGGACTCCCGCGGCTTTTCGAGTGTGACCGGCATGATCGACCACGAGCTCGTCGAGCTGCTCGAACAGGCGCTGCTCATCTGTCCCGAGGACGTGCCCGAGCGGGCGCTCCTGTTGGCGGCGCTGTGCTCGGAGCTGCAGTACCACCCCGACGTGGAACGCCGCCGCCACCTGGCTCGGTCCGCCGACGAGCTGTGCACGGTGCTCGGCGACGCCCGCCTCACGGTCACAGTCGCTAACCGAATGTTCTCATCTGTTCAGACCTCGCTCTCTCTGGCCGAGCTGCTGCAGAAGACCGAGTCGACCCTGCGGGCGGCCGAGGAGGTCGGGGATCCCGACCAGCTGTTCTGGGCCCACTTGTGGCGGACCTACGCATTGCGAAGCGCCGGCGCCGAGCGCGAGGCGCTGGCTCAACTGGCCGCGGCGGCCGCGCAGGCGAACGACCTTGGCCAGCCTTTGCTCACTTGGTGGGTCACGAACGTTGCTGCCGTCGGCGCCCTCGTTGCCGGGAACGCCGGAGAGGCTGAGCGCCTGGCCGGCGAAGCGTTGCCGATGGGCACCGCTGCCGGCCAGCCCGACGCCTCAGTGCTGCATCAGGCCGTGCTGACTTGCGCCGCCTGGGAACAAGGTCGCCTGGGCGCCGCCGTGCCGATTATCGACGCTGCCCTGGCGGAAAGGCCAGACGACTTGGCGCTGGAGCTCACGCGCGTGCTGGCGCACACCGATACCGACGACGTGGCAGCCTGCCGACAGTGCCTCGACCAGCTCGAGTCCCGCCTCGCCAGGCTCCCGTTCGCGAGCACGCTCCAGCTGGCACTGACGATCTACGCAGAGGCGGCTATCAGGTCGGGAGACGCCAAGAGCGCCGGCACACTTATCGGAAGGCTCACGCCGTGGTCCGACCAAGTCGTTCACACAGGCGCGACTGCGGCAGGGCCGATCAGCCATTTCCTCGGCGGCCTGCACTCCATTTTGGGTGCTTACGACGAGGCTGACGAGTGGTACGAGCGAGCCAAGGTGATATCCGACGGGATGTCGGCCACGTTCTTCGGGGCGCGCACCAACCTCGATCGAGGCGTCATGCTGCTGGCTCGCAAGGGGCCGAGAGACCTCGAGAGGGCTCGCGCCATGCTGGCCCAGGCGCTCGCAGTCGCCAAGTCGGTTGGCTACGCCTCGATCGAGCGTCGCGCCGTCGTAGCGCTGGGCGCGCTCGAGGACGCCTCCGGCTGAGCGCGCCGGCGTCAGGCGCCTGCCCGCTCCAGGTGCTCGATGATCCGCGGGTAGACGTCCTCGGAGGCGCCGGCTCCGACCATGCAGTCGCCGTGACCATGGTCCTCGAACACGTAGCGGCGGTAGTTGTCGGGACCGAACTCGTTTACGAGCAGGTCGTAGGTGCGCTCGGTGGACTCGGGTACCCACACGAGGTTCTTGGCCCCGTGCAGGAACGTGAATGGGAACTGCAGCCGGTCCAGGTGCGGAAGGTAGATGTCTGCCCCGTCGGCGGCGATGACCTTCTTGGCGGCGGCACAGTTGCCGAGGTGGTTCATCATCACGAGGTTGGTCAGGCCGAAGAGCTCGTGGATCGCCAGGTGGGTCGCCTCGTTGAGGGCGGGGTGGTGGAAGGCGATGCCGTAGATGAAGGCGAGCCGTCGGCAGGTGGCCTGGTCGCACTGCTCGACCGCCGGGACCGGGTAGAGCCGGAGGGCGTCGTCGAACAATTCCGCCGCCCGCGACTCGCCTTCGTCCGAGTCGGTCGTCAGGACGTCAAGGCCCGTGGCCTTGATCAGGACCGCTGCGTGCATACGGGCCTTCAGCTCCGTCAGGTGCGGCCCTATGGGGTGGGCGGCCGCTTGCGAGACGGCGATCGAAGCCGGCTGTATCGTGCCCGCAAGAGCTGCCATCGTGACCGTGATACCGGCCACGCAGTGCGCCACCCAGTGGACGTCGGCCTTGCCTGTCTCGGCCTGGATGAACTGCTCGGCAGCCGGGAAGTCGTTGCGTACGACGTCTTCCCCGGTGAAGTCCTCCGTCGCGATCGGGAGCCATGTGGAAGCTCGCCACTCCTGCAACCAGACGTCGTAACCGTGGCCCGTCAGGTACTCGAGGAGGTTGGGCTGGATCGTGGAGAGGCTGAAAAGGCCGGGATTCGAGCCCATCCCGTGGCTGAGGACCACCGGTCCCTTTGTCCCGCCCTGGTACCGGGTGAGCCTCAGCGTCTTGTTGTCGGCTGTCCTCAGCGGATAGACAGTCGGCGCCGGGGCGTCGATTGTGCGTCTGGCGGCAACCGGCCCGGGCGGTGCTCCGGCTGGGCCTGCGGGTGCGGCCAGCCGCTTGGACGGTGGCAGCAACGACCCGTATTCCTTGACGAGTGGGCCGGCGAAGGCACGGCCGAAGTCGATCTTCGCCTTCAATCTCGCACTCAACGACACCGGCCCTGTCACCTGCATAGTCCGCAACTGGCGGGCGAAATCGGCCTTGCCGATGCGGAGCACACCGAGCCCGAGGATCGCCCCGTCCGGCCCGTGGCTGCGCAGCGTGGCGTAGAGGGTGGAGGTGTCCGGCCACAAGTCGGCAACCGTGCCCGGACGAACGACCTTGAAGCCCTCGAAGTGGTACCGCTTGGAGTCAGTGGCCACGAGTGGCAAGTGGTAACGCATGTGGCGGACGTCCGTGTCGGCTGTGTCGTCGGAGACGAGCAGCTGGAAAGTGCCGCCGTCCACAGTCAGCGGCTCGCCTGAGATGCCGGGGATCTGGACTGTGCCCGTGGCCGTCATGCCGGTTGCCAGGCAGGACAGCTCGGCGTCGAGGTCACCTGCCGCCAGGGTGAGCACGAAAGCCATCTCGTCGCCGGCGGCGCTGCCCTTGGCGGCCGCCTGCCTGTAGTCCTCGATGTCGGCCGCCGGCCGGGTCGACTCGGACCAGTGGCCCGACATCTTCTCGGTGAAGCGGAGCCCCGGCCGGGTCGCCGGTAGTGGCGGCGCCTGCTGGCCCACCGCGCCGGCCCGCTCACCGGCCCGCTCGATTGCCCGCTCACCGGCGAGGTCGTAGTCGATCGGCCAGCCGCTCTCGGCCGCCAGCAGCGCCACCGCCCGCTCGGTGATGGCCGAGATAGTGAGCAGGGGGTTCACTCCGAGTGGAGTTGGGATGACCGAGCCGTCCCAGACGTAGAGCCCTTCGTGGACCGCGGGGCCGGACACTCCTGAGAACACCCGCCCGCGGTCGTCGACCACGCCTGTCTCGGCACTGTCGGCCATGACGCAACCGCCGAGCGGATGGACGGTGATGAGGTCGTTGTCGAGCACCTTGGCCCAGATCGGGTCGTGCAGGTAGTGGCCATCCGCGGCCGTGGCGCCGTCCTCGAGCGAACGGTTGGCCGCCTCGTAGTACGGCGAGATGCCGACGCCGGGCCAGGCGACCTTCACCTCCTCGCCGTCCAGCTCGACTTGCCCGCTACCGCCGTCGTCGCCCATCACGAGGAACGTCTGCAGTCTCTCCATCTCCCCGTGTCGCCCGCGGCTGGCCAGGCTCTCGAGCATCGCCAGCGGGCCCTCGCCACGCTGCCCGCGGAGCCAGTGGGGGAGAGTCTGAGCGGCCAGCTGCCCAGGCACCAAGGGAGCGAGGGCTCCGGGGATGACAGCGTCCTCGATAATCATCTGCCGCCCCTGCGGCCCGGCACCGGCGTTCTCGACGATCGAGGTGATACAGGGCCCAACGGGGATCTCCGGATCGGGCGCATGCGGCCCGACGCCGACGGCGTGGACCTCGTCGTGCTGCAGTACGGCGAAACCGAGGACGTCGCCGTTGCCGCTGAAGCGCTCGCCCAGCCGCCCCGAGAGCCGCAGACCGGCTGCCGCCGACCGCAGGAGGATTCCAGTCGTGCCGAGCGTGCCAGCCGACAGCACGACGCGGTCCGCAGTGATGGCAAGGGGCGGTGCTCCGAAGCCGTCCCGGCCGAGCCCGAGCGGTTGCGCATTGACTATCCAGCTCTCCGAGCCGTGCTCGATCGTGCGGACCTCGATCTCGGAGAAGACCTCGGCCCCGTGGGCCACAGCGTCGGGCAAGTAGTTCATCAACAGAGTGTTCTTGGCACCCACGTTGCAGCCCGTCACGCAGTCGCCGCATCCGTTGCAGGCCTCCTGATGGATCCCGACGGCGTTGGCGCCGGCGGCGAACGTGACGTTGATGGGCGTCAGCGCGAAGGGCCTGCCTGCTGCCACTTTGCGGAGTGCCGCGATCTTGCCCAGCGGCGGGAAGGATTCCGGGTAGGTGCGCGGCTGCAGTATCTCCTCGGCACGGTCGTACGCGGCGTCGAGGCCCGGCCCGTCTGCTCGCAGCGCCGCCGGCCATCGCTCGTCGTCGAGCACGGCTTGGCTCGGCCGGAGCGAGACGTTGGCGTTGATGAGAGAAGTGCCACCCAGCCCGCAGCCCGACAGCACGTTGATCTCGCCATTGCCGTGCAGGTTGAACAGTGCCCGCCTGTCTCCGAGGTGCCCCTTGCCCGTCACGCACTGCAGGTGCAACATGGCGTGGTCCGCAGTGCTCGGGTACTCACCGGGGTGGATCTCCCGGCCGCGCTCCAAGAGAGCTACGCGGCGACCGGCGCGAGCGAGGCGGCAGGCAGCAATGGCGCCGCCGTAGCCCGAGCCGACCACCACGATCTCGTAGTGCGGTTGCAGATCCTCGAGCGGTCGTGACAGCACTTCGAGGGCGCGCCCGGCTGCTCGCTCATCCACTGTCCTGCTTACCTCCTGCCAAGGTCTGCTCCAACTGGACCGTGGCGGCCGCCAGCCGATCGCTGAGCTGGCGGCAACGAGTTGCGACTGTCGCCGAGATCACCTGTTCGAAGGACTTCCATGGGTCCCGGGAGGAGTCAACCGCGGTGGACAGCTGTTCCACGAGCGGGTTGTCGAGCCTGGAGTCCCCGCTGGTGACCGACACACGGTAGCCAGCCGGATCAGCGCTCTGGCTGAACAGGCGCACCACTGCCACGTTGGCGTCGGTGTCCACGACGATGATGGCTGCACCCTTGTTGGCTTCCGGCTCGGGGCTGTCGACCACCCAGCCGCCGGTATTGAGGACGCTGACGGGATTGGCGTAGCCCTTGATGTCCCGGAGCTCGGCAAAGGGTTTATGGGTGTGGCCGAATACGAAGGTGGTGTCGACCACCAAAGGGTCGACTTCCCGCAGTTGGTGCTGGACCGGCCCGCGGAGGTAGTCGTCCAGGCCCACCTTGGCGGCTGGGCTCAGAGTTCGGTCGCCCCGGTGGCGCTCGCGCTGCAGCCGAGGGATCACGCCGTCACGAAGGCACGCGGCCAGCAGGGAAGCTTCGAGCCGCCCGCGCAGGCCGCGTCTCGTCTTGGCGACGTAGTTCCTGATGACCTCGACCTCGAGCTCCATCTCGTTGCTGCTCTGGAGCGACTCATACAGGTCGCTCACGATGTGGCTTACCTTCCCGGAGTCGCCCATCGAGGACCAGAAGAAGTCGATCCAGCCGCCGTTGGCTGCTTCGAGGTGCCTGGCCTCTGGCAGCTCCCCCAAGCCCACCTTGCCAAAGGCGATGTCGAGGTTCGACATGAGCCTGTAGAGCGGTTCTACGAAGTGCCCGTGGCTGCAGACCACTGCCCTCCGGCCGTCCGGGCTGATCAACCCGACATTGGGGTAGCTCTGGTGTACCTCGATACTGCCGCCTCCGTTAGCCCGGGCGGCCAGCAGCTCGACAAAGCCGTCCCGCACCGGGTATTCGTCCCGCTCGGGCAACAGATTGGTTGCGTGCAAGGCGTCCGGTAGGGCTTCGTCGCCGCCGGCGAGGTCCGCCAGGTGGCGCAGGTAGCTCTGGTTGCGCGCCTGGGTCCAGAGCCGGTGGTCGTGGTTTCCCGGCACGAAACGTACAACCGGCGCCACAATGGCCTCCGCCTGCCCGATCCGCAGCGCCGAGACGAACTGGCCGAAAGTGGCAGCTGCCATGTCGCTCGAGATGAGGGCGAGCTCGAACAGGTCACCGAGCACGACGAGCTCAGGCGGCTCGGACTGGCCCCTGTGCAGCTCGTAGATGCAGTCGGCGAGAGCGGCGACTGCGGCCGCCGGAGTCTTGCGGTCGACCTCTCGGCCGTCCTCGGTGACCGAGGTCAGCAGACTGTTGAGTGCGCCGAGATGGAGGTCGGACATGCAGATCCAGCGGATAGGAGCCACCGAGATGCTTGTCTAACACCCGGACTTTGGCTCTGCACAAGCGGCCTCTGGTCAGTTCGACCGCGAGCCTCTACGGTGCAGGGTATGGATACCGACCCACGTCGAAGCCCCTTCTACGAGAGCGCCGTCGCCTCCGGCGCCACCTTCGTGGAGGACGGCGGGTGGTTGTGGTCCGAGGGCTTCGGTGACACGGAGGCCGAGTACAGGGGCGTCCGCCACGACCTCGGTGTATGGGACGTCTCGCCGCTCAACAAGTGGGAGTTCCTCGGTCCCGACGCACTGGCTGCTGCCCAGCGCCTCCACACGAACAACGTGCTGGGGCTGCACATCGGACAAGTCCGTTACGGCGCCCTGTGCGACGCCGATGGCCTCATGATCGACGACGGGACCGTTTACAGGCTCGAGGACCGTGTCTGGATGATGACCAACGGCAGCGAGCACGCCGCCCACTTTGCCGAGGTGACTGCCGGGCTGGACGTCAGCATCGACAACGTGACGCTGTCCATGCCACATCTCGGCTTGCAGGGGCCACGGTCGCGCCAGGCGCTCGCACCGCTCTGCGAGGCGGACGTGTCGGGGCTGGGCTATTTCCGTTTCGTGCCGGAGACGACGAGGGTCGGTGGCGTTCCCTGCCTCGTATCGCGTACCGGCTACGGGGGCGAGCTCGGATTCGAGCTGTTCTGCCGTCCGGAGCACGCGGCTGACTTGTGGGACGTCGTGGTGTCGCAGATGAACGCACAGCCCTATGGCGTCGGTGTCCTTGAGACGCTGCGCGTCGAGGCCGGTTTGATCGTGCTCGATTACGACTACGCGGCCCATCAGCGCACGCCCTACGACCTGTCGCTGGACCGGATGGTTGCGCTTGGCCGGGTTGAATTCCTCGGCAGCCATGCCCTCGAGCCAGTTGCAGCCGACCCGCCCAAGCGGTTCAAGACGCTGCGCATCGAGTCAGAAGAGCTGCCGGACTCGGGTGCGAGGGTGACGCGGCAGGGAGCGGCAGTGGGTACCGTGACGACGGCGGCTTTGAGCCCGAGCTTTGGGCTGTTGGCAATGGCCGTCATCGACACGGCCGAGGCGGTCGACGGCAACGAGGTCGTGGTCGACTCGGCGGCGGGGCCGCTGGCAGCCACGGTCGCTCCGTTGGCCATCTACGACCCGGACAAGCGGCGGCCACGCTCCTGAGCTACCGCACGCCTGTCGAGAGCTCCCAGGCCTGACGGACGGCGGCTGGGATGCGCCCCCGAGCGGGTACCTCGATGCCGTTGTTGCGAGCCCATGTTCGGATCTCGGCTGGCGATTGCTCGGCAGGACCGGCGGCCGGCTTCGGGGTCAGCCGAGGACCGATACGCTCCATCGCCTCAGGCTCGGCGGACACCCAGTCGTGGGCGGCGGCTAAGTAGCGATAGGTCCACTCCTCGGCAAGGCTGCGGGTCTCGCAGAAGACGATGGGGACGTTGGGCCAGCGGACCTGGCATTCGGCCAGCCCGTCGGCGACGAGTGCCGGTCGCACCCGGTCCTGCTTGTAGATCTGCGAGTAGCGATCCTCGACCACCACGGCGGCGCGCGGCAGAGCGGCCAGCTCGCCGAGGGCGTAACGCAGCCGGCCACTTACCAGACTGGAGATGAGGTCGGGCGCCGACTTGCGCTCGACGGCGGCAACGAGGGTCCCGTCGACGATGATCCCGTAGTCCCCGCAGGGAAGGCCTCGGCTGGTGGTGCGCACCTGCTGCCCGGCGAAACGGTAGGCGTAGTGCTCGTGCGAGTCGACGATCACCTCCAGACCCGAGATGCCCGCCGCTCGGGCCGTCGGCAGGGTGACCGACGGGCGGGCCTGCTTGCGGGTGCGAGGGGACTGCCAGAAGACGGCATCTCGTCCCCGGGCAGTGGTGAAGACCAACTGGGAGCGGTTCTCCCGGGCCCGGGCGGCGACGATGTCGACGGCTGCCCCGCGCCGCACGCAGGAGCGCAGCTCGATCCGCTCGACGATGTCAGGTTCGACCGGCCATTCCTCTGCCGGGACGGGGTAGCAGTACAGAGCCTTGGTGCGCGGCCAGGTCCCGGCGGTGCGCAGCACGATGCCGTCTCCGAGCGGTACCCGCATCAGGTAGGCAAGAGTTGAGCCGGGGTCGGGGTTGGTGGCGATCAGCAGTTCGTTCACCGGTGAACGGCCCTACTTCGGTGCGAACAGCACAAGAGGCAGCTCGGCTACTAGTCGCTGCCTGCTCTCTTCGGTGCTGGTGTATCGCCATCCGACGAGCCGGCTCAGCACCCACCGAATGACAGGCGCGGCGACCCGGTTACGGCGCTCGTAGTCGGCGAACGCCTCGACGGCTTCGTCCGGGGTGAGGTCACGGTGCATCGGAGCGAATGAGCGACGGCCAACGACGACTGCCCTGGCCGGATGGGCTTGGATGTTCCGGTACCAATCCGACTTCCGGCCGAATCCTGACATCACAACGACCTCTCCGGTCGTGGCGTCGTAGCGGACGACTTCGAGCACCGTGCGCCGTTCCAGCCCGGTCCGGCGCCCGGCGTGGACGAGGAGGATGAAGCGGTGGCCGAGGAGCCAGCCCAGGTGCCAGCGATAGAGTGCGGTCGGCGCGTGGGCGATCCTGCGCAATAGAGGATTGATGGAGGTCCGGCTCGTGCCTCTCATGATGCCAGTCTGCCCGATCGCCGAAACCTTGGAAGGATGGAGCACAGTGAGCAGCTACCTGGATTACTCGGGTCGTGACGACCTGTTGAGCGGCGGCGTCCGGATGATCCCGATCACCACGCCCGCCGGAGGCTTCAAGGTCTGGACCAAGCGCATCGGCAACAATCCGGATCTCAAGCTGTTGCTGTTGCATGGCGGGCCGGGTTGCACGCACGAGTACTTCGAGGCCTGCGACAGCTATCTGCCGGCGGCGGGCGTCGAGTACTACTACTACGACCAGCTCGGCTCCACCTATAGCGACGTGCCGGATGACCCGACTTTGTGGGAGGTCGACCGTTTCGTGGACGAAGTCGAGCAGGTGCGGCAGGCACTCGGCCTCGACAGTGACAATTTCGTGCTCCTCGGCCAGTCGTGGGGCGGCATCCTTGCCGCCGAGTACGCCCTCAAGCACCAACAGCACCTGAAAGGGCTCGTCATCTCGAACATGATGATGAGCGTCCCCGCCTACAACGCCTACGCCGAACAGGTGCTGATGCCGGCGATGGATCAGGCGTCGCTCGCGGAGATAAAGGCGCTCGAGGCGAGCGGCGACATCGAGAACCCTCGCTACATGCAGCTACTGATCGAGCAGCACTACGTCCACCACGTGCTGCGCTTGCCTGTCGATGAGTGGCCCGATCCCGTGACCAGGGCGTTCCTGCACATCAACCAGCAGATTTACGTGTCGATGCAAGGCCCGAGCGAGCTCGGGATCAGCGCCGAGGCCAAGTTGGCCAAGTGGGACAGGTTCGCCGACCTGAAGACCCTCCACATCCCGACGCTCGTGATCGGCGCCGAGCACGACACCATGGACCCCGGCCACATGCGGGCAGTGGCCGACGAGTTGCCGAAGGGCCAGTACCTCCACTGCCCGCAGGGGAGCCACCTGGCCATCTACGACGACCAGGCGACCTTCTTCGCCGGGCTGATCGGCTTCCTTCGGGATCTCTAGGGTGTAGGCGAGGACCTGTTCCGTTGGCCGTTGCCCTTGGCAGACCCGGCCGCTTACCGACGAACTCGCGGACCTCAGCACCGCCCTAGGAGGTGAAATTGCCCACGGGTGAGTGCCTGGCCGCCTGCCCTCGGCCTATCGCAAGGCCAGCGTCAGCTCAAAGAATCAGCGACTCGATCCGGCACGTCAGAGGTTGGCACCGAGTACGCGGCGGTCTCACGGGCGACGGGTGACGTGCGCCGCAGATTCTTGAGACCGCGGGTCGCCGACAGCAGCGCGGCGATGGCCATGAGGGCTATAGACGCATAGAAGGCCGAGTGGAGGCCCGTCGTGAACGCCGCCGCGACCTTGGGTTTGAGCGTGGTGGAGCCTACGAAGATGGCGAAGGCAAGGCTCCGCGGCACCGTCCGAGAGGCGATCAGGATCGCAACCGAGAAGGAGAAGACCATTCCGACATTGGCGAAGGTGCGCAGCATCCCTGACGAGATTCCGAACACTTGGGGTGGAGAGGCTTTCATCACCGCCGAGCTGTTCGCCGGGAAGAAGAAGGCCGAGCCGATGCCGTTGATCACGCTGGCCACCACTATCAGCCACAGCCCGGTGTGCATCTGCATCTGGGCGTACACGAACAACGCCACGACCTGTATCGCCAGACCCAAGGTGGCGGGCAGGACAGCACCGACGCGGTCAGCGAGGCGTCCGGACAGCGGACCGATGCCCCCGGCGATCACGTATCCCGGCACAAGCAGCAAGGAGGCGTGGATCGGGCTTAGACCTCTCGGGCCCTGCAGGTACATAATGACGAGGAACAGGACGGCGAAGTTTGCCAACCCTTGGAACAGGGAGGCCAGCAGGGACGGCGTCATCGTCGGGACTTTGAACAGACGCAGGTCGAGCATCGGCTCGGCCTGGCGCCACTCCACCAGAGGAAAGATCGCCAACAGCACGACGCCCCCTACCAGGTAGCCGATCAGTGCTGGAGTCAGAGGCTTCGTCGCCAACTCGGTGATCGCCCAGAGGAGGCCGAACAGGCCAAGACCGAACGTCGTCATCCCGACCCAGTCGAGGTGCCGGCTCTGGCGCTGGCTCGACTGGTCGAGCACCTTGAAGGCCAGCGCGAGCGCTACCAACCCGATAGGGACATTGATCCAGAACACCCACCGCCACGACACGTAGGTGACGATCAGGCCGCCGAGCACTATCCCGAGAACCGCACCGATCGTCCACCCGACGGCGTTGTACCCGTAAGCCTTGCCGCGCTTCTCGATCGGGAACAAGTCCGCGATGACAGCGCCGCTGTTCGCTGTGACGAGCGCGCCGCCGATGCCTTGGATGATCCGGAAGGCGATGATGGAGGTCTCGTTCCAGGACAGGGCGCACAGGGCGGAACCGATGACGAAGATGAGGAAGCCCGCCTCATACATGCGCACCCGGCCGAACATGTCGCCGAGCCGGCCCACCTGCGTGGCCAGCAGGGTGATGACGAGCAGGTAGCCGATGATCACCCATATGACCGAGGCGAGCGCCACGTGCAAACCGGTTTCGATCTCCGGCAGAGCCAGGATGACGATGGTGGTGTCGACAGCTGTTATGAGCACGCCGATCATCACCACAACCAAGGCAAGACCCTGCCGGCTCCGCTGCGTCGGCGGTTCGTCGCCGCCGAGAGAGCCTGGGGTCGTTGTCCGATCCGACGTCACGCAGGAAATCTAGTGGTGCCATGCCCGTCTGTCTGTCTGACGTTGGCGGGGCACCGCTGGTCCGGATCTGTCAACCTCGGTCGAACAGGCCCGTCAGGCGGGGGACCGGCGACGGGAGCTGGGGAGGTGGCCGTGCATGAGCTCGCTCGAGAAGCCGAGCGCCAAGAGCGTCGAGGCCAGGCTGAGGACGGCGACCGCCACGAAGATGGCGCTGATGTCGGCGTCGTTCACCCACAGACCGATCACGAACACGAGAAGCGCACCCACCCCGTTGGCGAAGCCGAGGGCGATGCCCGAGCCCAAAGAGCGGTTCTCTGGAAAGATGTCCTGCCCTATCAGGATCGTCGACGACGCCGTGAGGAATAAGGCGATCCCCAGCAAGGCGGCGCACACCCACAGCCACGCACCGCCGAGGTAGGCCACCGGCAGGATCAGCCCTGCAACTGCCACCGCCGAGGCGACCAGGATCGGCCGGCGACCGAGCCGGTCCGCCATGTGACCGCCCCATAGGTTGCCGATCACTCCCACGGTGATCATCGTGGTGATGATCGAAGCTCCGCCGACGAGCGACCCGCCCCTCAGGTGCCACATGATCGGAATGAACGTCGCCATCGCATATGTGGTCAGAGCCCGGATCGAGCGGTAGCCGACGAGGAGGCTGAGGGGCCGCCAGTGCGCCCGCCAGCCGATCCGACGCTCTTGGCGAGGCTTGGGTCGAAGTCGGGGAGCCATTTGTCGAAGGAGCGGGACGGTCAGGAGCCCGGGTAACCCCATCACCCAGAGGCCGCCCAAACCGAAGTGGGCGACGACCAGACCGGCGATGGTCGGCCACAGCCCGCGTCCCAGCTCCCCGCCGACCAGAAAGGCCGACGTCACCAAGCCCTGCTTGCCTTCGAGCGAGTTCCGAACGGCGGCGAGCGCTTGAGGGTGGAACAGGGCACCACCGGCTCCGATCATCAGCAGCAGGGCGATGAGAACGCCCGTGGAGTGCGCAAACCCCAGCAGGCTTCCCCCTAGCGAAGTCAGGAACAGGCCGGAGACCACCAGGCTCCGGCCCCCGAGGCGGTCTGCCAGCCAGCCCGCCACCGGTTGGAGCGTCTGGCCGGCGATCAGGGCTGCCATGAGGCCGCCGGCCAACCGCACCGGGTCATGGAGCGAGACCAAGACGGCCGGCAGCACGCCCGGGAGGTAGTTGGAGGCACCGTCATTCAGCAAGTGCGACCACGTCAGCGTGAGCAGACGACCACCGTCGACCTTCGGGGTCGGCTCGGCGGCCCCGCTCCCGGCCGGGGCCTTAGGCGGCAAAGCGCCGTCTCGGTGGTTCAAGCTCACGGGGCGACGCTAGGGCCACACCCAACCACTCCAACCAGGTCGCAGACTTGTCGAACCGGCCTGCCGCCGAACTCGCGGACCTCACCACAGCCCTAGGAGGTGAAATTGCCCACGGGTGGGAATCGGCCCTGCTCGCTCGGCCCGGGCCGGTCATCATCGCCGAAGCAAAGCGGGCGCCGGCCCCCCAGGCCAGCACCGCTGGTCACCCTTGTGCCGGCGCAAGCCCCGTGGCAGTTCGGCGTAGTGCGCCCGCCGCCGCCAGCCCGGCGCCAAGCAGAGCCGGAGCAAGGGTGACCCGGATGGAACCGGTGGCGTCGGACGCGACGCCTCCCAGCAACGGCAACAGGAACGCCAGCGAGTAGCCCACCGTGAACATGCCCGCCGACAGAGCAGCGACTTCTCCTGGCGAGGCCGCCGAGGCCGGCAGCGCAAGCGTCAAGAGGAGCAAGAAGGCCGTCGTGAAGCCGATGATCGCGACGAGGACGAGCAGCACCGGCGCCGAGGCCACGAACAGCCCAGCTACGGACACCAGCAGCACGCCCGTCAATGCCACCAAGGGCCAGCGGCGCCCGATGAGCCGCCGTGAGTACACGTAGAGAAGGATGGACGCAGGCAGCTGGCTCACGTTGAGCGCTGTCAAAGTCGCCCCGACCAACCCACCGTGCCCGATGGCGTGGAGGTAACCGGGTAAGAAGGCGTTGGCGGCGAAGTACACCGTCGACGCTCCACCCTGGATCAGGCCGAACTTCCAGATCCGCCCATCTCTCCAGTTCGGCCACAAGAGGTGCGGAGACTCTTCCGACTCGGCTGTTGTTGCCGGCGCGGGTGCCGGCGCCGCCTCGGCTCTTGCCCGTGCCGGCGCGGGTGCCGGCGCGGGTGCCGGCGCCGCCTGGCGCCTCTCGACGACGACGGCCAGCAGGATGGTGAGGGCGAGCGGGCAGGACCAGAGGGCGAGACTCGCCTCCCAGCTCCCTGTCAGCCTGAGAACGACCGGCAGGGTCAGCGAAGCTGCCAGCGCCTCCCCCACCAGGAGCCCGTTGCCGTACACCGCTGTCGCCATACCGACGGACTCCGGCTTCAGCTGCCTGGCCAGGGTCGGCAGGGCAGGTTGGAGGACGGCGATCCCGAGCCCCATGACAAACGTGCACGCGAACAAGACTGCGGTCAGCGGAGCCACGCCGCGGAGAGCACCGCCCACTCCGGCCACCACCAGGCCCACGGCCACAGCACGCCGCGTCCCGAGCCTGCCGATGACCACAGATCCCAGAAACGACGCCACTCCGAACAGCAGCACCGGAAGGTTCGTGATCGCCCCGATGGCCGTTTGGTCCAACCGCAGGGCCTTCGAGACCGTGGGGAGCAGCGGCGGCAGAGCCAGGATCGTTACACGAAGATCAAGGCCGAGGAGCCAGAGCAGGACCCAACGGCTAAGGCGCGGGGAGCGCGGTGCATGAGGTGGTGTCAAGTACCTAGGACGCGCGGTAGGTGAACGCCACCTTTGCATTGACAGGGCTCTTGCCGAACCCCGTGGCCAGCGACTGAAGCGTGACGAGGCGGATGTCCACCTTCGACCCGGCTCGGCCGGCGGGAGCAGTAGCCGTGATCTTGGTGGTGTTGCCGCAGTCGAGCAGGCCGGGCACGTTGGCGAATACCGTCGCTTTGGTAGTGCCGAAGTAGACGGCCTCGATGAACCCCAGGTTGGCGCCTGAGATGACCACCCTCGTGCCGGCGGTGCCGGCGTCAGGCGTTACGGAGCTGACCGAGGGGTTCCCGAGCGGGTAGTACCGGAAGGTGTCACCCTTGAGCAGGGGCGCCGTGCACCCGCTGACGTTGCACCATGACACTTGGTCGATGCCGGCGTTGTCTCCGAGCGTGTCGAACACTATTCCTGTCTCCGATCCGGACCGGAGCTCTGTCACCGTGGCGTCGGAGAAGCCGTAGGGAGCTCCCGCGGCTCCTACGTCGGTGAAGGCGACGTCCGAGAAGCCGTCGGCGGCTTGCTCGGCAGGATCGGTCCCGAAGCCTGTGCCGACGAGCTCGATCTCGGTGCCTCCACTCGTTGGCCCGGCCGCGTAAGGCGCCGTCTTGCCCGAGGCCGAGAGCACGCGCATGGCGGTGAGAGTCGGTGTGGGCTCGTAGGTCACGTCCACGACGTTGCTCGGGGCTGACTTGGCCATGGCTGCGGTGTTGGGGCTGCCGGCTGTTTCGATGGTCAGAGGTTCAGACAGCGGAGTTGAGGTCTGTGGCTCGGGCGGCAGGGTGACGACCAGTCGGGTCGCGCTGACGGACGTTATGGCGTCGTTCTCCGAGGACTCGCTTTGGTAGGGACCGACATTGAACCAGGAGAGGCCGAGCGCACCGAAACCCCCTCCCTTGATAGTGGCAGTGCTGCCGCCGGACTCACTCGCAGCGCTCGTCGCCACGCTGATGGAGGTGATCTTTGGCACTGGCAGGTAGTCGAGCTCTGTCCGCCCCGGGTAGGCCTCGGACTTGGCGCCGACTCCGGGTTCGTCTGCGAACAGGCGGCCTTGGTACTCCGGTTTGATCGTGCCTTCGAGGCTGCTCCGCCCGTTCACTGTCACCTGCACCTGCACTTGGCAGGTGTCCACGGCGGGGTTGAAGGACTTCTGGCCGGGCCCGATGTCCGATGCCTTGTTCAGGCAGGCATCTGTCGGTTCTGGCGGGGTCTCGGCTGTCAGGTAGTCGTTGTTGGCGACTTTCACGCCGGTGGCTGGCTGCCCTCCGACCGACGCCGTCACCGTTGCCGAGCCGCCGGCGGACTCGAAGCCTGCTCCGTAGACGCGGAACAGCTGTCCACCGGCCGGGTCCGTCCCGGCAGCCACGACGTCGTCCACGACCGGGTTGCCGGACTTCGAAGTCGCCGTGCTGTAGTACGCGACGGTCGACGCCCGCGAAGGGGCGCTGGTCTGGCCGTCTGTGAGGGTGACCGTCAGGTCGAACGTGCCGGCGCCGGGGGTGCCGGACCCTTTGCCGGCTTCGCTGGCGGCACCGGGCAAGGTGACAGTCAAAGCGGTGGGGGACGTGACCTTGAACCCGGCGATGGCGCTTCCGACGGTCACGCCGCTCACGTCACTCTTGCCGGCGGACGCGAAGCCGCTGCCGGTTACCGTCACCTGGCCAGGGGCGCTGGCGGGCACGGCGTTGGTCCCGGGGTTGGTGAGCGAGTCGACCGCTGTCACGGTCGGCACGGCGCCGGTCGGGTTGCAGAGGTTGTAGGCGAGACCGTCGTTGGCGCCGCCTGGGCCGGTCACCTGCGGGCTGCCGAGCCCACTGGCCATGTCGTAACCCTTGGTGGCGGGGTAGAGCCCGTGAGCAAAGCCGTAGGCGTCGTCGTTGCCGATCGTGATGTCGTTGAACGAGTGGGCGTACTCGCTGGCGTTGGCCGCGATGGCGTACAGCTTGGGCACGACGAAGCCCAGCTCGTGACCTTGCACGCTGCACGAAGCAGTCGAACCGATGTCAGCGAGGATCCCGGCCCAGAGAGGCGACGAGGAGGACGTGCCCCCGATCGTGGTCCAACCGCCGTAGGAAGCCGTGTAGATCGTGATGGCTCCGGTGAACTCGTCAGCTTGGGCAGACACGTCCGGCGCCTCTCGGCAGGCGGCCTGCCCGCAGAAGTCGGTCCCGCTCACCTTCTCGGCCTTGGTCACGACCTTGGAGTTGATGAAGGGTCTTTGCCACGCCGGCGCCGCCCAGACCTGCGAGATGCCGCCGCTGCCGGCGCCCCATAGCGGACCGTCGTTCCAGACTTGCTCGGTCGGCGGGTCGGTGGCGTCTGTGATCGTCGTGCCGCCGACGCCGAGGACCCAGGGGTCGTCTCCGGTATCGGTGAGGGAGAGGACCGGGTTCTTGATGCCGAGCGCCTCCATGCAGTCGGAACCGACGTCGCCGAGTGCGTTCAGGATCGTCTGACCCTGGGCGGCGGCCTGTTCGAACAGGACGTGGGACACCTGGAGGTAGCCAGGGAGATACTGCTCGTCCCACGGCTCACATTCTCCCCACGACGAGGTGAGCAATTGGGCGCTGTCGTTCTGCACGAACTGCGCGTAGTCGTCCAGGTAACCAGCATTGGTGTCAGCGGCTTCGTACACCTGGTAGTTGGCGTCCGGCGCCATGGCGGTGACGTCCTCCAGGTCGAGGATCGCCTCGCCTGACCCCGGCCCGACCGGCTGGCCACCATCCACGCGGACGACCTTGACCCGGCCGGTAATCGCTTTGGCTCGGGCGGAGCCGAAGTAGCAGGTGCCGAAGGCGAGGAGGTCGCTCATGGCGAACGGCTCGAGCTCGTACACGGCGATGGTCTCGCCTGCGCCGTCCGATCCGTCCCGGTAAAGGCCGTCGAGCCCGTAGGCATAGGCGATCGACTGGTCGGTGAGGCCGCCATACTCGGCTGCATCCTGTTTGGCGGCCGCGCACGCGGCCGGGCCTCCCGCCGTCGAGGTGCTGGCCGGTGCCTTGGCGGCCCGATGACCCGCCCCGCCCTGCAGGGCACCTACTGCCGTCGGTTGTGAAACGTCGTCGAGCCCGACGACGGCCTCGACGTGCGATGCGACCGAAGCCGGGAGCGTGGGTGCCGAGGTCTCGGCGTAAGCGACCCTGCCGCCGGGCAGGCGGTAGCTGTCGAACGACGTCTGGAAGGCGGCAGCGACTTGGCGTGCGGAACCCGACAACGACACCAGCATGCCCCCGTCGCGCACTCCGCCTACCGTGAGGTGGTCGCTTCGCAGCGCCGACGTGACAGCGTGAACAGCGGTATCCGAAGGCCCGAACTCCCTCGCGAACTGGCCGGGACTCAGGTACCTGCCCGACATCGGCGAGCCCGTCGACGTCACGGCATCTGCGTATGCCCCGAGGCCGGCTGCGTTGCGGGGCACCAACGCCAGGTCAGCATGCAGAACCTGGTTTGCTGCGACTGGACCGAGCAGTCTGGCGCCATGGGGCAGGGCGGGGCGCGGCGCCAAGACGACTCGTCCGACGGCGCGTCGTGTCGAGGCTCCGGCCGCCGCCGACCCGGCGCCAAGCGAAGCGACGCCGCCGATGCACACAGCACCGACGGCCAAGCGGATCAGAACAGTCCTGCGTCGTCCCATGGTTACCCCCATGTAGCCCAGTCTGCGATCGGCCTGCGTCGATGCGCCCGGCTGCCAGTTTGGTTGCCGATAGAAGTTCTATCAAGGAGGCAGCCAATCGGGAGCACGAGAACGACTCACAGCCACGGCATCGTGTGACCCGGCCAGAACAACGATCGCCGCGCCCGCCCTATACGGTGATGGCGGTTCCCTGCGGTTGAGGAGGATCCAGGTGCATGAGACGCCACAAGACCTCGAGGAGTTGCAGCAACTGCTTGAAGGGAGCTACGAGCGCGCCGGCGAGAACTTGCGCGACATTCACGGCCAGGGGCAACACTTGAGTGCCGCCGAGCTGTCCGAGCGCCTCCAAGGGCCACGCTGGCTCGTCGTGGCGACGGTGAGCTCCGATCATCGACCGTTCACGGCTCAGGTGGACGGGACGTTCTACCGCGGCCGTTTCTATTTCGGGGTGAATGACCCGTGCTCGCTCAAGGCTCGCCACCTCTCCTACAACCGAGCGATCAGCGCTACCCATGTGCCCAACGACAACTGGGTGGTTACCGTGCACGGCCGGGCGGCGCGCGTCGACGTAAGTCGCGAGAGCCAATCAGGCATCCACACAGTGTTGATCGACACCTACAAAGAGCGTTACGGGCCTGAGTGGACCGACGACGTCCTAACCTCGGACTCCATCTATTTCTGCATCGAGCCCGAGCGGATGTTCGCCCTCGACCTGACCGAAGTCAGGAGTGGCGGCCGGTCATAGACGCCTGGTCAAGATCACAGCCTCATCGCCACCGGAGACTGGGAGGCGCTCGGTCTCCTCATAGCCGCAGCGCCGGTAGAAACCAACGGCTGGACCGCCAGTCGCCACCCATACCTGCGAGTACCCGAGTTCAGCGGCAAACTCCGCCAGTCGGTCCAACAGCAGACGCCCTACGCCCTGGCGCCGGCCGGCCGGTCGGACGACCATTCCCAGCACCCATGGAGAACGGTCACGGCGCTCCTCGACGTCGAACCTCCCCAACCCCACGACGCCGACCGCCCCACCTGCTTCATCGACTGCGACCCAGCTGACCGGCATCGCGTGGCGGCCGGCCTCGCGAGCGGTGATGTCGACCCACGGCGACAGCCCCTCGCGGCCAGGCTCGTCTCCCCACTCCCGCCATCGCATCTCTCCGACTTCGGCGACAAGCTGCGGGTGGTCAGCAAGTAGCTCCACGGAGAAAGGCCCTGTGAACGGAGCGTCTGCGGGGGTTCTGGGACGCTGCCCCGGGTCGGTCACATCACCCACCGGGTCGATCGAACCGCGAGGCTCGCAGGCCGAGCAGCGCGGAGAGGGTCTCCCTCGTATGTGCCATGCGCTCGGCACCGACGATCGCCAGGAGCCTGGCGTCTATCTCCTGTGCTGTGGTGTAGACGACCTCCGATGCATCCGCGCCTCGCTCGGTGAGCGCCAGGAGGACGCGGCGCCGGTCTTCGGGGTCCACTCTACGGTCGACGTAACCCCGTACGACGAGCGTGTCGACAAGCTGACTGGCAGTCTGCTTGGACACACCGAGATCGGAGATCACGTCGCTGAAGGCAGCGCCGTCCGGTTCGAGGAGGCCGAGCACGTAGCCTCCGTTGGCGGGCAGGTCGGTGAAGCCCGCCGCTGTAAGCGCCTGACGGATGAACAGGCCGTAGACGCCGCGGCCCGGCCGCAACAGCACCGGTAGCACAGTGTCTGCGGCAAGCCTCGGGTCGGTTGCCACGGCTCCCGTCGTATAGGACAGATACACGACAGTCAAGAAACAGGACTGTCACTCGACAGGACTGTCCGGCCGTTTGGACACGGCGGAGCATCAACCCGTCGCGAAGAGGGCTCCCGATGATCGTCAAGGACGTACGAGCCACGGCGCATCACACCTACGTCGACCCGTCGCCACCGTGTAGCTCAGGCGCGAGCGACCCGCCCATTCTGGGACAGCCGGGCGTACCAAAGTGCGCGGCGGAGTACGTTCTGAGCTATGCCCGACGAGAGCCCGGCCACCGAAGCTCCGGCCACCGAAAGCACGCAACTGGCGCCGGCGCCCGTCGACGACGTCGTCACCACGCGCCACGAACTGGTCACCGCCACGGGGCCGTTGGCGTACACGACCGAGGCCGGGCGGGTGGTGTTGAGGGAGGAGACGCTGGAGGACGGCGTGTTTCGGGGTGCGAAGGCCAAGGCCGAGATGTTCCTCGTCTCGTATGTCGCAGACTCGACCGATGGCACGCCACGACCCGTGACGTTCGCCTTCAACGGGGGTCCCGGCTCGTCTAGCGTGTGGCTGCACCTCGGCTTGCTAGGCCCGAGGCGGGTCGTGATGGGCGACGTCGGTGCTCTGGCGCCACCTCCCTACGGTCTTACTGACAACGCCGAGACGTTGCTCGCCCACTCGGACCTGGTCTTCATCGATCCCGTCTCGACGGGTTACTCGCGAGTCGTCGAAGGCGACAAGGCAGCCGACTTCCACGGCTATCAGCGCGACCTCGACTCGGTCGGCGAAGTGATCAGGCTGTGGACTTCACGGCATGATCGCTGGCTCTCGCCCAAGTACCTGATCGGCGAGTCCTACGGAACGCTTCGAGCTGGAGCGTTGGCCGATCATCTGCAGACTCGTTACGGGCTGGCACTGAACGGGCTCATGCTCGTGTCCTCGGTGCTGGATATCGGGACCGTAGACGACGAGACGGAGGGCCATGACCTCGGCTTCGTCTTGAGCCTGCCGACGTTCGCCTGCCTTGCGCACTACCACGGGCTGCTCGGTGGCCGGACGCTGGAGGACGTCCGAGCAGAAGCAGAGACTTTCGCCGTCGGCGACTACGCCCGGGCTCTCCTGCTCGGCCGGCGCCTGCCGGACTCCGAGCGCGCAGCCGTCGTCAGCCGGCTGGCGAGCCTCACAGGGCTCGATCCGGGCTGGATCGAGCGCGCCAACCTCCGCATCGAGTCGCAAAGATTCTTCCGTGAGCTGTTGCGTGAGCGGGGTCAAGTCATCGGCCGGCTGGACGGCCGCTTCACGGGATGGGCGGCAGACGGAGTCGGCGAGCGTCTGCAAGCCGACCCCAGCCACTCCGCCATTCACGGACCTTATGCAGCCGCCTTCAACCACTACGTACGTGCTGAGCTGGAGTACGAGAACGACCTGCCCTACGAGGTCTTGACCGAGAAGGTGCAACCCTGGTCGTTCAAGGAGTTCGAGGGCCGGCATGTCAGCGTCACAGACCGCCTCGCCAACGCCATGCGTGGCAACGCCCACCTGAGGGTCCAGATCGCCGCCGGCTACTACGACGGCGCCACTCCCTACTTCGCCGCCGAGCACACGGTGGACCACCTGCACCTGCCTCCGGAGCTTCGAGGCAATGTCTCGTTCCGCTACTACGAGGCCGGGCACATGATGTACGTGCACGAGGAGAGCAGGCTACGGCAGAGCCAAGACCTTGCCGCCTTCCTCAGTTGACCCGGCCGTTCCGGCCAGCCTGGGATTGTCGGTGAAGGCTCAGCACTACGGCGTGGCTGACTCACGGATCGGCTGGGCCGCCGCTGTCAGCGGGCGATCGGCTGTTGGAGCTCCATGACGTTGAGGGACGGGTCGTCGTCGTGCCACTCGTGGTAGAGCTCCCGGCACTCGCCGACGAGGCGGTAGCCGCCTCCGTCGATCCAGCGGACGAGGGCTTCCCAGGCGGCCATGATGCCTTCGTCGCCTCCTCGGTACACGGCGGCAGCGACTTCGATCACGGGCAGGTCGACAACGCGAACCGTCTCGCTGTTGGGCACGTCTTGATCGCCGACGTCGAAGCCTGCGCGCAGCACGATGTCGCCTTCGGCGGCGCTGCCGCCGTCGTCTTCGTAGACGCCGACCGAGATGCCGGGCTTGGCGCCGGCCGCCTCGAGGTGAGCAATGACTTGTGGCAGCAACCGACCAAAGGCTGCGCCAATGTCCGCATGGCTCAGCCCTCCGGCGGAGGCCTGTGCGACGCGGATCGGTTGAGTCTGCTTGATGACAACGTCCTGCAGGGCCATGGTCTGTCTCCATTCAAGTGATCGGAGGTGCGCTTCGACTCGACGCAAGCGCTCCTGCTCCTCGCTGACGGTCAACTCGATCTGGGCCCGACGAAGTCTCAGCATCCCGCGCAGCTCCTCGACGGAGATCGTCTCGCTGAGGGCCTGCTGGATCTGCTCGAGACCGAGGCCGATGTCACGCATGGCCACGATGCGGTGCAGTCGGTCCAGTTGGTGCACGCTGTAGAGGCGGTAGCCGTTGGCCGGGTCGACCCGCTCGGGTCTGAGCAGATCGATCTCGTCGTAGTGGCGCAACATGCGCGGCGACACCTGGCCGAGCCGGGCGAACTCTCCGATGTTCAACATGACGTTGCTATTGATACGCCTTTACACCGTGTGAAGGTCAAGAGGGTACCGCTTGGAGACCAAGGCTAGCCTTGGGGCAGGCAACCTAGGGAGGTCTGAGATGGCAACTGTGAGCGTCCGCTACATCGTCCATGACGTGGACGCCGCTATCGCCTTCTACTGCGGGCAGCTCGGTTTCCGCGAGGTGATGCACCCAGCTCCGGCCTTCGCCATGCTTTCGAGAGGAGATCTGCGCCTTGTGCTCAGCGCCCCCGGGGGCGGTCCCGGAGGCGGTCAGGTCATGCCCGACGGAACGGTCCCCGAGCCCGGAGGGTGGAACCGCTTCTCCCTCGAGGTCTCCGACATTGCAGCGACCGTGGAGGCGTTGCGCAAAGCCGGTGCCCACTTTCGCAACGACATCGTCTCGGGGGTCGGCGGCCGCCAGATCCTGCTTGAGGATCCCTCGGGCAACCCGGTCGAGCTGTTCGAGCCGAGTCTTGCTGAGGCTCGCCTCGACGAGCACTGACTTCGGGCACACGCAAAGGCGCCTCACCCGCTGCTCGCGCCTTGCTCGAAGCGCGCGGTTCAGCGCCTGCCGGACAGGTACAGCCGGTTGAACCTCGTGCTGTCGCATGGTGTGGTGCAAGAGGTCTGGCGAGTGAGCGGCCCGACGAAGCGCTACGACGCCCTCACTACCCTCACGCGAGTCAGCTGATCTTGGCTATCTACTTGTCGGCCACTCGACGGGATCGAGGTCCAAGACGATTCCGGCATTGTCGTGATAACCGGGATGGATCGCGCCTTGTACGACAACGGCCCGTGGCACCGCCTGTGAGGCGGGCGCTCGGGTGCCAGGAGAGGTCCGCACTGGCCATCGTGAATCCAGCTCGTTGACCCGGAATGCCTGTGCATGCTCCAGCATCTGGAGGCACGCGCGCACGGCGCGATCCGTCCTGTCCGCTGGTGGCGGCTCGAGGCAGCCGGCGAGGGGCACTTGCCGATAGGACGCGCCGTGGTGCAGGGCGAGTCCATACGGGTCGCACTCGACTGCGAACTCGTCGCCCAGGGCCGTCTGGATCCGACTCCTCATCGAGCGCACAATATCCTGCCACTCCTCAGGGACCGTCTCCGGCGCCGGCGCCGGCGCCGGAGACGGTCCCTGAGGAGTGGCAGGATATTGTGCGCTCGATGAGGAGTCGGATCCAGACGGCCCTGGGCGACGAGTTCGCAGTCGAGTGCGACCCGTATGGACTCGCCCTGCACCACGGCGCGTCCTATCGGCAAGTGCCCCTCGCCGGCTGCCTCGAGCCGCCACCAGCGGACAGGACGGATCGCGCCGTGCGCGCGTGCCTCCAGATGCTGGAGCATGCACAGGCATTCCGGGTCAACGAGCTGGATTCACGATGGCCAGTGCGGACCTCTCCTGGCACCCGAGCGCCCGCCTCACAGGCGGTGCCACGGGCCGTTGTCGTACAAGGCGCGATCCATCCCGGTTATCACGACAATGCCGGAATCGTCTTGGACCTCGATCCCGTCGAGTGGCCGACAAGTAGATAGCCAAGATCAGCTGACTCGCGTGAGGGTAGTGAGGGCGTCGTAGCGCTTCGTCGGGCCGCTCACTCGCCAGACCTCTTGCACCACACCATGCGACAGCACGAGGTTCAACCGGCTGTACCTGTCCGGCAGGCGCTGAACCGCGCGCTTCGAGCAAGGCGCGAGCAGCGGGTGAGGCGCCTTTGCGTGTGCCCGAAGTCAGTGCTCGTCGAGGCGAGCCTCAGCAAGACTCGGCTCGAACAGCTCGACCGGGTTGCCCGAGGGATCCTCAAGCAGGATCTGGCGGCCGCCGACCCCCGAGACGATGTCGTTGCGAAAGTGGGCACCGGCTTTGCGCAACGCCTCCACGGTCGCTGCAATGTCGGAGACCTCGAGGGAGAAGCGGTTCCACCCTCCGGGCTCGGGGACCGTTCCGTCGGGCATGACCTGACCGCCTCCGGGACCGCCCCCGGGGGCGCTGAGCACAAGGCGCAGATCTCCTCTCGAAAGCATGGCGAAGGCCGGAGCTGGGTGCATCACCTCGCGGAAACCGAGCTGCCCGCAGTAGAAGGCGATAGCGGCGTCCACGTCATGGACGATGTAGCGGACGCTCACAGTTGCCATCTCAGACCTCCCTAGGTTGCCTGCCCCAAGGCTAGCCTTGGTCTCCAAGCGGTACCCTCTTGACCTTCACACGGTGTAAAGGCGTATCAATAGCAACGTCATGTTGAACATCGGAGAGTTCGCCCGGCTCGGCCAGGTGTCGCCGCGCATGTTGCGCCACTACGACGAGATCGATCTGCTCAGACCCGAGCGGGTCGACCCGGCCAACGGCTACCGCCTCTACAGCGTGCACCAACTGGACCGACTGCACCGCATCGTGGCCATGCGTGACATCGGCCTCGGTCTCGAGCAGATCCAGCAGGCCCTCAGCGAGACGATCTCCGTCGAGGAGCTGCGCGGGATGCTGAGACTTCGTCGGGCCCAGATCGAGTTGACCGTCAGCGAGGAGCAGGAGCGCTTGCGTCGAGTCGAAGCGCACCTCCGATCACTTGAATGGAGACAGACCATGGCCCTGCAGGACGTTGTCATCAAGCAGACTCAACCGATCCGCGTCGCACAGGCCTCCGCCGGAGGGCTGAGCCATGCGGACATTGGCGCAGCCTTTGGTCGGTTGCTGCCACAAGTCATTGCTCACCTCGAGGCGGCCGGCGCCAAGCCCGGCATCTCGGTCGGCGTCTACGAAGACGACGGCGGCAGCGCCGCCGAAGGCGACATCGTGCTGCGCGCAGGCTTCGACGTCGGCGATCAAGACGTGCCCAACAGCGAGACGGTTCGCGTTGTCGACCTGCCCGTGATCGAAGTCGCTGCCGCCGTGTACCGAGGAGGCGACGAAGGCATCATGGCCGCCTGGGAAGCCCTCGTCCGCTGGATCGACGGAGGCGGCTACCGCCTCGTCGGCGAGTGCCGGGAGCTCTACCACGAGTGGCACGACGACGACCCGTCCCTCAACGTCATGGAGCTCCAACAGCCGATCGCCCGCTGACAGCGGCGGCCCAGCCGATCCGTGAGTCAGCCACGCCGTAGTGCTGAGCCTTCACCGACAATCCCAGGCTGGCCGGAACGGCCGGGTCAACTGAGGAAGGCGGCAAGGTCTTGGCTCTGCCGTAGCCTGCTCTCCTCGTGCACGTACATCATGTGCCCGGCCTCGTAGTAGCGGAACGAGACATTGCCTCGAAGCTCCGGAGGCAGGTGCAGGTGGTCCACCGTGTGCTCGGCGGCGAAGTAGGGAGTGGCGCCGTCGTAGTAGCCGGCGGCGATCTGGACCCTCAGGTGGGCGTTGCCACGCATGGCGTTGGCGAGGCGGTCTGTGACGCTGACATGCCGGCCCTCGAACTCCTTGAACGACCAGGGTTGCACCTTCTCGGTCAAGACCTCGTAGGGCAGGTCGTTCTCGTACTCCAGCTCAGCACGTACGTAGTGGTTGAAGGCGGCTGCATAAGGTCCGTGAATGGCGGAGTGGCTGGGGTCGGCTTGCAGACGCTCGCCGACTCCGTCTGCCGCCCATCCCGTGAAGCGGCCGTCCAGCCGGCCGATGACTTGACCCCGCTCACGCAACAGCTCACGGAAGAATCTTTGCGACTCGATGCGGAGGTTGGCGCGCTCGATCCAGCCCGGATCGAGCCCTGTGAGGCTCGCCAGCCGGCTGACGACGGCTGCGCGCTCGGAGTCCGGCAGGCGCCGGCCGAGCAGGAGAGCCCGGGCGTAGTCGCCGACGGCGAAAGTCTCTGCTTCTGCTCGGACGTCCTCCAGCGTCCGGCCACCGAGCAGCCCGTGGTAGTGCGCAAGGCAGGCGAACGTCGGCAGGCTCAAGACGAAGCCGAGGTCATGGCCCTCCGTCTCGTCGTCTACGGTCCCGATATCCAGCACCGAGGACACGAGCATGAGCCCGTTCAGTGCCAGCCCGTAACGAGTCTGCAGATGATCGGCCAACGCTCCAGCTCGAAGCGTTCCGTAGGACTCGCCGATCAGGTACTTGGGCGAGAGCCAGCGATCATGCCGTGAAGTCCACAGCCTGATCACTTCGCCGACCGAGTCGAGGTCGCGCTGATAGCCGTGGAAGTCGGCTGCCTTGTCGCCTTCGACGACTCGCGAGTAACCCGTCGAGACGGGATCGATGAAGACCAGGTCCGAGTGGGCGAGCAACGTCTCGGCGTTGTCAGTAAGACCGTAGGGAGGTGGCGCCAGAGCACCGACGTCGCCCATCACGACCCGCCTCGGGCCTAGCAAGCCGAGGTGCAGCCACACGCTAGACGAGCCGGGACCCCCGTTGAAGGCGAACGTCACGGGTCGTGGCGTGCCATCGGTCGAGTCTGCGACATACGAGACGAGGAACATCTCGGCCTTGGCCTTCGCACCCCGAAACACGCCGTCCTCCAGCGTCTCCTCCCTCAACACCACCCGCCCGGCCTCGGTCGTGTACGCCAACGGCCCCGTGGCGGTGACCAGTTCGTGGCGCGTGGTGACGACGTCGTCGACGGGCGCCGGCGCCAGTTGCGTGCTTTCGGTGGCCGGAGCTTCGGTGGCCGGGCTCTCGTCGGGCATAGCTCAGAACGTACTCCGCCGCGCACTTTGGTACGCCCGGCTGTCCCAGAATGGGCGGGTCGCTCGCGCCTGAGCTACACGGTGGCGACGGGTCGACGTAGGTGTGATGCGCCGTGGCTCGTACGTCCTTGACGATCATCGGGAGCCCTCTTCGCGACGGGTTGATGCTCCGCCGTGTCCAAACGGCCGGACAGTCCTGTCGAGTGACAGTCCTGTTTCTTGACTGTCGTGTATCTGTCCTATACGACGGGAGCCGTGGCAACCGACCCGAGGCTTGCCGCAGACACTGTGCTACCGGTGCTGTTGCGGCCGGGCCGCGGCGTCTACGGCCTGTTCATCCGTCAGGCGCTTACAGCGGCGGGCTTCACCGACCTGCCCGCCAACGGAGGCTACGTGCTCGGCCTCCTCGAACCGGACGGCGCTGCCTTCAGCGACGTGATCTCCGATCTCGGTGTGTCCAAGCAGACTGCCAGTCAGCTTGTCGACACGCTCGTCGTACGGGGTTACGTCGACCGTAGAGTGGACCCCGAAGACCGGCGCCGCGTCCTCCTGGCGCTCACCGAGCGAGGCGCGGATGCATCGGAGGTCGTCTACACCACAGCACAGGAGATAGACGCCAGGCTCCTGGCGATCGTCGGTGCCGAGCGCATGGCACATACGAGGGAGACCCTCTCCGCGCTGCTCGGCCTGCGAGCCTCGCGGTTCGATCGACCCGGTGGGTGATGTGACCGACCCGGGGCAGCGTCCCAGAACCCCCGCAGACGCTCCGTTCACAGGGCCTTTCTCCGTGGAGCTACTTGCTGACCACCCGCAGCTTGTCGCCGAAGTCGGAGAGATGCGATGGCGGGAGTGGGGAGACGAGCCTGGCCGCGAGGGGCTGTCGCCGTGGGTCGACATCACCGCTCGCGAGGCCGGCCGCCACGCGATGCCGGTCAGCTGGGTCGCAGTCGATGAAGCAGGTGGGGCGGTCGGCGTCGTGGGGTTGGGGAGGTTCGACGTCGAGGAGCGCCGTGACCGTTCTCCATGGGTGCTGGGAATGGTCGTCCGACCGGCCGGCCGGCGCCAGGGCGTAGGGCGTCTGCTGTTGGACCGACTGGCGGAGTTTGCCGCTGAACTCGGGTACTCGCAGGTATGGGTGGCGACTGGCGGTCCAGCCGTTGGTTTCTACCGGCGCTGCGGCTATGAGGAGACCGAGCGCCTCCCAGTCTCCGGTGGCGATGAGGCTGTGATCTTGACCAGGCGTCTATGACCGGCCGCCACTCCTGACTTCGGTCAGGTCGAGGGCGAACATCCGCTCGGGCTCGATGCAGAAATAGATGGAGTCCGAGGTTAGGACGTCGTCGGTCCACTCAGGCCCGTAACGCTCTTTGTAGGTGTCGATCAACACTGTGTGGATGCCTGATTGGCTCTCGCGACTTACGTCGACGCGCGCCGCCCGGCCGTGCACGGTAACCACCCAGTTGTCGTTGGGCACATGGGTAGCGCTGATCGCTCGGTTGTAGGAGAGGTGGCGAGCCTTGAGCGAGCACGGGTCATTCACCCCGAAATAGAAACGGCCGCGGTAGAACGTCCCGTCCACCTGAGCCGTGAACGGTCGATGATCGGAGCTCACCGTCGCCACGACGAGCCAGCGTGGCCCTTGGAGGCGCTCGGACAGCTCGGCGGCACTCAAGTGTTGCCCCTGGCCGTGAATGTCGCGCAAGTTCTCGCCGGCGCGCTCGTAGCTCCCTTCAAGCAGTTGCTGCAACTCCTCGAGGTCTTGTGGCGTCTCATGCACCTGGATCCTCCTCAACCGCAGGGAACCGCCATCACCGTATAGGGCGGGCGCGGCGATCGTTGTTCTGGCCGGGTCACACGATGCCGTGGCTGTGAGTCGTTCTCGTGCTCCCGATTGGCTGCCTCCTTGATAGAACTTCTATCGGCAACCAAACTGGCAGCCGGGCGCATCGACGCAGGCCGATCGCAGACTGGGCTACATGGGGGTAACCATGGGACGACGCAGGACTGTTCTGATCCGCTTGGCCGTCGGTGCTGTGTGCATCGGCGGCGTCGCTTCGCTTGGCGCCGGGTCGGCGGCGGCCGGAGCCTCGACACGACGCGCCGTCGGACGAGTCGTCTTGGCGCCGCGCCCCGCCCTGCCCCATGGCGCCAGACTGCTCGGTCCAGTCGCAGCAAACCAGGTTCTGCATGCTGACCTGGCGTTGGTGCCCCGCAACGCAGCCGGCCTCGGGGCATACGCAGATGCCGTGACGTCGACGGGCTCGCCGATGTCGGGCAGGTACCTGAGTCCCGGCCAGTTCGCGAGGGAGTTCGGGCCTTCGGATACCGCTGTTCACGCTGTCACGTCGGCGCTGCGAAGCGACCACCTCACGGTAGGCGGAGTGCGCGACGGGGGCATGCTGGTGTCGTTGTCGGGTTCCGCACGCCAAGTCGCTGCCGCCTTCCAGACGTCGTTCGACAGCTACCGCCTGCCCGGCGGCAGGGTCGCTTACGCCGAGACCTCGGCACCCACGCTCCCGGCTTCGGTCGCATCGCACGTCGAGGCCGTCGTCGGGCTCGACGACGTTTCACAACCGACGGCAGTAGGTGCCCTGCAGGGCGGGGCGGGTCATCGGGCCGCCAAGGCACCGGCCAGCACCTCGACGGCGGGAGGCCCGGCCGCGTGCGCGGCCGCCAAACAGGATGCAGCCGAGTATGGCGGCCTCACCGACCAGTCGATCGCCTATGCCTACGGGCTCGACGGCCTTTACCGGGACGGATCGGACGGCGCAGGCGAGACCATCGCCGTGTACGAGCTCGAGCCGTTCGCCATGAGCGACCTCCTCGCCTTCGGCACCTGCTACTTCGGCTCCGCCCGAGCCAAAGCGATTACCGGCCGGGTCAAGGTCGTCCGCGTGGATGGTGGCCAGCCGGTCGGGCCGGGGTCAGGCGAGGCGATCCTCGACCTGGAGGACGTCACCGCCATGGCGCCGGACGCCAACTACCAGGTGTACGAAGCCGCTGACACCAATGCTGGTTACCTGGACGACTACGCGCAGTTCGTGCAGAACGACAGCGCCCAATTGCTCACCTCGTCGTGGGGAGAATGTGAGCCGTGGGACGAGCAGTATCTCCCTGGCTACCTCCAGGTGTCCCACGTCCTGTTCGAACAGGCCGCCGCCCAGGGTCAGACGATCCTGAACGCACTCGGCGACGTCGGTTCCGACTGCATGGAGGCGCTCGGCATCAAGAACCCGGTCCTCTCCCTCACCGATACCGGAGACGACCCCTGGGTCCTCGGCGTCGGCGGCACGACGATCACAGACGCCACCGACCCGCCGACCGAGCAAGTCTGGAACGACGGTCCGCTATGGGGCGCCGGCAGCGGCGGCATCTCGCAGGTCTGGGCGGCGCCGGCGTGGCAAAGACCCTTCATCAACTCCAAGGTCGTGACCAAGGCCGAGAAGGTGAGCGGGACCGACTTCTGCGGGCAGGCCGCCTGCCGAGAGGCGCCGGACGTGTCTGCCCAAGCTGACGAGTTCACCGGAGCCATCACGATCTACACGGCTTCCTACGGCGGTTGGACCACGATCGGGGGCACGTCCTCCTCGTCGCCTCTCTGGGCCGGGATCCTCGCTGACATCGGTTCGACTGCTTCGTGCAGCGTGCAAGGTCACGAGCTGGGCTTCGTCGTGCCCAAGCTGTACGCCATCGCGGCCAACGCCAGCGAGTACGCCCACTCGTTCAACGACATCACGATCGGCAACGACGACGCCTACGGCTTTGCTCACGGGCTCTACCCCGCCACCAAGGGTTACGACATGGCCAGTGGGCTCGGCAGCCCGCAGGTGACCGGCCCAGGCGGCGCCAACGACGGTCTCGCCTACAACCTCTGCAACCCGACCGGCGCCGTGCCGACCGTGACAGCGGTCGACTCGCTCACCAACCCCGGGACCAACGCCGTGCCCGCCAGCGCCCCTGGCCAGGTGACGGTAACCGGCAGCGGCTTCGCGTCCGCCGGCAAGAGTGACGTGAGCGGCGTGACCGTCGGAAGCGCCATCGCCGGGTTCAAGGTCACGTCCCCCACCGCTTTGACTGTCACCTTGCCCGGTGCCGCCAGCGAAGCCGGCAAAGGGTCCGGCACCCCCGGCGCCGGCACGTTCGACCTGACGGTCACCCTCACAGACGGCCAGACCAGCGCCCCTTCGCGGGCGTCGACCGTCGCGTACTACAGCACGGCGACTTCGAAGTCCGGCAACCCGGTCGTGGACGACGTCGTGGCTGCCGGGACGGACCCGGCCGGTGGACAGCTGTTCCGCGTCTACGGAGCAGGCTTCGAGTCCGCCGGCGGCTCGGCAACGGTGACGGCGTCGGTCGGAGGGCAGCCAGCCACCGGCGTGAAAGTCGCCAACAACGACTACCTGACAGCCGAGACCCCGCCAGAACCGACAGATGCCTGCCTGAACAAGGCATCGGACATCGGGCCCGGCCAGAAGTCCTTCAACCCCGCCGTGGACACCTGCCAAGTGCAGGTGCAGGTGACAGTGAACGGGCGGAGCAGCCTCGAAGGCACGATCAAACCGGAGTACCAAGGCCGCCTGTTCGCAGACGAACCCGGAGTCGGCGCCAAGTCCGAGGCCTACCCGGGGCGGACAGAGCTCGACTACCTGCCAGTGCCAAAGATCACCTCCATCAGCGTGGCGACGAGCGCTGCGAGTGAGTCCGGCGGCAGCACTGCCACTATCAAGGGAGGGGGTTTCGGTGCGCTCGGCCTCTCCTGGTTCAATGTCGGTCCCTACCAAAGCGAGTCCTCGGAGAACGACGCCATAACGTCCGTCAGCGCGACCCGACTGGTCGTCACCCTGCCGCCCGAGCCACAGACCTCAACTCCGCTGTCTGAACCTCTGACCATCGAAACAGCCGGCAGCCCCAACACCGCAGCCATGGCCAAGTCAGCCCCGAGCAACGTCGTGGACGTGACCTACGAGCCCACACCGACTCTCACCGCCATGCGCGTGCTCTCGGCCTCGGGCAAGACGGCGCCTTACGCGGCCGGGCCAACGAGTGGAGGCACCGAGATCGAGCTCGTCGGCACAGGCTTCGGGACCGATCCTGCCGAGCAAGCCGCCGACGGCTTCTCGGACGTCGCCTTCACCGACGTAGGAGCCGCGGGAGCTCCCTACGGCTTCTCCGACGCCACGGTGACAGAGCTCCGGTCCGGATCGGAGACAGGAATAGTGTTCGACACGCTCGGAGACAACGCCGGCATCGACCAAGTGTCATGGTGCAACGTCAGCGGGTGCACGGCGCCCCTGCTCAAGGGTGACACCTTCCGGTACTACCCGCTCGGGAACCCCTCGGTCAGCTCCGTAACGCCTGACGCCGGCACCGCCGGCACGAGGGTGGTCATCTCAGGCGCCAACCTGGGGTTCATCGAGGCCGTCTACTTCGGCACTACCAAAGCGACGGTATTCGCCAACGTGCCCGGCCTGCTCGACTGCGGCAACACCACCAAGATCACGGCTACTGCTCCCGCCGGCCGAGCCGGGTCGAAGGTGGACATCCGCCTCGTCACGCTTCAGTCGCTGGCCACGGGGTTCGGCAAGAGCCCTGTCAATGCAAAGGTGGCGTTCACCTACCGCGCGTCCTAGGTACTTGACACCACCTCATGCACCGCGCTCCCCGCGCCTTAGCCGTTGGGTCCTGCTCTGGCTCCTCGGCCTTGATCTTCGTGTAACGATCCTGGCTCTGCCGCCGCTGCTCCCCACGGTCTCGAAGGCCCTGCGGTTGGACCAAACGGCCATCGGGGCGATCACGAACCTTCCGGTGCTGCTGTTCGGAGTGGCGTCGTTTCTGGGATCTGTGGTCATCGGCAGGCTCGGGACGCGGCGTGCTGTGGCCGTGGGCCTGGTGGTGGCCGGAGTGGGCGGTGCTCTCCGCGGCGTGGCTCCGCTGACCGCAGTCTTGTTCGCGTGCACGTTTGTCATGGGGCTCGGGATCGCCGTCCTCCAACCTGCCCTGCCGACCCTGGCCAGGCAGCTGAAGCCGGAGTCCGTCGGTATGGCGACAGCGGTGTACGGCAACGGGCTCCTGGTGGGGGAGGCGCTGGCAGCTTCGCTGACCCTGCCGGTCGTTCTCAGGCTGACAGGGAGCTGGGAGGCGAGTCTCGCCCTCTGGTCCTGCCCGCTCGCCCTCACCATCCTGCTGGCCGTCGTCGTCGAGAGGCGCCAGGCGGCGCCGGCACCCGCGCCGGCACCCGCGCCGGCACGGGCAAGAGCCGAGGCGGCGCCGGCACCCGCGCCGGCAACAACAGCCGAGTCGGAAGAGTCTCCGCACCTCTTGTGGCCGAACTGGAGAGATGGGCGGATCTGGAAGTTCGGCCTGATCCAGGGTGGAGCGTCGACGGTGTACTTCGCCGCCAACGCCTTCTTACCCGGTTACCTCCACGCCATCGGGCACGGTGGGTTGGTCGGGGCGACTTTGACAGCGCTCAACGTGAGCCAGCTGCCTGCGTCCATCCTTCTCTACGTGTACTCACGGCGGCTCATCGGGCGCCGCTGGCCCTTGGTGGCATTGACGGGCGTGCTGCTGGTGTCCGTAGCTGGGCTGTTCGTGGCCTCGGCGCCGGTGCTGCTCGTCCTCGTCGCGATCATCGGCTTCACGACGGCCTTCTTGCTCCTCTTGACGCTTGCGCTGCCGGCCTCGGCGGCCTCGCCAGGAGAAGTCGCTGCTCTGTCGGCGGGCATGTTCACGGTGGGCTACTCGCTGGCGTTCCTGTTGCCGTTGCTGGGAGGCGTCGCGTCCGACGCCACCGGTTCCATCCGGGTCACCCTTGCTCCGGCTCTGCTTGGCGCCGGGCTGGCGGCGGCGGGCGCACTACGCCGAACTGCCACGGGGCTTGCGCCGGCACAAGGGTGACCAGCGGTGCTGGCCTGGGGGGCCGGCGCCCGCTTTGCTTCGGCGATGATGACCGGCCCGGGCCGAGCGAGCAGGGCCGATTCCCACCCGTGGGCAATTTCACCTCCTAGGGCTGTGGTGAGGTCCGCGAGTTCGGCGGCAGGCCGGTTCGACAAGTCTGCGACCTGGTTGGAGTGGTTGGGTGTGGCCCTAGCGTCGCCCCGTGAGCTTGAACCACCGAGACGGCGCTTTGCCGCCTAAGGCCCCGGCCGGGAGCGGGGCCGCCGAGCCGACCCCGAAGGTCGACGGTGGTCGTCTGCTCACGCTGACGTGGTCGCACTTGCTGAATGACGGTGCCTCCAACTACCTCCCGGGCGTGCTGCCGGCCGTCTTGGTCTCGCTCCATGACCCGGTGCGGTTGGCCGGCGGCCTCATGGCAGCCCTGATCGCCGGCCAGACGCTCCAACCGGTGGCGGGCTGGCTGGCAGACCGCCTCGGGGGCCGGAGCCTGGTGGTCTCCGGCCTGTTCCTGACTTCGCTAGGGGGAAGCCTGCTGGGGTTTGCGCACTCCACGGGCGTTCTCATCGCCCTGCTGCTGATGATCGGAGCCGGTGGTGCCCTGTTCCACCCTCAAGCGCTCGCCGCCGTTCGGAACTCGCTCGAAGGCAAGCAGGGCTTGGTGACGTCGGCCTTTCTGGTCGGCGGGGAGCTGGGACGCGGGCTGTGGCCGACCATCGCCGGTCTGGTCGTCGCCCACTTCGGTTTGGGCGGCCTCTGGGTGATGGGGTTACCCGGGCTCCTGACCGTCCCGCTCCTTCGACAAATGGCTCCCCGACTTCGACCCAAGCCTCGCCAAGAGCGTCGGATCGGCTGGCGGGCGCACTGGCGGCCCCTCAGCCTCCTCGTCGGCTACCGCTCGATCCGGGCTCTGACCACATATGCGATGGCGACGTTCATTCCGATCATGTGGCACCTGAGGGGCGGGTCGCTCGTCGGCGGAGCTTCGATCATCACCACGATGATCACCGTGGGAGTGATCGGCAACCTATGGGGCGGTCACATGGCGGACCGGCTCGGTCGCCGGCCGATCCTGGTCGCCTCGGCGGTGGCAGTTGCAGGGCTGATCCTGCCGGTGGCCTACCTCGGCGGTGCGTGGCTGTGGGTGTGCGCCGCCTTGCTGGGGATCGCCTTATTCCTCACGGCGTCGTCGACGATCCTGATAGGGCAGGACATCTTTCCAGAGAACCGCTCTTTGGGCTCGGGCATCGCCCTCGGCTTCGCCAACGGGGTGGGTGCGCTTCTCGTGTTCGTGATCGGTCTGTGGGTGAACGACGCCGACATCAGCGCCATCTTCGTGGCGGTCGCCGTCCTCAGCCTGGCCTCGACGCTCTTGGCGCTCGGCTTCTCGAGCGAGCTCATGCACGGCCACCTCCCCAGCTCCCGTCGCCGGTCCCCCGCCTGACGGGCCTGTTCGACCGAGGTTGACAGATCCGGACCAGCGGTGCCCCGCCAACGTCAGACAGACAGACGGGCATGGCACCACTAGATTTCCTGCGTGACGTCGGATCGGACAACGACCCCAGGCTCTCTCGGCGGCGACGAACCGCCGACGCAGCGGAGCCGGCAGGGTCTTGCCTTGGTTGTGGTGATGATCGGCGTGCTCATAACAGCTGTCGACACCACCATCGTCATCCTGGCTCTGCCGGAGATCGAAACCGGTTTGCACGTGGCGCTCGCCTCGGTCATATGGGTGATCATCGGCTACCTGCTCGTCATCACCCTGCTGGCCACGCAGGTGGGCCGGCTCGGCGACATGTTCGGCCGGGTGCGCATGTATGAGGCGGGCTTCCTCATCTTCGTCATCGGTTCCGCCCTGTGCGCCCTGTCCTGGAACGAGACCTCCATCATCGCCTTCCGGATCATCCAAGGCATCGGCGGCGCGCTCGTCACAGCGAACAGCGGCGCTGTCATCGCGGACTTGTTCCCGATCGAGAAGCGCGGCAAGGCTTACGGGTACAACGCCGTCGGGTGGACGATCGGTGCGGTTCTCGGGATAGTGCTCGGCGGCCTGATCGTCACCTACGTGTCGTGGCGGTGGGTGTTCTGGATCAATGTCCCTATCGGGTTGGTAGCGCTCGCGCTGGCCTTCAAGGTGCTCGACCAGTCGAGCCAGCGCCAGAGCCGGCACCTCGACTGGGTCGGGATGACGACGTTCGGTCTTGGCCTGTTCGGCCTCCTCTGGGCGATCACCGAGTTGGCGACGAAGCCTCTGACTCCAGCACTGATCGGCTACCTGGTAGGGGGCGTCGTGCTGTTGGCGATCTTTCCTCTGGTGGAGTGGCGCCAGGCCGAGCCGATGCTCGACCTGCGTCTGTTCAAAGTCCCGACGATGACGCCGTCCCTGCTGGCCTCCCTGTTCCAAGGGTTGGCAAACTTCGCCGTCCTGTTCCTCGTCATTATGTACCTGCAGGGCCCGAGAGGTCTAAGCCCGATCCACGCCTCCTTGCTGCTTGTGCCGGGATACGTGATCGCCGGGGGCATCGGTCCGCTGTCCGGACGCCTCGCTGACCGCGTCGGTGCTGTCCTGCCCGCCACCTTGGGTCTGGCGATACAGGTCGTGGCGTTGTTCGTGTACGCCCAGATGCAGATGCACACCGGGCTGTGGCTGATAGTGGTGGCCAGCGTGATCAACGGCATCGGCTCGGCCTTCTTCTTCCCGGCGAACAGCTCGGCGGTGATGAAAGCCTCTCCACCCCAAGTGTTCGGAATCTCGTCAGGGATGCTGCGCACCTTCGCCAATGTCGGAATGGTCTTCTCCTTCTCGGTTGCGATCCTGATCGCCTCTCGGACGGTGCCGCGGAGCCTTGCCTTCGCCATCTTCGTAGGCTCCACCACGCTCAAACCCAAGGTCGCGGCGGCGTTCACGACGGGCCTCCACTCGGCCTTCTATGCGTCTATAGCCCTCATGGCCATCGCCGCGCTGCTGTCGGCGACCCGCGGTCTCAAGAATCTGCGGCGCACGTCACCCGTCGCCCGTGAGACCGCCGCGTACTCGGTGCCAACCTCTGACGTGCCGGATCGAGTCGCTGATTCTTTGAGCTGACGCTGGCCTTGCGATAGGCCGAGGGCAGGCGGCCAGGCACTCACCCGTGGGCAATTTCACCTCCTAGGGCGGTGCTGAGGTCCGCGAGTTCGTCGGTAAGCGGCCGGGTCTGCCAAGGGCAACGGCCAACGGAACAGGTCCTCGCCTACACCCTAGAGATCCCGAAGGAAGCCGATCAGCCCGGCGAAGAAGGTCGCCTGGTCGTCGTAGATGGCCAGGTGGCTCCCCTGCGGGCAGTGGAGGTACTGGCCCTTCGGCAACTCGTCGGCCACTGCCCGCATGTGGCCGGGGTCCATGGTGTCGTGCTCGGCGCCGATCACGAGCGTCGGGATGTGGAGGGTCTTCAGGTCGGCGAACCTGTCCCACTTGGCCAACTTGGCCTCGGCGCTGATCCCGAGCTCGCTCGGGCCTTGCATCGACACGTAAATCTGCTGGTTGATGTGCAGGAACGCCCTGGTCACGGGATCGGGCCACTCATCGACAGGCAAGCGCAGCACGTGGTGGACGTAGTGCTGCTCGATCAGTAGCTGCATGTAGCGAGGGTTCTCGATGTCGCCGCTCGCCTCGAGCGCCTTTATCTCCGCGAGCGACGCCTGATCCATCGCCGGCATCAGCACCTGTTCGGCGTAGGCGTTGTAGGCGGGGACGCTCATCATCATGTTCGAGATGACGAGCCCTTTCAGGTGCTGTTGGTGCTTGAGGGCGTACTCGGCGGCAAGGATGCCGCCCCACGACTGGCCGAGGAGCACGAAATTGTCACTGTCGAGGCCGAGTGCCTGCCGCACCTGCTCGACTTCGTCCACGAAACGGTCGACCTCCCACAAAGTCGGGTCATCCGGCACGTCGCTATAGGTGGAGCCGAGCTGGTCGTAGTAGTAGTACTCGACGCCCGCCGCCGGCAGATAGCTGTCGCAGGCCTCGAAGTACTCGTGCGTGCAACCCGGCCCGCCATGCAACAGCAACAGCTTGAGATCCGGATTGTTGCCGATGCGCTTGGTCCAGACCTTGAAGCCTCCGGCGGGCGTGGTGATCGGGATCATCCGGACGCCGCCGCTCAACAGGTCGTCACGACCCGAGTAATCCAGGTAGCTGCTCACTGTGCTCCATCCTTCCAAGGTTTCGGCGATCGGGCAGACTGGCATCATGAGAGGCACGAGCCGGACCTCCATCAATCCTCTATTGCGCAGGATCGCCCACGCGCCGACCGCACTCTATCGCTGGCACCTGGGCTGGCTCCTCGGCCACCGCTTCATCCTCCTCGTCCACGCCGGGCGCCGGACCGGGCTGGAACGGCGCACGGTGCTCGAAGTCGTCCGCTACGACGCCACGACCGGAGAGGTCGTTGTGATGTCAGGATTCGGCCGGAAGTCGGATTGGTACCGGAACATCCAAGCCCATCCGGCCAGGGCAGTCGTCGTTGGCCGTCGCTCATTCGCTCCGATGCACCGTGACCTCACCCCGGACGAAGCCGTCGAGGCGTTCGCCGACTACGAGCGCCGTAACCGGGTCGCCGCGCCTGTCATTCGGTGGGTGCTGAGCCGGCTCGTCGGATGGCGATACACCAGCACCGAAGAGAGCAGGCAGCGACTAGTAGCCGAGCTGCCTCTTGTGCTGTTCGCACCGAAGTAGGGCCGTTCACCGGTGAACGAACTGCTGATCGCCACCAACCCCGACCCCGGCTCAACTCTTGCCTACCTGATGCGGGTACCGCTCGGAGACGGCATCGTGCTGCGCACCGCCGGGACCTGGCCGCGCACCAAGGCTCTGTACTGCTACCCCGTCCCGGCAGAGGAATGGCCGGTCGAACCTGACATCGTCGAGCGGATCGAGCTGCGCTCCTGCGTGCGGCGCGGGGCAGCCGTCGACATCGTCGCCGCCCGGGCCCGGGAGAACCGCTCCCAGTTGGTCTTCACCACTGCCCGGGGACGAGATGCCGTCTTCTGGCAGTCCCCTCGCACCCGCAAGCAGGCCCGCCCGTCGGTCACCCTGCCGACGGCCCGAGCGGCGGGCATCTCGGGTCTGGAGGTGATCGTCGACTCGCACGAGCACTACGCCTACCGTTTCGCCGGGCAGCAGGTGCGCACCACCAGCCGAGGCCTTCCCTGCGGGGACTACGGGATCATCGTCGACGGGACCCTCGTTGCCGCCGTCGAGCGCAAGTCGGCGCCCGACCTCATCTCCAGTCTGGTAAGTGGCCGGCTGCGTTACGCCCTCGGCGAGCTGGCCGCTCTGCCGCGCGCCGCCGTGGTGGTCGAGGATCGCTACTCGCAGATCTACAAGCAGGACCGGGTGCGACCGGCACTCGTCGCCGACGGGCTGGCCGAATGCCAGGTCCGCTGGCCCAACGTCCCCATCGTCTTCTGCGAGACCCGCAGCCTTGCCGAGGAGTGGACCTATCGCTACTTAGCCGCCGCCCACGACTGGGTGTCCGCCGAGCCTGAGGCGATGGAGCGTATCGGTCCTCGGCTGACCCCGAAGCCGGCCGCCGGTCCTGCCGAGCAATCGCCAGCCGAGATCCGAACATGGGCTCGCAACAACGGCATCGAGGTACCCGCTCGGGGGCGCATCCCAGCCGCCGTCCGTCAGGCCTGGGAGCTCTCGACAGGCGTGCGGTAGCTCAGGAGCGTGGCCGCCGCTTGTCCGGGTCGTAGATGGCCAACGGAGCGACCGTGGCTGCCAGCGGCCCCGCCGCCGAGTCGACCACGACCTCGTTGCCGTCGACCGCCTCGGCCGTGTCGATGACGGCCATTGCCAACAGCCCAAAGCTCGGGCTCAAAGCCGCCGTCGTCACGGTACCCACTGCCGCTCCCTGCCGCGTCACCCTCGCACCCGAGTCCGGCAGCTCTTCTGACTCGATGCGCAGCGTCTTGAACCGCTTGGGCGGGTCGGCTGCAACTGGCTCGAGGGCATGGCTGCCGAGGAATTCAACCCGGCCAAGCGCAACCATCCGGTCCAGCGACAGGTCGTAGGGCGTGCGCTGATGGGCCGCGTAGTCGTAATCGAGCACGATCAAACCGGCCTCGACGCGCAGCGTCTCAAGGACACCGACGCCATAGGGCTGTGCGTTCATCTGCGACACCACGACGTCCCACAAGTCAGCCGCGTGCTCCGGACGGCAGAACAGCTCGAATCCGAGCTCGCCCCCGTAGCCGGTACGCGATACGAGGCAGGGAACGCCACCGACCCTCGTCGTCTCCGGCACGAAACGGAAATAGCCCAGCCCCGACACGTCCGCCTCGCAGAGCGGTGCGAGCGCCTGGCGCGACCGTGGCCCCTGCAAGCCGAGATGTGGCATGGACAGCGTCACGTTGTCGATGCTGACGTCCAGCCCGGCAGTCACCTCGGCAAAGTGGGCGGCGTGCTCGCTGCCGTTGGTCATCATCCAGACACGGTCCTCGAGCCTGTAAACGGTCCCGTCGTCGATCATGAGGCCATCGGCGTCGCACAGGGCGCCGTAACGGACTTGTCCGATGTGCAGCCCCAGCACGTTGTTCGTGTGGAGGCGCTGGGCAGCAGCCAGTGCGTCGGGACCGAGGAACTCCCACTTGTTGAGCGGCGAGACGTCCCATACACCGAGGTCGTGGCGGACGCCCCTGTACTCGGCCTCCGTGTCACCGAAGCCCTCGGACCACAACCACCCGCCGTCCTCCACGAAGGTGGCGCCGGAGGCGACGGCGCTCTCGTAGAAGGGGCTTCGACGTGGGTCGGTATCCATACCCTGCACCGTAGAGGCTCGCGGTCGAACTGACCAGAGGCCGCTTGTGCAGAGCCAAAGTCCGGGTGTTAGACAAGCATCTCGGTGGCTCCTATCCGCTGGATCTGCATGTCCGACCTCCATCTCGGCGCACTCAACAGTCTGCTGACCTCGGTCACCGAGGACGGCCGAGAGGTCGACCGCAAGACTCCGGCGGCCGCAGTCGCCGCTCTCGCCGACTGCATCTACGAGCTGCACAGGGGCCAGTCCGAGCCGCCTGAGCTCGTCGTGCTCGGTGACCTGTTCGAGCTCGCCCTCATCTCGAGCGACATGGCAGCTGCCACTTTCGGCCAGTTCGTCTCGGCGCTGCGGATCGGGCAGGCGGAGGCCATTGTGGCGCCGGTTGTACGTTTCGTGCCGGGAAACCACGACCACCGGCTCTGGACCCAGGCGCGCAACCAGAGCTACCTGCGCCACCTGGCGGACCTCGCCGGCGGCGACGAAGCCCTACCGGACGCCTTGCACGCAACCAATCTGTTGCCCGAGCGGGACGAATACCCGGTGCGGGACGGCTTTGTCGAGCTGCTGGCCGCCCGGGCTAACGGAGGCGGCAGTATCGAGGTACACCAGAGCTACCCCAATGTCGGGTTGATCAGCCCGGACGGCCGGAGGGCAGTGGTCTGCAGCCACGGGCACTTCGTAGAACCGCTCTACAGGCTCATGTCGAACCTCGACATCGCCTTTGGCAAGGTGGGCTTGGGGGAGCTGCCAGAGGCCAGGCACCTCGAAGCAGCCAACGGCGGCTGGATCGACTTCTTCTGGTCCTCGATGGGCGACTCCGGGAAGGTAAGCCACATCGTGAGCGACCTGTATGAGTCGCTCCAGAGCAGCAACGAGATGGAGCTCGAGGTCGAGGTCATCAGGAACTACGTCGCCAAGACGAGACGCGGCCTGCGCGGGCGGCTCGAAGCTTCCCTGCTGGCCGCGTGCCTTCGTGACGGCGTGATCCCTCGGCTGCAGCGCGAGCGCCACCGGGGCGACCGAACTCTGAGCCCAGCCGCCAAGGTGGGCCTGGACGACTACCTCCGCGGGCCGGTCCAGCACCAACTGCGGGAAGTCGACCCTTTGGTGGTCGACACCACCTTCGTATTCGGCCACACCCATAAACCCTTTGCCGAGCTCCGGGACATCAAGGGCTACGCCAATCCCGTCAGCGTCCTCAATACCGGCGGCTGGGTGGTCGACAGCCCCGAGCCGGAAGCCAACAAGGGTGCAGCCATCATCGTCGTGGACACCGACGCCAACGTGGCAGTGGTGCGCCTGTTCAGCCAGAGCGCTGATCCGGCTGGCTACCGTGTGTCGGTCACCAGCGGGGACTCCAGGCTCGACAACCCGCTCGTGGAACAGCTGTCCACCGCGGTTGACTCCTCCCGGGACCCATGGAAGTCCTTCGAACAGGTGATCTCGGCGACAGTCGCAACTCGTTGCCGCCAGCTCAGCGATCGGCTGGCGGCCGCCACGGTCCAGTTGGAGCAGACCTTGGCAGGAGGTAAGCAGGACAGTGGATGAGCGAGCAGCCGGGCGCGCCCTCGAAGTGCTGTCACGACCGCTCGAGGATCTGCAACCGCACTACGAGATCGTGGTGGTCGGCTCGGGCTACGGCGGCGCCATTGCTGCCTGCCGCCTCGCTCGCGCCGGTCGCCGCGTAGCTCTCTTGGAGCGCGGCCGGGAGATCCACCCCGGTGAGTACCCGAGCACTGCGGACCACGCCATGTTGCACCTGCAGTGCGTGACGGGCAAGGGGCACCTCGGAGACAGGCGGGCACTGTTCAACCTGCACGGCAATGGCGAGATCAACGTGCTGTCGGGCTGCGGGCTGGGTGGCACTTCTCTCATCAACGCCAACGTCTCGCTCCGGCCGAGCCAAGCCGTGCTCGACGACGAGCGATGGCCGGCGGCGCTGCGAGCAGACGGGCCGGGCCTCGACGCCGCGTACGACCGTGCCGAGGAGATACTGCAGCCGCGCACCTACCCGGAATCCTTCCCGCCGCTGGGCAAGATCGCGGCACTCCGCAAAGTGGCAGCAGGCAGGCCCTTCGCGCTGACGCCCATCAACGTCACGTTCGCCGCCGGCGCCAACGCCGTCGGGATCCATCAGGAGGCCTGCAACGGATGCGGCGACTGCGTGACGGGCTGCAACGTGGGTGCCAAGAACACTCTGTTGATGAACTACTTGCCCGACGCTGTGGCCCACGGGGCCGAGGTCTTCTCCGAGATCGAGGTCCGCACGATCGAGCACGGCTCGGAGAGCTGGATAGTCAATGCGCAACCGCTCGGGCTCGGCCGGGACGGCTTCGGAGCACCGCCCCTTGCCATCACTGCGGACCGCGTCGTGCTGTCGGCTGGCACGCTCGGCACGACTGGAATCCTCCTGCGGTCGGCGGCAGCCGGTCTGCGGCTCTCGGGGCGGCTGGGCGAGCGCTTCAGCGGCAACGGCGACGTCCTCGGTTTCGCCGTACTGCAGCACGACGAGGTCCACGCCGTCGGCGTCGGGCCGCATGCGCCCGATCCGGAGATCCCCGTTGGGCCCTGTATCACCTCGATCGTCGAGAACGCCGGTGCCGGGCCGCAGGGGCGGCAGATGATTATCGAGGACGCTGTCATCCCCGGAGCCCTCGCTCCCTTGGTGCCTGGGCAGCTGGCCGCTCAGACTCTCCCCCACTGGCTCCGCGGGCAGCGTGGCGAGGGCCCGCTGGCGATGCTCGAGAGCCTGGCCAGCCGCGGGCGACACGGGGAGATGGAGAGACTGCAGACGTTCCTCGTGATGGGCGACGACGGCGGTAGCGGGCAAGTCGAGCTGGACGGCGAGGAGGTGAAGGTCGCCTGGCCCGGCGTCGGCATCTCGCCGTACTACGAGGCGGCCAACCGTTCGCTCGAGGACGGCGCCACGGCCGCGGATGGCCACTACCTGCACGACCCGATCTGGGCCAAGGTGCTCGACAACGACCTCATCACCGTCCATCCGCTCGGCGGTTGCGTCATGGCCGACAGTGCCGAGACAGGCGTGGTCGACGACCGCGGGCGGGTGTTCTCAGGAGTGTCCGGCCCCGCGGTCCACGAAGGGCTCTACGTCTGGGACGGCTCGGTCATCCCAACTCCACTCGGAGTGAACCCCCTGCTCACTATCTCGGCCATCACCGAGCGGGCGGTGGCGCTGCTGGCGGCCGAGAGCGGCTGGCCGATCGACTACGACCTCGCCGGTGAGCGGGCAATCGAGCGGGCCGGTGAGCGGGCCGGCGCGGTGGGCCAGCAGGCGCCGCCACTACCGGCGACCCGGCCGGGGCTCCGCTTCACCGAGAAGATGTCGGGCCACTGGTCCGAGTCGACCCGGCCGGCGGCCGACATCGAGGACTACAGGCAGGCGGCCGCCAAGGGCAGCGCCGCCGGCGACGAGATGGCTTTCGTGCTCACCCTGGCGGCAGGTGACCTCGACGCCGAGCTGTCCTGCCTGGCAACCGGCATGACGGCCACGGGCACAGTCCAGATCCCCGGCATCTCAGGCGAGCCGCTGACTGTGGACGGCGGCACTTTCCAGCTGCTCGTCTCCGACGACACAGCCGACACGGACGTCCGCCACATGCGTTACCACTTGCCACTCGTGGCCACTGACTCCAAGCGGTACCACTTCGAGGGCTTCAAGGTCGTTCGTCCGGGCACGGTTGCCGACTTGTGGCCGGACACCTCCACCCTCTACGCCACGCTGCGCAGCCACGGGCCGGACGGGGCGATCCTCGGGCTCGGTGTGCTCCGCATCGGCAAGGCCGATTTCGCCCGCCAGTTGCGGACTATGCAGGTGACAGGGCCGGTGTCGTTGAGTGCGAGATTGAAGGCGAAGATCGACTTCGGCCGTGCCTTCGCCGGCCCACTCGTCAAGGAATACGGGTCGTTGCTGCCACCGTCCAAGCGGCTGGCCGCACCCGCAGGCCCAGCCGGAGCACCGCCCGGGCCGGTTGCCGCCAGACGCACAATCGACGCCCCGGCGCCGACTGTCTATCCGCTGAGGACAGCCGACAACAAGACGCTGAGGCTCACCCGGTACCAGGGCGGGACAAAGGGACCGGTGGTCCTCAGCCACGGGATGGGCTCGAATCCCGGCCTTTTCAGCCTCTCCACGATCCAGCCCAACCTCCTCGAGTACCTGACGGGCCACGGTTACGACGTCTGGTTGCAGGAGTGGCGAGCTTCCACATGGCTCCCGATCGCGACGGAGGACTTCACCGGGGAAGACGTCGTACGCAACGACTTCCCGGCTGCCGAGCAGTTCATCCAGGCCGAGACAGGCAAGGCCGACGTCCACTGGGTGGCGCACTGCGTGGCCGGTATCACGGTCACGATGGCAGCTCTTGCGGGCACGATACAGCCGGCTTCGATCGCCGTCTCGCAAGCGGCCGCCCACCCCATAGGGCCGCACCTGACGGAGCTGAAGGCCCGTATGCACGCAGCGGTCCTGATCAAGGCCACGGGCCTTGACGTCCTGACGACCGACTCGGACGAAGGCGAGTCGCGGGCGGCGGAATTGTTCGACGACGCCCTCCGGCTCTACCCGGTCCCGGCGGTCGAGCAGTGCGACCAGGCCACCTGCCGACGGCTCGCCTTCATCTACGGCATCGCCTTCCACCACCCCGCCCTCAACGAGGCGACCCACCTGGCGATCCACGAGCTCTTCGGCCTGACCAACCTCGTGATGATGAACCACCTCGGCAACTGTGCCGCCGCCAAGAAGGTCATCGCCGCCGACGGGGCAGACATCTACCTTCCGCACCTGGACCGGCTGCAGTTCCCATTCACGTTCCTGCACGGGGCCAAGAACCTCGTGTGGGTACCCGAGTCCACCGAGCGCACCTACGACCTGCTCGTAAACGAGTTCGGTCCCGACAACTACCGCCGCTACGTGTTCGAGGACCATGGTCACGGCGACTGCATGGTCGGAGCCGGCGCCTCCGAGGACGTCTACCCGCGGATCATCGAGCACCTGGAGCGGGCAGGCGCCTGACGCCGGCGCGCTCAGCCGGAGGCGTCCTCGAGCGCGCCCAGCGCTACGACGGCGCGACGCTCGATCGAGGCGTAGCCAACCGACTTGGCGACTGCGAGCGCCTGGGCCAGCATGGCGCGAGCCCTCTCGAGGTCTCTCGGCCCCTTGCGAGCCAGCAGCATGACGCCTCGATCGAGGTTGGTGCGCGCCCCGAAGAACGTGGCCGACATCCCGTCGGATATCACCTTGGCTCGCTCGTACCACTCGTCAGCCTCGTCGTAAGCACCCAAAATGGAGTGCAGGCCGCCGAGGAAATGGCTGATCGGCCCTGCCGCAGTCGCGCCTGTGTGAACGACTTGGTCGGACCACGGCGTGAGCCTTCCGATAAGTGTGCCGGCGCTCTTGGCGTCTCCCGACCTGATAGCCGCCTCTGCGTAGATCGTCAGTGCCAGCTGGAGCGTGCTCGCGAACGGGAGCCTGGCGAGGCGGGACTCGAGCTGGTCGAGGCACTGTCGGCAGGCTGCCACGTCGTCGGTATCGGTGTGCGCCAGCACGCGCGTGAGCTCCAGCGCCAAGTCGTCTGGCCTTTCCGCCAGGGCAGCGTCGATAATCGGCACGGCGGCGCCCAGGCGACCTTGTTCCCAGGCGGCGCAAGTCAGCACGGCCTGATGCAGCACTGAGGCGTCGGGCTGGCCGGCAGCGGTGCCCATCGGCAACGCTTCGCCGGCCAGGCGCTCAGCCTCTCCGGCGTTCCCGGCAACGAGGGCGCCGACGGCAGCAACGTTCGTGACCCACCAAGTGAGCAAAGGCTGGCCAAGGTCGTTCGCCTGCGCGGCCGCCGCGGCCAGTTGAGCCAGCGCCTCGCGCTCGGCGCCGGCGCTTCGCAATGCGTAGGTCCGCCACAAGTGGGCCCAGAACAGCTGGTCGGGATCCCCGACCTCCTCGGCCGCCCGCAGGGTCGACTCGGTCTTCTGCAGCAGCTCGGCCAGAGAGAGCGAGGTCTGAACAGATGAGAACATTCGGTTAGCGACTGTGACCGTGAGGCGGGCGTCGCCGAGCACCGTGCACAGCTCGTCGGCGGACCGAGCCAGGTGGCGGCGGCGTTCCACGTCGGGGTGGTACTGCAGCTCCGAGCACAGCGCCGCCAACAGGAGCGCCCGCTCGGGCACGTCCTCGGGACAGATGAGCAGCGCCTGTTCGAGCAGCTCGACGAGCTCGTGGTCGATCATGCCGGTCACACTCGAAAAGCCGCGGGAGTCCGCCAGCACTGCCTGCATCAACCTCGAGCCGTCGTTGGAGCCCACTGCCGCCGTGGCCGCCCTGGCCAGAGTCGACCTGTAGTCGCCGACGCCGGCCTGCCTCTCGGCATTGCCGAGTGCGATCAACAAGTCGATCTCACCGACGGCACCGGGATGGGCGAGCTGCCCGTGCAGGGACAGGGCCTGCTCGTAGTGGCGGACGGCATCCTTGAAGGCGAGTCGCCTCATCGCCTCTTCCGCCGCCTTCACCGAGTAGTCAAGGCCCTTCCCCAGATGCTCCGGGCCGGCTGCAACGAAGTGGTGGGCCATGTCAGCCGCAGCCACCGGGCGGCCTTGTCCTGCGATCGCCTCGAGCGCGTCGGCGATACGCCTGTGTGCCAGCATGCGCCGGCTGGGGGCGAGCGAGTCGTGCAAGGCGCGGCAGATAAGGCCTTGGTGGAAGCTGAAGGACGCCCCTCCGGCGCCGTTGCCCGGCTGGGCGATGTCCGTCGTCTCGTGGACCAGGGCGGCCGCCACGGCAGCCTCGAGCAAGTCGAGCACGTCTTCCTGCTCCCGGTCTGTGGCGCGGGCGAGCACTTCGAGATCGAAGTCGTGCCCGATCACTGACGCCACCTGCAAGACCTCGTGACCGCCAGGGCCTATCGGGCGCATCCTCTCGGCGAGGACCTCCCGGAGGCTGGCGGGGAGCGAGGTGGCCACGGCCTGTGCCGTCGTCTCCCAGCGTCGGTCCTCGCCGAGGCGGACGGCTCCGGTCTCGGCCAGGTGATGGAGCATCTCTGTGACGAAGAAGGGACTTCCCCCCGTCTCGAGGTGCAGGAGCCTGGCGAGCTCGCTGACGCGGTCGCTCGCCTCGCCGCCCTCCATCCCCCTCGTGCTCGCCGTGCCCTCCTGCAGGAGGGAGGCGATGTCATCCTCTCCCCAGCCTTCCAGGAGCACCCGAAGTGGCTCGGTCTCGCGCGTGAGCGAGCCGAGCACAGCGGTGAGCGGCTGCGCCGGAGTGAGGTCGCCGGCACGGTACATCGCCACGATCAGCAGCTGCTGGGGCTCAGGACTCGCTGTGATGTGACGGAGCAGGTGAAGAGAGTCGGCGTCGGCCCAATGCAGGTCGTCGAGGAGGAGAACGACCGGATTGGAGGCACTGGCGGCCGCCAGCAGCCCGGTCACCGCCCTGAAGACGGCCTGCAGCTCCCTGTCGGGGTCGGCCGGCGGCGACGGGCCGGCGGTGGGCACGCGGCCGCCCAGCTGCGGCACGATCCGGGTGAGGTAGGCGCCGTGCTGCTTGACGTGGGCGGCGAGCACGCTCTCGGGCGCGTGTGCGACGTAGTGGGAGAGCGCCTCTTCGAACGGGTGGAACGGTGCCCGGAGGTGCTCGTCGCAGCGCCCGAGCAAGACGATCGCCTGGCGGGAGTGGGCTGCCAGCGCGAACTCGGTGGCCAGTGCCGTCTTGCCGATTCCGGCCTCGCCGACTACCAGTGCCAGCCTCTGGCCGGTCGTGGCGGCCTGCTCGAGAGCGGCGTCCAGCGCAGCGCGCTCGGAGGCGCGGCCGAAGAAGGTGTGCGGCCTTCGCAGCCGCGGTGGATAGGGGAACTCGACTGCAGGAAGAGGTGCCCACTTCACGTCCTCGACGTCGACCGGCTCGGGCAGCCCCTTCAACGTCATGGCACCAAGCGGCTCGCCCTCGTGGGGGGCGAACCTGCCGGCCACGGCTCGCACCCGCGAAGTCGTCAGCACCTGGCCCGGGTTGGCCAGGGCACAGAGCCGGGCAGCCTCGACGATGGGATGGCCGAAGTAGTCCTCGCCTTCGAGCGTGACGTCACCCGTGCTGAGCCCGACCCTCAATTGGACGTTCATCCTCGACAAGTGCCTGTCGACAAGAACGGCCTGCTGCAGCCGGACGGCGCCGTCCATGGCATCAGAGCAACTCTGGAACACGACCATGGCACCGTCGCCGAGGTTCGACACCAGACGCCCGCCTGTTGCGGCCAGAACCTCGTCCAGCACCTGGAAATGAGCAGTCCGGATCTGGTTGGCCTCGACAGCGCTGACGCTGGAATACAGAGCCGTCGAGCCGACGATGTCCGTGAACATGAACGTGAGATGTTGGGAGACCGTCATCCGCTCACCCTGTCCTGGTCGCAGCCGGCTCTTGTCACCTGAGCTGAACTTACTCATCTGGAAGCTACAGGCGCTGATGACCGGAGCGGCGCGGCGGGCGGACGTGCTATGCCAGCGGCCTCGCTGATGGGCCATGCTGGCAGGATGACCTCCGAGAAGACACTAACGCTCATGGCGGTGCATGCCCATCCCGACGACGAGTCGTCGAGCACCGGCGGAGTGCTGGCCCGATACTCGGGCGAAGGGATCACCACGGTTCTGGTGACGTGCACTAACGGCGAGTACGGCGACGGCCCTGACCACGTCAAGCCGGGCGAGATGGGCCACGACCCGGCACAGGTCGCCAAGACTCGCCTGCGCGAGCTGGAGCAGGCATGCACGCACCTGCGGGTCAGCCATCTCGAGATGCTGGGATACCACGACTCCGGCATGGCCGACTGGGCCTACAAGGACCACGACCACGTCTTCTCGAGGGTCCCGCTCGACGAGTCGGTCGGCCGCGTGGTCACTCTCGTCGAGCAGTACCGGCCGGACGTCATGGTCACCTACGACGACATGGGCGGCTACAACCACCCCGACCACGTGCAGGCCCACCGTGTGGCTGTAGAAGCGTTCCGGCGCACGGGGACTCCTTCGAAGCTCTACTTCATCGCCAGGCGCAGGCGGGACTGGGAGCGCATGCGCGAGCGCATGGAGGCCGCCGGCATCGAGGTCGCGCCCCTTCCGCAACGGATGCGCGACCCCGCCGTAGTGCAGCGGATGGAAGAACAAGAGCGCCGTATCACCACGACGGTGGACACAGCCGCCGTGGCTGGTCGCAAGCGCGATGCGCTGGCGGCACACGCCAGCCAGCTCGACCAGTCGTGGTGGGTCCGGTTCCCGGATGACGCCTTTGCCGAGGTCTTCGGGCAGGAGAGCTTCATTCGCTCCGAGGACAGGACAGGTGCACCCCTGCCCGAGACCGATCTCTTCGCCGGCCTTCGCTGAGTAGCCGGCAGCGCTTGGCCGTGGTCCGGCCCGGTGGCCGGGTCAGCCGCCTGCCATGGCCCCGATCACGAAGAACGGTTCGGCGCCGGACACGACAGCGGCAGGGAGCGGGGCGTCGGGCGACTCGTGTGACAGATCGTCCTCGCAGGCGAAGAAACGCACAAACGCCCGCCGCTTGAGCGTACCCGGGTCACGGATCGTCCCCCGCAAGACCGGGTAACTTGACTCGAGAGCGTCGATGACAGCTCGCTGGGTGGGCTGGCCGGAGACCTGGACCTGTACCTCCTTGCCGACCTGGGCCAGCGTCCGCAGGTGGGCGGGGAGCACGACCCGTATCACTGGAGCGTCTGGACCTCTACCGAGAGCACAGCCGGCAGATCCCGGACGATCGGCTGCCAGTTCTCGCCGGCGTCGGGCGAGGCATAGACCTGACCGCCCGTCGTCCCGAAGTAGATGCCGCAGGAGTCGAGAGAGTCGACCGCCATGGCGTCGCGGAGAACATTGACGTAGCAGTTGTCCTGCGGGAGGCCCTTGCCGAGCGGCTCCCACTCGTCTCCGCCGGTCCGGCTGCGGAAGACACGCAACTTCCCGTCCGGCGGGAAGTGCTCGGAGTCGCTCTTGATCGGTAGGACGTAGATGGTCTCCGGCTCGTGTGCGTGGACGTCGATGGCGAACCCGAAGTCGGACGGCAGGTTGCCGCTCACCTCGTGCCAGTGCTCGCCGGCGTCCTCGCTGCGCATGACGTCCCAGTGCTTTTGCATGTAGAGGACGTCGGGCCGCGACGGGTGGATGGCGAGCCGGTGGACGCAGTGCCCGACCTCGGCGTCCCCGTCAGGAATGCCCTCGGAGACAAGCCCTCGATTGATAGGCCGCCAGGTCTGTCCTGCGTCGTCGCTACGGAAGACCCCGGCGGCAGATATGGCTACGAAGACGCGGTCGGGGTTGCTCGGATCCACGATGATCGTATGCAGGCACATCCCGCCGGCGCCCGGTTGCCAGGACGGCCCGGAACCATGGCAACGCAGCCCGGCCAGCTCATTCCAGGTCTTGCCGCCGTCCGTCGAGCGAAACAACCCCGCGTCCTCCACACCGGCCAACACCGTGTCCGGATCGGTCAGCGACGGCTCGAGATGCCAGACCCGTGCGAACTCCCACGGGTGAGGCGTGCCGTCGTACCACTGGTGGGTCCCGGTCACACCGTCGTACTGGAAGTCGTTCCCCACCGGTTCGAACGTCGCTCCGCCGTCGTCAGAACGCTGGATGATCTGCCCGAACCACCCACTTGTCTGCGACACGTAGATGCGGTTGGGCTCAGCTGGAGAGCCATTGACATGGTAGATCTCCCAACCGCCGAAGAGGGGACCGTTCACCTTCCAGTCCTGGCGCCTGCCGTCGGACGTCAGGATGAAGGCACCTTTCCGGGTGCCCACCAACACTCGTACACCGCTCATCTGTGCTCCTCCTCTTGTCGTTCGCACGGCTCGGTCCACACGGGTAGACGGCGGGACCGTGACGAAGTCACCGCTGGAAAAGAGAACCCGCTGCCGGCTCCACGATATTTTCAAGCAAGGCTCAGCTGCCGCCTCACGGCTGGCCGGTCACGCGTTACGCGCCTCGGCTTCGCGGACTCGCTTCACCATGAGCTCGAGCAGTGCCCACATGGTCTCGGGATGAGACAAGGCGAACGGACGAAACACGGGCTGGGTGAGCATCATGCAAGCCACTTCGGTCTCGGCCGTGATCGTCGCCGCTCGCGGGGACCTGTCGATGAGCGCCATCTCGCCGAAGTAGTCCCCCGGCCCCAGCTCTCCCGCCGCCTCGCCGTGCACTGCAATCGAGGCGCGACCCTCGACGATCACAGTGAACACGGAGCCGAACTCTCCCTGCTCGGTCAATACCGAACCGGCATCGAACCTCCGCTCGTGAACCTCTCGCGCCAGTTTGCCGAGCTCCCTCTTGGGGGTCATGGAGAACAGAGGAAGTGCGGCGAGAATCTCCTCGGGGGTGGGCATGCCGAGATGCTACGCAACGGTCGCTGGGCAGTCCAGCACACCTCGGTCCCCTACGGTACGCGGTCGGCGGGCTCTGAGTCCTCTTGGTGGAAGAAGTGAGCGTGGTGCACCGTGTAGATCGGGTGCATGAGGCGACCGTGGCGGCAGTAGGTGCATGTCCGCAGCGGCGAGGAGAGCGTTGTCACGCCTAGATGCCGGCAGTGGTCACACCGCACGAAACCAACTACGCCGAGCATGCCGAGCAACCCGATGATCGCCATCGTCGTGATGACGATAACCAGTCCTGCTGCCAACACCAAGGCCAGAATTTCGATGACCACGGAGTCACCCTTCTTCCCGTACTCGTTCCTTCTTCCAGCATACTAGCCGCCGCCGGAATTGTATCGTGCTGCGATATCGACTAGGTGACGCCCGGCACTCAGCCCTCGGGCGCCAAGCGAGCCAGGAAGTCCTCGTCGCTCCGCGGTGCGATGAACAGACCCTCGGCTTCGGCCAGGAGCTCGCCTTCGAGAGAGCAAGTGCCTTTCAGCCAACGCTTGCGACCTTCGACGCGATCGACGTTGGCAGCCAACTGCAGGCGCTTGCCGAGAGGCACCGGGCGAAAGTACCTGACAGTCAGCGTCGCCGTGAAGCCGGGGCTGAGCTGGGCAAAGCCGAGCAGCTCGTCGAACATCGCCGCCAGCAGACCGCCATGTACATGACCGGGCGGGCCTTCGTAGGCAGGGCCGAACGTCACCTCGCCGGCAATGGCGGGGCGGCTCGCCTCGTGCTCGACCAGAGCGAATCGCACGGGCGGTGCAATGGCGTTGCACGCCCCGCTCACGGGGCTGTAGGCCACGAAGTGGCCTGGGTCGAGGCCGGCTTCGCTTATCTCCCACGAGCGCTCGCGCTCGGCCAGCGTGTCCAGCCGGTCGGCGAACGCCGCGGCCGCCGCGGCTGCCTGCTCGAGCTCTTCGGCCGGCGGTCTTACCACTGCCAGGCGCTCGATGATCCGCCGCATCTCGCTGGCGAGGCGCTCTGAGGCCGCCCCCCGCTCGGAGTTCACAGCACCACCGCTGTGCGCCGGCGCCCGGCCGCCTCGCGCGCGGATTTCGGGACGCCACGGCCCGACTCCCCCATCTCTATGACGAAGTTGGTGCCCGCCGCCACGCCGCTCAGGAACAAGGCTGCCTGCTGCGCCGCCGACAACCCAAAGTCCGTGGCGCTTATCCCGGCGTTGCCGACGAATACAGTTCGGGCGGCCGTGGTGTCTTCGACCTCGTAGTCGTCCCACTCGTTCACCATCGTCCGCAGGCAGGAGACCGCAACCTCGACCGAGTTGTGGCATGCCTGGGTGGGCCCGAAGGCCGTCTGGAATGCCGACAGCTTTATGCCGATTGTCGGCCAGGCAGGAGTGCCCGAGAGCGGCTGGAAAGCGTCGATCGGGAAGTTCCTCAGCATGCCTCCGTCGACGAAGGTAACGGTCCCGGCGGCATAGCTCTGGCTCACCGTGCTGCCATCCGGTGCGGGGATCGGCACGGAGGCGCTCCCGGCGGCGAGCAGGCTGTAGCACTGGTTTGGCGGCAGGTCGAGACCCGGGATGTCGGCCTCGGTGATCTTCAGCTGCTCGAAGGTCGTGACGCCACACTGCGCCAGCTTGGGCGAAAGCCACGTCTCCAGGTACGTTCCCGGGTACAGGCCCATCCGGTCGGCCAGGATCGCGGCGTTGGCGGTGAGCTCGCCCATCTTGCCAAGGTCATGGTCGAAGAACGCGTGCACTTTGCCCTCCGGCATGAAGTCGGTGAAGTGAAGGCCGTCCATCCAATGCTTCAACTGGAGCATCCCGCCAAGCGCCGGCTTGCGTACCGGAGCCGCCACGAGGCTGCCGGCGATGGCGCCGGCGCTCGTGCCTGCAACCCGTTTGAAGGCGTACCCGGCGTCCTCGAGAGCCATGAGGGCGCCGACGAGACCGATCACGTACCCCCTCTCGCCTCCTGCGACGATGCCGGTGCTGGTGGCGGTGGTCACTCGGCTCTGCCTTCGAAGCGCTGCCGGACAGCCTCGAACAGGACGATCCCGCCGGCCGTGGTGGCATTGAGGCTGTTCATCGGACCGCTCATCGGGATGAGGGCTCGCTCTCCGGCTCGCAGCCAGCCGTCGCCGAGGCCGCGGTGCTCGTTGCCGACGGCGATGGCGACAGGGCGGGCAAGGTCGAGGCCGAAGTACGGCTTGTCGGCGTCCGGGGACGTGGCGACCACCACTATGTGCTGCTCCTCCAGGAAGGCCAGCGCCTCGGAGGTGCTGCACCGGACCACCGGCAGCTGGAAGACCGAGCCTAAAGAGGCGTGAACCGTCGCCGGCGAGAAGATGTCCGTCTGTGAGTCCGCCGCTATCAGGGCGTCGGCACCGGCGGCGCTCGCGGTGCGGGCGAGTGCCCCAAGGTTGCCGGGCTTCTCGAGCCCTTCGACAACCAGAAGAAGCGGAACCCTGCCGAGCGTGACCTTCGACAATGGCCACTCGGCGAGATGGACGGAGGCCACACAACCCATCGGCCCTTCGCGAGCCGAGACCTTCGACAGCACGTCGGTCGTGACGGGCCGGATGGTCGCACCCATCTTGCGCGCCCTGTCCAGCACCCTTGTGTCGTCGAGGACTGTGCTGCTCTCGTCGTGCAGGACGGCGATCGGGCTGTTGCCGGCGTCTATCGCCAAGTCCAGGATCTTGAACCCTTCGACGAGGGTCACACCCTCGTGCCGGCGGCGGCCGGCAGACCGGCGCAGGGCGGCGAATTCCTTCACGAGGGGGTTGGTCTTGCTGGTGATCGTCACAACCTGCGAAGCGTAGCCAGCGCCTTGCGCGGCGGCAGCGGGAAGAGCGGCGGAGGGCGGGGTGGTAAAGCTTGCGGCTTCGGCGGTCTATCAGGTTGTGACGCTGACTTGGCGAGAGAATGTGAGTATCGACCCAGCGAGTGATTTCGACAACTTCTTCAAGTCGGCTGAGCCTCGGCTGCGCCGGGCACTGATGGCGGCTTACGGCATCGAAGCCGGCCGGGAGGCGACGGCGGAGGCGTTCGCCTGGGCCTGGGAGCACCAGGACCGGCTGGCAGCGCTCGACTCGCCCATCGGGTACCTCTACCGAGTCGGCCAGAGTCGCGCCCGCCGTCGCAAGCTACGAGTCCCCTTCGTGCGGCAACAGTGGTCAGAACCGTGGGTGGAGCCGGAGCTTTCAGGGGCGCTGCGCAAGCTGAGCGAGCGCCAGCGGACCGCCGTGGTTCTGGTGCACGGCTACTCCTGGACCCTGGCCGAGGTCGGCGAGCTCCTCGGCCTCAAGGTCACGACAGTGCAAACACATCTCGACCGCGGGCTGGCTCGCCTGCGGTCCCTACTGGAGGTGACTCCCGATGCCTGAACTCGACGAACGAATCCGCGCTCTCTACGACACCGCCACCCCTGTCACCCTCGACGAGATCGCCGGCCGGCCGGCTCCTACGCGGCGGGTCGGCAGGGCGTCACATGCCAGGCTGGCGTTGCTGGCGGCAGTCTCCCTGGTCGTAGTAGGCACGGCTGTCAGCTTCGCCGTCGCCGGCCACTCGCCTGGCAGGGTCAACCCGGCCGGGTCGCGGGTTCGGGCGGTCGGGAGCACGGTGCCGTCGGTCCAGCCACCGGTCGAGATCCGGATCGAGCTCGACCAGACTCAGGTCGCCGGTGGCACCACGATCAAGGGTGAGGCTCTCGTTTACAACAACACACCCGAGCACATGCTCGTCGAGCAGTGTGCAGTCGACGGCTGGCTTTGGGTCGGCTTGGCGAACTCCGCCGTGCCATTCGAACCCGCATCGTCGGTCGTCGCCTGCCGCCCGACCGTGGAGCTGGCGCCGGGGCTGAACACGTTCCCGATCACCGTTTCAACGAGTTGGGACCACTGCACCGAAGGCGGCCCGCACGCCGGCACACCCCGGGATCCGGCCTGCTTGGCGGGCGGGCTGCCGCCCCTGCCCGCCGGTGAGTACCACACGGTCGTGCGCACGATCGGGATACCCAAAGGGACTCGCGTCGGGCAACCGATCGACGTGACTGTCACAAACGGCTCCTGACCGGTGGATCCGGGGCGGCGCATGCCTTGACGCCGTAGACGACCGGCGGCGACGCTGGGGCCATGGACCGCCCGGGCATACCACCACGAACCGTCATGCTCGACGAACGGTTGCAGGCGGTCGGCGTGGCCCTGGGTTCCGAGCCTGTGGCTGCTTGGCTCCGCCTGCACGAAGCCGAAGGACCGCGGGCGACCATGATCGACCTCTACGCGCTCGCCGCCGCACCCCGGGGTTTGCTGGCGACCGACTTGCTGCTGGAGGAACGGTGGGAACTGTGGCGCTCGGTCGCCGACGTGATCTGGCCGGGATTCGCCGTGACGGCTGACAGCTCCCGGCGCGGAGACCTGATCGAGATAGTCGACTACGACCCTTCCTGGCCGGCTGCCTACGAGTCGTGGCGGGAGCGCATCTCAGGAGCCCTGGCTTCTTCGGCACTGGCGATCGAGCACGTCGGGTCGACCTCGGTACCCGGCTTGCCTGCCAAGGCCATCATCGACGTCCAAGTCAGCCTGGCGGACTTGGCGGACGAGGACGCCTACGTCCCGCAACTGGCCGAAGTCGGCCTCCAGCTGCGCAGCCGCGACGACTATCACCGCTACTTCCGCCCCCATGCGGGGCAGCCGCGATCCGTTCACACCCATGTCTGCACGACCGGCTCGGCCTGGGAGAGAGATCATCTGCTCTTCCGCGACTACTTGCGGACACACCCAGCCGACCGCGACTCCTATGCCAAGACCAAGCGCGCAGCTGCGCTGGCGTGGTCAGACGACGGGATCGGCTACACCGACGCCAAGAGCGAGACAATCCTCGACATCATGGCCGACGCCGCGGTTTGGCGGGCTGCGGCTGGGGACGGCGCTTGAGAGACGGCGAAGCGTCCAACACAGCCCGGAGGGTGGCTCGGCAACGGCTCGGCTTCTCGCGAGTGGAGACCCCCTACGGCAGGCCGGACGACGACCTCAGGCTGCAGGCCGACGTGGCCGGCGACCTCGAGGCGAGCGGCTCGGGGTTGGGGCGGTACCTGGCGGCACGGACGCGCTATTTCGACCTGGCCGTGGTCGGGGCGATCGCTTCAGGCATCGCCCAAGTGGTCGTCGCGGGGGCCGGTTACGACGGGCGCAGCCTGCGCTACTCGGCCCCCGGCGTCAGTTGGTTCGAGCTCGATCATCCCTCCACGCAGGCCGACAAGCTCGAACGTCTGCGGCGCTTGTCGATCGCGACGCCTGGCATCGCCTTCGGGTCTGTCGACTTCTCCGCCGGTGACGCCGGAGCTGTCCTGAACAAGCTGGGTCACGACCGGACGCGCCCGAGCTTGTTCCTCTGCGAAGGACTGGCGCCCTACCTCCGCAGGCATGTGCTCTCGGCTCTGTTGGCGGCCCTGGCGGGGACGTCGGCGACCGGTAGCAGGCTGGCCATCGAGCTCGCACTCGCCGTCTCCTCCCCCGACCAGCAGAGGCGGCGCGAGCGCCTGGCCTCGGTAGTGGCGGCGGTGGGCGAACCACTCTTCCCTCCACTGTCGCGGGACGAGATCGCACCCGTCATGCTGGCGTCGGGGTGGGAGGTCTCGTTGGTCACGGCGCCCGACGGAACCGAGCTTTCCGCGAGCAATAGCTCGGTGGCCTTCATCGTCGCCGTCCCGGTGGCTCGCGGCTAGCCACGGAGCGAGCCGATAACCGCTCGAACTCGACCAACACGTCTACCCGCCGAAACGCGTCCAGCAGAGAGACGTGGACCTCGAAGCACCAGTTTTAAGCCGAAACGCGCATTGCGCGCCTCGGCACAATTCCATGAGACTGAGATGCCCTTCTCCAATCTCTGTGCCTGCCACATCGACGAGGGACCGAGGTCGGCGCCATAGCCCGCAGCGCTTAGCTGCTGAGTTTCTCGAATATCTTCGAGTAGGCGTACCCGAGCGGCTTGTCGTACGAGTCGACCTCCCAGAACGAGAGCAGCTGGACACCCTTGGAGGCGGCGAACGTCTCGAGTCTCTTGGCGTCGCTCTGGGTGAACTTCTCGTTGTCGTCGTTCTTGCCGGCAATGGGCGTCAAACCGATCATGTCCCAGACCTGGGACGATGAGAGGTTCGTGTAGATCTTGGCGAGCTGTGCCTCGGTGGCTGTGGCGGCCGACTCGGCGTCAGCCAGGACGTTCTGCCCGTTGCCGAAGTCCATCGTCATGATGTTGACGCAGTTGAGATCGACGCCGGCGGCTTTGGCGTTCTTGACGAGTGTCACTTCGTTGGAAGGAAGACCGCCCGGGTCGACCGGGAGCGTGAAGTCGACCTGCGTCGACGGATGTGCCTTCTGTAGCTTCGCCAGGGCGGAGTTCCGCCGGTCGTTCGCCTTCACAGTCGTCAGGACCGAGCCTTCGATGTCGAAGTCGAGCCTCGTCACACCGGAGTACTCGGCAAGCACCTTGGCGTAGGCCGCCTCGAGGCCGGAAACGGACTTGCAGGTCTTGGCTATGTCGCCACCGGCGGCGCCGCCGAACGAGATAATGACGTTGCCGCCGGACGCCTGCAGGGAGCTCACCGCCGACGTGAAGGCGCCGGCTGCCTCGTTGCCGTCCTCCCACATCGGTGTGCATCCGCTCTTGGGCGTGAGGAAGGCCAGCGTGTAGTCCTTCACACCCGAGACGGCCATGTCCTTGGCCATGTCCCCCTTGTCGCTCGTCGAGATCTGCAGGTAAGGGGCGGCCAGATGGGGTGCCGGGTAGCCGGGAGAGCTCCGTGGTGCGGACGAGTAGTGGTTGTAAGCGGCCGCGCCGGTGAGTGGCAGCGATACGACGGCTGCTCCCATCACGAGCTTGCTGCCAAATCTCATCCCGCCCTTAGCATCGCATCTGAGCAATGTCTGCATCGTCATCCTCCAATCGGTGCCACGGACAGAGGTTGCGAACTAACGTTCGGACATGCCCCCCGTACCACAACCTGAGCGTTTGACCGCCCGCCAAGCTAGGCGGTTGGCGGTAGCGGCCCAGGCGCTGGCCGGACCGCGCCTGCAGGGCGGCCCGGCAGCAGTGCTGGAGCACGTGCGTGCAGTGCAACTCGACACGATCTCGGTCCTGGCTCGCTCGCACGAGCTGGTTGCCTACGCCCGGCTCGGAGCCGTCAAGCGCGCCGGGATCGAGAAGGCTTACTGGGACGGGCCGCCCTATGCCGCTTTCGAGTACTGGTCGCACGCCGCCTGCATCCTGCCGATCGCCGAGTGGCCTAACTTCGAGTGGCGGCGCCAGGCTGTCAAGGACCGCGGCCGCAGGTGGCACTGGGTCGAAGACGCCCAGAAATCGATCCCGGAGATAGTGAGGCGCCTCGAGCAGGAAGGGCCGCTCACGGCCAACGACCTGGGCGGGGCAAAGAAGGGAGGCGTCTGGTGGGACTGGTCCGAGACCAAGATCGCCGTCGAGTGGCTGCTCGACATCGGGGAGGTCGTCTGCACTCGCAGGCGGGGTTTCCAGAGGGTTTACGACCTGCCTGAACGGGCAGTGCCCGCCTACCTGCTCGCAGCACGGCCCGATCGTGACGAGCAACGGCGTGTGATCCTGCGGCGCGCCGCCGCCGCGCTGGGCGTTTCCACGGCGAAGGATCTCAGTGCCTACACCGGGGTCAAGGTGGCCGACGTCCCGCGGCTGCTTCAGGGTTCGGGCCTCGTACCCGTCGAGATCCAGGGTTGGCGGAAGCCTGCCTGGGCCGTGCAATCCCTCCTCGACCAGGCCCCGGCGGCACCGCGGCGCAAGCCAGTGCTCCTCTCGCCGTTTGACTCCCTCATCTGGGAGCGCGACAGGGTCGAGCGCCTGTTCGGCTTCGTCTATCGCTTGGAGGCCTACACACCCAAACCGAAGCGGATCCATGGATACTGCTGCCTGCCTGTGCTGGCAGGCGGTGAGCTGATCGGCCGTGTCGACCCGGGTCGGGAAGCTAACGGCAAGGCGAAGGAAGCGACCTTCGTCGGCAAGGGCGTCCACGTCGAGCCCTCGGTGATGGCCAAGCCAGCCGGCGCCCGCGCCGCCTGCCTCGCTACCGCCCAGGCCATGTGGGAAGCGGCTTCATGGGTCGGCGCCGAGGCGGTGCGGGTCGATTGGGTCACCCCCGACGAAGCCCGCCCGATGATCCTTCAGGCCGTGGCCGCTAGCCGCCCCTGAGCCGCCCTCGGCCAACCACCCTCAGCCAGCCACGCCGGCGATGACGGGCAGGACCTCGTCGATGGCACCCCGGACTACGACGTCGGCCAAGGAGTCCAAGGCCGTCGGGCTGCCGTTCACGATCACCACCGGTCGCCCGCTCCTGACGGCGATCGGCACCATTCCCGCCACGGGCTGTACCTCCAGGGTCGTCCCGACGGCCACGAGCACCTCGGCCTCCGCCGCCGCCAGGAACGCCCTATCAAGGTCCGCCGGGTCAAGCGACTGCCCGAAGCTCACCGTCGCGCTCTTCAGGATCCCGCCGCATCCCGGCCGGAGGCAGTGAGGATCTTCCTCGCCGAGCCGGACGCGGGCCAACACCGTCAGCGTCGGCGTCCTGTCGCCGCAACTCCAGCACGCCACCCAGTGCGTCGTGCCGTGCACTTCCACTACGCGATCGGGCGAAGTACCGGCTGCTTGGTGAAGGCCGTCGGTGTTCTGCGTGACGATCGTGTGGAGCTTGCCAGCGTGCTCGAGGTCGACCAGCACCACGTGGCCGGCAGTCGGCCGGGCCTCCCAGACCGGGGAGGTGAGCCTCGCCTGCCAAGAGCGGCGCCTGACTTCGGGGTCCGCCAGGTAGTGGTCGAGCGAGGAGAGGCGCTCGGCTTCCGGGTTGCGAGTCCACAGGCCTTGCGGGCCGCGGAAGTCGGGAATGCCTGCCGCGGTCGAGATACCGGCACCGGTCAGTACGACAACCGAGCGGGCGGCAGCCACCACGTCGGCCGCTTCGGCTAACGCCTCGGGGTCCGGCCTATCCCATGCCTCGCCCGACGCTTCTCCGGCCACGCCGTCTCTCGCCACGGTGCCAGGCTCGCACATCTGACAGCCGGCAGGGCGACCTGCTGCCTGAGCGTTGGCTAGCGTGCGCCGGGTGGAGCGCAGAGTCACCGAGTACGAGGTCGCCGATCGAATAGCCACCATCACGCTGAAGCGCCCGGAGCGACTCAATTCCTGGACCGGCCGGATGAGCCTGGAATATCGGGCAGCGCTGGCTGAGGCCTCTGAGGACGCTGCTGTCCGAGTGATCGTGGTGACCGGCGCCGGACGGGGATTCTGTGCAGGCGCCGACAGCGAGGCGCTCGCCTCGCACATGGAGCGCGGCGCCTACAGCCCGGGCCTCCCCGACGACCCGCCCGCACCCGGCTTCGGAGTGCGCCGCGAGTTCGACGCCGACTTGGCCTACCACCTCGGGATCGCCAAACCGATCATCGCTGCGGTGAACGGTCCGGCCGCCGGGCTCGGCTTCGCCCTCATGTGTTACTGCGACCTGCGCTTTGCCGCCGAGGGCGCCAAGCTGACGAGTGCCCACGGCCGGCTCGGCCTGCCCGCCGAGTTCGGCTTGTCGTGGTTGCTCCCGCGCCTCGTCGGCGCCTCGCGGGCTGCGGACATCCTCCTATCGAGCCGCATCTTCCTCGCCGAGGAGGCGGCGGACATGGGTCTGGTCAATGCAGCCGTCCCGGGAACCGATCTCCTGGCTCACGTCCGGGACTATGCCGAACGGCTGGCAACGCATGTCTCGCCTGCCTCGCTGGCATCGACCAAGGCGCAGCTGTACCGCGACTTGCTCGGGTCCGACCCGGCCGCCTCCATCGCCGACGCCGAGCGACAGATGAACGCCATGATCCAGGGACCCGACTACTCCGAAGGCGTGACCGCCCTGCGCGAGAAGCGGCCTGCGCGCTTCTGACTCAGACCAAGCCGCCCGCCAGCTCGGCGGGCGTCATCGGGCCAGGCGGTGTCAGCGCTGCTGCCAGTTTGTTGGCGACGAACTGCAGCCTCTCGTTCACGGGCGTCGGTACGCCGTGCGTGCGCCCGAGCATGACGATCTCGCCGTTCAACCAGTCCGCCTCGATGTTGCCCGTGGCGCGGCGCAGGCTCTGCCACGACGACCCGCCCTCCCTGGTCACACCGCCGACGGGGCGAGTGAAGCCTCTCATGCGGCGGCGGTCTGACTCATAGGCCTCGTCAGCCACCTCTATCCCCGCGGCCTCGTAGCAGCTGCGGGCCTCGGCACGGGCCGCCCTGGCCAGCTCGGCGAGAAGCGCATCCTCGCTGAGCCCGCAAGCCGCCTGGATGGCGTTGCCGAGGTTGCCCAGCAGCTTCAGGTACTTGTGGCCCATCACGTCCGCCGTTGCCCTGGCGTCGAAGCCGGCGTCCCGCAGGTCCGCCGCCACGGCTTCGGCCACCTCGTCGTTGCCGGACGGGTAGCGGCCGATGTCGAGGATCCCGCCGACAGGGGCCGTGGCGATCTCGACCACACCGGGCACAATGTGGGTCCCGGCCAGGATGACCCGCATTCCGTAGGTGTTGGCAAAGCGCCGGATGGCGACCCGCTCGTTCTCGACGCCGTTCTGGGCACAGACGACACTGACGCCGGGTGGGGCGACGAGAGCCAGCTCGGCCAGCAAGGACTCGGTGTGCTGCGACTTCGTGGCGAGGACGACCACGTCGCCGGGAACCGGTTCTGCCTCCGCCGAGGTGCCGACAGCAGGGATCCGCAACGTCTCGGTCTGCTCCGGGTCCCGAAGCTCCAGCCCGGTTGACCGCAAAGCCGCCAGGTGGTCGCCCCTCGCGATCAGGACGACGTCGCGGCCGTGCTGGAAGAGGCGGCCGCCGATCGCACCGCCGATGGCACCGGCACCGAGGATCAGGTAGCGCATGGCTCCACTGTGCCACCTGGAGTCGCCGACGCGCCGGTCTCGAGGATGACAGTCACCGGCCCGTCGTTGGCGAGCTCGACGAGCATGTCAGCACCGAAGCGTCCACTCGCAACCCTCCCCCCCAACCGCTCCAACTCACCCACCAGGCTGTCGACGATCGGTTCGGCCACATGTCCGGCCGCAGCGGCCATCCAGGAGGGCCGCCGGCCACGGCTCGTGTCGCCGTACAGGGTGAACTGGCTGACGACGAGCACTGGGGCGCCGGCCTTGGCAGCCGACACGTTCATCCGCCCCTCCCCGTCGGCCAGGATGCGCAGGTTCCAGATCTGGCCGGCCAAGTCGGCGGCGGTGGCAATGGTGTCCGAGTGCGTGACGCCCACCAGCACGCAAAGGCCCGGTCCCGTGATCGAGCCGACTTCTTCTCCTGCCACCGTCACGCGTGCCCAGCTGACCCGCTGCACCACCGCCCTCATACGGTCAATGCTGTCCCTGACTGCGGCAGGGGGCCGCCCGGCTCCAGGTAGGAGGGGAGATCGATCCCGGGCAGCAAGTCGGCGGCAGGCTCGGCGACGCCCCATCGGCTGAGGATCGGCCTGACCCCCGCCCACACCGCAAGATGGCCCTCGTCGTCTCCGTCGAGCGGGCCACCTGTGCGAACCTTGGCGCCCGCCGAAGTGAGCGGCAGCTCCAGGACGGCTGTCTGGCGGAGCTCGTCAGCCGTCGGCTGGCGTGCGTCGGCGTTGCGACCGGGCACGAGCTTGTCGACAAGGGCTGCCATAGCATGACGTTTGACGTCCTCGTCACGCACCACGGTCGCCTCTCCGTGGGCCACGACACACCGGTAATTGGCCGAGTGGCTGAAGGTGGAGCGCGCCAGCACGAGCGCGTCGACCAGAGTCGCCTCGAACGTGACGGTCAGCCCACGCCGCCGGCTCGCCGCCCGGGCGAAGTGCGCACCGGTTGAGCCGTGGAGGTAGACGGAGTCCTCGATCCTGACGAAGAGCAGCGGAAGCACATGAGGCAGGTCATCGGCGACGAACCCGAGGTGGCCGATCACGGCCTCGTCGAGGATCGACCAGATCAGTTGGCGATCGTGGTTCGCCCGCTCTGCGTGGCGGGACGGCGTGGTGACGCTCGTCTGCTCGTACATGGGACTCTCCCTGTGCTCGCTTGCTTTCTTTTGTAATGGTACAATCAGTATACTGTGACGGTACAATCTTACGCCACCGGACGCACGGCTGCACGAATCGCCGCCTCCATAGAGGAGTCCATCCGCGATTCGCGCCTGGCGGCCGGGGACGTACTTTTGCCCATCAGGGATCTTGCGAGCGAGCTCGGCGTGAGCGCTGGGACCGTCGCCGCCGCTTACCGCCTGCTCAACGCGCAAGGTCTCACGTCCGCCGACCGGCGGCGCGGCACGAGGGTCCGCGAGCTGCGGAGGGATCACGCCCCGTTGCCGCGCCAGGCGCGGATGCTGCCGCCCGGGGTGACCGACCTGTCTACCGGCAATCCGGACCCGGCTCTCCTGCCTGATCTGGAGCGCTCGATGCGCCTTGTCAGCTACGAGAGGGCGCTCTACGGCTCCCCGGTCGCCCATGGCGGATTCCTCGAGGAGGCACGGCGCCGCTTCGAGTCGGACGGCATCCCCGCCAGCAGCGTGACGGTCGCCCACGGCGCCCTTGATGCCATCGGCCGGATGCTGGCGGCCAACCTGTCCCCGGGCGACCGCGTCGCCGTGGAGGATCCCGGCTGGGCATCACTGATCGATCTCGTGGAGCGCTTGGGCTTGGTAGTCGTCCCGGTGGCGCTCGACCAGGAGGGCCCGCTGGCCGATTCCCTGTGGCAGGTACTGGCAGCCGGCGCCCGGGCAGCCGTAGTGACTGCCAGGGCCCAGAATCCGACCGGAGCTGCCATATCAGCTGATCGGGCGGCGACCCTGAGGGAGCTGCTGGCTCGCTATCCGGGGTGCCTCGTGATCGAGGACGACCACGCCTGCGGGCTTGTCGAGACGCCGCTGCAGTCCGTCGTCGGGACGACCGGCCGCTACGCAGCTGTCCGCTCGGTCGCAAAGGGTTACGGGCCGGACTTCCGTCTCGCCGCCGTGGCCGGCGACATGGCCACCATCGGGCGGCTCGAGGCCTCCATCACAGGGGGGACGGGGTGGGTGAGCCACCTGCTGCAACAAGTCATGTTGGCGATGTGGGCCGATCCTGAGGTGGCGGGCATCCTCGAGAACGCCTCGGCCATCTACCGGCAGCGGCGGCTCGGGCTGTGCGACGAGCTCACCCGGCGAGGGATCGAAGCCCAGGCGGCGACAGGGTTGAACATCTGGGTGCCGGTCGGCGACGAAGCCACTGCCGTGAGCACCCTCCTGACAGCCGGATGGAGGGTGGCGCCCGGGGCGATGTGCCGGATCGTCTCGGAACCTGCCATCCGGGTGACGACGGCGGCGCTGCCGTTGGAGAGATCGGCAGAGTGCGCCGAGGCAATCGCCGGCGCTTGCCTGGCAGCCGGGTTCAAAGGTCGCCGGTCAGCCTCCGGCGGCTGAACCCTCCACGCCGGCTGGCTCACCCCGGCTGGCTCACCCCGGCTGGCTCACCCCGGCGGGCTCACCCCGGCGGGCTCACCCTGCCCCGCCCGGCCCGCCATCGCTCTGGCCGCCACGCCCCCTGCCCCGCCCGGCGGCATCTTGCCACTGCTGGTTGGCGGCCTGGCGGAACCTCTGTTGGAGCTCGCGTTGGGCCTGCCGGATGATCGCTTGCTGCTCGCGGTAGGCCCGCTTCCACTCGTCCTGCTGGTCGTGGCGGCCATGGTGGCCGCGTTGGCCGCGATCCTCCCGTTTGGCGCGAGCGGCCTGCTCGGCTTGCTCGAGGAGCGCAGCAAGCCCCTGTAGCGGCGACGGAGGTCCCTGCTGCTCGCCCTTGGCCGCTTCTCGCTGCATCTGCTGCCAGCTGGCGCGGGCCTGGCGGACAGCCGCCGCTACCTGGCGCCCTGCCTGCTGGGCGGCGTCGGCGGCGACCTTGAACTGCTGGCGGCTGGCATGCCCCTCGACTACGGCGCTGAAAGACCAGAGCCCCGACTCGACCAGTCGCGCTGCCCGGTTGACGACGTCAACGGCAACCTCTCGGGTCTCGGCCGGGGAACGCTCTTCGGCGGCACAGCGCCGGATGGCCTCGGACTGCAGTGTCCACAAGCCCATCAGGGCCGCGGCGGCGATCTGAGGTTCCGGGTCCTCCGGGCTGACACCGGCCTGCTCGGCGATCGCCTCGGTGGCGGTTCGCGCGAGCCGGTCCGCCATGTCGCGCTCGGCCGCCCGCAGCGACGGCGTGGCCTCGATGAGCTCGGCAAAGCGCCGTAGCGTGGTCAAGCCGCCTGACGCCCACGTCGCCTCCATCTCGTCGAGATGCCCGGCCAGAAGCTGGCGGAAGCCATCCACCGGTGACTTGGCGGTCGAGGCCGGCCCCAGCGCCCGCCATATCGACGCAGCCACGTCGGCCTCCCTGTCGAGGAGGAGGGACTCCTTGGTGGGGAAATAGTTGTAGACGGTCTTCTCAGAGACCCCGCAGGCATCGGCGACTTCTGTCACCTTGACGTCGTCGAACCCCCGCTCGAGACACATCGCCGTCGCCGTATCCGAGATCAACTGCCGCGTGATCCGCTTCTTGCGCTCGCGCAGGCCTTCGCTCCAAGCCGGTTCGTCCTGAGGAAGCTGGTCGTCCTCCATCACCTGTGATCTTACCGCCAAAGCAAACTTTCTGTTGCAATAGTTTTCTAGGTACTATAAGTTTATTGCCACAGCAAGTCGACCCGGACCAGAAGGCGGTAGCCAGTGCCATCCGACGAGTACGCCGTCATAACAGACGGCCTGACCAAACACTTCGGCGCCATCGTCGCCGTCGACCACGTCAACCTGCATGTCCCCTCCGGTTCGGTGGTGTCCCTGCTGGGCCCGAACGGCGCCGGCAAGACGACGGTCGTGAGGATGCTCGCCACGCTGTGCGAGCCGACGAGCGGCACGGCGACAGTGTGCGGTCGCGACATCAGGCGCGATCCAGACGGCGTGCGCAGCCTGATCTCGCTCACGGGCCAGTTCGCCGCCCTCGAGGGCAACCTCACCGCCCGGGAGAACCTCGTGCTCATGGCACGCCTGCGCGGGCACGGCCGTCGGGAGGCGCAGAGGATCGTGGGGGAGTTGATCGAGCGTTTTGACGTCGGAGAGTTCCGCGACAAGCTGGTCAAGTCCATCTCGGGAGGGCAGCGGCGGCGTGTCGACCTGGCAGCAAGCCTGGTGACCCAGCCCAAGCTGCTTGTCCTCGATGAGCCGACGACCGGCCTCGACCCCCGCAGCCGCCAAGTCGTCTGGGCCACGATCCGCGATCTCGTGGCAGAAGGGGTGACAGTACTGCTCACCACCCAGTACCTGGAGGAGGCAGACGAGCTGGCCGACGACATCATGCTGATGGACCACGGCCGGGCGGTCGCCAACGGCACTCCGGCTCAGCTGAAGGCTCAGATCGGGGACCAAAGAGTTGACGTCGTGGCAGTTGACGCCGCCGGTTACGACGCCCTGGTGGCCCGCCTCGGATGCCAGTTCGACGTCACCGCCTCACCGGAACGCCGGAAGTTGTCGATCCCTGCCCCGGGCGAGGCAGCGGACCTGCGGGCAGTGACCGAGGTGGTCCTGGCGAGCGGCGTGCCGATCGACGAGGTGGCCCTCAGGCGGCCCACCCTCGACGACGCCTTCTTGGCCCTGACAGGCGCTTGCCTATCGGAGACCGACACGACAAGAGACGAGGTGCCAGCGTGAGCGCCACCGTGACCGCCGCCGTGCTTAGTTTGCGGCCCCCCGCAGGCACCCCCGGCCTGCCCGACCGGCCGGGCAGGCTCCGGCGATACACCCGCGAGACGATGCTCCTCGTCGGGCGCAGCCTGCGGGCTGTCCCCCGCGTCCCGGAGCGGTTGAGCGACGTGACGATCCAGCCGGTTGTGTTCACGTTGTTGTTTCTCTACGTGTTCGGCTCGGCGATCCACATCCCACACGTCCGCTACCAGGATTACCTCCTGCCCGGCCTGATCGGCCAGAGCATCGCCTTCGGCGTGATCGGCACAGGGACCGCCACGGTGACGGACTTCACGACGGGCGTGATCGACCGCTTCCGGTCCCTGCCGGTGACACGGCTCTCGGTCGTCACGGCACAGGTCGTCGGGCAGATCCTCGAGCAGATCCTGGGCATGATCATCGTCGCCGGCATCGGCTACGGGCTGGGCTGGCGTCCACACCTGACCGTCGGCGGCAGCTTGGAGCTGGTCGGGCTCGTGATGCTGGGCTTGGTCGCCTTCACCTGGTTCGGCCTACTGCTGGGCATGGTGGTGCGCAGCTCGGACGCCATGCAAGGGGTTGGCTTCGCCGTCGTGTTCCCGTTGTCGTTCCTGGCAGGCACGTTCGTGCCGATCCAGGGCATGAAGACGGTGCCAAGGGTGATCGGCGACTGGGATCCTCTCTCGACTCTCGTAGCCGCCGTGCGGCAGGTCTGCCAGGGCATTCACTCGACCGGCTCCTGGCCACTCGAGCATCCCGTCATCGCCATGATCGGTTGGTGCCTGGCCATCATCGCCGTTTGCGTACCGCTGGCGCTGCGGCGCTTCCGGACGGTCGGCAGCGTGTGAGGCGACTGAGCGGGACTACGGGCCGATCAGCCGTCCGAGCGCTTCACGTGCGTCGGCGTTCTCGGCTGCAACAGCCGCCACGTACTCGGCCAGCTGCTTCACCCAGTCTGCGACGGACACCTCCTTCTGGGAGATGACGACGCCCCGCACCTGCTGGGCAGACGTGGCGACGAGACGCCCCTTGCGTGCTGCCAGCTCGAGTGTCTTGTCTCCCAGGTGGAGACGGATCGCCGTGGCTGTGCCGGGACGGCCCGCCATGCGATCGGACATTGACTTGTTGCGGTCGACTTCGACCATCTCAGGCGGCAGCATCGTACCTATCGTGTTCGAGAGCACCTTGTGGTAGGCGTCCAGGTCTGCCGTGTCGGCGCGCAGGGCGGCCGCGATGAGCTCGACGTCAGGCTCGGGGGCCTCGGAAGCGGGAGTCAGCTCACCCATCCGTCAAAGGTAGGACGAGCTGCGGCTTGGCGATGACGTGGTCAGCCCGGAGCGGGCGGACCGCCGTCCCGATGGCGAAGAACTCGGTGGTGTGGCCACCCCATTTGTGCGGCAGCGACAGCAGTTGCACGCCGACGATGCCCTCGGCCTTCAGCGCCTCTGCTTCGGCCTGCATCCGGCTCATCGCCAGCTCGCGGGCGTCGTAGAGCGCCTCGGTGTAGATGGGCAGCTCGACGTTGCGTCCCACGTTCCCCATGGCCTTGAGGGCGTTCTGGTGGGCGATGTGGTACACACAGCTCCCCATCACCATCCCGAGAGGGGCGTAGCCCGCCTGCACGAGGGTCCAGAAGTCCTGACCGGACAAGTCGGAGGTGAAGGGCTGGCCCTGATTGTTCTTCCAGTCTCCGGGCTCGTCTGCCTTGACGGCGGTGCCGACGGCGATGAACTCGGCCAGGTCGTTGCCGAACTCCTTGAACTCGATGTCGAGCCGGACACCGACGATGCCGTCGGCCCCAAGGGTTGCCGCCTCGGCTTCCATCCGGCTCATGGAGAGCTCGCGAGCGTGGTACATCGCTTGGGAGAGCGTGTCCATCTCCATGTTCTTGGACCATCGGCCGATCTGGATGCCGACGTGGTAGATGCTCGAGCCGAGCACAAGGCCGAGCGGCCGGAAGCCGGCCTCGCGTACGAGGAGGAACTCGTTCACGCTCAGGTCGGAAGTGAACAGCGCACCAGGCGCGCCCGGCTTCATCTCCGCCAGACGCTTCATGGCGTCCTCGGGGATGAGGCTCACGGCCTGTTTCTCGAGCTCTTCTTCGTCGGTGCTCATGACTTCCTTCCAATTGTGGAAACGGTCTTGTCCGCCAGGGACAAGATGCTGAGGCTTGCGGTGCTCGGGTCCCGGCCCCCACCTCCGAAACGAGCGACAGACGTACCCAGCACGGAGGCCAACGCCACGTGGTCGCGGTGCTGCTCGGCTGGCTCGACCTCCCATATGTCAAGCGTCATGTCCGACAGTATGCCCCCGTCGGCACCGAATGCCTTGACCCGTCTCGAGAACTGCTGGCGGGCATCCTGGCGCACCCGATGGACCAGCTCGGTGAAGCCACTGACTTCGGTGTTCCCGGACCAGGCGCTGGCTTGCTGGCGCGTGAAGAAGTCGTCGTGCCGGATGGCGAGCGCGATCCCGAGCGTGATGCCAGCCGGCACCCAGCCCCGGTGGAGCAGCTTGGCAACGTCGTGGGCGGGCAAGAGCGTCGAGAAGATGTTGGCGGGGCGCTGCTTGGCGTGGGCCCGGACGGCAGTTCCGTACACGAGGAACTCCCTGTTGCCCTCGCCCATGTGAGTCTGCTTGAGAGTCACGCCGACAACGCCGTCGCCTCGTAGGTCGCGGCACTCCAGCAGCATGCGCAAGATGGCGGTGTCGTAGCCGTGGTAGAGAGCGTCAACGTAGGGCGTATAGGCACCGAAACCCTGTGAGGCGGTCCTCGTGGCGACAGGCCCAGCTCCGTACCGCTGGGGAAAGCCACCGAGATTGCCGTAATTGCTCGGCACCCAACCGCAGCCGGCGTAGCCCTGGAAGCCGATGTGCTCCACGATGCAGCCCATCACCTCACCGACGACAGAGAATCCGCACGCCTCCAAAGCCGCTTGTCCGGAGATCCCGAACAGGCTGGCGCCGGGGCCGCCCTCGGCACCGCGTGCCATCCGGGCGGTGGCAGCCGGCGGCAGCCCTCGCCCATCCCAAGGATTCGTCATCAAACCTCCGGTCAATCCTTTGGCGAAGCTAGCACCGTATGCCGGGGTCGCAGCAGGCGTCGCCACCTAAGGCATGGACTCGACCGGCGGCGCGGTGGGAACGGGCGCGCACACGATCTGGTCGCGACCGTTCGCCTTGGCGGCGTAGAGGGCGGCGTCAGCCACGCGGAGCAGTCCGGGCACCGTTGTGTCGTGGGCCGGGAACACAGCGACCCCGACCGACAGCGTCGGCGGGTCGAGCTGGATGCTGCGGAACGGGATCGGAGTCACGGCGACGAGCCTGCTGAGCTCGATGGCCCGCGCCTCGGTGGCCTCCAGCGAGGAGCCAGGCAGGATGACCGTGAACTCTTCGCCACCGTAGCGGCAGGCGACGTCGGCGCCCCGGAAGACACTGAGGAACAACCCGCCCAGAGCCTTCAGCACACTGTCGCCCGCTTCGTGCCCGTGCGAGTCGTTGAACGGCTTGAAGTGGTCGACGTCGATCTGCAGCACGCCGACTGGCTCGCAGTTGCGCTGGGCGCGGGAGATCTCACGGGTCAAGGTCTCCTCCATGTAGCGCCTGTTGAACAAGTTCGTCAGCGGGTCGCGGATGGACTGGTTGCGGAGCGACAGGCGCAGCTGGAAGTTCGCCATCGCCAAGGCCAGTTGCTCGCCCACGGTGACAAGGAGCTGCCGGGTGACGTCGTCAGGCTCGCCCCGGGCAGCCCCGCGGAGCTGGAGCACCCCTATGGTCTCGCCCTGCGCCCTCATCGGGAAGCAGACAGATCCCTCCGGCGGCGACGCGCCGAGGTGCCTGCAGTAAGGGCCGGACTCACCCGACTCGTGCAAGCGACCTCGCCGCAGCGCCCAGCAGTCCTGCGGCCCGAACTTGCTGCTGGCGCCAGGCTGCGGTTCGCCTCCCCAGCTGACGGGCGTCTCGAGGAGGTTCTTGGACGGGTTCATCAGGCTCACAGCGCCGCCGTGGTCCCAAGGCAGGACGGCGGCAACGAACACCAGGCCGAGCAGGATCAGGCTCGCCGTCGCCCAGCGCCAGGAATACAGGCCCCTCGGGAGGGCAAGGCTACTGGCGGCGAGGATCGCGACGACGGCGAACGGGAGCGTCCGCAGCAACCTGCCTTGGCTTCGAAACGGGTGCGCGTCCGGCGAAATCTCGTCGAACGACACCAGCTCCCGCCCCCGCCCGTCCTCGACTGCCATCCAACCCTCCCGGGCGCCAAGGATAGGCTTTTTGCGGCATGGAGCTCACCGAAGCGATGCGCACGACCGGGGCGGTGCGGGAGTTCACGACCGAGCCCGTCGACGACGCCGTCGTTCGCGAGGTCGTGGAGGCAGCCCGCTTTGCTCCCAGTGGCGGCAACCGGCAGCCGTGGCGGCTCGTGGTCGTGAAGGATGCTGCCAGACGGAAGCGAGTCGCCGAGCTCTACCAGTTGGGCTGGAGGGAGTACTGGGCTCACGTCGAGCAGGGCCTCGTGCCCTTCGCCCCACCGCTACAGGGCCCCTACGAGCCGGCCCTTGACCTCACCGTGGCGCGGTCGAGGCCGGCGCCGGATGCCTTCGGCGAAGCTCTGGCGAGCGTGCCCGTCATGATGCTGCTCGTCGCCGACCTGTCCGGCCTGGCCGTGACAGACAACGGTCTCGGCCGGCAGAGCATCGTGGGCGGCGCCTCGGTGTACCCGTTCGGGCACAACGTCCTGCTGGCAGCACGCGACAAAGGCCTCGGCGGGGTCATGACGACCGTGCTCTGCCGCCAGGAGCAGGCCGTCCGGGAGCTGATCGGGTGGCCGGCCGGCTGGGTGCTGGCCGCTTTGATCGTCCTCGGGCATCCCGTGCGGCAGCTCACCCGGTTGCGGCGCAAGCCAGTCGGAGAGTTGGCCTTCATCGACCGCTGGGAGGGCGACCCGTTCCTGCCGGCGGGGGGCATCGGCTAACCCTCAACAGGGCTGGCCCGTTGGGCTGGCCTGTGCACAAGGCTGTGCAATACAGGGGGACAGTTCTGGAGATCTGTCGATAAGTGAACCTGGCCTGTCGATAAGGGGGGTATTTCGTGAACGTCCCTTGACGGTGAGGCGAGGGTCAAGCAAAGTTGCCCTCGCCAAGGACGAAGCAACCGCTGCGAAGGCCGCAAAGGTTCCCGCAAGGGAGTCGGAGTGGCCCGAGCGCCGCTCCTAAGGGAGGAGAGCCCGCAAGGGCCGCCCGAACGAGGGGGCAGTCCCCAAGTGAAGGTCGCCCGCAAGGGAGGCCGGAGCCGAAGGGACAGTCCTCAGGTGAAGGTCGCCCGCAAGGGAGGCCGGAGCCGAAGGGACACAGTCGCCTGAGGTGCGTCGCCTGCAAGGGCGGGGTGCGGAGGGAGGCTGCGTTTCGGAGAGGCCGGAGGCCCGCAAGGGCTGAAGGTCACGATGGAACTGCGGAAGCTTCGCCGACGGTTGGATGTTCGAGGTCGGTCACCTCGGAGGAAGGCTCCTCGGAGCCGGAGACCGGGTCGCAGCAACGGGCAGCTGAGAGGCACCCGCCAATGCGTAGGCAGGCAGCGGGCATCAGGAGTCGACCCCGGGAAGCACGGAGGCGCAAGCCCACCGGCTACCTGGGGTCGCTTCGCGTCCGGGCACTGCTCCCGCCCGCCCCACCCGCTCTGGAACCCGGCAGGCCCCTCGCCTACACTTGCCCAAAACTGGAACGCGTTCTACTCGGGAGGCCCCATGGATCTGTCGCAGGTCGACCTCGTCGATCCTGACCTCTTCGTGCCGTCGGTACCTCACGAGCTGTTCGCCGAGCTGCGCCGCCAGCACCCCGTGTTCTGGCACGAGGAGGCTGACGGCCCTGGCCACTGGGCGGTGGTCGGTTACGACGATCTCGTGCTCGTCAACCGGGACTCGGCCGCCTTCAGCTCGCACACCGGGTCGGCTCTCATCGCCAACTTCGACGAGGAGACCCTCGCCCAGCAGCGCCTGATGATGCTGAACATGGACCCGCCGATTCACACCCGCTACAGGCGCCTCGTCAACAAGGGTTTCACGCCGCGCATGGTCCACGAGCTCGAGGACAAGATCACGCGGCGCTCGAGGGCGCTCGTCGCCGAGGCCAGGGACAAGGGCGAGTTCGACTTCGTCGAGGACGTCGCGGCCGAGCTGCCGCTACAGGTCATCGCCGACCTGATGGGAGTGCCGCAGGAGGACCGGCACAAGGTGTTCGACTGGAGCAACCGGATGATCGGCTCCAACGACCCCGAGTTCACAGCGGCCCCCGAGCTGGCCGTCAACGCCGCCATGGAGCTGTTCGCCTACGCCGACGCCCTCACGGCCGAGCGCAAGGCCAACCCCCACGACGACCTCGTCAGCATCCTGGCCCAGGCTGAGATCGATGGCGACCAGCTCTCCCAGCTGGAGATCGACCTCTTCTTCATGCTGCTGGCCGTCGCAGGCAACGAGACGACCCGCAACCTCATCTCGCACGGCACCCTTGCCCTCATCGAGAACCCGGATGAGCGCGAGCGCCTTCTCGCCGACCCCGGCCTGCTGGGCTCGGCGATCGAGGAGATGCTGCGCTACTCCTCGCCCGTCATGCACTTCCGGCGAACCGCCACACGTGACACCGAGATCGGCGGCCAGAAGGTGAGGGACGGCGACAAGGTCGTCTTCTGGCACGTGTCGGCCAACCGCGACGAGTCTGTGTTCGACGATCCGCAGAAGTTCGACATCGCCCGCTCCCCCAACGAGCATGTCGCCTTCGGCGGTGGCGGCTCGCACTTCTGCCTCGGCGCCAACCTCGCCCGCGTCGAGATCCGGATCATGTTCGAAGAGATCATGGCCGCCATGCCGAGGCTCGAGCTGGCAGGCGACGTCAAGCGCCTTCGCTCCAACTTCATCAACGGCATCAAGCACCTGCCGGTGTCGGCGTCATGAGGCCCACACCATGAAGCTCGGAGTGCAGCTCGGGTACTGGGGAGCCGGACCGCCGCCCGATGCGGCCGCTCGTGTGGCCGAGGCAGAGTCGCTCGGCTTCGACTCTGTCTGGACGGCCGAGGCGTACGGCTCCGACGCCCTCACCCCGCTCGCCTGGATCGGTTCCCACACCAGCCGGCTGCGGCTCGGCACGGCCCTGTGCCAGATCTCGGCCCGCGCCCCTACTGCCATGGCGATGGCGGCGATGACGATGGACCATTTGAGCGGGGGGCGTTTCGTGCTGGGCCTTGGCGTCTCGGGCCCTCAGGTGGTCGAGGGCTGGTACGGGCAGCCGTTCCCGAAGCCGCTGGCCCGGACTCGCGAGTACGTCGGAGTCGTGCGCCAGGTGCTCGCCCGCCGGGCGCCCGTCAGCAGCCCGGGGCCGCACTACCCGCTTCCCTACCCTGGCGGGACCGGGCTGGGGAAGGCGCTCAAGCCGATAGTGCACCCCTTGCGGGACGACCTGCCGATAATTCTCGGCGCCGAGGGCCACCGCAACGTCGCCCTGGCGGCCGAGATCGCCGACGGCTGGCTGCCCATCTTCTACGCCCCCGAGCACGACAAGGCCTACAGGGAGGGCTTGGCCGAAGGCTTCGCCCGGCCGGGAGCGCGGCGATCAGCGGCCGATTTCGAAGTCATCGCCACGGCGACCGTCGTCGTCAACGACGACGTCGAAGCCGCAGCAGACGTCATACGGCCCTGGTTGGCGCTCTACATCGGCGGGATGGGAGCCCGCGACATGAACTTCCACTTCGAGGTGTTCGCCCGCATGGGCTTCGAGGCGGAGGCTCGCCGGATCCAGGACCTCTACCTCGACGGCCGCAAGGATGAAGCCGCCGGTGCCGTGCCGACGTCGTTGGTCGAGGCGACGGCCCTCATCGGCCCGAAGGACAAGATCCGGGACGACCTCGACAAGTGGCGCGGATCTCTCGTGACCACCCTCCTCGTGGGTGGCGGTGTCGACCAGATGAGGCTGATGGCCGAACTGGTCGGCTGACCCGCTAGCCGGTCTCGGGCTCGCCGAGCGGCACCACCATGCTCGAGACTCGAACCCGGCGGCTCCCGGCGGGCCGGTTGCGGCCGCTCCGCCCGCGGTAGGGCTCAAGGACGTCGCCGAGCGCCTGCACTATCCCTGTCACCTCTGCCGCTGTCAGCCAGTGCTCGCCCGTCATGAGGCTCATGACGTGCCGCCACGCTTCGGGCTCTTGTGACTGCCGGCTGACGAAATCAATGGCGGCGGCTCGGTCCCGGTCAAGAAACATCCCCACCACCGCCGACTCGGCCGCCGCCGTCGCCACCGGTGCCTGCGACTCGACTATCAGTGACTTGCCCTTGCCCTTCCACGGGCGGTCGCGGCCGTCGACCCGCCGCTCGGCAGGCTCGACGACACCCCATCGCTCCAGTGCCTTCAGGTGATAGCTCGTTGCGCTGGGGCTGAGTCCCGTCAGCTCGGCACACTCGGTCGCCGTCAGCTCCTCGCCGTCGAACAGCGCCCGGATGATCTCGACGCGCGCCGGATGGGATATCGCCTGTATCGCCCGGGGGTCAGTCAGGACGACGGTATCGACCGGCGGACGAGCTTTTTTGGCCACGCTTCATGTTACCACTTGCAATCACGATGTTAAGGGATTACTATTTAGTATGTCTTTAACATCTGAGGTTCCCAACAAGGCACTGCTCCGCAACCGGGATTACGCCATAGCCCTGGTGGCCAGGACGGGCTCGAGATTCGGTGACGAAGTCGCCTTGGTGGCTCTCACGCTGCGCCTGCAGGAGTCAGGCGGGCGTCCCTGGGAGATCGCAGCGCTGCTGGCCGCCGGGCTGGTCCCCTTCATCCTGCTCGCCAAGATCGTCGGCCGAGTCGTCGACTCCGCCGACAGCCGAAGGATCCTCGTGGTCTCGACGATCGTGCAGGCGGCCGGTTGCGCCCCTTTGGTGTTTACGCATCGTCTCTCTCTCATAGTGGCACTTGTCGGGTTGATCGCCGTCGGCGGAGCCTTCTCCTCGACTGCCTGGCAGGTCCTCATCCCCCGCGTCGTCGGCGAGGACCAGATCGGGCGGGCAACGTCACTGTCCCAGAGCGCCTTCACGATCGGATCCATCGCCGCCCCGGCAGCCGCCGGACTGCTGAGCGGCCTGTTCGGCACAGGGGTGCCTCTCGCCGTCGACACAGTCTCATTCGTCCTCATGACCGCTGCCGCCGCGCTGATACGTACACGCCGCGTGGCGGCCGATCCCGACAGCGCCAGCCAGTCCGAGAGCGGATGGGCCTGCCTGCGCCGCGACAAGCTGCTCGGGACGCTCGTGGCCGGCCTGTCGGCCTTCGTCCTGCTCGCCTTGATGCTCAACATCGTCCAAGTGTTCCTCGTCCGGGTCACTCTGCACGCCAGCGCCACGTGGTACGGCTGCACCGAAGCGGCCTGGATGGTCGGCGTGCTCATAGGGTCGGTGCTGGCCGGCAGGCTGGCGGCCGACGCCGGGCGCGGCCGGGCGACGGTGCTCGGTGCCGGCCTGATGTCGCTTGTGTTCCTTGCCTACGGCGGGGCACCGAGCGTCGCCTGGCTGCTGCCCGCCGGACTGCTGGGCGGCGTCGGCAACGGGTACGTCAACGTCTGCATCTCGACCCTCGTCATGACACGGACGCCGGACCACCTGCGCGGCCGTGTGATGGCCGCTCTCGGAGCGTCTGTCAACACCGTCTCGGTGCTGTCCCTGGCGATCGGAGGAGCCGTCACCGCCGTGCTGGGCATCCGGGAGGTCTACGTGGCGGCCGGACTGTCCTCCGCTGTGGTCACGGTGTGTCTCGGCCTGCGCATGGCAGCCCTCTGGCGCCGGGTACCGGCTGAGGCCGAGCCCGCCGGTGAGGTGGCCTGGGGTGACGAGCCCGAGGCTCAGGCAGAGGCGGGGATTCGGGCAGAGGCGGCGATGCGGCGGCCGAGCTCGGCCAGCTGAGGAGCGGCGCCGCCGAGCAACAGGTCGGTCTCCTTGGCCAACAAGAAGTAGCGGTGGATGGGGTAGTCCCTGTCCATCCCGACCCCGCCGTGGAGGTGCTGGCAGGTGTGCACGACACGCTGGCCGGCTTCGGCCGCCCAGTACTTGGCGATCGTCACCTCGTCGCCGGCGGGCAGCCCGACCGACAGGCGCCAGAGCGCCTGCCAAGCTGTGAGCCGGACGGCGAGCGAGTCGACGTAGGCGTCGGCCGCCCTCTGCCCGACTGCCTGGAAGCTCGCCAACGTGCGATCGAATTGCTTGCGCTCCTTCACGTAGCCCGCCGTGAGTCGTAGCGCCTCGTCGAGGCAGCCGGCGAGCTGCACGCAAAGGCCGGCTGTGGCGTGCTCGACCACCCAGTCGAGGACCGCGCCCCGCTCGCTGCCCTTACCGCTGCCGTTGCTGCGGCCGGTACCGAGGACGGCGGCGCCGGGCACCTCGACGCTCTCGAACCTCACCCGGGCCTGCGGGCGGCTCGACGTCGTGTCTTGGCGCTCGACTGTCACGCCGGCTTGCCCGGATTCGACAAGGGCCACGCACGTGGTGCCGTCGGGCAACGTCGCCGGTACGAGGAAAGCGCCGGCGGCGAGGCCGGCCGGCACGCAGATCTTCTCGCCGGTGACGACGAGCGAGCCGCCGGAACCCGCTTCGACCGCAGTCGTGCTGGGCCGCCGAGGGTCGCCCTGCGCCTCGGTCAGTGCGGCGGCGACGACCAGGCGGCCATCGCCAATCCTCCCGAGGTGCTCCGCACGCAGCTCGTCGCTCCCGTAGCGCTCGATCCCCAAGCCCGCCAGCACGACGGTGTCCAGGTAAGGCACAGGCGCCAGGCGCCGTCCCACCTCCTCCAGCACGGCCCCGGCGCCGGCGAGCCCCATCCCGCCTCCTCCAGAGGCTTCCGACAGCGGCGCTGACAGCAACCCGGCAGTGGCTAGATGCGACCAGAGCTCGCCGTCGACGCCGTCGCCACCTGCGGCCGCCTCGGCCTCCACCGCCTTCAGGCGAGCTTCCGTCGCCCGCTCGGACAGGATGCGCGCTGCGAGCCCCGACAGCGCCTGCTGGTCCTGATCGAGCTCAAAGTCCATGTCGGTGCCTCCTGGTCCCGGCCACGTCAGCGGCCCGAGTGCGGCATGCCCAGCCCGAACATAGCTATGAGCTCCCGCTGGACCTCGTTGGCACCACCGCCGAACGTCAGGATCAAGAATCCTCTCGTCAGCTTCTCCAGCCGCCCGTGCAGCACGGCCTCAGGGGTGCCGCCCGAGAGGTAAGCCTGCGGTCCCACGATCTCCATCAACCGGCGCAGGGCCTCGAGGTAGAACTCGGTCCCGAAGACCTTCACGGTCGAGGCCGAGGCGACGTCGAGCGACTCGGAGCTGGCGACCCTCCAGTTGGCGAGGCGGAGGAACTCCAGCTTCGCCCGCACCACGGCCAGCTCATGCTGCACCCAGGGCTGGTCGATCGCCCGGCCACCGCCCGGAAGCGAGGTCTCAGCCGCCCAGGCGGTCACGTCGTCGAAAGCCTTCTCGATCGGGCCGACCGAGCAAAGGGTGACGCGCTCGTGGTTGAGCTGGTTGGTGATCAGCGTCCAGCCCATGTTCTCGCCGCCGACGAGGTTCTCGGCCGGCACGCGCACGTTGTCGTAGAACGTCTGGTTGATGTCGTGGCCGTGCAAGAGGCGCATCGGCGTGAGCGAGAAGCCACGGCTGCTCGTCGGGACTATGAAGATCGATATCCCTTTGTGCTTGGGCGCTTCGGGGTTGGTACGGGCGGCCAGCCAGACGTAGTCGGCGTCGCTCGACAGGCTCGTGAAGATCTTGGCACCGTTGATGACGTATTCGTCGCCGTCCCGCTCCGCCCGGGTAGTGAGCGAAGCCAGGTCCGTGCCCGACCCGGGCTCGGTGTAGCCGATGCAGAAGTCGATCTCGCCGCGCAGTATCGCCGGCAGGAAGCGCTCGCGCTGAGTGTCGCTGCCAAAACGCATGATCGTCGGCCCCACAGTGTTGATCGTCAGCATCGGCACCGGGGCGCCTGCGCGCATCGACTCGTCGAAGAAGATGAACTGCTCCATCATCGAGCGGCCCTGGCCGCCGTACTGAGTGGGCCACCCGATCCCGAGCCAGCCGTCGGCGCCCATCTGGCGGGCGATGCGCTTGTGCGTCGGCGTGATACCGGGCACTTCGAGCGCCTTTGTGACCTCCGGCGTGAGGATGCGGGCGTAGTACTCGCGCAGCTGCTTTTGCAGCGACTGCTGATCCTCGTCCAAGCCGATCTGCATCGCGAAAGTGTAACGCGTTCTAGTTTCGCCTAGTCGGGCGCCGCCGGTAAGCTCCCGCCATGCCCGAAGCCGTCATCGTCGCCACCGCACGCACACCGATCGGGAGGGCCTTCAAGGGCACCTTGAAGGAGGTCCGCCCGGACGATCTCGCCGCCCACATCGTGAGGGCCGTCCTCGAGAAAGTCCCGGCGCTGCCTCCTGGGGAGGTCGAGGACCTAATCCTCGGGTGCGGCCAGCCGGCCGGGGAGGCCGGTTTCAACATCGGCCGCGTGACGGCGATCCTGGCGGGGCTGGAGACCTGCCCGGGCGTGACGGTGAACCGCTACTGCTCCTCGTCCCTGCAGACGATCCGCATGGCAGCCCACGCCATCAAGTCGGGCGAGGGCGATTGTTTTGTGGCGGCGGGGGTGGAGACGACGAGTCGTTTCTTTGCGGGGAGCTCCGACGGCGTCCCCAATACTCACAACGCTCTGTTCGCCGACGCCGAGGCTCGCTCGGCCAAGCGCTCCGAGGGCGGCCAGGATGCCTGGCAGGCCGGCGAAGGGCTACCGGACATCTACATCGCCATGGGCCAGACCGCCGAGAACGTCGCCGAGTACGAGGACGTCTCTCGTGAGGAGATGGACGAGTTCGCCGCCCTCTCGCAGCAAAGGGCGGTCGAGAACCAGGAGAACGGCTTCTTCGAGAGAGAGATCACGCCCTACCCACTCGCCGACGGATCGGTGATGAGCAAGGACGACGGCCCCCGCGCCGGCACCACGGTCGAGGGCCTGGCCAAGCTGACCCCGGTCTTCCGGCCGGACGGCAGGATCACCGCCGGCAACGCCTGCCCCCTCAACGACGGAGCGGCGGCGGTCGTCGTCATGAGCGACACCCGCGCCCGCCAGCTCGGGCTGAAGGCGCTCGCCCGCGTCGTGTCGAGCGGCGTGAGCGCCCTCGACCCCGAGATCATGGGCCTGGGGCCGATCGAGGCCAGCCGCCAGGCGCTCGGTCGGGCCGGCATGACGATCGACGACGTCGACCTCGTCGAGATCAACGAGGCCTTTGCCGCTCAGGTCATCCCTTCGGCCAAGCACCTCGGCATCTCGTGGGACAAGCTGAACGTCCACGGCGGTTCGATCGCCCTCGGCCACCCCTTCGGCATGACAGGCGCCCGCATCATGACGACGCTCCTCAACGGGCTGGAGAACCAGGGCAAGACGATCGGTCTCGAGACCATGTGCGTGGGCGGCGGCCAAGGCATGGCCATGATCGTCGAGCGGCTCGCCTAGGCCACCAGACCTCCGTCAACCGGCACGATCGAGCCGGTCATCGGTCCGCACTCCTCGGAGGCCAGGAACACGATCACAGCCGCGATCTCCGACGGCGGGGCGAACCCGAACGGCGACACCATGCGGGCGAACAATGCGGGCGAGGCGTCGTCGGGCGGGGCAAAGGCAGAAATGAGCGGCGTGTCGACGCCGCCCGGGGCCACGGCGTTGACCCGGATGCCAGCCTCCAGGTACTCGACGGCGAGGGCCTTTGTAAGCGCCACGACTCCTCCTTTGGAGGCGCAGTAGGCGGCGCTGTAAGGCTGGCCCATCAAGCCGGCTGACGAGGCGACGTTCACGATCGCCGGGCGGGGAGCGTGCACCTGCCCCTCGGCGAGCAGGCGGCGCCGGCGAAAAGCCTTCGGGTTCTCGGCCAGCAAAGCGGCCCACCGCTGCAAGGCGGCACGGCAGACGAAGAACGTCCCCGTCAGGTTCACCGAGATCATGCGCGCCCACTCGGCGTCACTGGTGGTATGCGAGTGTGAGAAACCTCCGACTCCCGCCACGTTGCACACCACTCCGGGTGCACCGCCGCCGGCGGCGGACATCTCCTGGAAGGCCTGGTCGACCGCGACCGGGTCCGTCACGTCGCACTCGATCGCCAGCGCCGAGCCGGTCCGCGCTGCCTCGATTGCTTCGACGGTGGCGGCCAGCCCGCCCGAGTCGCGATCTAGGCAACCGACGACGGCACCCTCGGCCGCCAGCCGCTCCGCCGTCGCCCGGCCGATGCCCGAGCCTGCACCTGTCACGAGCGCAACCCGGCCGGCGAACCTTCCTGGAACGGCGAAGCTCGTAGGACTCGACACGGCCCGCCACGGTAGCGCGCCGCTCCCTCCCGCTCCCTAGGCTGGTCGCCCATGGGCGATACTTGAGCTGGTGAAGACCTCTTGAAACCGATACCGATCGAGTTCCACATCGGAGCGCTCGAGATACATACCTACGGAATCGGCCTCGCCATAACCTTCTGGTGGGCCTACAGCTACTTCGGGCGGCGGCTGCGCGCCCACAGCTACAGCGACGCCTGGCTCGGGCGTGCCTTCGTGTGGATCATCGCCGCCTCGATAGTCGGCGCCCGCGCCGTGAGCGTGGTGGCCAACCTCGGGTACTACACGCGGAACCCGGGCGACGTCCTGGCTGTCTGGCAAGGTGGCCTGTCGAGCTACGGCGGCCTCCTGCTGGGTGTCCCCACCGGTCTTTATTTGGCGCACAGGTGGGCCAAGGAGCTGCGCCTCAGCATCGCGGCCGACATCGTGGCGCCCGTGCTGGCCTTCGCCTGGATGATCGGGCGGCTGCTCGGGCCACAGTTGATGTATAGCGGGGGCGGCAACCGCACCACGGCCTGGTACGGGATGGCCTATGCCGGGCAGTCCGGCAATCGAGTGCCGGTGCCGATCTTCCAGTCGATGGAGTGTGCCGTCGTGTGGGGCATCGCTCTGCTCGTAGAACGCTACGTGGCCAGGCGAGGAGCTCCGATCGGGCTCGTCGCCACGGCGACTGTGACGTTCTGGGGGGCCTCTCGCTACTTCGACGAGCACGTCCTGCTTGCCCACGGTCCCGGTGGCGTCGCCGTCGAGGCGGCGTCGCTCAGCTTCGTGGCGGTCGGCCTTGGCTTCATGGCATTTCTGCTGTGGCGCTCGAAAGCGCGCACGGCGCCTGCCGGCGCAGACGGGCGAACCGGCGACCCATGGGCGGTACAACTCGCCGAACCGGTCGAGCCGGGAGAGGCCGAGGGTTCAAGCCAGCCGGCCGAGCTGCCGATGGTAACTGCAGCAAATGACACCGTGACGTGACCTCCATGTAACCTGCCCTGTCAGCGCGGGCCGAAGGCAGCGAGGAGTGATTGAGTGCCTGGGAAAGACGAGGAGGAGTCGCGAGCAGAGCCTGAGCAGGTAAGCGCACCTCTCGAGTCCGAGCTGGCCCGTCTCCACGGCAGCAGCCCCGGGGAGCGCAACGGGTTGCTGCGCAAGGCGGTCGTCATTCCGGTACTGGCGTTGGTCGCCGTCGCGATAGTCCTGCTCGTGGTCCTGGCGGCAGGCGGGAGCGGCCACACCGACCCCTCCTCCGCCAGCTCCACGAGTACGAAGGTCTCGATCACGACGATCCCGACCACGACCACGACGACGATGGCGCCCTCGACCACCACCACGACGATGAAGACGCACAAGAAGGGCGGCGGGAAGGGGAAGGGCACGACGACCACGACCCAGCCGGTTACCACGACGACCGGGGCCACTACGACGACTACCAAGCCCAAGTCCAAGCCGCCACCCAAGTCCACCACGACCACGGCCAAGCCCAAGCCCAAGAACAATTGCCCGCCGCGTAACCCCACCTGCTAGTCGAACACCCAGCTGCCTCAGATCAGACACCGATACGGGACTACCAGAGATGACACCCATACCCTCGTGGATCCGCAGGCCGGCGACTGCCACCGTCGCTGCCATGGCGCTGCTCAGCGCCGTCGGGATCGCCTCGGCGGCCTCTGCGGCCGCGGCTGCGCCCGCGTCCGCCGGGGCGCCCTCGCATGCAGTTCCGGCCGGCGTCCCGCACAACGTCTTCCAGCCACTGGCCGTCTCCGGTCACCTGTGGGCTGCCGACAGCGCGGGTGACGAGATCAGCGACATCGCCCTCAGTGGCGCCGTCGAACGGAGCGGGCTGGCCTCTGCGAGCGCGGATGCTGTCGCCGGTGTGCCCGGAACCGACACCGTCTATGTCGCCGACTACAGCGGCGGCACTGTCACGCCGGTCAACGTGCGGAGCCTTCGGGCCGGCGCGCCCATCGCCGTCGGCAAGCAGCCCGACGCAGTGGCGGTATCGCCTGACGGCACGACGGTCTACGTCGCCAACTACGGCAGCAACACCATCACGCCGATCGACGTGGCCACAGGAGTTGCCGGCGCAGCCTTCGACGCGGGCGATGGGCCGACCGCCATGGCGATCGCCCCGGACGGGGGCGTCGCCTTTGTGGCCGACCAGAAGGACGACTTGGCCCTGGCGATCAACCTGACTACCGAGAAGATCATGTGGCGGGTCGGGACCGGCTCGGGGCCGAACGCCGTTGCCGTCGACCCCGACGGTGCCGACGTCTTCGTGACGAGCTACGGCTCGAACGAGCTGACGACGTTCAGCACCAAGACCGGCAAGCGCTACCCGACTGTCACAGTCGGCAGGGAGCCAGACGCAGTGGCCGTGACGCCCGACGACAAGCAGATCCTCGTCGCCAACTGGGGCTCGGGCGACGTCACCGTGCTCGACAGGGCGACCGAGCAGCCGACCGCCACGGTGGCCGTCGGCTCGAACCCGACGGCAATAGCCATCCCACACAACGGGGCGACGGCCTACGTCTCCAGCTACTCGGCCGACCAGGTCGTGCCGATCTCCTTGCCTTCGCTCGTGCGAGGGACGGCGATGGGCACCGGTCGCGGCCCGGACGCCCTTGCCATCACCTCGGACGGCCAGTGGTTGCTGTCGGCGGACTACCTCGGCGGCTACGTCAACCGGGTGCAGCTCGACGCCATCGTCCCGCTGGCACCCGTCAAGCTCCTGTTCAACCCCACGGCCATCGCAGCGACCCCCGCCGGCGCACGGCTGTGGGTGGCGCTCGGGCTGGACGACTCCATCGTCTGGGTCAGCACCTCGACCGGAGCCATCGGTGCCACGGTCCGGGTAGGCGAGGACCCCACTGCGATAGCCATCTCACCCAACGGGGCGGTCGCTGCCGTTGCCGACAGCCGGTCCGGAATGCTGGCGCTCGTCAACTTGAGCAACGACAGCGTGAGCCACCTCCAGGTGGGCTCCTCACCCGATGCCGTCGTGATCTCACCCAACAGCCGGGTTGCCTACGTCGCCAACGCCGGCTCCGACACGGTGCAGGAGGTGGACCTGGCAACCAAGCGAGTCGTGGCCACTACGACGGTTTACGGCCACCCCCAGTCCCTGGCACTGGCGGACAACGGCAAGAGACTGCTCGTCGCATGCCATGCAGCCAGCCGGGTCGAGTTCCTCGCCGTGCCGGCATTGACCAAGGTCGGCACTGCAGTCGTCAACTACCCGGCATCGGTCACCGTGGGACCCTCCGGCACGGACGCCTGGGTGGGTACGTCGACAGGCAAGCTCGTAGTCGTCTCGCTTTCGACCTACGAGACAATCCCGATCGCAACTGTGGGAGCGTCCGCCTCCGACGTGGTGCTCGCCGCCAAGGGCGCAGCGGCCTTCGTGGCCGACAAGACCTCCGGTGACGTCGTCGAAGTCAGCACCGTCAAGCACACGACGCTCACCATCCCCACCGGCACTGGGACGAGCCAGATAGCACTCACGGCTTCCGGGCCGTGACGCGCCAGACCGTTCCCGACAGCACGACGCTCACCGCCGGCCCGCTACCGGTCGCTCCGGGACCGGAGGTGTCGTCGGGTGGCGTGGTGTTCCGGTACCGAGATGACTCGGGCTCCCTCGAGTCCGCCCAGGTCCTCCAGGAGGTCGCCTGGCCGCGGACCGGGCCGAGCCTCAAACCCGTGGCCGGCGGCCTCTGGGAGACGAGCTTTTCGCGGCCCCCCGTCGACCGCATGGAGTACAGGTTCGAGCTCGTGCATGCCGGGGGAGGCCACTCGACGGTCCTCGACCCGGCCAACGACCTGCAGGCGCCGGGCGCCTTCGGGGACCGATCCGTCGTCGAGTTCCCGGAGTACTCACCGCCGGAGTGGCTGAGCTCCGAGGCGCCCGACGGCGAGGTTCGCGAGCTCGACCTCGCCTCGGAGATCCTCGGTGCAGAACAGCCGACGCTGCTCTGGTCGCCCTCCGGGTCCGACCCTCAGGCTTCGTTGCCGCTACTGGTCGCACTCGACGGCGTCGAGTTCGCCCGTTACTCCCAGATGACGCGCATGCTCGGCGTCCTCGTGTCGGCGGGCACCCTGCCGGCGATGCGGGCCCTGCTCATGCACCCAGTGCGGAGGGACCAGGACTACACCGCGAGCCCGGACTTTGCGCGGGCTCTCGCTGTCGACATACTCCCTCAGCTGTCCCGAGTCGTGGCACTACCTTCGGAGCGCCGGCTCCGGGTCGGGCTCGGCGCCAGCCTCGGTGGCCTGGCGATGATGCACGCCCACCGGGAGGAGCCGGAGACCTTCGGCGCCCTGTTCTTGCAGTCGAGCAGCTTCCTGCACAGCGGCAAGCTCGGCCCGGCTCCGCTCGAACGCGTGCAGCAGTTCGTGGACGAGATGCTGATCGCCGGCGCCTGGCGGTCCCCCATCCCGATAGTCATGACTTGCGGCAGCGTCGAGCAGAACCTGTCCAACAACCGCGACACTGTTGCGGTGCTTTGCGAGCAGGGCTATCCCGCAGAGCTGTACGTGAACCGGGACGCTCACAACTGGATCGGGTGGCGGGACGCCTGGACACCGCACCTCGTCCGACTACTGCAAGAGGTGTGGTAATGAGGAAAGACCAGTATGTGCTCGAGACAGTGCCGCTCGGACCACAGAAACTCATCGCCTATGGCCACTTCGGGCGACCCGTGCTGGCGCTGGCTTCGGACAGCGGCCGGGCCGAGGACTTCGAGAACAATGGCCTTCTCGGTGCCGTCGCCGATCTCGTCGAGGGCGGCAAAGTCAAGATCTACTGCATCGACAGCTTCGAGACCGAGAGCTGGCGACGGTCGGACCTGCCACTGGAGGGGAGGGCACGGGAGCACCAACGTTTCGAAGACTTCGTCGTCAACGACGTCGTCCCGTTCATCTACCAGGACTGTGCGGGGGCCCAGGACATACTCGTGACGGGGTGCAGCTTCGGCGCTTTCCACGCCGCCAACTTCACGCTCCGGCGGGCTGACCTGTTCCCGCGGGCGATCTGCATGTCTGGTGCCTACGACATGTCCAAGATGGGCTGGGGCGAGCGGGGTGACTCGTTCTACTTCAACAATCCCGTCGACTACGTCACGCACCTGCACGGTGACCACCTCGACTGGCTACGCCAGCGGGCCCACCTCACGCTCGTGGCCGGCCAGGGCCCGTGGGAGGACGACAGCGCCAGCGGCGCCCTCGGGAGCACGCTGCACCTCGGCGCATTGCTTGCTGACAAGGGCATCCCTCACGAGCTGGATATCTGGGGCTGGGACTCCGCGCACGACTGGCCGTGGTGGCAGCGGCAGCTGGCCGTGCATCTCCCGCGCCACGTCTCGCAGGGCTAGTCGAACAGGCCCTCCATCGTCTCTGCCGCGACGGCGGCGACGACCGCCTGGGCCGACTGAGTCTCCTCCCAGACCTTGAGCTGCCGATCGGCGCTCGTGCCCTGGCTGCAGATCGTGGCGGCATAGGCGACCTCGTTGCGGCAGCCCAGCTCGTCGACCACGTCGTCGACGAACTCGATCAGCTCCCCGACCAGGTCCGGCATCGGCACCTCGGCCTGGCGGCCGAAGTCGACCAGCTTGCCGTGGACGCCGTGGCGCATTGCACGCCACTTGTTCTCGGCGATGAGATGCGGCGAGTAGCGACGGAAGCCAAGGTTGTCCCGGCGCAGCTTCAGCAGCTTGGCGCAGATCGACTGCGTGAGAGCTGCCAGGCACAGGGCCTCGTCGATGCGGGTAGCGGCGTCGCAGACCCGGAACTCGAGCGTGGGATAGACGTAGTGAGGGCGCAGATCCCACCACACCTTCTTGCCGTCGTCGATGCAGTTGGTCCTCACCAGCAGCTCGAGCAAGTTCTCGAGCTCGTCGTACGAACTGAGCTCAGGCGGGATCCCGCTGCGGGGGAAGCGCGACCAGACGACGCTCCTGTAGGACTTCAGCCCGGTATGGCGACCCAGCCAGAACGGCGACGACGTCGACAGCGCCAGCAAGTGCGGCAGGAAGTACTTGGCCTCGTTCATGATGTCGATGCGCATCTCACGGTCAGGGATGCCGACGTGGATGTGCATCCCGAAGATCAGGAGCTCGCGCACGATGTCCTGCATCTCGTCTTCGAGGAGCTTGTAGCGCTCCGACTCGGTCACTTGCTGGTCCTGCCAGTGAGAGAACGGGTGCGTCCCGGATGAGGCCAGGCGCAGGCCGTGCGGAGCCAGCATGCCGGCGAGGCCCCCTCGCAAGCGCTTCAGCTCACTGCGAGCCTCGGTCACGTTGCTGCAGATCTGGGTGCCGATCTCGACCACCGACTGCATCATCTCGGCCTTGACGTCCTCGCCGAAGACCGGCGTGGCTTGCGCCAGCAGCGTGTCGATATGAGTTGTCAGCTCACCGTCGCCGTTGATGATCTGGAACTCCTCCTCGATACCGATCGTGAGATCCCGGCCGAGATCGAGCGTTGGCATCAGACCACCTCCGTGTTGTCATCTTCGATGACGTAAGTCGGCACGACGCTGCCGGCGCCGGCGGTGACGTTCAGCAGGGCCGACGACGAGAGACGTACGAGGGCACCGCCCACCTGGCCACCGAACAAGTAAGGATCCATGTCGACGGCCATGTCCACGACCTCGGCGCGGCCGCCGATGGCGAGCGGCCAAGCCTCGCGGGGCACGGGCACCGACTCCTGCACGACGTAGCTGTCGTGCATCGCCGAGGACAGGACAGAGGACCACTCCGCTTCGTCGACGGTCCAACCGAGCACGACGCCTTTGCCGCCGTACTCGTCGTTCGGTTTCAGCACCAGCGTCTGCCTGTTGGCCAAGATGTACTCCCCGAGGTCGCGGATCTCCTGGCCGTCCTTGGAGGATCGCCCGTCACGCACCCGCCTCGTCCATGGGATGTGACGGTCGATCGCCTCGAGCTGGCGGGTGGAGAACAATGACGAGTACTGGTCGTCCGAAAGCAGCGCAAGGCTCATCTTCTTGTGCAACAACTTGGCACGAAACGAATTCACCACCACCACAGCGCCTTCCAAGTACGCACGGCACATGGGGGAATCGAGGCCTTCCCGGGCGAGCAGCTCGCTCGTGAGGACCCTGCGGTAGACGATGTTGACCACCTGGCCATCCGGACCGCGCAGCTTCTGCCCGTCGTAGCTGAGAGCCGCCGGCTCGCAGATGACGCAGGGAACGCCGCCTGCCTCGAAGTAGTCGCGAAACATCTCGAATTCGGCCATGGTCGGCACTCCGGACCAGTCGACGATCGCGATGGAAGGGCCGGCGGTGCCGCCGCCTCCCCAGTGCTCGAAGGCGGCGAGCATGCAGTCCCTTTGTGCCCCCCGGGTCGGCAGCGCCCGAAGCTTGTAGCGCTCGGCGAACTTGCGCATCACAGGGAGCGCTCTCATCACCTCGGACAGGACGTCCCCATAGGCCATGCCGGCGGGCGACTCTGCGTTGAACTCCACGTATCGCACCTCGTCGGCCGCGAAGCTGTCCAGCCTCGACGACGGCGAGGACAGCCCGCCTGGCGGGTCCACCATTGCCAGGGTCTCTTCGTCGGGCTCGAGGTCGAGCTCGGCGCGCAGCTCGGCGTCGACGAGCAGGGCGGCCTCGAGGGTCGAGAGCGCCCCGTGGATCGAGTGGGCGGCCCGCACCGCGTAGTCCCAGGCCGTCGCCGACATGAGACGCGGGCGGAGCGAGACGGAGAGGGGATTGCCACCGAAGACCAGGTTGCGCCTCTCCTGGCCGGCTTGGAGGCTCTCGATGCTCTCGGCGGCCAGGGCGTCGTCGGCAAGCAGTTCGTTGTAGGCGTCGGCGGCGCTCTGCATCGCCTCAGGCGGTGAGGTCGAAGGAGTTGTACCAGAGGTGGGCGCCGTGCCAGGGAGGCTTGCGCTCACCGCGGGCATAGGACAGGACGAGGTCGCTCATCTCTCCGATCACCCAGGCGAAGCCCTCCTCCTTGATAGAGAAGTTGTCGAAATCGGGCGCCGGGTTGAGGAAGTCGATCGCATAGAGCTCGCCGCCCCTTACGGCGAACTCCACGGTGTCCATGTCATACCCGAGAGCCGTCGTCAGCTTTAGGGCGTCCTCGGTGGCCCTGTCTCTCAGCCAGCCGGTTGGCGGGTCGTCGGTGACGTAGCGCTCGAAGAAGGACTTGTTGGGGGCGTAGCGGAAGACCAGCACCTCGCCACCGATGACGACGCAGCGGACGTAGTCCTCCCAGTCGATGAACTCTTGGAGGATCATCGTCTTGGTGCCTGTCTGGTCGTAGTCGCGGATCAGCTCGTCCATGCTCTTCACGATGTAGACATCGCGCCACCCGCCTCCCGTGTTCGGCTTGAGGACCGCAGGCATGCCGGTGTACTCGACGATCGCCTCCCAGTCGAGGGGGAACTCCATGTTGCGCAACGACTTCTCCGGGTCGATGCCGGCGATGTACTCCTTGTTGGGCAGAACCACGGTTCGCGGCACGGCTACGCCAAGATTCCTCGCCAGCGTGCACTCGCAGAACTTCTCGTCGGCCTCCCACCAGAAGGGGTCGTTTATGACGACCGTCCCCTGCATGACCGCGCTCTTGAGAAACGCCCGGTAGTACGGCACCTCGTGGGAGATCCGGTCCACGATGACCTTGTAGCGGGGCGGCTCCTCGATCTCAGGGACCTTGCCCAGGATCGCCAGCTCCGCCGTGATCCCGTCTGGCGCCCCCTTGGTGTTGACGGCCTCGAAGAATGGAGCGGGGAAGGAGTTCTCCATCCCGACAAGCAGTCCTACCCGGTTGTCCAACGTGGGCTCCTCCTGTCGGTGTGGCGGCTTCGTGCCGCTGCCTTGCTCCAGCTTGCATAGTCTCCCCGATCGGTGGCCCCGTCAAGGGAGGGTCACCGGTGTCGATAGGCTTCGCGCCGTCAAGCGATCCTAGAGAGAAGAGGCGATGACATTGCCCGAGTCAGACCGTCCCTCCCATGACCACCGTCACGAGGCGGCAACGCACGACCACGACCACTTCCACGTGACCCACAACTACTCCGAACGAGCTGGCGCCTTCGAGCACCTCGGCTACGTGCACGCCCACGTGCACCATCACCACTCCGAAGAGCACTCCCACTTCCCGCACCAGGACTTCGAGTCCGAGCACCGGGGCGAGGCGCACGAGCACTCGCACGAACCGGTCGGCGCCGGCGCCGGCGCTGCAGGTGGTGGCGCCAAGGCGCCGGCGGCCAAGAAGGCTGCGGGGGCCGCGAAGGTCCCGGGCGCCGCGAAGGTCCCGGGCGCTGCGAAGGTCCCGGGCGCTGCGAAGGCCCCGGGCGCTGCGAAGGTCCCGGGCGCTGCGAAGGCGGCGGGCGCTGCGAAGGCCCCGGCGGCTAAGAAGGCGGCGGGGGCAGGACCTGCCAGGGCAGGCGCCGGAGCGTGAGACAGGTAGTCATCGGGGCCGTCGCCACCCAACTTCCCCAGGCCGAGACGCCGCGTCGCCCGTCCGGGCACGCTGCCATCTCCAACAACTACGTCGAGGCGCTGCAGCGTGCCGGTGCCAGAGTCGTCCTCTTCTGCGCCACCGAAGGCAGCGAGCCGACACCGCCCGAGGAGCTGCTGGAAGGTGTGGACGGCCTCTGCCTCATCGGCGGCGGCGACTTGGCCCCTTCCACCTACGGGCAGGAGACGCACGCTGAAGCCTACGGTTTCAGCACGGCCCGCGACGCCCTCGAGCTCTCGCTCGCTCGTTACGCCCTTGCCAACGACGTTCCCATGCTGGCGATATGCCGAGGCTGCCAAGTCGTGAACGTCGCACGGGGCGGGACGCTCCACCAGCATTTGGGCGACGTCGAGGGTATGGACGAAGAGTCCCACGGCCGCCCACGCCAGCTCGTCATCGGGATGCACCCCGTCACGGCATCGGCGGGCTCGGCTGTTGCCGAAGCCGTCGGCGGGCTCGTCGCCGATCGCTGCACGTCGGCCCACCACCAGTCAGTCGACAGGGTGGGTGCCGGACTTCGGGTCACCGCCACCTCGCCCGACGGGTGTGTGGAGGCGCTGGAGCCGGTGGACACTCATAGTTTCGCCGTCGCGGTGCAGTGGCATCCCGAGATAACAGCCGGCTCCGACGCCCAGCAGCAGGGGCTCTTCGACGCGCTGGTCGCAGCGGCGGCGGAGCGGCGGGACGCTGGTAGGTCAGCCGCCCCGCACGTGGCGGCGTCGGCGTAGCCCGACTAGGAAGTCGCCGGTCCCGAATCGCAGGGTCGTGGACATTTTTCCCCTGGCTATCGGGTGAAAGTGTCCACGACCGGCTGAACGTCGTTGAGACCGGGGGTCGTGGACATTTCTCCCCTGGCTATCGGGTGAAAGTGTCCACGACCGGCTGAGGAGCCAGGGCAGCGATGGCGGAGCGAGCCCGGCCCTGGCCGGACCGAACGGCGGCGGGGGCGGCGGCAGCAGAGGCGGTGGCGGCGGCGCGGGCGGTGGCAGCAGAGGCGGTGGCGGGGGACGGGGCGGACGGGGCGGAGGCTGTGGCGGCGGGCGGGGCGGCGGAGGTGGCCGAGGCCGTGGGCGCCCGCCCGGCACCAGACGAAGCAGCTTGCTCGGCCGAAGCAGCCATGATGCCGGCCACTCGCCGCCAGTCGGCGCTGTTGACGTCCTTCTCGGTCACCGAGAGCTTCGCAAGGCGCCCAAGGGCCTCGGACGAGCAGCGCTCGGCGATCAGGCCCATGGCAAAGATGGTCGGGCGCGGTAGAAGCTCGCTCTCCGGCCCACAGGCCAGTGCCTGCAGCTTGACGGCGGCGGCTTCGGCGTCCTGCACAAGGCCAAGGGCATCTTGCAGGGCAGCGATCTTCTTGGCGTAGCGCTTCACGGCGGGCGGATAGAGGTCGCCGGTGAACTCGATGGCATAGCGCAGCCGCTTGCAGCGGATCCGCAGGGCGTGGAAATCGGTGAGAATCCCCGACTTGTGTGACCTGCGAGCGGCCTTGGCCGCAGCTGCCTGCCGGCCGGCCACGAGATCAGGCAGAGCCACAAGAGCCGGCAGCCGAGCCGGCCCGGCCCTGCGCCCAGGCCCGGCATCCAGCATCGCCGTGAGGCCGGTCACCAGCCGCTCGTAGCGCCGGGAGTCGAGCGCCACCAGGAGCTGGTCCCTGGCCTCGTGGTGGTGACGCTCGAGCAGCTCGCTGAGGTCGTCGAGGGCCTGCTGGTGGTCGCCTGACAGGTGCTCGGTCCACCCGTCGAGGTTCTGCAGCTGGATGTCCAGGTCACGAACCGTGCCCAGCACAGCCGCCAACCAGCCGAGCTCCTCGCGTAGCCGGGCCCCGCGGACCGGGACGAAGGCGGCGAACAGCGACAGGGCGGCTCGCATCCGCCGGGTCGCCACCCGCATCTGGTGCAGGTCTTCGGGATCGTCGCCGAGGCGCGTGCCGGGCTCGCGGGAGAGCATCTGGGCGGCGTCCTTACGCAGCACTGCGAAGGCAAGCTCGGCAATGGTCGAGTCGGAGCCGACCCGGGTCGGCCCGAAGTCAGCTCCTCCGGGGATCGCCAAGCCGGCGGCCAGGACACCTGCCTCGAACTTGGACAACGTCGCCGGCTGCAGCCCGCAGTCGGTTCGCAACCGCTCCACGAGCGGTGCCAGCTGCTCGACCCAGGCAGGGACGACTTCGACCTCCACTCGCTGGAGCCGCACGCGATGGCTGTCGCCCCCGACCAGGATGACCGTGTCGTCGAGGGCGACCTCGCCGATGGCGGCTCCGTGGACGGCCAACGAGTAGGTACCACGGCGGGTCCTGACTTCCAGCACCTGCTGGAGCGGGCGGTTGCCGACCAGAGCTGTCACGCGCCGACCGACGGGACCGGCAGGGTCGAAGCCGGCAAGCTCGGGGCTGGCAAGAGCTTCGGTGACCTCGAGCCGGCGGCGCAGGCCCTCCCTGGAGGCAGCGCGATCCTTCAGTGTCGCCTCGTAGCCTCCCGGTCTCTTGCGCACCCGGAGCACATGCCCGGAGCGAGCGATGCGCCAGTCGGCAGTGTCGAAGTAGCCGTCGTTGAGCCGCTTGACTCCTTCTCGCTTGGCCTCCAGCCCAGGAAAGGACGGCAGGAGCGACAGTGCCTCGCTGCCCTCGGCCGTCCCGGCGCGCGACGCCAGGTAACGCTCTACCAGCCGCAGGTCAAGGGCATCGAGCTGCCACTCGACCTCGATGTTCGCCGGATCGCCGGGAGGCTCAGCCATTCGCCAACGGTATAGCGTCGTCGGCGATGGAGAGCCCACCGGTCATCAGAGCCGCCGGCGGCATCGTGGTCCGGGCTGGGCACCGCGGTGGCTGGGAGGTGGCCCTCGTCCACCGCCCCACCCAAGACGACTGGACGCTCCCCAAGGGCAAGCTCGATCCCGGCGAGACGATCGAGGAGTGTGCGATACGCGAAGTCCTCGAAGAGACAGGATGGCGCTGCGAGCTCGGCCGCTACGCCGGTCAGATCGAGTACCAGGACGCACGCCGGCGGTCGAAGGTGGCGGAGTACTGGATGATGCAGCCCGTCGACGGTGAGTTCACGCCCTGCAGCGAGGTCGACGAGCTGGACTGGCTCGGTCTCGACGAGGCCGTCGAGCGCCTCAGCTACGAACGTGACCGGGACCTGCTGGCGTCGGTGGCCACGGCTTTGCGGTCCGCCACAGGTCACTGAGTCAGGCGCCATGAGCCGACGCCGGCCCACGGCCACCTCGAGCTTCGGCGTGGGCAAGCGGGAGAGTCACGACGCGGGTGGTTTCTATGCACGGTTCGAGCCGCCTGAGATCGACGCCGATGCCGAGGTGCCTCAGCCTCAGCCCGTCGAGCAGCCCGTCGTCTGCGGCGACTCTCGTGACATGGCGGCTGTCGCTGACGGCACTGTCGCCCTCGTGGTGACTTCGCCGCCCTACTTCGCCGGCAAGCAATACGAAGAGGAGCTGGACCGAGAGGGCATCCCGAGCTCGTACATCGAGTATCTCGAACTGCTCCGTGACGTCTTCACCGAGTGCAAGCGCACTCTCGAGCCGGGCGGGCGGATCGCCGTCAACGTCGCCAACCTCGGCCGCAGGCCCTACCGGAGCCTGTCTTCGGACGTGATCCGCATCCTGCAGGACGACCTCCACCTCCTTCTCCGCGGCGAGCTCATCTGGCGCAAGGCAGAGGGTGCGAGCGGCTCCTGCGCCTGGGGCTCGTTCAAGAAGGCGGCGAACCCCGTGCTCCGCGACGTGACAGAGCGGGTGGTGGTGGCCAGCAAGGGGCGCTTCGACAGGGCCTTGCCGGCCGCCGAGCGGAGGGCGAGGGGACTGCCCTACCAGAGCACGCTGTCGACCGACGAGTTCATGTCGGCGACCCTCGACGTGTGGGACATACCTCCGGAGAGCGCGAGGAGGGTGGGGCACCCGGCACCGTTTCCTGTGGAGTTGCCGGAGCGCCTGATCCATCTGTACACCTACGCCGGGGACCTCGTCCTCGATCCGTTCATGGGGGCCGGCGCCACCCTTGTGGCCGCAGCCAAGCTTGGGCGTCGCTACGTCGGGTACGACCTGGATGCCACGTACGCCGAGGTCGCCCGCCAGCGGGTCGCCGCCGCCGGCCCGGCGGCGCAGGCGGTCGCCCAGCCCGGAGGCATACAGACGGTCGCGGCGCAGGTCCTCGAGGATGCCGGGTTCCGGGTCCTCGAGCGCAACAGCCGCCTGAAAGGGCTCGGGGTGACGGTGAGCCTGGTCGCCGCAGCCGCCGACGGCGTCCCCTGGTACTTCGACGTGACAGGCGGCTTCGTCACTCCCCGCACGGGTCTGCACCGCACCGCCACGGCATGGGCCTCCATCGGCAAGGCCCATGTGCTGGCCGGCCGTGGCATCTCGCCCCTCGTGCTCCTTACCTCGCACCTGCCGTCAAGACCGAGCGAAGCCGACGCGGCGCTGCGAGCAGCCGGCAAGGCGACTTTCTTCGACGCCATCGAACTGCTGTCCACAGCAGGGCAGGAGCGATTGCGGATCTACGCGGCGGGCGGGCGCCAGCACGAGCCGGTCGCCGGCTACTGGAGGCCCGCCGACATCGGGCCAAAGGCCGGTCACACGATGCTGCGGCTGTTCGACGAGGCCGCCATCGGGGCCGCGATGCCACGAAGGTCGCCGTCCTCGTCGAACCAGGACTCGGGCTGACCGAAGCCGGACGACTCCAGCATCGGGACGAGGGCCTGGTCCTGATCTCCCCCCAGCTCGAGAAAGAGCCAGCCGCCGAGACGAAGGAGCCGAGCAGCGGCCTCGACCACGCGGCGGACCAGATCCAAGCCGTCGCCACCTCCGTCGAGCGCCAGGCGAGGCTCGTAGCGCTGCACGTCGGCAGGAAGGAGGCGTATCTCGCCTGTCGGCACGTAGGGCGCCACCGCCGTGACGACGTCGAACATCCCGGACCCGAGCGCCTGGCCGAGGTCGGCGAGGACCACCCACACCCCGTTGCGGCGAGCGCAGGCGGCGGCACGCCGGTCGATGTCGACGCCGACGACCGTTGCCGACGGCCGTTCGGCCATCAAGTGAGCGGCGATGGCCCCCGCCCCCGTGCAGAGGTCGGCGGCCCGCCCACCGTTTACCGGAAGGAGGGAGGCGGCACACCGCGCCAGCTCCTGGCTCTGGAGCCTCGGTACGTAGACGCCAGGGTCGATCGAGAGCTCGTGGCCGCAGAACTGCAGCCTCCCGGTGATCCAGGCAAGCGGCTCTCCTTGCTCTCGCCTACACAACCACGCCTCCAGCGTGGCGTCGTCCGGAGCATGGGCGACCAGCTCCTCGGCCTCCTCGTCAGCCGCCACACAGCCGGCCACCACGAGCCGGTCGACAACTTGCCTCACCCACCCAGCTTGCCTCTCCGAAGGCGGTAGCCTCATCTCCTTGCTGCGTGCCAGGATCGAGGAGTTCGCCAAGCTCGGCGGGTTGGCACTCGACGAGTCGGCGGACGTGGCGGTGGAGGGGGTGGACCCGGTCGCGGCGACTCCGTTTCGCATTGGGGAAGGCGCCGCCACCGTACTGGCGCTGCTCGGGCAAGAGGCGGCTGGCATCGGCCAACTGCGGGGCCTTCCTCCCCAGGCGATCAGGGTGGACGTACGGCATGCTGCGGCTTCGTTGCACAGCTTCTTGCTCCTGCAAGTCGAAGGTGGCATAGCCGGGCTCTTCGGGTCGAGGGCTTTGCCGTTCCTGACACGGGTCGTCGAGTGCCGCCACGGGCGGTTCATCCACTTGCACGGGAGCTTCGACCCACCCGAGCGTGTCCTGCACGTACTCGGTCTCGGCGCCACTGCTGACGCTGCTGAAGTGTCAGGAGCACTGTCGGCACGCGACGCCTTCGAGGTCGAGGACGACCTTGCCGCCGCAGGGCTGTGCGGCGCCGTCTGCCGCACACCGGAGGAGTGGTGGGCACACCCGCAGGGACTGGCCCTCGCAGCGGCCCCGCTCGTCGAGATCACCCGCATCGGGGACGCCGATCCAAGGCCGTGGGACGAAGCCAACCGCCCTCTCGCCGGCGTACGGGTCCTCGACCTCACTCGCGTCCTGGCCGGCCCCACAGTGGCCCGGACTCTGGCAGAGCACGGTGCCGACGTCCTGCACATTTCGGCCCCCCACCTGCCTACCGTTCCCCTCTTCGAGATAGACACAGGGCACGGCAAGCGGCAGGCGAGCCTCGACCTGCGTGCTCAGGCAGACTTGGCAACGCTCCGAGGCCTCGCCGCGACTTGTGACGTCTTCTCGGACGGATTCCAGGCGGGCTCGCTCGCAAGGCGTGGGCTGGGTCCCGAGGAGCTGTCGTCGCTTCGGCCCGGGATCGTCTACGTGACAGAGAACGCCTACGGGCACAGCGGTCCGTGGCATGCCAGACCTGGCTGGGAGCAGCTGGCGCAAGCCGCCACAGGGGTGACGTGCCAGCAGTCGTCGCCGGTACCTGCGATCGTGCCGGCCGCCATGAACGACTACACGACGGGTTACCTCGGGGCACTCGGAGCCATGGTGGCGCTCCGCAGGCGAGCCGTGGAGGGAGGTTCGTGGCTCGTCGGCGTCTCGCTGGCGCGAACCGCCATGTGGTTCCAGGCCCTCGGAGCCGACCTGGATCCCGCAAGGGCTCAACCGTTGGGCGACCTGGCTCCCCTGATGGAGGCTCGCGACACGGGTTACGGGCACCTCAGCTTCTTGCGGCCGGCTCTCGAGATGTCGGCAACGCCGCCGTACTTCGCCGAGACCGTGCGCCCCCTGGGGTCCGATCCCCCCGTCTGGGCGGCCTGAGTCCGGGCCGGCTCCCGAGATCAAGGTAGCGTGACGCATGGCGCGGTTCACCCTGCACGGGGTCGCCCCGAATCGACCGGGGATCGTCGCGGCCGTGACACAGTCCCTCGCCCACGTCGGCTGCAACCTCGAGGACTGCCGCATGTCCTTGCTTCGTGGGCAGTTCTCGATCGTGCTCGTCCTCGAAGCACCGGGCGTGGCGAGCGGAGCGGCGGTCGAGGAGGCACTGGCGCCACTCCTCGAAGAGTTCGCTCTACAGCTGTTGGTCCGCCCCATCCAGGAAGACACCGACGGTCCCGACCTCGGGCACCTTGTCGTGATATCGGTGCACGGAGCCGATCATCCCGGCATTCTCGCCCGCACGGCGCTGGCGGTCGCAGCCGCCGGTGGGGACGTCGTCGATCTCGTCGGGCACGTCGTCCGGCAAGGCCAAGAGACGCCCTCGCACATCGAGATCACCGCCTCCATGACACACGAGGCGGTTCCGGAGCTGCGGGCGGCCCTCGGAGCGCTCGCCGCCGAGCTCGGGGTGCGCTATGACCTGAGCACGGCGGACAGTCCCTAGTCGACTGAGCGGTCCTGCAGGCTCGGCGACGGCTACGCGGGCGTTCCGGCCATATGCCCTTCTGTGAGGAGGCGGCATGGACACTGCATCGGTGACGGAGGCAAACGCCGGGCGGTTCGAGGCGCTTTACCACGCACACCGACCCGCCATATCGGACTACGTGCGGCGGCGCCTGAGCGGGCGGGACGTCGAGGATGTGGTCGCGCAGGTATTTCTCGTGGCTTGGCGGCGCTTCGGGGCGGTCCCCGCTCCTCCGGAGGATCGACTGTGGCTGTTCGGTGTCGCCCGTCGCGCCGTTGCCGACAATCGCCGTTCCACGCTCCGCAGGCTTCGCCTCCACTACAGGCTCGGCCAAGAGCTGAGGGGGCCGGCTGCCACGCCCGGAGCCTTCGGCACGCTCGCAAATCGGATGGAGGCTGCGCTACAACGCCTTCGGCCCGTCGAGCAGGAGGTTCTCCGCCTCGTCATATGGGAGGATCTCAGCCACGCCGAGGCATCGGCAGTGCTCGGCTGCTCGGTCAACGCCGTCGAGCTCAGGTATCGCCGTGCCAGGGCTCGGCTCAGCGAGGCCTTCCTGGCACCCGAGCCCGCCGATCGGCCAGAACAGCTGTCACAGACATCCATCCCCACCCCTGCACCATCCAGGAGTGGACAAGTGCAGGGAGCATCTATGCCACGAGCTTTGATCACCGGCATCACGGGACAAGACGGCCGCTATCTCGCCGAACTTCTCATCGGCAAGGGCTACCAGGTCCACGGGATGATCCGCGGGCAGAACAACCCCAAGGCCAAGATCGTCCAAGACGAGGTGCCCGAAGTCGAGCTGATCGACGGTGACCTGACGGACCTGTCGTCGCTCATCGCGGCGGTCGAGCAAGTACAGCCCGACGAGGTCTACAACCTGGCTGCGATCAGCTTCGTGAAGCTCTCGTTCACGCAGCCGGCGCTCACTGCGGACGTCAGCGGCTCGGGCGTGCTGAGGATGCTGGAAGCCATTCGGATAGTCGGCGGGGCGAACAACAGGATCCGCTTCTACCAGGCGGCAACCTCGGAGATGTTCGGCAAGGTGCACGAAGTGCCCCAGCGAGAGACGACGCCCTTCCACCCGCGCTCGCCCTACGGCACGGCCAAGGTCTTCGGCTACTACACGACCGCCAACTATCGCGAGTCCTACGGGATCCACGCCTCCAACGGCATCCTCTTCAACCACACGAGCCCCCGCAGGGGCCTTGAGTTCGTCGAGCGCAAGATCACGAACGCCGTCGCCAGGATCTCGCTCGGGCTGCAGGAGACCGTCACGCTCGGCAACCTCGACACGTCCCGGGACTTCGGCTACGCGGGCGACTACGTCGAAGCCATGTGGCGCATGCTGCGACAGGACGAGCCGGGCGACTACGTCGTCGCGACCGGAACGACCTGGTCGATCCGGCAAGTGCTCGAGCTCGCCTTCCGGGCGATCGGGATCGAGGACTGGTCGTCCTACGTCACCACCGACGACAGATTCCTCCGGCCGGCCGAAGTGGACCAGCTCGTCGGCGACGCCTCAAAGGCTAAGAGCGTCCTCGGCTGGGAGCCAAAGGTCGAGTTCCCCCAGGTCCTGGCGGAGATGGTCAATTGCGACATCGAGTCCGAGCGAGCCAAAGCCGGCGTGGCCTGAGGCTCCGCCGAACGGCTCACGTGTCACAATCTCGTCCGCTTCGGCGTCATACATTCGACCCAGGAAGCCCGAAGAAACGAGACAAGAGGAGACCCCATGCCAGTTCAGTGCAACGTCGTGCTGTACCCCGTTAGGGACGTCGAGGCGGCCAAGGCGATCTTCAGTGCCGTGTTGGGTGCCGGTCCCCACTCCGACGCGCCCTACTACGTCGGTTACTCCGTCAACGGTGTCGAGATCGGCCTGGTGCCGAATGGGCACGACCAGGACATGACTGGGCCTGTCCCATTCTTCGACGTGGACGACATTGCCGCCTCGCTCGGCAGCCTCCAGGCCGCCGGCGCGCAGGTGGTCCAAGAGCCGACCGACGTCGGCGGCGGGATGCTCGTCGCCAAGGTCAGCGACGCCGACGGCAACGGGATCGGCCTACGGCAGCAGCCGGCCGGCGCCTAGGGGCCGACGGACCCGAACTTCGAAGGACGAGGCACGATGGGCAAAGCCGCCGGGACGGGCGCCAAGTCGCCGGCGCCTCACCTGGCCGACGGCCACGACCTGATCCGCGTCTACGGCGCCCGGGAGAACAACCTCAAGGACGTCAGCGTCGAGATACCCAAGCGGCGGCTGACGGTCTTCACCGGTGTCTCGGGTTCGGGCAAGAGCTCTCTCGTCTTCGACACGATCGCGGCCGACTCGCGGCGGCTGATCAACGAGACTTACAGCACCTTCGTGCAGGGGTTCATGCCGACGTTGGCCCGGCCCGAGGTCGACGTTCTCGACGGGCTGACGACCGCCATCGTCGTCGACCAGCAACGGCTGGGCGGCGACATCCGCTCGACTGTCGGCACCGTGACCGACTGCAACGCCATGCTGCGCATCCTGTTCAGCCGGCTCGGGCAACCGCACATCGGGGCTCCCAGCGCCTTCGCCTTCAACGTCCCATCGGTCCGGGCCAGTGGTGTCATCACGGTTGAACGCGGTGCCCGCAAGACCGTGAGGGAGACCTTCACTCGCACCGGCGGCATGTGCCCGCGCTGCGAAGGCCGGGGGTCGGTCACCGACTTCGACTTGTCCCAGCTGTACGACGAGACCAAGTCGATCAACGAGGGCGCCATCACCATCCCCGGCTACAGCATCGACGGTTGGTACGGCCGCATCTTCAGCGGCTGTGGCTACTTCGACCCGGACAAGCCGATCCGCAAGTTCACCAAGACCGAGCTCGACGCCTTGCTCCACAAGGAGGCGACCAGGATCAAGGTGAACAACGTCAACTTGACGTACGAAGGCCTCATCCCGAGCATGCAGAAGTCGATCCTCTCCAAGGACGTCGACGCGCTGCAGCCGCACGTGCGCGCTTTCGTGGAACGGGCAGTGGTGTGGCTCGCCTGTCCCGACTGCGGCGGCACGCGGCTGAGCGAGGGGGCCCGCTCGTCGAAGATCAACGGCGCCAACATCGCCGACGCCTGTGCCATGCAGATCAGCGACCTCGCCGAGTGGGTGCGGGGTCTCGACGAACCGGCGGTGGCGCCGCTGCTGGAGTCGCTGCACCGCACGCTCGAGTCCCTGGCCGAGATCGGGCTCGGCTACCTAAGCCTCGAGCGCTCTTCGGGCACCCTGTCGGGCGGCGAGGCGCAGCGCCTCAAGATGGTCCGCCACTTGGCTTCCTCGCTCACCGACGTCACCTACATCTTCGACGAGCCGACTGCGGGCCTGCACCCTCATGACATCCAGCGGATGAACGACTTGCTGCTGCGACTGCGGGACAAGGGCAACACCGTGCTCGTCGTGGAACACGAGCCCGACACGATTTCCATCGCCGACCACGTCGTCGACCTCGGACCGGGCGCGGGCACCGGAGGAGGCACCGTCTGCTACGAGGGCACCGTGGCCGGGCTACGGGCCAGCGGCACCCTCGCCGGTCGCCATCTCGACGACAGGGCCGGCCCCAAGGAGACCTTGCGGGAGCCCACAGGCGCCCTGGAGATCCGAGGCGCCAAGGCGCACAACTTGTGCGACGTCGACGTCGACATCCCGCTCGGGGTGCTCGTCGTGGTGACCGGCGTCGCCGGCTCCGGCAAGAGCTCGCTGATCGGAAGCTCCGTGTCCGGCCGGGACGGTGTGGTCTCTGTCGACCAGACGCCGATCCGTGGCTCGCGACGCAGCAACCCGGCCACCTACAGCGGACTGCTCGATCCCATCCGCAAGGCCTTCGCCAAGGCGAACGGCGTGAAGCCCGCGCTCTTCAGTGCCAACTCCGAGGGCGCCTGCCCCAACTGCAACGGCGCCGGCGTCGTCTATACCGACCTGGCCATCATTGCCGGCGTCGCCGCCACCTGCGAGGAGTGCGAGGGGAAGCGGTTCCAGGCGTCAGTGCTGGACCACCACCTCGGCGGGCGAGACATCAGCGAGGTGCTGGCAATGTCGGTGACCGAGGCCGAGCAGTTCTTCGGCGCCGGCGAGGCTCCTATCCCGGCCGCACACGCCATCGTCGACAGGCTGGCCGACGTCGGGCTCGGCTACCTCATCCTCGGGCAGCCGCTCACCACGCTGTCGGGGGGCGAGCGGCAGCGGCTGAAGCTGGCCACCAACATGGCCAGCACCGGCGGCGTCTACGTCCTCGACGAGCCGACCAGCGGCCTCCACCTTGCCGACGTCGAGCACCTGCTCGGCCTGCTCGACCGGATCGTCGACTCCGGCAAGTCCGTCATCGTCATCGAGCACCACCAGGGGGTCATGGCACACGCCGACTGGATCATCGACCTCGGGCCAGGAGCCGGGCACAACGGCGGCCGGATCGTCTTCGAGGGCACACCGGCCGTCCTCGTCGCCACCCGCCCAACCCTCACCGGGGAGCACCTGGCCGCCTACGTCGGCTGAGGAGCCTGCGGCTGATCGCCGCCTCCAAACTGGGAGAGCGCCCACAGACTGCCCTTCAGGACATCACACGCCGCTGATACGGTTCGCCCGAGGAGGACTCCGAAGCCGAGGAGGTCGAACGAGGTTGGTGACGGCTTGGATGCGCGTCGCGGTCGTGCTGTTGGCTTGTGCTGCCGTGCTCTCCGGCTGCTCAGCCGCCCCGACCGGCGTCGTCAGTGGGTCGCTGTGGGTGAGCGGTGGTCCGGCGCCCGGATCCCCACACCGTGTGCCTGGCGAGATTCGCCTCTCAACTTGTCGTCGAAGGCGTCGATCACGCGCACCGTCGCAAGCAACGGCGAGTACACGATGACTGGCGTCCGGCCTGGGGCGTATCGGGTGAGCTGCACCTCACCCGAGATGGGTGGCGGCGCCTTGGGTAGCGGAGCAGGAGACGGCGACGTCCGCGTCGTCGCCGGTCGTACCACGAAGGCGAGCTGCGGGTGGTCGATCCCGTAGGACGGGTCAGGACGGGTCGAGACTTCGAGCACACCGGCGTCCTCGGGGTCCAAGGCGCATTGCGCCACCCGAGACTCGGGCGGTTGGCGTCCTGCTCCAACTCACGCTTGACTTCCTATCGCCGATAGGGAATAATCCTATTAGTGATAGGGACGACGAGGAGCGAAGGAGTGCGGGCGATGACGTCGGCTGACGACCCGCGCATGACGACGGGCAAGGTCGCACGACGCCGGGAAGCCAAGACCGCAACGATCCTCGCAGCCGCTTGGAAACTCGCGCGCACAGAAGGTGTGGCCGGGCTGTCGTTGCATGGCTTGGCCCGCGACCTCGGGATGCGCCAACCATCGCTCTACGAGTACTTCGGGTCAAAGAACGCGCTGTACGACGCGATGTTCGCGGACGGCAACCGGCGGCTTCTCGAGCGGCTGGAGACAACCACCTTCCCGCGTGAGCCCCGCGCCGCGCTGAGGAAGTACTTGAGGTCGTTCACCGCTTTCGCGCTCGAGGACCCGGCGCGCTGCGAGCTGCTGTTCGAGCGCCACATTCCAGGCTTCGCTCCATCACCGGAGTCGTATGCGCTCGCCGAGCAAGCACTCGAGCGCCTCGCCAAGCTGGCGCGCGACGCCGGGGTCACCGACCAAGGTGACATCGACTGCCTCGTGGCCATCACCGCAGGGCTCTTGCAGGCGCAGCTCAGCAACGACCCGAGCGGCAACCGCTGGATCCGTCACCTCAACCGTCTCATCGATATTTTCGTCGAGGACGCCATCGCAAGGAGAGCACGCTGATGAGCTCAGCCCGTATCACCCGATCCGAAGGTCGACGGGCTCAACGAGCTCCAGATCCGCGAGCGCCAGCGACTCTCCAATGAGGAGCTGGTCGCCCAGCTCACCACCATCGGACCGCAGGCGGTAAAGGGCCGATGGAGCACGCCGACTCCGATGCGCTACCTCCCCTTACCCTTCGGTCCGCCTGTCGGCTGGGCGCCGCTCAAATACCTCCTCGACGTCGGGTTCACTCGCGACGTGTGGGCGCACCGCATCGACATCCACCAAGCGATCGGTCGGCCCATGCGCCTCACTGCCGAGCACGACGGGCGCTTAGTCGCCGACATCGTGCTCGAATGGGCCGCCATCCATCGTCAGCCCTTTGAACTCGTGCTGGACGGGACGGCCGGCGGCAAGTTCAGCCAAGGCGTCGATGGCGAGCGCGTCGAGATCGACGCCCTCGATTTCATCCGAACCCTCTGCGGTCGCCTCCCTGGCAGCGGAGTCCTCGGCCACTCCCTACCGCTCTAAGCACAAGGAGAGAACACCATGGAAACTCGAATCGACGAGATCACCGATCGCATCTACCGGATGTCCACTTTCGTGCCCGACGTCGGACCAACTGGCTTCACGTTCAACCAGTTCCTTATCGACGCCGACGAACCGGCCATCTTCCATACCGGACCCCGCGCCATGTTCCCATCGGTTGCTGAGGCGATCGCCTCGGTGATGCCGCTCGACCGCCTGTGCTGGATCACTTTCGGTCATCTGGAAGCCGACGAGTGCGGCGCGATGAACCTGTTCCTCGCCGCCGCGCCCGCGCCCAAGTCGCCCACACCACCATCGGGTGCATGGTGTCGATCAACGACCTCGCTGACCGACCCCCCTTGCCTATCGGCCCCGACGCCTCCTTCGACCTCGGAGGCCGCCGTATCCGAAGCATCGATACGCCCCACGTGCCACACGGCTGGGACGCTCACGTTCTCTACGAGGAGACCACCGGCACGCTGTTCTGCGGCGACCTCCTGTCCCAGGTCGGAGACGGACCCGCCCTCGCCACGTCCGACCTTCTCGAAGCCGCAGCACAGACCGAGGACATGTTCGGCGCCACATGCCTAACGCCGAAGACGGCACCGACGATCCGCGGCCTTGCCGAGCTCGCCCCAACGACGCTCGCGATCATGCACGGCTCGTCCTACACGGGCGACGCAGCCAAGGCTCTGCTTGACCTCGCCGACGACTACGACCACCGTCCCGCGAGCGCGAGCTGACAGCTGCCCAGACGCCGGCTCGTGCGATACATAGGGTGGACCCGTGATCCTCCCCAAGGACCGTGACCGGCGCTTCGTCACCATCCGCCGCGGCGGGACGCTCACGGACTGCGACCACCGGCTTCTCGCTTTGTGGGCGGCCTCGTGCGCAGAGCACGTGCTGCCCTTCTTCGAGTCGGTGCAACCCTCGGATCGGCGGCCTCGCCAGGCGATCGAGCAGATCCGCGCATGGACAGCTCCCGGATGCGATTCGCCAACTCGTCCTCGACGATCAGCGACTACGCAACGACATCTGCTGGTCGGTCTTCGACCTCTGACGTAACCCCGGCTCCCCGTTCCGGCGGGCATGATGGAGAGGTCTCGTAGCTTGGTTGCTCAGTCGTAAGGAGGCGCAGCTTCAAATGACCGATTCAATCGCCACCACCCCCCTCGGCAGACTCCGCGGGTCGGAGGCCGCAGGTGCGTACGCATTCAAGGGGATCCCGTACGGCGCCTCGACGGCCGGCGAGAACAGATGGATGCCGCCGCAACCGCTCGAACCGTGGACAGGCATACGAGACGCTCTCGAGCTCGGTCCTTCCTGCCCGCAGCCGCAGCGCCGGCCGACAGGGTGGGCGCAGGAGATGTCAGAGAGCGAAGACTGCCTGGTCCTGAACGTCTGGACGCCGCACGTCGGTGACGACGGCGCCAAGCGCCCGGTCATGGTTTGGCTCCACGGCGGCGGTTACTCGATCGGGTCCGGCAGCTGGCCGATCTACGACGGCGCCGCCCTGGCGGCTCGCGGAGACGTCGTCGTCGTGACTGTCAACCATCGCCTCGGCGTGCTCGGGTACCTCTATCTCGCCGACGTCCCGGGTTGTGACATAGCAGCTGTTAACACCGGCATGCTCGACCTCGTCGCTTCGTTGGAGTGGGTGAGGGAGAACATTGCGTGTTTTGGCGGTGATGCTGACAACGTCACGATCTTCGGCGAGTCCGGCGGTGGCGCCAAGGTAAGCGCCCTCCACGTCATGCCGGCTGCTGAAGGCCTCTTCCACCGGGCGGTCGTGCAGAGCGGGCCCGGTCTCCGGCTGCAGGCTCCGGCGGATGCAACTGCCCAGTCGCTTCAGCTCTTGGCATCGCTCGGCATCGAGCCCGGCCCGAGGGCGTTCGAGGCGTTGCAATCGGCTGCGGCCGGGGCACTGGTGAAAGCGGCGAATGATCTGACGGGCGGCGCCATGGGTGCGCTCCACCCGGTGCTCGACGGGATCACGACGACCGCCCATCCGAGTGCCGCCTTTGCCCTCGGAACCGCTTTCGACGTGCCGCTCCTCATAGGGCGCAACAAAGACGAAGGCACTCTCATGCTTGCCTCCGACCCGGTCCTTGGCGATCCCGACTCGCTCGACGAGGACGGCCTACGAGCGCGCCTGGCGCCAGTGCTCGGCGAGAGGAGTGCCGAACTGCTCGACCACTACCGGGCGGTGTACGCGGGAGCCAGCAACCTCGACTTGTTGATCGCCCTCCGAACGGACTCGTTCATGGGAATCGGCACGGCGCGCCTGGCCGAACAGAAGCTCGCCGGCTCGACTCGCACTCCCGTCTACAACTACCGGTTCAACTGGGCGGCCGGCCCGCTGAGGTCGGCGCATGGCTTCGAGATTCCGTTCGTGTTCGGCAACGTCCGGGAGCCGATCATGCGGCCGAGCCCTCGGCGTACTCTGCTGGCCGAGCGCATGAGCGAGGCGTGGCTCGCCTTTGCCAGGACAGGCGACCCAAGCCATGCGGGGTTGCCCGAGTGGCCGCCCTATTCCCTCGAGGATCGGGCGACGATGATCTTCGACGCCGACGAGTGCGCCGTTGGGCCCGACCCGTTCGAGGAAGTGCACGATCTGTGGCGGATCGAAGGAGCCCAAGCTCCGACCGAGGTCGTGATCTGAACGACGTCCGCAATTTGCGTGCTACACACCATTAGCGTGATACCCTCGCCGAGTGGGCCGGAACCTCACCGTTCATCTCGACGACGTCACCATCCATAAGGCGAAGGTGCTTGCTGCTCGTCGTGCTACTTCACTCAGCAAGCTCGTTGCCGGCGAGATCGAGAGGTTGGTTGACGAGGACGACGTCTACCAACAGTCGCAGCAGACGGCGCTCGCTCAGTTGGGGCAGGGCTTCCGCCTCGGCGGCGGATCACTGCCGGATCGGTCGTCGCTCCATGATCGGTGAACGGGTCTTTGTCGACACCAACGTTCTCGTCTACTCGTACGACAGCGACGCCGGTATCAAACATAACACCGCTCAAGCTGTCCTCAGAGAGCTCTGGGAGTCGCGCACCGGAGCGGTGAGTACGCAGGTGCTCCAGGAGTTCTACGTGACCGTGACCCGCAAGTTGGCGAAGCCGCTCGCCAGAAAGCTCGCACGGGAAGTCATCGGCACCTACGCGGCGTGGCCGGTCCACCGACCTCAGGTCGCGGACCTGATCGCCGCCTCCGAGCTGGGAGAGCGCTACAGACTGTCCTTCTGGGATGCTCTCGTGATCGCCTCGGCACAGCGTTCGCAAGCCCATACTCTTGTCTCCGAAGACCTCCAAGACGGCCAGCGCTTCGGGGACCTGATCATCGTCAACCCGTTCTCGGCATCGCAGACGGCCAACCACCCCGGCGCTCAAGCGGGCCGCAGGCCACGGTGACCCACAGGGTCAGGCTCACGTTCGCATCACGGCTGCTTCCAGCAGTACCGGACGTCAGGATCAAGGGGCCAAGCCGAGCGACCGAGAGCTACGATTCCTGTACGCGACGACGATTCCCGCGGCCGGGGCCCGAGCTCACTTCTCCAGGACGAGGTCGACCGGTGGTAGGGCCAAGACAGCTATCTCGGTGGGCTTGGCCTGTTGCCTCGTGGGCCCTCTGGCGTCGGTGTCACTGGCGGGCACCAAGCATCCAGCAGCGCAGTCAGTGGCACCCGCCAGCGGCCATCACACAGCGGTCAACACTCGTCGTGACACCCTGGAGACCGAGATCGACCAGTACTCGTCGACTTTGCTTCGTGGGCGGGCGGCACTCCGACGTCGCTGACCTGGGTGGCATCCACGGCCGGAGCCGCGACCGCGGTGATCGGCCTGGGTCCGACCGCTTCTGATACCACGGTCTCTGATACCTCGGTCTATGTGGCCGAAGTGAGCAGTGGGCCGTTTTCTCTCCCAGACGCGAGCTCTCGCCCGGGTGAGCCGGCCGATGCGAGTACGGGCGTCAGCGCCGTAACGTCCTCGTCCGTGCTTGTCCTCGAGGTCGACGCGTCTACATGGACAGCCCTCGGATACGGCATACTGCCGCCGATGAGTCTGGCGCCGCTTGGCTCAGTAGAAACGGACCCCCTCTCCGGTATCTCCCTCAAGACACCGGCACAATTCCGCCAACAATTCAACCTCGCGCCTCCTACGTCACCAACCCGACGGTAGCCCGCGCGCTGTACGGGATGGCGGGATGAAGCGGTGACGGCGCCGGGCGGGTGGAACCACAACATCCAGTACGGCCGCGAACTGCTGAAGATGGTGCCCGCCGGTGCGACCGAGGCACTCGACGTGGGCTGCGGGGAGGGCTGGCTCGTCCGTGATCTCCATCTGACCCTGGCTCACGTCACGGGCATCGATGCTGACGAAGGCTGCATCGCCCAAGCCCGCGCTCACGGCGCCCTCGACGGTGTCGAGTACCTGGACGGCGATGTCCTTACCTACCCGTTCGAGCCGGCGTCGTTCGACTTCGTCACCAGTGTCGCCTCCCTGCACCACCTCGACGAGGAGGCCGGGCTTCGACGCATGGCGAGCCTGCTCCGCCCCGGCGGCACGCTGGCCGTCGTGGGCCTTGCCCGGAGCCACTCGGTGGCAGACATCGCCTATGACCTGGCCGGCGCCTTCGCCACCCGTGCCCACAAGCTCACGAAGACGTACTGGGAGACTCCCGCACCCAAGATCTGGCCCCCTCCGCACACATATGGCCAACTGAGACGGCTGTCCGAGACGACCTTGCCGGGTAGTCACTTCAGACGACGGGCGATGTGGCGTTACGTCCTTACCTGGACCAAGCCGGCGCCCATCTAGACGCCGTCTCGGGCGGGCTCACACTGGTGGACGCCCAGCACCCCGACGGTCGTCGGTCACTGAGACGACCTGCACGAGCGCGTTGAGCTCCAAGCTCGAGCGGCGATCGCCCGCCTGCTGGTCGATCCACCCGACTGTGACGTCGAGATGCTCGGGAGCCCATCGAGTCTCGTGGTGCTGGCCGTCGGCGAGGGTACGACCGAGCATCGTGAGACCGATCGTGTCGGCGTGTACCGCCGCGTGGGCGAGGGCTGACCGTCCGTTGACGCGGACCAGGATTGGTACGGGTTTCTGTAGAGGTCGCAGCGTTGACACGCCCTCCAGGTGGTAGTGCTCTCCTGCCCAGGTGACGCTCTCGCCGTCAAGCAGACGACGGAGGAACTCCACCGACTCGGCCAAGCGGGCCTTGCGCAGCGCCGGTGGGTCGAAGGGGATTCCCGCCGCCGCGTACTCGGTGAACGCATGCCCTGCGCCGATGCCGACCTCGAGGCGGCCGCCGGAGAGGCGGTCCAGGCTGGCGAGCTCTTGGCCAAGAAGCGCCGGGTGGTGGAAGTCGTTGTTGAGCACAAGGGGGCAGAGGCGGATGCGGCTCGTCCAGCCGGCCGCTGCAGCGAGCATCGAGAGTGCCGAGAAGTGCCAGCCGAGATGGTCGAAGCTGCAAAGCACGTCGAAGCCGGCCTCCTCGGCGGCCATCGCCTGGCGGCGGAGCGCGGCGGCATCGTTGTCGCTGGCACGCATCTGGTAGCCGAACCGGAAGGGTCGCACGGCGTCGAGCCTAGGAGTCTGCCGGCGGCAAGGTGGGCCGTCTCACGCGTCAATTTGCCCTCCGAAACGTACGTCCGGCGGCCCACCTCCGATCCCCCCACCTGCCCGCGGGACATGTCGCCCCCCGATCGATCGTCAACCGATATAGGATAGGGACGTGCCACGCGACAGAACCGGGAGCAACCAAGAGCCGGCCCACGAAGAGGCCCTCGCCGGGTTCGGGCGCTACGCCGGGCCGGCCACTCTCATCCTTGCCAGCCTCGCCGAGGGACCGAGGCACGGATACGCCCTCACCAAGGACATCGAGTCCTTCGCCGGGGTCCGCTTGGCGCCCGGAACCCTCTATGAGGCGCTCGCCCGGCTTGAGGGTCAAGGCCTCATCGAGGCCATGGAGAGCCACGACCGCCGGCGCCCTTACCAGCTGACGGCTGTGGGCGTGGCAACGCTGCGGGCTCACCTCGACGCCCAGCGTCGCGTCGCCGATGTCGGGCTGCGCCGCCTGGCCGCCAGCTGGGGCGTCGCGTGACCGACCTGCAAACAACGGAGCGACGAGCCGAGTGGCTGCTCGAGGACGAGCAGCAGATCATCGCTCTGAGCGAGGCGTACAACCGACTGGACAAGATGGTCGGCCGCGGAGAGTTCGCAATCGGCAAAGACGTGTCCGACGAGCTGCACGCGCTTGTCGCCAGGCACGAAGCGATCGACGCGGGACGCTTTCGCGGTGAGGGCACCGCGAGCGGCGGCGGGAGCGTCAGCCTCGCCGACGGCGGCTGGGTCGAAGGCACCGAGCACGGCGAAGGAGGCGTGCTGCTCCGTCAGCACTTCGACGACCTCGCGTCATACCTGGCGACGGTAGAGGACCCGCGCCGCCGAGCGCTCATCTACTTCGCGTCGGCGACCCGCCGCCAGTTCTACTTCGACGGGAACACGCGAACCGCGAGACTCATAATGACCGGCGAGCTCATGTCGTCCGGCTACGACGTCGTGAGCATCCCCTTCAGTCGCAGACTGGAGTTCAACAACGCCCTCGACACGCTATTCAGCAAGGACGACGGCACGGCGCTGCTCCGCTTCCTCACCACCTGCACGCTCACCTGACCCGACCGGAGCGTAGAGCACGCCTCTCTGGCGCGGAGTGGTGGCGGACCCTCCTCCAGACCGTCGCCGAGGTCGCAGCCGACTGGGCCGCTGCAAACGCTCAGGGGACGCTGCCCGCGGGCACGATCCATTGTGTGGGCTGGCCTGTCACCCGGGCGATGAGGTCGAAGTCGTGGTCGTAATGGAGCACAACCAACTCGGCGGCTTCGGCTGCGGCGGCAATGAGGAGGTCGGCGATCTTCGCACCTCGCTGCTGGCTTCGATCGGCGAGGGCGTCCTGCACTGCCGCCGCTCGGTCGAGCATGTGCTGACCCATCGCGACGAACGGCCAATCGGCACGAGCAGTCCGCATCGCTCGATGTGCGGCAGGGCTGGTCGACGAGAAACCGGCCTCAAGGTCTGTCGGCGTGCACCGTGCCACCAAACCGGCCTCGAGAAGCGGGTCGAGGCGCGCAGCGACCCCTGGCCGCGATCGTCGCGACAGTGCCGAGATATCGCCCAGATAGAAGGGCCTCAGCCCCACGCGGCTCGACGAAGCTCAGGATCGGCCATCTCGTCGGACACGGCTTGGCGTTGCGCCAGTAGGGCACGGCGTCGGCGCTCAAGGGCCAGCACCTCATCGAAGGCGGTATCCACGGTGGCCTTGAGGGTTCGGGTCCCAAGGAGGGTCCTCACCTCATCTAGCTTGTCGTCGTCGACATCGATCAGCCGCTTCGTCACAGAGGTAAGGATATCTCGCTTCTCAGCGGTAGATAGCCTCCTGGTGGTGTCACGACACCTTGATTCACCAGGTCAATCGTCAGCATCGCCTCGCTGGCGGTCCGATCGGGCAGACCAGCCCACGCGCGATGGCGGTTCATCGTAGCCTGATCTTGACATAATCTCCAATATGTGCAACTATATGTCCCATGGAAGATACCGTTTTCACTTCGAGCGTCCACTACCGGGATCCGAAGGCTGCGCTGGCGTGGCTCGGGCAAGCTTTTGGTTTCGAGGTGTCGATGGCCATCGAAGGACCGCCCGAGGCGCCCGAGATGTGCCATTACGAGATGAGCTGCGACGGCCGGGGACGGATCATGGTCGGCGGCGAGTGGGCCGAATGGGTCCGCAGCCCTGCCAACCTCGGCGAGGTGAACACCCAGTACGTCCACGTGCATCTCCCCGGCGGGTTGGACGAGCACTGCGAGCGGGCGCGATCCGCCGGGGCCACCATCATCGCCGAGCCGGAGGACGAGTTCTACGGCGACCGCACCTATCGGGCCGCCGACCTCGAAGGTCATCGCTGGAGCTTCTCTGCCCACGTCCGTGACGTCACCCGCGCCGATGCCGAGGCTGCCATCGGGCAATCGATCAGCGCCGTCGACTGGCAGTGAGCGACTCGGCGACCGCCCGTCTCGACAACACGCTGGCCGCACTGGCCGATCCGATCCGACGACGAACCGTCGAGCTGCTGGCCGAACGACCCCGCCGGGCCGGCGAGCTCGCCAGCGACCTCGGCACCACGCCCTCGACGATGAGCAAGCACTTGCGGGTGCTGCGTCAAGAAGGCCTCGTCACCGAGAGCCACCCCGACTTCGACGCCCGGGTCCGGATCTACACGCTTCACACCGCGCCGATGACCGAGCTGCGCAGCTGGCTCGACATCGCCGAGCAAGGCTGGGCCGAACAGCTCACGGCCTTCGCCGCACACCTGGAACGTGACCCATGACCGCCGGCTCCCGTGTCCTCGTGGCCCTTCGGGTACCCGTCTCCGCCGAACGAGCCTTCGCCGCCTTCACCGAGCAGATCGGCGAGTGGTGGCAACCCAGCGGGCTCTTCCAATTCAGCCCGGGACGAACCGGCACCCTCGCCTTCGAACCCGGCCCGGACGGGCGACTCGTCGAGACCTACCTCGAGGGCGAGCCATTCGTCGTCGGACAGATCCACGTCTGGGACCCACCCCACCGCCTCGCACTCACCTGGCGCCACGCCAACTTCGCAATCGACCAGGAGACCGAGCTGCACGTACGTTTCGACGTCATCGACGAAGCCGCGGAGCAGACCCGCGTCACCGTCGAGCACTACGGCTGGGACACCATCCCGGCGGCGCACGCTGCCCGCCACGGCTTCCCCTTGGCGAGCTTCCAGCTCCGCTACGCGGAGTGGTGGCGGACGCTCCTCCAAGCCGTCGGCGAGGTCGCACGCGACCAGCCGCTTCCGCCAGGATCAGCTCTGCCGGCCAAGTAACCCCTCGCTACGAGTTGCGTCGTCGACTACGGCGGTACCAGCGAAGCCCACAGCCCGCCTTGGAGGCCGCCAACTGACGAAGGTAGCGTCGCGTATGTGTCCACTTCCACGTCCTCGTTCACCTCAATGGACGACTATCTGGCCGTCCCCCGCATCACCGGCCTGGTTCTGGCCCCCGACGGGTCCCGCCTAATAGCGCCAGTCCAGACCCTGGCACCGGACGGCAAGAAGTTCCTCACCGCGCTGTGGCAGATCGACCCCTCCGGAGGGCCCGGTTGGCGGTTGACCCGCTCGGCCGAGGGCGAAGGCGGGCCTGCGTTTACCCCTGAAGGAGACGTGCTTTTCGTGTCCCGCCGGCCCGACCCGGAGGCCGAGAAGCCACCGGCAGACGACGAGCGCCGGCCCGGATTGTGGCGGCTGCCGGCGGGCGGGGGCGAAGCTTCAGTAGTGCTGGAACGGGCGGGCGGGGTGGGGTCGGTGTTGGTTGCGGCTGCGTCAGGCCGGACCGTGGTCACCGCGCCGGCTCTGCACGGTGACGCCGACACCGACGGGGACCGCCGGGAGAAGCGACGCAAGCTCGCGGTGAGCGCCGTCTTGCACGAGTCGTCGCCAGTCCGCCACTGGGACCACGACTTGGGGCCTGACGGGAACCGCCACTTCGCCGTCGATCTGAATGAGGAAACGGGCTGGACCCTACGGGACTTGACCCCTGGCGCCGGGAACGCCCTGATCGACGCGTCGGCGCGCTTGAGCGACGACGGGGAGATCCTGTTCACCGACTGGTGGGTGACCCACCCCGGGGGGAGGGAGTCGGTGCAGGTGGTGGCCATCGACACCGAATCGGGTTCGTCGACGGTGCTGTCCGCGGTTGGGCGGGACTTCTCGTCGCCGGCCGTAGCGCCGGACGGGTCGTGGCTGGTCTTCGTGGATTGCCGAACCGAGACCCCCGATACCTGCCCGTCCTACACCCTGTCGATCGTGTACCGGCAGGGTGGGGACGGACCTGACGGGGACCATCGCTGGGCGCCCGACGAGCGGCGAGACCTGCTCCCCGGGTTCGCCCTGTGGCCGCGCAACCCGGTTACCGGACGGGGCTCCGACGCCGTGTACTTCACCGCTGACGAGGACGGCCACTCGCCCGTGTTCAGAGTCGAGGTGGCGACGGGTGAGGTGACCCGGCTCACCCGGAGCGGCGCCTACTCCAACCTCTGCCCTTCGCCCGACGGCAACACGCTTTACGCGCTGCGCAACCACATCGACTCACCTGCTCGCCCCGTTCGCCTCGACGCCAGGCAGTGCGACCAGGATCCCGTGTTCTTGGCGGGGCCGGGCGAGGTCGGGCAGCTGCCCGGCCGGCTGGACGAGGTCACCACCGTCGCCGGCGACGGGACGGCTATCCGGGCCTGGTTGGCCCACCCCGACTCGCCCGAGCCGGCGCCGCTGCTGCTGTGGGTGCACGGAGGTCCCCTGGCGAGCTGGAACACGTGGAGCTGGCGGTGGAACCCGTGGTTGATGGTGGCCAGAGGATGGGCGGTGCTACTGCCCGACCCCGGGCTGTCGACCGGTTACGGCGACGCGATGGTGCAGCGAGCGTGGGGCAAGTGGGGACCGGTTCCCTTCGCCGACATCATGGCCGTAACCGACGCCGCCGTGGCGCGGCCCGACATCGACGGCGAGCGCACGGCGATGATGGGCGGCTCGTACGGGGGATACATGGCGAACTGGGTCGCCGGCCACACCGACCGCTTCGGCGCCATCGTCACCCACGCCAGCCTGTGGTCGCTCGGTCACTTCATCGGCACCACCGATCATCCCGGTGGGTGGACCACCGAGTGGAGATACCCGGACGAGGCCCCCGAGCGCTACGAGCTCAACTCGCCCCACCTGCACTGGGACTCGATCAGCACCCCAATCCTTGTCATCCACGGCGACAAGGACTACCGGGTTCCGGTGGGCGAGGGTCTGGATCTGTGGACGGCGCTGGTCCGCAATCAGGTCCCGGCCAAGTTCCTGTACTTCCCCGACGAGGGCCACTGGATCCTCAAGCCCGGCAACGTGCGCCTGTGGTACGAGACCGTCCACGTCTTCCTCGAGCACTACGTGCTGGGCAAGGAGTGGGTCCGCCCCGAGCTGCTCTGAGTCTCGGGATCTCTGAGCTCGGGCCGGGGCCCGCGAACGAAGCGGGATCGCCGGGCGCTCCACGGCGGCGAAGTCCGCCGGGAAATCCAACTCGACGCCCCCGGCGGCATAAGCTGAAGGCGAGGGGAAACGCTGCGCATGAGTTGGGGGGTTCTGTGAGACCGAGAGCGTTGTTCGCCGAGTTCCTGGGCACCGGACTGCTCGTGTTCTTCGGGGCGGGCACCGCGATGCTCAGCTTCGGGTTCAAGGTCGCGGGCATGAGCAACTCCTCGGGCGTGATTGCCACGGCGCTCGCGTT